>NZ_CAXAUC010000001.1:0-1025838 GCF_963972205.1 uncultured Gilvimarinus sp. | reverse complement strand
CTTCCTACAGGGGACTTTCACCCCATTAGTTCATGCCCATGCTGGGCGTACACAAGTAAATCTACCGGAAAACATTTGCTTCGTTCGCTGCGCTCACTACACAAATATTTCCGGTAATTTAGGCGTTAACTGCTCAAATTACCTATAAACGAGGCAATCGGGCCAAGTCTTTGATTCCTGCACTGCTGCGCCATTATCTCAAGCGTGTTACCGGTTAGCTACGAAGCACTGTTTTCAGATCCCCTGCAGCCAGCCGAGCGTAGGTCTATTTTAGGGGGTAAGTGAGCAGGACGCTCGCGCAAGTCTCGCCAGGCCATGGAGGGCCTGTCGAGACGGCCCTCTAAAATCGACCGGAGCGAGGGCACCCGAAGGGCTGAGATGCCGGGGTGGGTTTTCTTTTGGTTACTTTGCTTTGCCCAAACAAAGAAAAGTAACTCGCCACGCCCGGCGACTCGGGCTTATAGAAAAGCCCGCGTTAGCGGCATCAAAACACTACAAACCAACCCTTACCCCAACGTCCTACGAAACAACCCAACCGCCATCTGATAACAGCTAAGCGCTAGCTCCGGATCAAACCGCTCGCCTTCGTCGCGCATAAACGCGTGTTGACCGTTTACTTCGTGCCAAGTGAAAGTACAGCCGGCGCTGCGCAGTGCTTGATTAATATCGGCGCGGCCTTGATCGGGGACGTGGGGGTCTTGGCGGCCCCAGATCATCATTAGCTCGCCTTTTACATCTCCCGCACGGGCTAGGGTTTGGTCTGTGTCAGAGGTCGGTAATGTATTCGAGTGCAAGTCTGTCGCGTAGAGGCAGCAGGCGGATTTAATTGCTGGGTTTAGGGCGGCTCTAAACGCTAAATGGCCGCCGATGCAGACGCCCATGGTGCCGACATCGCCGGTGGTGTAGGGGGCATTGTCAATAAAGTCGATCATGGCTTGGGTGTCGCTGTCGTGATCGGGCAGGGGCTTGGCAAATTTGTCGGCGTTGCCTTTGTCTTTGCCGGCATCGTCGTAGCCGAGCACGGTGCCGATGGGGTTAAGTTCGTGAAAGACTTCAGGTACTAACACGACAAAACCGTGACCGGCCATAATCGCCGCTGAGCGGGCGATGGGTGCGGTTTGCTGAAAGATCTCGGAGTAAAAAATAATGGTCGGGAATTTACCCTCGGCTTGAGGGCGGTGCACGTAGGTGCGCATCACGCCAGTGGGCGTGGTGATATCGACGGTTTCTTGTTGAATAATCATGCTTGTTCCTTGTTTGTAGCGCTACGGAGTGGGCGAGGCCAGAACCGTGTAATCATAAATAATGTGGCGCCCCAGAGCAGCAACCACAAGGCCAGCAGTAACGCGGCGATGAGTCCGAATAAGTCGGGGGCTTTCATCAGTGTGGTCATGAGGGAATCTTGGTAGTAAAAAAACCACGGGTGCTCGGGGGGGAATATCCACGTGTGTAAATAGTAAAAGACTTTTTTGGAGCCGATGATTAATACGGCGGCAATGAGTGCGGCTATGGTGCCACACACGCTAAGCACAACGTTTTTGGGGCGCGGCAAGGTCGAGCGATCACGATGCAAAAGCACACCGCTGATTATCATGGCGATAACGGCGCTAATGCCCAGCAGGTAAACTTTATCAATAAGGTGTGCCACATCGGTTAAGTGCAGGACTTCATCGCGGCGCAGCAACGTTTGCGTGTTGCCCGTGCGGGGGGTAAAGGTGATGTGGCTAAGCTCGTTTGCGTCGTGATGGATAGCGTGGTTAATTTGACTAAACAACTCGATGTGTTGCTGCTTGGAGGTGTCGGCAAAATTGTCGCGGTAACGATTCTCGGGGCCGTAGTGGGCAATATGTTGCTCGACGTCGAGCGCTTTATAGGCCAGAGGGTAGGCAAAGTTGACCTGTGCCAACAACATCCAGGCGACAAAGCCGCAGCTGAGCCAGTGGCCCAGCAAAAATACCGGCCAGAGTATTCGCGATAGTTTTTCTAGTAGAGGCGGCACGTGTTATATCCTTAATAAAAACCGTGTCAGAATCATAACAGCCGCCCCAATCCGATAGAAGCCAGTTAATCGAGCTTTAAACGCGGGTATGAAAAGCTCACCAGCACGCTCGCCAAAATCGCCCCAATCGCGCAGCTGCCAAATAAACCTTGAACGGTGATTCCGGCATCAATCAGTGCGCCAAACAATACCGGCGATATGGCGGTTGAGAGCACCATAAAGGCCGTCATTAACGAGCGCAGCGAGCCCAGTTTTCCGGTGCCGTAAACCTCGGCCCAGAGGGCCCCGGTAATAGGCCCAACGACGCCAATAGTGGTGCCCAAAAGAATCATAAACACCGGTGCCACCCATTGGCCGTTGTAAAAGCCCAGTACCCCCAGCGCGGCAATTAACGGCGCGTGCATAAAGGGCAGTAGGCGCCGGGCGCTGAAAAAATCTACCAGTACGCCAGCCAATAACGATGCCAGCCAATGGGCGACACCGTACATAATAAAACAGCTGGCCAGCCACAGTGGGTCCCAATTTTTGGCGCTTAAAATAAAGCCTTGCTGAATAAAAACTCCGGTCACGATAAAGGGAGCCGCCAGTACCGCCGGCAGCGCCAGCCAAAAACGGTAATCGCGCAACATCTGGCGCCGGCCCATGCTGGTGTCGTTATGAGCTTTGGCTTGCTGCACCGGTGGAGTGTTGGTGTCTTGCGGTGCACGACGCAAAAAATACAGAATAAGCGGTAGGTAAAGCAGGGGGACAGAGGCGGCAAACACCAGCCAGCTGCCGCGCCAACCAACGGCACCGATAAGTGCTACCGCTAATAGCGGCAAAATAACCTCGCCCACGGGAACACCGCTGGCCGATAGGCTAAGGGCTTTGCCGCGGTCGGCATCAAAGTAGCGCGCCATGGTGGTTTGTGCTGTGTGGGGCAATAGGCCCTGGCCACACAAGCGCAATAGATAAAACCCTACCAGTAGGGTGATGGCGTGGTAACTGACTAGCATGATCAGGCAGGCGAGCATTAACCCTGCGCCCACGGCGGCGGCAAAGCGTTGTAGTGGCCAGCGGTCAATGAGCCCGCCCACGGCCATAATAGTGAGTGCGCTGCCCAGCGTGCCGGCCGAGTAAAGGCTGCCGTACAGCGCCGCGCTAAGGCCGAGCGATTCTTGAATGTGGGCACCGTACCAACTGACAAAAAATGATTGACCGAAATTGCCCCAAAAAATACTGACAAAACCAAAGCACAGCAGTGGCCAGCTGCGCTGAATAAATTGTAAATAAAGAGTCAAAAGGAAACCTTGTGCGTGGGAAATCTGTGTTAAAAGCGTGGTGAGTGCCTATTATAGCGCGTTTGGCGTGGCCTCATCAGCGTTGCGGTACGAATCCGGCGTGATCGCACGATTGGGTCTATACTAAAAGTCGTGTAATTAAACCCGTGCGCTAGGCGGTGTTGACATGGCAGCAACTTGCTTGCAAATCCGCAAGCTGGATCGACCCGCTAAAGCCGTGGTTGCTCTGAGCTTGGCGTTGACATGTTTTTTTGCGTTGGTACCACTTGCGGTGGCGAGCTGCGATACCCAGTGCAAAGCATCAGCTCAGGCCGGCTGCACTAGGATCAGGGCGCCCATATACCACGCACAAGAACCTACCGATGACGCTTACTATTTTACGCGTTTGCTTAGACTGTCACTCGATTTGACCGCTGATGAGTTTGGCCGTTATTGCTTAGAAGAGCCCGCCGTTTACCTCTCGGATGATCGCCTAAAGGCCTCGTTGCAGCAAGGGCAGGTCGATGTGCTTTGGTTGGTTGCCAGTCAGCTGGATGAGCGGCAAATGCGGGCGATCCATGTACCGCTATTGGGGGAGCTGAGTCACTATCGCATGTTGCTTATTCGCCGTGGCGATGAAGCGACGTTTGCCACCGTGCAAACCTTAGACGATTTGCAGGCGCTTACCGGAGGAATGAACTCCCAGTGGGCGGATGCGGAGGTAATGGCCGAGAACGGATTGCCCTATGTGGCGGTTACCGGGTACGGCAAGTTGTTTCGGATGTTGGCGGCGGGCCGGTTTGATTACTTTTCTCGCGGTATCTATCAAATCACCTCAGAGCTGTTGTTTTACCCGGAGTTAGATTTGGTGATCGAGCCGAATATTCTGCTTAAGTACCCAAGCTTTACGTACTTTTTTGTTCGCCAAAGCGACAAGCGTTTGGCCGAGCGAATTGCGTTGGGGCTTAAAAGAGCGCAGCAAAATGGCGAATTTGCCGCGCTGTTTCAGTCTATTCCGCGCTTTAGGTGGGCCGAGCAACAGTTGCGCGCGCCCGACCGTAAGGTAATCTCCCTCGATCGAGCTTGGCAGGGGGAGATTCTATTGGGTGAATGAGACGTTACACCAATAAATTGGTTAGGCTTGCGCAATAGACGGTGGTTAATGTGTCTAAATCGTCAGCGCTGATGCATTCATCGACCTTATGAATGGTTGCGTTTATTGGCCCCAGCTCAATGACTTGGGCGCCGGTGGGGGCGATAAAGCGTCCGTCTGAGGTGCCGCCGCTGGTGGATAGCTCCGGTGTGCGGCCGGTGGTGTCGGCGACGGCTTTGACCACCGCATCCACCAAGTCACCGCGCTCGGTTAAAAAGGCTTGGCCGCTAAGCTTCCAGGTTAAATCATAGTTGAGTCCGTGACGATCGAGAATCGCCTCGGTGCGGGTGCGTAACTCGGCGTCGGTCAGTTCAGTCGAGAAGCGAAAGTTAAAAACGACGTGCGCTTCACCGGGAATCACATTGGTGGCGCCGGTGCCAGAGTTGAGGTTAGACACCTGAAAACTGGTGGCAGGAAAAAACTCATTGCCTGAGTCCCAGTGAGTGCTGGCCAGCTCGGCCAGGGCCGGGGCAAAGGCGTGGATGGGGTTGTCGGCCAAGTGTGGGTAGGCCACGTGCCCTTGCACCCCTTTTACGGTTAGCTCAGCGCCCAGCGAGCCACGACGGCCATTTTTAATCACATCACCCACGACAGTGGTGCTTGAAGGCTCGCCGACAATGCACCAGTCAATGGTTTCGTTGCGCTCTTGCAGCCATTCAATCACTTTAACGGTGCCGTTGGCGGCTGGGCCCTCTTCATCGCTGGTAATTAAAAAGCCGATACGGCCCGAGTGGTTGGGGTGCTCGGCGACAAAACGCTCGCAGGCGACGATCATGGCCGCTAGCGAGCCCTTCATATCGGCCGCGCCGCGCCCGAGTAACATGCCGTCGCGGACGACCGGCGCAAATGGCGGGTGTTGCCAGTGTTGCTCGGGGCCAGTGGGTACGACATCCGTGTGCCCGGCAAACACAACAATAGGGCCGCTGTCGCCCCGTACCGCCCAAAAATTGTCCACCTCGCCAAAGCGCAGCCGTTGTACGCTAAACCCAATACGCTCTAACCGTTCAATCATCAGCGCCTGACAGCCTTCATCTTCGGGGGTGACAGAGGGGCGGGCGATTAAATCACAAGCTAATTGCACGGTGGCGGAGTGTTGAGTCTGGGGCATGGGAGGTCTCGGTTGGTGATTAAAGCGGCGATTCTAGCAAAATTGACGCCCGAAAGCGCGCTGTGACGCGTAGCGCCTTAGGGGTAAATAAGCTACACTTGCCGGCTTTACGGGCCCGACCCGAACATGTTCAACTCAAGGTGTGCCTCTACTTCGTGACTGACCTAAGCCATATTCGCAACTTTTCGATCATTGCCCACATTGACCACGGCAAATCCACCATCGCCGATCGTTTTATTCAGATGTGCGGGGGCCTCACCGAGCGTGAAATGGCTCAGCAAGTCCTCGACTCTATGGATATTGAGCGGGAGCGGGGTATTACCATTAAAGCCCAGAGCGTTACGCTCAGCTTTACCTCGGCTCGCGACGGTAAAACCTACCAGCTCAACTTTATTGACACTCCTGGGCATGTGGATTTTTCTTACGAGGTTTCCCGTTCGCTGTCAGCCTGCGAGGGCGCGCTGCTGGTGGTCGATGCCGCGCAAGGGGTCGAGGCGCAGTCAGTGGCCAACTGCTATACCGCCATCGAGCAAGGGCTGGAGGTGATTCCGGTACTGAACAAGATGGACCTGCCGCAAGCCGAGCCCGACCGGGTGGCGCAAGAGATCGAAGATGTCATTGGTATTGATGCCACCGAGGCGGTGCGCTGTAGCGCCAAGTCAGGTCTGGGCATGGAGGACGTACTCGAAGAGCTGGTGCGCCTGGTACCGCCGCCGGTAGGCGATGTGGACGCCCCCTTGCAAGCGCTGATTATCGACTCTTGGTTCGACAATTATATGGGTGTTGTGTCGCTGGTGCGGGTGACTCAGGGTACCTTAAAAGTAAAAGACAAGATTTTTACCAAATCGATTGGTAAGGCCCATGTGGTCGATAGTGTGGGGGTATTTAACCCTAAGCTGCATAAATTAAAAGAACTAAAAGCCGGTGAGGTTGGATTTATTGTCGCCGGTATTAAAGAAATTCAAGGCGCGCCCGTGGGCGATACCATTATCAGTAGTTCGCATCCGGATACCCCGGCATTACCTGGCTTTCAGCAAATTAAGCCACAAGTTTACGCGGGTATGTTTCCGGTCAGCTCCGATGATTTTGAAAACTTCCGGGATGCGTTGCAGAAATTAACCCTTAACGATGCCTCGCTATTTTTTGAGCCTGAGAGCTCTGATGCGCTGGGGTTTGGGTTTCGCTGTGGCTTTCTTGGCATGCTGCACATGGAGATTATCCAAGAGCGGCTAGAGCGCGAATACGACCTCGACTTGATCACCAGTGCGCCAACGGTGGTTTACGAGGTGGTAAAAAGCAATGGCGAGATTATCTATGTGGATAACCCCTCGTCACTGCCTGATATTGGTGTAATCGATGAGATGCGCGAGCCCATTGTCGAAGCTAATATCTTAGTGCCGCAAGAGCATTTGGGCTCGGTGATTACCCTGTGCTCCGAAAAACGCGGGATACAACGCGATATGCACTATATGGGCAAGCAGGTGTCAGTAAAGTACGACTTGCCCATGAGCGAGGTGGTGCTGGACTTCTTTGATCGACTCAAGTCGGTTAGTCGTGGCTTTGCTTCGCTCGACTATAGCTTTACCCGCTTTCAGGAAGCTAACTTGGTGCGTTTGGATGTCTTGATTAACGGCGATCGAGTGGATGCGCTGGCGCTAATTGTGCACCGTGATCACGCGCAAGGTATGGGGCGCAATCTGACCGAGAAAATGAAAGAGTTAATCCCCCGCCAGATGTTCGATGTCGCGATTCAAGCGGCGATTGGCGGCCATGTTATTGCTCGTACCACTGTTAAAGCTCTGCGAAAAAACGTAACAGCCAAGTGTTATGGCGGCGACGCCTCGCGCAAGAAAAAGCTGCTGCAAAAGCAAAAAGAAGGCAAAAAGCGCATGAAACAAGTGGGCAATGTTGAAATACCGCAGTCGGCCTTTTTGGCCGTGCTGCAAGTTGATAATTAAGCCGGACCGACTGTTTTATGGGTAATATAAACCTTCCTCTTATTTTATCGCTGGGCGTATTGATCACCGGTGTTATTTGGTTGTACGACATTGCGTTTTTAGCGCGACCGCGCCGCCAGAAAATAGCCGCCGTCAATGCGCAGTTTAAACGCGATGACGCCAATAAGGCTGATGCTGCGCAGGTTGATGCCCAGGATAATGCCGGGCCGAACTCAGGCGATAAAGCGTATCAGCTGGCTATTGGGCAAGCGAGCCGCGAGCCGGCGCTGGTGGAGTACAGTAAGTCATTTTTCCCGGTACTGTTGTTGGTGTTTGTGGTGCGCTCATTTTTGGTTGAGCCGTTTCAGATTCCCTCGGGCTCAATGGAGCCCACGCTGGATATTGGCGATTTTATTCTGGTGAACAAATACGCCTACGGGATTCGCTTACCGGTCATTAACAAAGAGGTTATCCCGGTCAGCAAACCTGAGCGAGGCGATGTCATGGTGTTTTTTCCGCCGCATTTGCCCGACACCTACTATATTAAACGTGTTATTGGTTTGCCCGGCGATAAAATTGAATACGTTAATCATAAGCTCACGATAAACGGCGAGCCGGTATCCGAGGAGCTTCAAGCGGTGCTTCCGGCCGGCCAACCGCAGTTTCGTTTAACGCAAGAAACCATCGGTGAGCACGAATTTACCGCGCGTAAATATTTGCGTCCAGGTCGCTACAGTGTGCGTGGTGCTTGGACGGTGCCCGAGGGACACTACTTTATGATGGGCGATAACCGCGACAATAGCTTTGATAGCCGGGGCTGGGATGACCCCTTTGTCCCCGAGAAAAACATCGTCGGCAAAGCGGTGGTGGTATGGATGCACTGGGAGTCTTTGCTGAGTTTGCCGAGCTTTGATCGGGCTGGTGCGATCGACTAATGCATTTAATGATGGTAATGGCTGGCGCGTTGCGCAGGGGATAGTTATGCGAGTAAACATAAAACAATCAGGTCTTTCGGCTATATCGTTGCTGCTGGTGCTCGTTATTGCGGCGTTTTTGATGCTGTGCGCATTTAAAGTGGTGCCAATCTATGCCGAGAATTACTACATTACGGCGGGCTTAAAAACCTTGGCGGAGGATAACCCCGACTTGAGTAAAATGAGCACCAATGACATCAAGAAGGCGATGAACCGTTATTACACTATTAATAACGTCAGGAGCGAAGGTGCCAAGCAGCTAGAGGTGGTTCGCAATAGCCGGAATTTGTTGGTGATTAATGAATACGAATCCCGTGTTCCGCTTTTGGCCAATATCGACGTCGTGGTGAGCTTTAAAAACGTACTCGACAGCGACCGCCCTGATGAGTGCTGCAAGGCTGCGGAATAATAGCGTGAACGATATTTTGTTTGAGCGCCTGCAGCGCCGGTTGGGTTACGCTTTTGAGGAGTCCGAGCGGTTGCGCTTAGCGTTAAGCCATCGCAGCGTAGGCGCCCACAATAACGAGCGCCTTGAGTTTTTGGGCGACTCAATTTTGAATTTTATCATCGCCCAGGCGCTGTTTGATAAGTTTCCGGCTGCCCGCGAGGGTCAGTTAAGCCGCTTGCGCTCGCAAATGGTCAAAGGTGAAACCCTCGCCGAGATTGCCCGGGAGTTTGAAATAGGCCCCTGCCTGCTGTTGGGCGAGGGCGAAATGAAAAGCGGTGGACAGCGGCGCGATTCGATTTTGGCGGATGCGGTTGAAGCGATTATCGGTGCGATTTATGTTGAGGCCGGTATGCAAACCTGCCGCGAGCGTGTACTGGATTGGTATCAAACAAGACTCGCTACCTTATCGCTCGACACCCCCGCCAAAGATGCTAAGACCCGCTTGCAAGAATATATGCAAAGCCGGCAGCAACCGTTGCCCGATTACCGCGTCGCCGAAGTGGACGGTGAGGCACACGCTCAAGTGTTTACGGTCGAGTGCCATGTCTCTTTGCTAGATACCCCCGAGCGCGCGCGCGCGAGCAGCCGCCGGGTTGCTGAAAAAAAATCTGCCGCACAGGCTCTTAAGCGTCTTGGAGTTTAACCATGAGTGACCAACCTGTTACCCGCTGCGGCTATGTTGCCATTGTGGGTCGGCCTAACGTGGGCAAATCAACCTTGTTGAACCACATGTTGGGGCAAAAGGTGAGTATCACCTCACGCAAGCCGCAAACGACGCGCAATAATGTCACCGGGATTAAAACCGAAGGTGCCGATCAAATTATCTTCGTCGACACCCCGGGGCTACATAAACACGAGCCGCGCGCCATTAATCGCTATATGAATCGCGCCGCTGGCGCCGCCATGAAAGACGTTGATCTGGTGCTGTTTGTGGTGGATCGCTTGGTTTGGAGCGAGGAGGACGAGCTGGTAGCCCGTCAGCTGGAAAACTCCCGCTCAAGCATTATTTTAGTGGTTAACAAAGTCGATCTATTGGAAGATAAAAATAAGCTGCTGCCACATTTACAAGAGTTGTCGAACCGCTTAGGCGTGGCCGAGATAATCCCTTTGTCGGCACTGCGTGGCTCTAACCTTGATCGTCTGGAAAGCATTATTCTCAATTACATCCCCGAAGGGATGCATATGTTTGATGAAGATCAGTTTACAGATCGTTCGGCGCGCTTTATGGTTGCCGAGATTGTCCGCGAGAAGATCACCCGTCAGCTAGGTGATGAATTGCCTCACCAAATGGCGGTTGAGATCGAACAGTACGAGCAGCGCGGCCCAGTGCTACACATTGGCGCGGTTATTTTGGTTGAGCGGGAAGGGCAAAAGCGTATTCTGATTGGCAATAAAGGCGATCGAATTAAGCAGATTGGGCAGCAGGCGCGGCTCGATATGGAAAAGCTGCTCGACAGCAAGATTATGCTCAACCTTTGGGTAAAAGTTAAATCGGGTTGGTCGGATGATGATCGCGCTTTGCGCAGCCTAGGGTACGACGACTTATAAACTTATGCACCGCATCGAGCTGCAACCCGCTTTTGTTGTGCACGCCAGGCCCTATCGGGACACCAGTTTTCTTGTTGATTGTTTTACGCCAGATCACGGTCGCGTGTGTGCTGTCGCACGGGGTGTTCGCCGCGGTAAAAACAATCAACGCTCTTTGCTCAACCCCTTTATCCCTCTATTGATCTCACTGCAAGGCAAAAGCTCTCTTAAGCTGTTAACCGGAATCGAGACTAGTGGGCATCGCTTGGATTTAGTCGGCACGCGGTTATTTTCTGGTTTGTATCTCAATGAATTGTTGCTGCGGGTGTTGTCCGAATGGGATAGCTGCCCAGATTTATTCCGTCATTACACGGAGGCACTGGGGGAGCTCGCCTGCGAGGTTGACGTAGAGCTTGTCTTACGTCGTTTTGAGAAACACTTGCTGCACGAGTTGGGCTACGGTATCGATTGGCGTTGTGATGCTGACACCGGGCAGCTGCTAAAACCTGATGCCTGGTACAGGCTGGATACCCAGTCGGGTTTTATTCCTGTAGGCGCGGCTGGGCTAGCGAACGCTTATTCTGGTGCTTGCCTGATGGATATTGCCAGTGATCAGTACGCGTTGCCAGATACCAAAAGAGTCGCCAAGCATATTAGCCGAGCGCTATTGCGGCCGCTGTTGGGCGAGCAGCCGCTGAAGTCTCGCCAATTGTTTTTATAGTGCCGCGCGCCTACGCGCTGGGCGAATTAAACCCAAATAAAACGTCTATGTTTCGCCCCTGACGCCATTGTTTAATATGGTCTATGGCTTTGTTTAAGCAGATGATGGTGGGTTCAAGGTCACTGGTTTGCCCGGCACTTAACGCTTTGTCCATCAGCCCGGTGATGCTGCGCAGGTGAGGCACTCCGGTATAGCAGCTACTGCCATACAGTTTGTGGATGTGATCTTGTAATAGCGTAAAGTCCTGGGTTTGATAGGCCGAATTTAACGCCTGTTGCTCTGTGTCCAGACTGTCGATCAGCATTGTGAGCATGTCTCGGGCGAGGTCGGCTTTGTGATTAGCCAGCGCCAAGCACTGGGAGATATTAACCGGGCTTCCGGGCTCTTCCGGCAGGCTGTTGTCGGTTGTTGGTACTGGTGTTTGGCGCTGCTGGGTTAATGATAGACCGGTCCAGCGGTTTAACATTTGTGCGAGTAAAGCCTCGGACACGGGTTTGCGAATACAGTCATCGAGCCCGGCGATTAACAATTCGGTTTTGTGCTCGGTCAGGGTGTGTGCGGTTAAGGCGACAACCGGTGTGCGCTTGCCATAGGCGGCCTCGCGATCGCGAAGTATCTGCGTGGTCTCCATGCCGTCCATTCCCGGCATTTGAATATCCATAAAAATTAAATCAAATTTCCCTGGGGCAAACAAGCTAACGGCTTGTTCGCCGCTGTTGGCCTGAGTGACCTCGACGTTTAAATCACGCAATAGCTCAGTGGTGAGTTGTAAGTTGGCGTTATTGTCATCCACCAATAAAATTCGTTGTTGTGGGCCGGGCAGCGCCTCGGGCTTACGCTCACTATCGTTAAGGTCGACATCAAGACTGTGGCTAATGGCGCTTAATAGGTGATCGTAAGTGATTGGCTTGGTGACAAACTCAATCGCTCCGCTATTGTCGTGCTGGGTAAAAACATCCATGTGGGCGCTAATGCAGCACACAATCACCTTACAAGAAAACTCCAGCTCTAGTTGTTCGGCGAGATTGCCAAGTAGCGCGGGGGGGAGTTTGCGCTCGTCCGGGGCGACGTCGAGAATCATTAAATGACACGGGCGGCCAGCCAATCCTTCGTTGCGCAGTCGCGGAAAGATATCGTGCACGGATTCAATCCAAAGGGTTTGCGCTTGCCAGCAATCGGCAAGACTTTCGAGCTGGCGATAGCTGAGAGGGTTATCGCTGCAAATCAGGATACGCTTGTCTTTTAGTGCATTTTGCTCGGGCGCCGCGTAATTGGGGTCGACTCCCAGTTTGGCGGTAAACCAAAAGGTCGCGCCTTTGTTGGGGCAGCTGTCAACGCCCACTTCGCCCTGCATTCGATCCACCAAGCCTTTACAGATGGCGAGCCCGAGCCCGGTGCCGCCGTGCTCGCGACTGCTGGAAGAGTCCGCTTGCGCAAACGCTGAAAACAGCTGCGCTTGCTGCTCTTTGCTAAGACCGATGCCTTCGTCTCGTACGACCACTTTAATGGTGACTTGGTTTTCGACAAAGTGTTGCAGCATAAACTCAATGCTAATGGTGCCGCGTTGGCTGAATTTAATGGCGTTACCCAGCAGATTGGATAGCACCTGACCGAATCGCAATGGATCGCCCATTAGCTGGGGTGGGATGTTGTTGTCGATAATGGTGACAATCTGCAGGTTTTTTTCTTGCGCTTCAAATGTGAGTGCGTCGACGGTAGTCTCTGCCAAGGTGCGCAGCGTCATCGAGACGTAGTCGAGTACTAGTTTGCCCGACTCGATTTTGGAGAAGTCGAGAATGTCATTAATGATCGCCATTAGGTTCTGGGCGGAGTCGTGAATGGTTTGCACGTAGTTTTTTTGCCGCTTGTCCAACTCGGTTTTTAGCGCGAGGTTGGTAAAGCCGATAATGCCATTGAGTGGGGTGCGGATTTCGTGACTGGTGTTGGCGAGAAACTCTGATTTAATTTGACTGGCCGCCAGCGCCTCTTTGCGGGCCATATCGAGCTCAATGTTTTGCACCTCAATAGTTTCTAGAGTCTCACGTAAGTCGTCCATCGACTGGTCGATGTGTTGCTGCATGTCTTGTTGCGCGAGTTCTTGTGTGCTGGCCATGGCATTTACGGCACTTGCCAGGCGCTGAAATTCATCGGCAAAGCTACCGTTTACCCGAGCGTCGAGCTGGCCGGCGCTAATCTTATTGACGACCTGCCGAATATTGGCGAGTGGGTCGATAATATTACCGTGTAGCTTTATTGCGAGGTAACCGGCTAAAAGTAAGCAGGCCGTGGTTGCCAGTACCACAATTAACAGCATTTGATATACCGTTACCCAGTAAGAAGACAATACTAATTCAATATCCAGCCAGCCTAAGCTTTGCTGTTTATTCGCATCGACGATTGGGTAGCGAAACCGGTAGCCATTGTCGGTGCGGGTCATTTGGCCATGGAGATCGACGCTGGCGGGGGTGATGTCCCCGATGTTAAAACGGGGGCCGCTGTGTAAATGGCGATTGTTGCGCGTGTCATATAAATGGACGGCACGCACCATGGGCTCTTCTAACGTGGCCTGGATCAGGCTTTCTAGCAGTTCTGTTTGACCGTTACTCAGGGCGACGTGAACCAGATGAGCGGTTTTTTCGGTAAGTAGCAATCCGCGCTGCTCGACAAAGTTGTTGAGCTTCGAGATATAAAGAAAAGTCAGGGTCGCCGATAGCAGCACTGTAATACTGATCGCAGGGAGTAAGATAAGTCGCCAGACTTCGGTTTTGACGCTGTTTGGTTTCATGGGGTGCGGTAATTCGTCAAATTATGGCAGGCAGGTGCGCTAGCGCCTGTTTCCCGCGTTTCATTTGCCGAGTAGAATAGACGGCTTTTGTGTGGTGCTGCAAGCGCGGCGCCTTTATGTGTTATATGGCTGTGAGGTAAGCATGGATTTCCCAACCATTGAAGCGTACGTGGGCAATACCCCAATGGTGCGGGTTCAGCGATTACTGGGCGAAAGCAGTAACACCTTGTTGCTGAAGCTTGAGGGCAACAACCCGGCCGGCTCGGTTAAAGATCGCCCGGCACTGGAGATGATTCAGGGCGCCGAAGCGCGCGGCGAAATAACACCCGGCGATCGCCTGATTGAGGCAACCAGCGGCAATACCGGCATCGCCTTGGCGATGGTGGCCGCCATTAAAGGTTACCCGCTGACCTTAATCATGCCCGATAACAGCACTGCCGAGCGCAAAGCCTCCATGGCCGCTTACGGCGCTCGTTTGATTTTGGTGAGCCAAGAAGAGGGAATGGAGGGCGCGCGGGATCTTGCACTCAAAATGCAGGCCAACGGCGAGGGCAAAGTACTCGACCAATTTGGCAATTTGGATAATCCGGCAGCTCACTACCGTACCACCGGTCCCGAGATTTGGCAGCAGAGCCGGGGGCGCATTACGCACTTTGTCAGCTCTATGGGCACGACCGGTACCATTATGGGTTGCTCGCGGTATTTAAAAGAGCAAAATCCTGAGGTTGCTATTATCGGTTTGCAGCCCGAAGAAGGGGCGAGTATCCCCGGTATTCGGCGCTGGCCCGAGGCTTATTTACCCGCGGTGTACGAGGCTTCGCGGGTCGATCGTATTGTTAGTATGAGTCAGAGCCGCGCCGAGCAGATGACCTTGCGTTTGGCGCGTGAGGAAGGGATTTTTTGCGGCGTGTCGTCGGGCGGTGCGGTGGCCGCCGCTCTGGAGCTGGCCGAAACCCTGGACAACGCCGTGATTGTGGCGATCGTTTGCGATCGCGGCGATCGCTATTTATCGTCTGGGTTATTTGATACCGCACTCGACGCTAACACACAATGAGCCGCCGAGCCCCCCATCGCGGACGTCAGCGACCCAAAACCAAACGGCAAGCCCCTGCGGGGCCGCCGCTTGAGCTGGATATCATAAGGCTCAGTCACGATGGTCGCGGTATTGGCACGCACCAAGGCAAGACGGTGTTTGTCAGTGGGGCCTTGCCGGGCGAGCGTGTAATCGCCAAATTACAGCAAGAGTTTGGCCGTTATAGCGAAGCGCAGGTGCTTGAGCTGCTCAGCCATAGCGAACAGCGCCAAGCGCCGGTTTGCGTGCATTTTGGTCAGTGTGGTGGTTGTCAGTTGCAGCACATGGACGCCGCTGAGCAGCTTGCCGCTAAGCAGCAAGGGGTGTTGGATCAATTGCGCCGCTTTGCCAATGTGGTGCCCGAGCAAATGGCCGTACCATTGACGGCACAAGTGTTGGGTTATCGCGCTCGCGCTCGTCTTGGGGTGCAATTTAATAAGGCCGGTAAGGTGGCGTTAGGGTTTCGGCGCGCGGGCGATAAACAGCTTGTTGCACTCTCGCAGTGTCCCGTGTTGCAACCGTCATTGCAGTCGGTCTTGGCTCCGCTGGCCGCGTGGCTGGAGCGCTTTAACGTGCTTGCGGTTACTCATGTTGAGCTGGTGGCGACTGAGCTTTGTACTTTGGTGATACGTTTAATTCGGCCATTGGCACATGATGCGAGCGAGGCGCTGATGACGCTTGCAGATGAGTGTGGCTGGCAGGTGTTGTTACAGCCGGGCAGTGATAAAAAAGCGCTCACCACTGTTGGTGGTGAATCGGTGGACCCGCGCTTGCATTACACACTAACGGCTGCCCCCGGCGCAAAAAAGGCGTTAACCATAGGTTTTCATCCCACTGATTTTACTCAGGTAAACCCGGCGATTAATCAAAAAATGGTGACCCAGGTACTCGAGTGGCTGGGTTTGTCGGCCGGTGAGCGGTTGTGGGATTTATTTTGCGGCGTGGGTAACTTTTCGTTGCCGGCGGCGCAGTGTGCCGCTCAGGTAATCGGGGTCGAGGCGGTCGAGGCGATGGTGGCGCGCGCGCGCGAAAACGCCGCCGCCAATCATATTGCCAATATCGAGTTTCTCGCCGCCGATTTAAGCCAATCGTCCATTGACCGGCTGGTACAAAAGGCGGGCCGGCCCGATGCGATCGTGCTGGACCCGCCGCGTGATGGGGCACGAGATATATGCGAGCAGCTGGGAAAGCTGAAGCGCGCTCGTATCGTTTATGTGTCGTGTAATCCCGCCACCTTTGCGCGGGATGCAAGAATTTTGGTCGATCAGGGGTATCGCTTGCAGCGCTTTGGGGTGATGGAGATGTTTCCGCAGACCTCGCATCTGGAAACTATGGCCCTGTTGATTAAAGGCTAATGTCCGCGACGTTTTAGCGGCGGCGGGCGACGATAGGCACAGCGAGCGTGACAGGGTATGATCACGGCCACGATATTGGTCTAACACTGACGGGGTTTTATGTACCATCAATACTTCGGTTTGGTAGAGCCTGCGTTTTCCATTGCGGTTAACCCGCGCTACCTTTACATGAGCGATCAGCACAAAGAGGCCTTGGCGCACTTATTGTACGGTGTGCGCGGCGGTGGTTTTGTGTTGCTAACCGGCGAAGTGGGCACCGGTAAAACGACGATTATTCGCTCGCTACTGGAGCAGTTGCCCGACAATACCGATATCGCCATGGTGTTCAACCCGATGGCCAACGTACCCGAGATGCTTGGTATGATTTGCGACGAGCTTGGGGTTAAGTACGTCGCCGATGAGCACACCGTAAAATCGCTGACCGATGCCTTGCATTTGTATCTGTTGGAGAATCATCGCCAAGGCCGCAGTACGGTGCTGTTGATTGATGAGGCGCAGTTGCTCTCTGCCGATGCCTTGGAACAAATTCGCCTACTGACTAACTTAGAGACTGACACTAAAAAATTATTGCAGATCATTTTAGTGGGGCAGCCCGAGTTAAACACACTCTTGTCACAGCCGCGCTTGCGTCAGTTGGCGCAGCGTATTACCGCGCGTTTTCATTTATCCCCGTTAACCCTGGCCGAGACCGAGGCCTACATTGCCCATCGGTTGCAAGTGGCTGGTTTGGCGGAAGAGCGCAACCCTTTTCCGCGCGCCATTGTGAAAAAAATTCATCGTTTTAGTGGCGGCATTCCGCGGCGTATTAATATTTTGTGCGAGCGGGCGCTGGTGGGCTTATACGGCCACAACAAACAACGGGTCGACAATGCAACCTATCGCTTAGCGCGGCGCGAAGTCGTCGGCGGCTTGGATGAGCCGGCAAAAGATCTGCGCAATTGGTTGGTGTGGGGCTTGGGTCTGGCGTTAGTTGTGGTGATCGGGTTATTGCTGTGGGTGTTGTGGCCTGTAGCCGGTGATAAAAGTACGAGTAAACCGCTAGAGGTTAGCGCGGTTAGCAGCAGTTCATCGGTCGCGTCAGTGGCTGCTAATAAGCCAAATAATAATGCGCGACCGGCGCAAGAGGCTATTTATTTTGCGCGGCTGCAAGAGGCGCAGCAAGCATTATATGGCCATGTCGGCATGGCGACAGGTGAGGGCAACCCTTGCTGGCAAACCGCTGCGAGTGATATTCAGTGTGAGACTCGCAAATTTAGCACCTGGTCTGAGCTGCGGGATTTAAATCGCCCGGCGGTGTTAACCCTTAATACTCCCGATAAATTTACGGTATACGCAGTATTAGTCGGTTTGGGGCAATACCGGGCAGCGCTGATTACATCCACCGGCGAGCATCAGCTGATGCCATTGACTGAGCTGGGCCAGCGTTGGAATGGTGCGGTGTTTTATGTCTGGCATAAACCGCCCGGTTATACCGGTGCGATCAGTCAAGGCGATCAAGGACAAACGGTACACTGGTTGGCGCAGCAGTTTGCGCAGTTAGATGGCCAGACGCGCCGGTTGACGAACGATCGCTTTAACCAAGCGTTAACCGAGCGGTTAAAAATATTTCAGCGTCAAGCTGGGCTGACTGCCGATGGCATACTGGGGCAGCAGACGTTGCTTAAACTCAACGAAAGGTTGGAGATCGATACCACCTTAGAACCTGTGCAGGAGCCCTGAGCATGTCGTTGATTTTGGATGCATTGCGTAAGGCTGACCGCGAGCGCCAGCAACAACAAAATGGTGTGCCGGGTCTTGATGCGGCACACGCTCGGGCCGAGGTGCCACCTCGCAGATTATGGCCTTGGCTCGTGGCGATCGCAGTTGTGGTGTTGGGGTTATTGGCCGCGGTTATCTGGTTGGCGCTAGAGCGTCATCAGGCGGCACCGGTGGTGGTTCAAGCACCCGAGCCGGTTTCGTCCATAACCAAACCGTCAGCTCCCGCACAGGCAACGGTTGCGAGTGCACCCACTATCACCAGCGCGTCGGCTGACAGCCTATCGCTTGAGGTAGCGCCGGGCGAGTTGGACGGTAAAACGGCATCAAGCGTCGCGTCGGGCAGCACTGCCGCGCTCGCCAGTAAGCGTATGGCGCAAACCGCGGCCGGGCAGGCCTCTAGCGATACGACGCAAATGGACACACAAGAGAATCTGGATAAGCCTGCGGTTGATGCTGAGGTGGCACGATTGTATAGCGCACCGCCACCGGACGAGTCGCCTGAGACAGTTGCGCCTCGCCCAGCGGTAGCGCCCGTTAAGGTCCCAGCGACCGCATCGGCCATTACAGATTCCGCGGCGACTCGTCCGGCGCCCGATGATGCAGCGCTGCGATCATCATTGCTGGCAGCGCACCCCAATGTGGGCACTATTCGCGATTTACCTTTAGCGGTGCAAAATGCGATTCCGACACTGATGTACGCCGCTCACGAATACCGCCAAGGTGGCGCCAGTGAGGTGACGATTAATAATCAAAGCTTACGCGAAGGGCAAACACTGGGAGATTTAGAGGTAGAGGTGATTGCCGAGGACGGTGTGATTCTGCGCAAGGGGGACCACCAATTTAAACTGACGGCGATGTCCAGTTGGGTGAACATGTAGGGCGGCGGTAGCGCTGTTCTAGCGTTGACCAATGACTTGGGCCGGGTTGCCCGCCACGATGGTGTTGCTGGCCACGTCCCGCGTTACAACCGATTGCATACCCGCGACGGCGCCACGACGCATGGTTACGCCATCAACCACCCCGGTGTGACTGCCAAGCCACACATCGCTTTGCAAAATAATCCCTTTAGAGCTGACTGGCTGCTCGCGAATCAGCCGCTCTGGCGCCAGGCCGTGATTAAACGCATAGAGTGAGCAGTAAGCGGCCAAGCGACAGTGGTCGCCAATGTGAATGCCAGCGCGTCCGCCGTCTAAGCTGGCGTGATGATTGATGGACACACTCTCTCCCAGGGTGATCGGGCCGTGCAATACCGCATCGGCGGCAATATAACTGTTGTCGCCAATAATAATAGGGCGGCCGGGCTCGGCAAACAGCTGGGCCTCTGGGGCAATAAAGACATTGCGCCCGATCTCAACCGTCTCAAGCTCACACAGGCGCGCTTGGATGGCGGCTTGCCACGGTGCGGCCCATTCTAGGTGCTTAGGCTTTAGCCGGTAATAAAGCCAGGGCATATAGCTTAAGCGGCGTTTGTGCTGAGCTTGATAGGTGGCAGAATCGGGCATAAAGCAGGGCGTAACCTATAGAGATGTGCCGCCATTGTAGCTCAGAGCCCAGCCGTGCCGATAGCGCACAAGAGGGTGATTAGCCTTGAGGGATGGGGTTGCGAGCGTCTTGGTGAGGCGGGGGGAAGAAAAGGTGTCCGCCGCCTTCATTGCAGCGGTAATCGCTGCCGGTTTCTTTTGTGCACCGAAACACGCGGAGCTAGGGCGTGCATTGTCGGATCGTGGTGGAGTATCGAGTGGACACTCACAGGTAACGTAGGCTCATCAACGCTGCCAGATTCCCTCTATGCGAACGCAGTCGTCGAGCGTATCCCGTTATGCGGGCGGGCGGACACCTGAACTAAGTGTAGCACTGTGAGTTTTTAAGGCTATGGGCTGGTTAGTTGATCTGGCTCTTAACCCATCTGGCGATACGTTTTACGGTAATATAGAGGCTTTTACGCGGGCGGTTTATCGGTCGCGTGCCTTATTAAGGTGGTTATGTTCGACATTGTCTGGCAGTCCGATCAGGTGTTGGTGATCGATAAGCACGCAGGGGTGAATTTTCATTCCGAGCAGGGCGAGGCGGGCTTGTTTGCCACACTGACCCAATCGTTTCCGAGCTTGTATCCGGTGCATCGGCTGGATAAGCCGACCTCTGGTTTATTGGTGATGGCCAAGACGGCCGACGCTAACCGGCAATTGTGCGAGCAGTTTCGTCAGCGGCAAGTCGACAAGTACTACCTTGCTATTAGCGGCAAAAAGCCCCGTAAAAAACAGGGGTCGGTGGTGGGCGATATGACCAGCGCGCGGCGCGGCGCCTGGATGCTTACGCGAACGCGACACAATCCGGCCCGTACCGCTTTTGTCAGTTGCCATATGGCTCCCGGGCTTCGGTTGTTTGTGGTTAAACCTGCGACTGGGCGCACTCACCAAATTCGTGTAGCCCTTAAAAGTGTGGGGGCACCCATTGTCGGGGATACCCTCTATGGTGCGGAGCCATCCGACCGACTGTACTTGCACGCATACTCTCTTGGGTTTGAGATTAATGGTGAGTATCAGCGCTTTACGCAACCGCCAAGCAGCGGCGCGTTATTTGGCGATACGGCGTTTACCCACCTGATGAGTGGAGACGTTATCGATGTGGCCGAGCCGTGGAATATGGCATGGCCGGCGTGTTAGCTCGAGGCAAGATAACAATCCTTGTCGGGCTGAGCCTGATTGGGTTGTCGCTCGCTCTGTGGTGGTTTATGTTGTCGTCAGCGAACCGCAGCAATACCCCTTCAAGCTCACCTAATAGGTTGTCCGCCTCCGCATCACCACCGGCCACTTGGCGCCAGCGGCCCTGCCCGGAGGGGGCGTTTGACTCACACCCTGCGGATTTAACCTGTGGCGAGTGGCACACAAGTGATGGCCGTTTTACGCTACCGGTGGTAATTCTGCGTTATCTGCAAAATGATAAGCAGGCAACGCCTTTGCTTTATTTGCAGGGTGGCCCTGGTGCCGGGGCGGGTATAGGGGATAAACGGTCACTACAGCGCTGGCGCGATTGGCGAGATTTTTCCGGTTTGCGCCGGGACTTGATTCTGGTGGATCGGCGCGGTACCGGTGGCAGTCAGCCCCGTCAGATTTGCGAGGCGTACGAGCGTTTTAGTCGCGAGGTGCTAGGGCGCAACCTCGAGCTGCAACAAGAGTGGCGCGAAGCACAGCAGGTGCTTGATACCTGTTTAGCAGCTGCACCGGGTTTTAATCCTGCGGATTACGGCACGCTCATAAGCGCCGCCGATATTCAGCAGTTAGGAGTGGCGCTGGGTATTGCGCGCTGGCACGTGTTAGGGGTGTCTTATGGGTCGCGCTTGGCGCTGGCACTCGCCTCGGCGCCTAAGGCGGGGAGTGAAACGCGCCCGGCAGTGGCAGCTATGGTGCTCGACTCTGTGTATCCCCCCGGTGAAGGCGGGTTGATCGATTGGCCCGATACGCTGTCGCGGGCGCTGGATGGTTTCTACCGCGCGTGTGTGGATGATACCGATTGCGTGCAAGCGTGGCGTGAGCAAGGCTTTAGTGCGGCTATAGATCCCAGTCAGCTTCAAGCCAAGTTGTTTGCGAGTCTGGCACTGTTGCGCCGTGCGCCCATGAGAGTGGATGTACAGGTAGCGGGTTTGCCGCGCCGAGTGGTGGTTAATGATCACCGGCTGTTAGCCGCCGTTTTTGCGGCGAGTTACCATCGTCACCGCTGGAGCGACGTCATTCGTGCCCTGGGGGCCGTCGAGCAGCGCGAAAGGGCGCCGCTGGCGCGGCTGATGCAATTGTTTGTCTCGCAGGCACTGTCAGACTCTATTACCAGCTTTACCTTTATGGCCGTAGATTGCCGGGACAACCGTTTAGGTCGCGAGCAAGAGTTTGAGGCGGCCGTGGCACGTCACCCGCTGTTAGTGCCTTTTCTCAACGGGATGTGGCAGGGACAAATCTGTCAGCGCTGGCCCCAGGGTGCGCCTTTAGAGCTACCGGCGCCCCCTGCGCGAGTGGCGTTATTGGCGGGGAAGTTTGATCCTATTACCCCAGTGGCGTGGGCGCGCGAGTTGCACCGGCACTGGCCCGCAAGCAAGCTGACGGAGTTTGGCGGGATAGGGCATCATGTGCTGGGCAGTAAAAGCTGTGCGCTTGCGCAGCTAGAGGAGTATTTAAGTGGCCAGCGCCAGCGCTTTGAGGATTGCGCTGAACACTGGCCGGCTGCGCTAGCAAGGCTAAGCGGTTAGGGGTTTATTCGTACAGGCACAAATAAGCGGTATCTTGCGCAACCTTGACGCCAAACTTTTGGTTGGCTTCTATTTCAAATGTCTCGCCAGCGCTGTAGGTTACCCATTCGTCACTGCCGGGCAGCTTTACGGTGAGTGCGCCACTGATAACGCTCATATATTCTTTTTGGCTGGTACCAAACTCGTAATCGCCTGGGGCCATCACGCCGACGGTGGCGGGGAGTTTTTCGCCAGCAAAGGCGATAGAGGCAACTTTGCCTTCAAAGTAGTTGTTTACATCAAACATAGCGATGTCCTTTTATCCTGAGGTAGGGTTGGGTGGTGAGAGATTCCCTGAAGGGACGTTGTTTTTTGTCTTTCCACAAAAAGGGGCTGTCCATTGCTGAATAGTGCCGCAATCTTAATGTGGCTCCGCTTGCTGATTCGACAATGATTAACAGCAGGCCAAAAGATCCGTTGAGCGTCGGGGTATGCAACGAAAAAGGGCCACTCACTACTGAGTAGGTCGTTGCTCTTAATATGACTCCGCCTGCTGGGCTCGAACGAGCTCGAATGGCCGCGATTCGAGCAATGATTAACCGCAATCGAGTCGTTGATCTTTGGTGCGCACAACGAAAAAGGGGTTACTCACTAGTGAGTAACCCCTCGTTCTTAATTTGGCTCCGCTTGCTGGGCTCGAACCAGCGACCCAATGATTAACAGTCATTTGCTCTACCAACTGAGCTAAAGCGGATCGGTCACTTCCTCTGTGGAAGTGGGGCGCATATTATAGAGCCTCTGCTTTTTCGTCAACCCCCTTCTTTTAAAAAAATGAATAAATAGAGATGCTTGAGCAAATACTCCACAATTTGTATTAACTCTAAACAATTCAATAGGATAGCCTGCGAGGGGAGTTCGTCACTCGCAGCCTAAATCGCTATACTGGGAAAAGGTTCACTGAGTTATAACTGGGAATATATGGCGACCAATCCATTGCTAGAACCGCTGCAGCTGCTGCTCTATGAAGCCGGCCAAGTGTATAGCGAGCAACGCTTAATCAAGCTCTTGGTCGAGCAAGAGTTGTTACCCGAAAACTACAGCGCTAATCCGCTGTTGTTATTTCAGACTCACTTTGCCTTGTTTAATGCTTTATACCTTTGGCGCGATGAGTTGTTAACCCAGGGGCTAGATCTCGATATCGGTTTGCTGGATGTGCGAGTGAGAACCCTCGAATCGGCATCCAGTCAGGCCGTAGGTGGCGCCCGCGAGGCCAAGCTGCGTGATTATTACCTCGATTGGTCACATTACCACGCCGCCACTGAGCGCAGCGTGGAAGACTTGTTAAGCGACTTTTGGCGGCAGGCGGTGCAGACACAGGTGAGCTGTGATGATCGTGCCCGAGCGCTGGAGATTATGTCATTGCAAATGCCGGTGACTTTAGCCGAAGTTAAGCAGCGCTATCGTCGGCTGGCGATGGCTGCGCATCCGGATCGCGGCGGCGATACCGAGCAATTGCAGCATATTAATTGGGCGGTGGCGGTGCTGCGCAGAGATCTGGCAAGCAATGGAGCTGTTTAACTACCGCGATCAGTATGGTCACCACTACCGGGTGTGTCGGGCCGGGCAAAGCTTGCGTTTGTATACTGATGGAGTTTTTCATACACAATACCACCCAAAGCGTGAATTTGATGGCAGCTTATGGGATTTGCTGTGGTTGCCGAGCGTTGCGCTGAGCAATCAGTCGGTGCGCCGAATCTTGGTGTTGGGCGTCGGCGGTGGCGCGGTTATTTGTGCGCTGCGCAAGCGCTACCCCCGCGCCTTGATTATCGGGGTTGATATAAACCCGGTGCACTTGACCATTGCCCGGCGCTTTTTTCGCGCGGGTGGGCCTAACACGCTGTTAATCGAGGCGGATGCCCTGGCATTTATGCAGTTTTACGCGGGGCCAGCGTTTGATCTGGTTATTGATGATTTGTTTGCCGCGCAAGAGGGCGAGCCTACGCGAGTAGTGGCGCTTACGCCTGCGTGGTCACGGCAGTTGTGTCGCGCCTTAACAGCCCAAGGTTTATTGTTGGTAAATTTTGCGGCGGCGTCCGAGTTGCGCGCGGCTTGGCAGGTGTTGCGCGATGACCCTTGTTATTTTGCCGGGGCACTTGAGTGGTCGCACCGGCGCTATGAAAATCGCATCGGTGCGTTTTACCGTCAAGTTTGCGCTCGCCACTGGCGAGACACCTTGGCACATTGTCTTCCTCGCTCAAACTCGCGGGATTTTACAGCGCGAAAAATCTAAGGCTTTGAACGCGGCTTGCTTAATGCCAACACTTTAAATTGACGGTTGTTGGCAAGCGCCCGGCATTCAGCAAAGTGCGCTTTGGCTTTTTGCTCGGCGCCAATAAACGCGTTGACGACAAAATATGCTTGCCCTCCGGGTTGTAAGTGCTCCCCGGCACTGGCAATAAAACGTTCGGTTAAATCATCGCTGACGTTAAAACCCTGATGAAAAGGTGGGTTGCACAGAATGACATCAAAACGCTGGGCAATTTCAGTGCCAGCGTCAGAAGGTACAACCGTTGCATCTAACCCGAGCTGCTCGCAATTGTAATGCGCGCTGCGCAGCGCGGCGGCGTTATTATCTGTCAAGGTAAACGCGGTTTGTGGTGTGTTAAATAAGGTTTGTGCGGCGCGGCAACTTAGGTACCCGTAACCACAGCCTAAATCCAGCACCGTTAATGGCTCGTTGCTGGGCATGTTTTGTTGCGCCAGCGTGGATAGCAAAAATGCACTGCCTGCATCGATTTTTTGCCAGCCAAATTGCCCGGGCTTGCTCCACAGCAAAAGCTCGCCTGCGCCTTGAGTTTGGCCGGTGTTGTTAAGTGGTGCGATTGGACGCAGGCGTGAATAGTCACTGTCGTCGAGCAGGGCCGATATTTGCCGCTTATTTAATTGTGCGCTGTAGGCCAGACCATGCTTTTGTGTGGCTTTGCTGCAGCCCATTACCTGCGCCGCTTTATCTAAAAAGTTTTTGGCGCCTTCGTTTTTTAAACCCGCGATGACTAATTCACCTTCTGGCTGTAGTACGCGCGCAGCGGCGTTAATAATATGGTGCACCACGGGTTTTTCTTTGGAAATACGATAATAAACTCGCTCTTGCGAGTTGTCGGCGATCGCGCTTAAGTCAAAGTCGTTAAAGGTAACGCCGTGTTGGTGCGCTTTTAAACGCTCACATACATCCCAACGGTTGCTGATAAACTGTGTTTGGGCGCGAACAGCAAGGTGGTCGGTAAATTCTCGGCTCGCTTCATCGCACAGCCAGACCGAGTCGATAGCGGCGGGTGCATTGTGGTAGTGCTCTAACAGCCAGTGTAATGCGGGATCGTTCATGAATGAGAGTCAGTGCTTTTAGGTTGGGCGTTGTGTTTTTGCGCGATTAGGGTTTGGGTCAGCTCGGCCTCAGTGAGCGCGCGAAACTGACCCGGGGCGAGGGTCGAGTCGAGCACTATGCCGGCGATCGATTCGCGGTGCAAACTGACGACGCGGTTGCCGCAGGCGGCAAACATACGCCTTACCTGATGATAGCGCCCCTCTTGCAATGTGACGCGGGCTTCGCGCTCGTTAATAAACGCGAGTTGTGCCGGGCGCGTTAGCTTGCTCTCGCCGTTGAGCTGTAAACCATTGGCAAATTGCGTGATGTAATCTTGGGCGGCCGACTCGCTAATAGGTTGCGCGAGCGACGCTAAATAGACTTTGTTTTTTGCGGCCCGGGGGGCGGTGATTTTGTGATTCCATTGGCCGTCATCGGTAATCAGTACCAGGCCTGTGGTGTCTTTGTCGAGCCGGCCGGCAATTTGTAGGTTGCTTTGCGAAATACCTTTTAAGCAATCGAGTGCCGTGGGGTGTTCACCGTCATCGTTGCTGCAGACAACACCGGCGGGTTTATTCAGCATAAAATAACGCGGATGTGGGTACTGCAGTGCCTGACCGTTTACGCGCACCATTTGTTCGGAGGTTATTTGTTGCTTTGAATTTTTAACGGTTTTTTCTGCTACCGTGACTTTCTCGGCGTGCAGCCAACGTTTTACCTCGTTGCGGCTTGCGCCGGTACAGTGGGCGATAAATTTATCCAGTCGCATAATCGCTCTCGCGCCAGTTAGTGGGCAGTGCCGTGCGCCATTGTAAGCTATCAACGACTTTTGCAAAGCGGCCGTTAATGGGGGCGCAAATACTTAGCGGCGCGCCGGTTACCGGGTGTTGTAGTTGCAGTTCTGTGGCCGCCAGTAGCAAGCGATTGGCGCCAAAGCGGTCGGCAAAAAAGCGGTTGTGAACACTTTTGCCATACTTAGGGTCGCCGATAATAGGATGGTGTAGGTGTTTTAGGTGACGCCGGAGCTGGTGCTTACGCCCGGTAATAGGGCGGCAGTGCACCAGTGAGTAACGACTGGTGGGGTAGCGATCTACAGCCTCGGGTAGCTCAATTTGCGCAAGTGGCGTGAACGCGGTTTGCGCCTCTTGCAGTGGCTGGCTACTGCCGGGGGCATCCCCGTGCTTGTCCGCTTGGTAGCGCAGTGGATGGTCGACCAAGCAGGGCGCGTTAAAATAGCCGCGCACTAATGCCACATAGTGCTTGCTAACCTTATCCGCTTGCCAGGATTCGTTAACGACTCTGGCAACGTCGCGCTCTAGGGCAAACAACAATACTCCAGAGGTGGGTTTGTCGAGCCGGTGTACGGGGTAAACCCGCTGGCCAATTTGGTCGCGCAATAACTGGATGGCAAAGCGGGTTTCGTGACGATCAATAGGGCTGCGGTGCACCAGCAGCCCGCTGGGTTTGTTGATCGCAACTAGGTATTGGTCTCGGTATAAGATGGGCAGTTCGGGTTCGCTGCTTGGCACCGTTGCGGGGGTGGGCACGTCGCGCAGGTATCAGTAAAGGTTAAAAGCGGTGGAGCGTGGCGGCACATCATCGCTGACACATTCGAAGCCCCAGTCACGCTGCTGTTTAACCAGGGTTTGCGCATGGCTTTCGCAAAAACCCTCTTGGTTATCGGCGCGCCATAACACTTTAGTATCCTCGGTGTCTTTTTGGTAGCGGACTTCGCAGGGTACCTTTTGGTCGGGTAGCAAATAGGCGACTTCGATACGGCGGCGGCTGTCATCGAGTTGGCAAACAAAGGTGTAGTTGGCAACAGGCTCGGCGGCACTGGCGGCCACCGCAGCCATCAGCGCGACAAAAAAACACATGGTACGACCCATAAAGCTTGCTCCTGGTGCTCGATTTGGGCACGGTTGTCTACTTTCCGGCAATGGCCTTTTCACCGGAGTCTACGGTTTGATATATCAAGGTGTTGATGGTCATCGGGCCGACACCGCCGGGTACCGGCGTATAAGCGGCAACGCGCTCAACCAGCGGTGCCAATTCGATATCGCCGACGCCGCCCGGATGGTAACCGGCATCAATCACAACCGCACCATCTTTAATCCAGTCGGCTTTGATAAACTCGGGGCGGCCTACTGCGCCCACCACTATATCCGCCTGACGAATATGATCGGCTAAGTTTTTGGTGCGAGAGTGGCAAATCGTAACGGTGGCGTTGGCGCCCAATAGCATCATCGCCATTGGCTTACCCAGAATAGGGCTGCGACCGACGACCACGGCGTGCTTGCCGGCCAGCTCGATATCGTACGCTTCCAATATACGCATAATCCCTTTCGGGGTGGCGCAGCCGTAGGCTTCTTCGCCCATGCTCATGCGCCCGAATCCCAGGCAGGTAACACCATCGACGTCCTTTTGTAGGGCGATGGCGTCAAAGCAGACGCGTTCGTCGATTTGCTCGGGTACCGGGTGTTGCAACAAAATCCCGTGAACATTGGGGTTGTTGTTTAACTCGTCAATTTTAGCCAGCAACTGCTCGGTGGTGGTTTCGGTGGGCATTTCTACCTTTACCGATTCCATGCCGATACGTTCGCAAGCATTGCCTTTCATGCGCACATAGGTGGCTGAGGCTGGATCATCGCCCACCAGAATGGTTGCCAAAATAGGGGTTTGACCTTTGCCATCAGATTTTAGCTCGCTAATCCGGGCAGACAATTCCTGTTCGGTTTTTGCCGCAAGGGCCTTGCCATCGAGAAGCAGTGCAGACATGGAGTGCAGTTACCTTAGTTGGCGGCGCGCGAGTAAGTGGCGCGCTGCGTTGCGTGAGAAAAGGGGCGATATTTTCACATAGCTGACGCGCTAGGCCAAGGCGCCGAGCGTTAAATTTACGGTTTTTTTAGGGGGCGTTACGTGCTTTGCTATAACAGCTTCATTAACTATAGCGCACTGAGTAAAAAGGCGGATAACACGACTTGGCTGGATTAGATTGGCCGCGCCTATACTCTGTGACACTGGGTGCTGGGGTGCAGGTTTTGCGGTGCTTTATATAAGGGGGGTGGGGTGGCTGACGGGGATCGAACCCGCGACCACTGGAATCACAATCCAGGGCTCTACCAACTGAGCTACAGCCACCATTGAGTCAGGCGTTGCCTGTTCTTGTCGCAAACAGATACCGCAAAGCGGTTCGTGTGTACCTTAATTAGGCAATGGTTTGGCCCAAGCAAGGGATGGCGCGCCCGGCAGGACTCGAACCTGCGACCATCCGCTTAGAAGGCGGATGCTCTATCCAGCTGAGCTACGGGCGCATGGCTGGAGCATTGAACCGGACGGCTTGCGTAAAATGGTCGGAGTGGAGGGATTCGAACCCCCGACATTCTGCTCCCAAAGCAGACGCGCTACCAGGCTGCGCTACACTCCGATGTCTTGTTGCGGTGTTGTTGATCCCGCGTTTCAAGAGGTGCGCATAATACCCATGCCCCAGCGTGTCGTCAACGGAAAAACCAATGAATTTATAAAAAAATCGAAGCGTGAGCGTGGGCTTTGCTAGGTGTCGTTCAGCGAATGCGCAAATTGCATGCAAGGCGTGCAAACTGGGTAAAAGCGCATCGGTGGGGCGAGCAAGATGGATGTACACTTGTGTCTCTAGGCGGCGATGGTCAAAATAGCGGCCTGATGAATGTGGAGGTTCTATGCACAATACTGATATAGCTCTGGCGATGAAGCAGGGGATGAGGCGTTTAGCGTCTGGGGTCAGTGTACTATCGACGCGGATTAAGCACGATGAGCGCTTTGCTATGACGGTATCGTCGGTAACCTCGGTGTCGGATAGTCCGCCATCACTGCTGGTGTGTATTAACAAACAAATATCGTTGCAGGGACATTTAGAAAACTTGGGGTGCCACTTTGCAGTAAATGTACTGGGGCACCACCAAGAGCGAGTCTCTAACGTCTGCGCGGGATTTGAGCCGGTGCATGATCGTTTTAGTGTCGGTAGCTGGTTGGAAGGGCCCGAGTCGACTCCCTACCTCACGGACTCTGAGGCGGTGTTTTTTTGCCAAACTGACAAAGTGGTGAGCTACGGCACCCACCATATTGTGATTGCGCGTATCGATGATGTCTTAGTCAGCGAGCATGAGTCGGACCCGCTGTTGTATCACAGTGGTGGTTACCAGCGGCTCAATGGCATGTTGTCTCACAGCAATAAAGACTAAACCTACGCCACCGTTAGCACTAACGTGGGCGCGGGCCACCAGCAGCGCCTGCACCGCTGGTGAGCAATGAAATATGACAGTTTGGCGTCGTAGGTGTGTTGGAATTATGAAAGATTTGTGTCTACGGCAAGTTTGCGGTTAACGGCCACTAACTTTTTATGCACATCTATCGAGTGCATCTGGCCGTTTTACTTGAATATGACTCCAAAACGTCACAAAACACTGGTGGAGTTGCGCAAGTTATTGATTATAAAGGATTTAAATATAAAGGTTAAATAATGCTCAATTTGTACACCTGCCAGTAAATACGGGCTTTAGGGTGCTTTTCCCAAAAACAATCCACCAAGTTATCCACAGAAAGTGTGGAAAAAATTAAACGCTGAGAAATTGTGCAAAATGGTTACAGTCTGGCTGACTAAGTAACAAGCAACAGTGACGGTTTTTGATCATGCTGGTGGTTATATTGCGGTATTGGCTAAATAAGTAATTTAAATATGCACTGCTGTTCAATAGGGTTCGGCAGGCCAGGTGAGGACTCACAACCCATGAGTAATAAACAACAGGTTGCAGTGCTGGGAGGCGGAAGCTTCGGTACAGCGATTGCGAATATAGTAGCGGCCAACGGCCATCAGACATTTTTGTGGATGCGTGATCAAGAGAACGCCGCGCGCTGCCAGCAAAGTCGCGAGAATGAACGCTACTTGCCCGGTGTCCGCTTGACCGAAGGGCTGGAAGTGACCGCCGATTTGCAGCGCGCGGCTGCCGCTACCGACTTGGTGTTTGTGTCGATTCCCAGCCACTCGTTTCGGTCGGTTGCGCGGCAGTTACGCCCGTATTTAAAGAGTGATGCGATGGTGGTGAGTACGGCTAAAGGGATCGAGCCCGAGGGCTTTACCCTGATGAGCGATATTCTGCTGCAAGAGTTGCCAGAGCACGATATCGGGGTGTTGAGCGGGCCCAACTTTGCCAAAGAAATTGTTGCCATGCAGCATACCGGCAGCGTGATTGCGAGCGAGAGTGAGCGTGTTTGTCATGCTGTGCAGCAGATTTTGCGCTCGGAGACGTTTCGGGTGTACGCCAATACCGACCGCGGTGGCGTTGAGCTCGGGGGTGCCCTAAAAAACATTTACGCCATTATTTGCGGCATGGCGGCCGCCATGGGTGCCGGGAAAAACACGCAAGCTATGCTGCTGACCCGAAGCCTTGCCGAAATGGGGCGCTTTGCGGGCGAGATGGGCGCTAATCCCATGACATTTTTGGGGTTGGCGGGGGTGGGTGATTTAATTCTGACGTGCACCTCTGATCTAAGTCGCAACTACCGTGTGGGCTACCAGCTGGGGCAAGGTGAGCCGCTCGATGCGGTGGTCTCGGGCCTTGGGCAAGTGGCAGAGGGCGTCAATACGCTGCATCAAGTAAAACAAAAGGCGGATGAGCTGGGGGTTTATATGCCTTTGGTATCGGGGCTTTACAGCATCTTATTTGAGCGTCGCGCGGTTGCCGATGTGGTGCGCGAGCTAATGCTGGGCGAACAAAGCAACGATGTGGAATACCGCGGGGCCTAATAACCCGACCTTGATTGACGTTAGCGTAAAACGCGAGGATTTTTATCGCGCGTTTTATTGCTCGTCGCTTACACCTCTTGGCTAGATGCTCGCTGCTTGGTGGGTCGGGGCGTTGGCCGATTATGGCGATAGCGACGATCGTCCGCTGCGTGTTGCTCGTATTTTCCTGCCCCTAAACTGGCGCTTTGCCGCCAGTGCTTGATGTCGAAAGTTTCACTCGCTTGGCTTGGCAAAAACGCTCATCTCACGGCGCGATATTCCTATCGCCGCGCGGGTGTTTCCGGTTATTCTATTTTCGCGCATTGACTTGGGCCTTTGGGGCAGGCTATTTGGGGTTGCGGCTTGGTTGAAGCGTTTTATGTGATCCAGCGGGACGAGCTTTACGACCGCCGTGGCGTGTATCAGTAGTTTATGAGCCAAGTGCGAACAATACGCGACCAAGGGCAGGCCGATGAGCGGTGGGATTCTTCTCACACAATGGTACACTGGAGGTTGCTTGTTGCGTCGTTTGTACAGGTGTACATCTTAATTAAATTAGGGATTATCCATGGATAACGAAACGATAAAATCCAATATCACCTCTGCCGATCACTGGATTCGGTTGGTGTTTATGATCTTGTTTGCGTTTATTTTGTATGTGGCCGCCTTTGTAGTTGGAGTGTTGGTCTTAGTGCAGTTTTTGTTTGCGTTGATCACCGGCAGTGACAATAGCAATTTGCGTCAACTGGGGGATTCACTCACTCAGTATATTGCCCAAACGCTGCGCTTTTTAACCTATAACAGCGACGATAAGCCGTTTCCTTTTGCCGACTGGCCTGAGCCGGCCCCAGTGGCTGAGGCTGTTGTGCCTGATGCGGCAGAGCCTGTGGTTGTGGAGCCTGAAGCCAGTGCCCACATGCCTACTGATGGTTCTGAGTCGGACGATGATCGGGACGATCGTCAGTCTAAGTCAGTGTAGCGTCGCTTAAACGGGTTAAATTTTTGGGAACAGGAGTGCTTTTGTGCGTTTATTTGTGTTGCGCCATGGCCGTGCTGAAGCGTTTAAAGCCGACGATGCTAGCCGTGCCTTGGTAGCCTCTGGGCGCGAAGACGTTCGTCAGGTTGTGACCCGTCAATGCGACGCGCTAGGGTCGGTGCCCCATGTTTGGGTAAGTCCCTATCTTCGCGCCCAGCAAACCGCCGGTATTGCCCGTGAAGTACTAGCATTGCCCGACACTTGCGAGCTTGTCAGTAACTTACTGGTACCCGAGGCTCGTGTTTTCAGCCTGATCGATGCGCTCTATCAAGCTAAGTTAGACACCGTGTTGTTGGTGAGCCATCAGCCGTTGGTTTCAACGTTGCTGGATACTTTATGCGGCCCGTCAGAAGCCCACCATATGTCAACGGCATCGCTCGCGGCGGTTGATCTGGATGTTGTTGCCGCCGATATGGGGCAATTACGATGGTTAGTGCATCCATAACAACGACCCCGAGCGGGGGTGTTGTGCCGGTGTTTTTGCGCCGGCATTCTTGATTACCTTGGAGTTCTTATGACCCCTAAGCCGCGACAGTTTGACATAGCAGGGCTGCAATATAAGGCGCAGCAATGGGGCAGTGAGGCGGGGCATCCGGTATTGGCTTTGCACGGCTGGCTTGATAATAGCGCCAGCTTTAGCCGCCTTGCCCCCCAGTTGGCGAACTTAAATCTAGTAGCTTTGGATATGGCCGGCCACGGGCAAAGTGATCACCGCCCGGGCAGCGCTCCTTATAATATTTGGGATGACGTGGCCGATGTGCTGGCGATTGCCGATGCGCTTGGTTGGCAGCGCTTTAGTTTGTTGAGCCACTCTCGTGGCGCGATTATATCCGCGTTGTTGGCTGGTGCGTTTCCCGAGCGAGTCGATAAAATGGTGCTGGTGGAAGGCTTGTTCCCCGAGCCGGTAAGCTCTGAGAACGCCCCCAAGCAGTTGGCGGATTCCATCCGTAAAAATCGTGAGCTGGGCGATAAACCGCTGCGTGTGTTTGCCGATTTAAATGCGGCCGTCAAAGCCCGTACGCAAGGTATGTTTCCTTTAAGCGAAGGCGCGGCGCGCGCACTGACCGAGCGAGGCACGGTACCTGTGGTGGGCGGTTTTAGTTGGAGTACCGATCAGCGTCTGTTGGCGCCATCGTCGTTTAAGTTAACTCGTGGCCAAATTCACGCTTTTATTTCAGCGATTACATCACCCGCGCGCGTGTTGCTGGCTGACGGCGGCATGCCCAAACTCTACCCAGGCTTTACCGAGGCCGCGCAGCAGTACCCGCAATTAGAGGTTATTACCCTAGAGGGTGGTCACCATCTGCATATGGAAGATCAAGCTGAGAAGGTGGCGAGTTACATTAATGATTTTTTTTAACCGTATAAAAATGGCGCTTCGTCTTAGTGTTTGTTTTGTGTTTTTGTTTGTGCTGGCACATCCGGCCCTCGCGCTTGGCGAGCGTTCAGTTAGCTTAGGGGCAACCGATACGGCGCAAGATAACCCGCCCACCGATGAAGCGTCGGTGAGTGTGATGGGTGAGGGCGCAAGCTTACGTATTAAAGGGTTTCCCGGCGCCAGCCTTGAAGCCAGCTCTCGGCAACACGCCGATGATTATCTGGTGGCGCTTGGCACTTATCGCAAAATACGAGGTTTATGGCGCGTCGAGGAGTTGCGTTTACGTGGTGACTTGCAGCGCAAAACATTTCGCTTGCCCGACAACCATACCCCGCGAGAAGGCTTTTTGTTTGTCACCAAACAGTTGCAGCAATATCCGTTGCGTGAGCTATTTGTGTGCGAATCACGCGACTGCGGCGAATCCAATAGTTGGGCCAATAACCACTTTAATATCTTGCAGCTCTACGGCTTGGATCAGTATCAGTATTACGGCGCCTACGAGGTGATGCTGCCGGGCACTAACGGCGTTTATGTCACTGTGTATGCGGTGTTGCGAGGCAATAAGCGGGTGTATTTGCAGCTGGAGGTGTTGCGGCGCGATGCGCCTGAGGCGAGGTAAGTGCTGCCCCTGGCGGTGCCGGGGACAACATCTGCTGTGCTAGCGCAACAGCGATAAAAACTCAGTGCGAGTGGCTTGATTGCTGCGAAAGCTGCCGAGCATGGCAGAGGTTTTCATGCTGGAGTTTTGTTTTTCTACACCGCGCATCATCATGCACATGTGTTTCGCTTCAATGATAACCCCAACGCCCGATGCGCCGGTAATATCGGCAATACACTCGGCGATTTGCACGGTGAGCTGCTCTTGAATTTGCAAGCGGCGAGCGTACATGTCGACGATGCGCGCTATTTTAGACAGCCCTACGACTTTGCCGGTGGGAATATAGGCCACGTGAGCTTTACCGATAAACGGCAGCATGTGGTGCTCGCACATCGAGTACAGCTCGATGTCCTTTACCATAATCATCTCGTTAGAGTCCGACGGAAAAAGCGCGCCATTGACTACCTCGTCAATCGACTGGTGGTACCCCTTGGTTAAAAACTCAAAAGCTTTGGCGGCGCGTTTAGGGGTATCTACCAACCCTGGGCGCTCTAAATCTTCGCCGATTCCTTCGATAATTTTGGCAAAATGTTGCTGCATGGTTGGTACCCTGTCTAAGACGGGCGCGCGGCGCCGGCCGGATGAATCTGTGTAACACAAGCCGCATTATTAACGTTTTGTGAAAAGGCGGCAACATTACGCCAAACTCTGCAGCCGGTAAAGGCTTCCCCCTGCATTAATTACCGGTACAATGGCGCTTTTTTGGCCAAAGCAGGTAATGACGCTGTGCAGCAAGCTAACCAAGTGCAAACTAACGACGCCCGCGCCGCGCTTTTTACGGTGCGTGACTTTATCCGCTACGGCGCCAGCTGCTTTAATCAAGCTGGTGTGTTTTTTGGCCACGGCACTGACAACGCCTGGGACGAGGCAGCTCAACTGGTGTTGGCAGCGATTCATTTGCTGGGTTTTGAAAACCCCCATGTGCTGGATGCGCGTCTGACGGATTCCGAAAAATCCCGCGTGTTGGCGCTTATCGCTGAGCGGATTGAGCGCCGCGTGCCCGCCGCCTACTTAACCGGACGTGCGCGTTTTTGTGGGCTGGATTTTAATGTCGACGAGCGGGTGCTAGTGCCGCGCTCGCCCATTGCCGAGCTGATCGAAGCGGGCTTTGCGCCCTGGCTTGCGGGCGCGCCCGAGTATGTGTTGGATTTATGCACTGGCAGCGGTTGTATCGGTATTGCTTGTGCCTATCAGTTTCCCGATGCCGAGGTGGTGCTTAGCGATATCAGTGCGGATGCATTGGCGGTCGCCGAGAGTAATATTGCCGAGCACGGTTTGGCCGGGCAAGTGGTCACGGCTGAAGGCGACTTATTTGCCGCCGTGGACGGGCGCTGCTTTGATTTAATTGTTAGCAATCCGCCCTATGTGGACGCCGACGATTTAGTCGCGATGCCAGCGGAGTTTCACGCCGAGCCGGACATTGGTTTGGGGTCGGGATTTGATGGCTTAGATTTTACCCGCCGTTTACTGGCTGAGGCGCCGGATTATTTGAACGACGGCGGTGTTCTTGTGGTCGAGGTGGGCAATAGCGCGCAGGCCTTAGCCCAGGCTTACCCCGAGCTGGATTTTCAGTGGGTCGAGTTTGCCCGCGGCGGCCACGGGGTGTTTGTCATCACCCGCGAGGCCCTGGTGGCTCAGGCGGGCCGCTAAGCTGGCCGATATCCTTGTTTATGGCAATACATCGACTGGTAATTTACGTATAATACTGGCCCTTTAATTCGTCTACCGTAATGGAACCGCTATGTCCGGCAACAGTTTTGGCAAACTCTTTACCGTCACAACCTTTGGCGAGAGCCACGGCTTGGCCCTTGGCTGCATCGTTGATGGTTGCCCGCCCGGATTGCCCCTGACCGAAGACGATATCCAGTTGGATTTAGATCGCCGCAAGCCGGGTCAGTCGCGCTATACCACCCAGCGCCGCGAGGCGGATCAGGTTAAGATTTTGTCGGGCGTGTTTGAAGGTAAAACCACCGGCACCCCTATCGGCCTGTTGATCGAGAACACCGATCAGCGCTCGAAAGACTACTCCAATATTAAAGATCAGTTTCGTCCCGCCCACGCCGACTATAGCTATATGCACAAATATGGCGTGCGCGACTATCGCGGCGGCGGGCGCAGCTCAGCGCGTGAGACCGCCATGCGTGTGGCGGCGGGTGCGATTGCTAAAAAGTATTTAAAGGCGACTTACGGTGTTGAGATACGCGGTTACTTGTCGCAGTTAGGCCCTATCGCTATCGAGTCGGTCGATTGGGCTGAGATTGCCAACAACCCGTTCTTTTGCCCCGATGCCAGTAAAGTACCCGAGATGGAAGCGTACATGAAAGCGCTGGGCAAAGAGGGCAACTCGGTAGGAGCCAAAATCACCGTGGTGGCCAGTGGTGTAGCGCCCGGTCTGGGCGAGCCGGTGTTTGACCGCTTAGATGCTGACATCGCCCACGCGCTGATGAGCATTAACGCCGTTAAAGGGGTAGAGATAGGCGCCGGCTTTGCCAGTGTTGCGCAAAAGGGCACTGAGCACCGCGATGAGATTTTGCCTGAGGGGTTTGCCTCTAATAATGCCGGCGGTGTGCTGGGCGGTATCTCAACCGGGCAGGATATTATCGCGCACATGGCGTTAAAGCCGACCTCCAGTTTGCGAATTCCCGGCCGCAGTGTCGATGTTTACGGCGCCCCGGTTGAGGTGGTCACCACTGGCCGTCACGATCCGTGTGTGGGTATTCGCGCCACGCCCATCGCCGAGGCGATGCTGGCGTTGGTGGTGATGGATCACGCACTGCGCCAGCGTGGCCAAAACGGTGGGGTAGAGCACAATATTCCGCATATCCCAGCGCAGCGTGACTGATTAGCGCCCGGGGCGATAACATCGGGCTGAATCCGTTATCGCTTGGTTTGCCCATGTTATAGTCCCCGTGAGTTTTATGGGAGGCGATATGTCTGACTTACGTGTGGCGTTGATTCAAAGCGATATTATCCCCGACGATAGTGCGGCCAATTTGACCGCTCTTGAGCGGCAAATGGCCGCGAATTGCCCTGATCCGCTCGATTTGATTGTGCTGCCGGAGGTGTTCACCACCGGTTTTCATCCCCGCGCACGGCAACACGCCGAAACCGCTGCCGGCCCGGTTAGTCAGTGGCTCGCTCGGCACGCTAACCACTACAATGCTGTGGTGACAGGTTCAGTGGTGTTTAACGATGCCAATGCTCATTGCAACCGTCTGCTGTGGGCCGCCCCCGATAAGCCTCTGCAGTATTACGACAAGCGCCACTTATTTCGCATGGCCGGTGAGCACGAGCGCTATCGCGCCGGTCGCCAGCGCTGCATATTTACCCTTGGCTCGTGGCGGGTGCTGGCGCAAGTGTGTTACGACTTGCGTTTTCCGGTGTTTAGTCGCAACCGCGATGATTATGACCTGGCGCTCTATGTGGCCAATTGGCCCGCAGCGCGACACGATCATTGGCGCTCGCTTTTAAAGGCTCGCGCTATTGAAAATCAAGCTTATGTTATCGGCGTAAACCGAGTCGGGCACGATGCCTACGAGCAAGCTTACGCCGGGGGCAGTGTGGTGTTTTCGCCCGAGGGAGAATTGTTGGTCGAGGCTGGTGATCAGGCGTCGGTAATCACGGCACAACTGAGCGAAGCGGCGCTTCGCGATTATCGCGCAAGGTTTCCTGCGCACCTCGATGGCGATGAGTTTTCTCTGGTAATTGACTAACGCTCCCATAACAATAATTCAATAACGACAAACCCTAAAGAGAGGTTAATAATGCTCCGTATTTTTGCTGTTTTTTTTGTGTTGTTGGTAAGTGTGCTGACCCATGCTGCCGAGGTTAAGCCGACAAATAAGATGACTCACGTATTTATGGCTGGCGATTCGACCATGTCGATTAAAGAGGTTAAGGATTACCCCGAAACCGGCTGGGGCGTTCCTTTCAGTTATTTTTTTGACGAGCACCTGGTAGTGGATAACCGCGCGCGCAACGGCCGCAGTACGCGCACGTTTAAAAGCGAAGGTCGCTGGCAGAGCATTATGGACGAGCTAAGCTCAGATGATTATGTGTTTATCCAGTTTGGGCACAATGATCAGTCCGAGCATAAAAAAGATCGTTATACGCCACCCAAAGACTTTCAGGCGAATTTAACCGGTTTTGTGGCGGATGTACGCAGCAAGGGCGCAGAGCCTATTTTGCTGACCCCCATCACTCGCCGCTATTTTAACGAGCAAGGTGTGATCGAGCCTACCCATGGGGTATACGCCGATTTGGTGCGCGACGTAGCGCGCGAGCAAAAAGTGACCTTTCTCGATATGGAGGCGATCACTCGTGAGTACTTTCAGGCAATGGGTGATGATTTATCGGCGCTGCGCTTTATGCATATTGCCGCTGATTTGCACCCCAACTACCCTATAGGGGTGAGCGACGACACGCACTTGAATCACTTAGGTGCCCGCGAGGTCGCACAGTTGGTGTTGACAGAGCTCAAGCGCCAACAACACCCGCTGGCGAGCCGTCTGCGCACCCCCGATCCAAAACACTTAAAACGCTAGTTATTACAATCTGTTACAAAACCGCCGGGTGATTTAGTAGCTATATCCTCACAATTTTTCTTATAGTGAAGGGATTTCGGCGCAAAGAGCCCGAAGTGGAGTTATGTTAACGGTGATTGAGGTAGTGATGTGGGGGCAATCTTGAACCTGATGCGCAGAGCGTGGCTTATGGCGGGGCTATTGTCTGCGCTGTTTTGGGTGCCCATAGCGGGTGCTGCGGACCCGCATTGCCAAGAACATCCGAGTGATTGCATTGCCGTTGGTGAATGGCAGGTGTCCTTAGGTGTTGGCTTGGGCGGACGTACTAACCCATTGGTGGGTGGCGACGATATTCCGATATTGCTGTTACCCCAGGCCAGCTACTACGGTGAGCGGTTCTTTTTTGATACCACCACGGTAGGTTTTACACTGCTTGAGACTCCGCGTCAGTCACTGTCATTGGTGTCGACCTTAGGGCTCGATCATATGTATTTCAATGATCTGTCACTGGGTAATTTTGTGATTGAAGGCGCGGGTGGCAGCTATGCCCTCAGTGCCGCTCCGTCAGAGCAAAATGTTACCGACGATATGATCGTCCCCGAAGACAACACCAACACGCCTAATACCACCGACAAAGACGGCCCCAGTGAGTTTTTTCACAAAACGGTAAATGCTACCAGTGAGCGGGGTGATCTAGTCACGCTGGATAATTTGAGTCCTCGCCGGATGGCGGTTTTGGGTGGCCTGGAATACAGCGTTTACTATCAAAACACTGGACTTAGCCTGCAGGCTTTGAGTGACTTAATTGCGGTGCACGGCGGGCAAGAGGTTCGCTTTGGGGCCGATCATCGTTTTCAGCAAGGGCAAAATGAGTACACAATAGCTGGCGGGTTGGTGTGGCAGAGCGATGAGTTGGTGGACTACTACTATGGGTTGGATGCCGGAGAAGTGGAGCAAGCCCCCGAGTTACAGTATCAAGCTGACGATAGTGTCACCCCGTATCTTCGGCTCGACTGGCGCCGGCCCTTAAGCAAGCGCTGGACGTTGCAGGCGACGCTCCACCAAAAGTGGTTTGGCAGCGCCATTAAAGACAGTCCTCTGGTTGATCGCAGCGGTTCGAGCACGGTATTTATTGGGGGTATTTACCATTTTTAGTCCGCACTTGCCGGCGCTGGTGTTGGGTATTGGCATCACGCTGTTAGCGGTGGTTCCGGTGTACGCGGCGTCAGACAATGGCGCTGTGGAGTTAATTGTTCAACCAAGCTTATGTGTGCTGGCCGAAGGTGAAAGCGTCTGCCGCGATCAGGTAAAGATAAACTGGCGCGCGCCGCACAGTCGTTCGCTGTGTCTGTATGAATCCGGCGAGCCCGACCCGCTTGATTGTTGGCAACAGACACGCTCCGGTAGCCACACCTCTGTGCTAGAGGCTGAAAGTGATGTGCAATTTCAACTGGTTGAGGCGAGCGGCCGGCAGGTGGTTGCCAGTCGCGCTTTTGAGGTCGTCGCCGACGCCAAACGCTACCGTCGTCGGCGGCGTAATCCATGGAGTTTTTTTTGATGAGTGTGGTGCTGTTAGCCGAAGATGATGAACGTCTGGCCGGTTTAGTAAAAGATTTTTTGCAAGCCAATGACTTCACGGTTGTGGTTGAGTCCCACGGATTGAATGTGCCCCGTCAAGTGCAAAACCTGCAGCCGGATATTGTGATTTTGGATTTAATGCTGCCAGGCAAAGATGGCATTAGCATCTGCAAAGAAATTCGCCCCAACTATGAAGGGCCAGTGCTGATGTTAACCGCTCGCGATGCCGATGCCGATCAGGTGCTCGGGTTTGAGGTCGGCGCCGATGATTATGTTATTAAACCCGCGGAGCCTCGGGTATTACTCGCGCGTATTCACGCACTTTTGCGCCGCTCTAATCGCGAGCCTGTGGACACCGGTGATGTCACAATAGGGCAGTTAAAGTTGCGCACTCACGCTCGAGAGGTTCAGTTTGCCGGGGAGCCAGTGCCACTGTCTAGCCACGAGTACGATTTGTTGTTAACACTGGCGCGCCAAGCGGGCAAGGTGCTTAGCCGGGAGTATTTATTTACCACGATTTGTCAGCGCCCCTATGATGGGCTGGATCGCACCGTGGATGTCCGAGTCTCGCATTTACGCAAAAAGCTTGGTGATAATAGCGATAACCCTACGCGTATAAAAACGGTGTGGGGGCGCGGCTATATGTTGGTGGCCGACGCGTGGGAATAAGTGCTTTGCTTGGGCGCACTTTTTTAACGCTTTATTTAATTGTCGTACTCGTTATTTTAGGGGCCGGCTGGGGGCTCGATCGCCTGTATTTGTCGGTGACTAACCCCGAGCGGCCAGACCCCATTAATCGCGCATTTTTTACCTTGCTTGAAACCAATGTCATTGCCGCTGTGCAAGCGGGTGCGACACCGATAGTGGCGTTGCGCGGTCAGCTTGATAAGCTGGCGCTGCCAGCCCACGCCTATCAACTGTCTGATCTCGCGGACTCCAGCCTGAAGCAAGAGATTCTTGCGGGTACCCCGGTGGTGTTAACTGCCGAGCAGCAGCGTCAAGTGTATTACCGCTTGCGCAATACCGATTTAGTGGTGCGTTTGGTGTTGCCGGCGGAACCCGAGCAAGGAGTGTGGTACCGGTTGTTGTTGGTGATTTTTTACCTGCTTTTGGCACTGGTTATTTATTTGTGGATTTGGCCTTTGGTGCGTGATTTGCGCTCGCTGCAAGCTCAGGCGCGCCTTGTCGGTCGGGCTGACATGGGCGCGCGAGTGCGGCTTAGTCCACGCTCGGCGGTGTACAGTTTGTCGCAAGAATTTAATCGTATGCAGCAGCGTATCGATGAGTTGCTGGCGTCTTATCGGGAGATGACCTATGCGGTTTCTCATGAGTTGCGCACCCCGTTGGCGCGTATGAAATTCGCGTTAGAGTTGTCGGAAGGGGACATTTCCGCAGAGCAGCGTCAGCGACAAATAGTTAACTTGCGCACCGATGTCGCGCAGATGGATGCCCTGATCAATCAATTGTTAAATTACGCCGGCTTTGAAACCCAAACGCAGGCGCTCACCTTGCAAGCGGGTGCCCCCGGAGCACTGCGTGCCTTGGTGGAGGGCTTGACCGATAATCTCATCAGGCGAGGTACAGCGGCCGCGACGCGAATGCCGGTGTTTCATCTTGACGACCAGTTGGCCGGTAAGCGTGTCTGTTGCGAGTGGAACTTGTTTGAGCGCGTACTGCAAAACCTATTGGGAAATGCGGCAAAATATGCCGACACTCAGGTGCAGGTGACGTTAGCCTATGACAGTGGCAGTTATTGGGTAACGGTAGAAGATGATGGGCCGGGTATCGCCGATGACGATTGCGCGCGGGTGTTTGATTCGTTTGTTCGGTTGCATCAAGAGCCCTCCCGTGACAGTCAAGGGTTTGGCTTGGGGTTGGCAATCGTTAAGCGTATTGTCGATTGGCATGGTGGTACGGTTATGGTGACCCGTAGTCAGGCTTTAGGGGGGGCGTGCTTTACGTTGCGCTGGCCTGAACCTGATGATCCACCGGCTCAACCAGTTGCCCAATAAAAAAGCCCAGACAATATTTTGTCTGGGCTTTTTTTAGCGTCGCACTTTTACTGGCCCATCATCGGCTCATCGGCGGTTTTAAAAGTGAAAGGCAAACGCCGCGTAGGGGCCATCTAAGGTTAAGTCGGCGCCGATACCTTGATCAATATTAAGCGCTTGATTGCGGTAACCAAACTCAACCCCTAAGTCCACCAGTGAGTCAAAAAGGTAGCGCAGCTTAAGGGTGTAATCAGTTACCTGGTAGTCGCTAAAGTCGGTATAGTTTCCTTCAACTCCCGCCGACCAGCCGGTAAAAGGTAGTTCCGCTTCCACTAGCAAATACCCCATTGGTAAAACGTCATCGACTTTCATGCTCTCGTTGGTGTTAGGTGTGGCTAAGCTAATGCGACCATCGTAGATGCGTAGCGACAAACCAAGGTCGATGCTCACCCAGTTGTCTAAAACCTCATAGTAAGCGGTGTTATCGAGATGCGTTAGCTCAATGGTCGAGCTGGCGCTGCCGCCCTCCCATTCGACTGAGCGTCCGGCGTTAATATCGGTGTAGCCGACGCGAAAATTTGGAATCAGCGGAATAGGGTGCTCTACGGAGATGTGCAGAAAACGATTGGTTTCATCGGTGTAACCGAGCGAGCCCACAGAGGTCGACGCGCTGCCAATGTCGCCTGCGTAATCAGAGCGCCACAAACCAATATCGCCTTTTACACCAATCGCGTCTGCGTGGGCTGTGGCGCTTATGCATAACGCGACCAAAGGGGCGGCAAGTGGCGTGGCAAAAATAGCTCTCATGGTAAAGTCCTTGCGGTAACTAGCGGAGTGGAACGAGCAATTGCGGGATCATAGCATTGTGGCATTCGCTAAAACAGTCTCGATCAGCGCGCTTGTGTTGAGCTTTGTAAAACCGTTAAAAAGTTTTGCGCGGCGTTACTTTGGCTGCGTTTAGTGTGAAATACCGCACCGAGTTGCCGCGTCAGTGGAGGTAGCTGTAAATCGAGAATGGTTAAGCCGGCGTCGATCATTGAGCGAGGTAAAACTCCCCAACCCAGGCCGATAGACACCATCATTTTGATGGTGTCTAAGTGGTTGGTGACCATGGATATGTTGAGGGTTAAGTCCCGGCGATCAAACAGTTTTTGAATCAGCCGTGTGGTGTGAGTGTTGTTGTCTGGAGCGATGGCCTGCACGTCGCACAAGTCGCTCAACTGCAAGTGCGCGCGTTGTGCCAGCGGATGATTGGTCGCGCAGACGAACTCTAAGGTGTCTTGCCAGACGGGCAGCTCGGCCATATGTGTGCCGATGTTCTCGGCCAAGGTAATGACGCCTAACTCAAACTCGCCTTGTTCAACCGCCAGAAGTGCTTTTTCGGAGTCCAGAAAGTGCAGGTCGAGGTGCACCTGGGGAAATTTATGAGAGAACTCACTAAGCACATCGGGTAAGCGGTGGAGGCCAATATGGTGACTGGTGGCGATGCTGAGCGGCCCGCTGACGTCGCCGTCGAGGTCGGTGAGCGCCCGGCTGGCGTCGCCAACGCTTTGCAGTATTTGCCGCGCATGAGGCAGTAGCACTCGTCCGGCGGGGGTCAGGTGGATATGTTTGCCAAACCGATCAAACAGTTTTTTATCTAATTGCCCCTCCAGTAGGGCGATGCGCTTACTGATCGCCGGTTGGGTGAGGTGTAAGCGATTGGCCGCCTCCGAGAAAGAGCCGGTCTCGGCGATGGTGATAAATGTGGTGAGGTGTTGCGTATCCATCAGGCAAGAATACCATTCCCTTATGGAATGGAAAATATAAAAAATATGAATTTGTTTTATTTGTGAGTGGGCTCTATTATTGATCTTACAAAATATGCCGGTATATCCGATCTCACCTTAGAGTGAGAGGCTCTCTTAAATCGCACCGTGAACCGCACAAACGAGGACAACATGGCCGCAAAAACTCTTTACGACAAGCTCTGGGATGCCCACCTTGTACAACAGCGCGACGATGGCTCAGCGTTGATTTATATCGATCGCCACATCGTCCATGAAGTAACGTCACCGCAAGCCTTTGAGGGGCTGCGTATAGCAGGGCGCAAGCCTTGGCGAGTCGACTCTGTGTTAGCAACACCCGATCACAATGTGCCTACCACCGTTAAAGAGCGCGCCTCGGGCGTCAGCGGCATCGAAGATCCGGTGTCACTTATTCAGGTACAAACGCTGGATGACAACTGCGACGAGTTTGGCATTGTAGAGTACAAGATCAATGACCGTCGCCAGGGTATTGTGCATGTGGTTGGGCCCGAGTCGGGCGCGTGTTTGCCGGGCATGACAGTGGTGTGTGGCGACTCCCACACGGCGACCAATGGCGCCTTGGGGGCCTTGGCTCATGGCATCGGCACCAGCGAGGTGGAGCATGTACTGGCCACTCAGTGCTTGGTCGCTAAAAAAATGGGCAACATGCGTATTGATGTTAACGGCAAGCTCGGCGCGGGTGTTACCGCAAAAGATGTGGTGCTGGCTATTATCGGCAAAATTGGCACAGCCGGCGGCACCGGCTATGCGGTTGAGTTTGCCGGTGAGGTGTTTCGCGATATGAGCATGGAAGGTCGCATGACCGTGTGCAATATGGCCATTGAGGCTGGCGCGCGCGCCGGTATGGTGGCTGTCGATGATACGACGATTGAGTATGTCAAAGGTCGCCCCTATGCGCCTACCGGCGAAAACTGGGATAAAGCCGTGGCCGCGTGGCGCGATTTAGTCTCAGACGCGGGCGCCCACTTTGATGAGGTGGTCGAGTTAGATGGCGCAGATATTTTGCCGCAGGTTAGCTGGGGGACGTCGCCCGATATGGTGGTGGATGTGAGTGCGGCGGTGCCTAATCCCGCCGATGAGTCCGACGCGGTAAAACGCGAGGGAATGCAGCGCGCGTTGGAATATATGGGGCTGACTGCTGGCCAGGCAATTGCCGACATTAAACTCGACCGTGTGTTTATTGGCTCTTGCACCAATTCGCGCATCGAAGATATTCGCGCCGCCGCCGAGGTGGTAAAAGGCCGCCAAAAAGCCACTAGCGTTAAACAGGCGATGGTGGTGCCGGGTTCGGGTACGGTGAAAGCTCAAGCCGAAGCCGAAGGCTTGGATAAAATTTTTGAGGCGGCCGGTTTTGAGTGGCGCGAGCCGGGCTGCTCAATGTGCTTGGCCATGAACGCCGATAAGCTCGGTGCCGGTGAGCACTGTGCCTCTACTTCAAACCGCAACTTTGAAGGGCGCCAGGGGTACGGCGGGCGCACCCATTTGGTCAGTCCGGCAATGGCCGCGGCCGCTGGTGTGGCCGGCCACTTTGTTGATGTTCGCGAATTTGTGCGTAGCTAACCGGAGAGAAACATGAAAAGCTTTACGACAATAACCGGTGTTGTGGCGCCTATGGATCGCGCCAATGTCGATACCGATATGATTATTCCCAAGCAGTTTTTAAAGTCTATTAAACGCACTGGGTTTGGCAAAAACTTGTTTGATGAGTTGCGCTATTTAGACGAAGGTCAGCCCGACCAAGAGTGTACCGGCCGGCCACTTAACCCAGAGTTTGCGTTAAACCAGGCGCGCTACCAAGGTGCCAGTGTTTTGTTGACGCGCAAAAACTTTGGCTGTGGCTCCTCGCGCGAACACGCGCCCTGGGCGCTGGACGATTACGGGTTTCGCTGTGTAATAGCCCCGAGCTTTGCCGATATTTTTTACAACAATTGTTTTAAAAATGGCCTTTTGCCGCTGGTGTTAAGTGAAGCTGTGGTCGATCGCCTGTTTGACGAGTTGTACGCCTGTGAAGGCTATGAGTTAACCATCGATTTGCCGGCGCAACAGGTTGTAACCCCTGGCGGCGAAGCGTTTAGTTTTGAGGTGGACGAATTTCGCAAGCACTGCCTGCTGCAAGGGTTGGATGATATTGGCCTCACTCTCGAACAGGCCGACAGTATTAAAACATACGAGGCCGAGCGCCGCGCCAGTGCGCCCTGGTTGTTTGATGCAGTTAAAAATTGACGCTGGCGTTTAAATAATGACAAAGGAGTGTTCTGTGAAGCGTTTTCATATTGCTTTGGCGGTAAAAGATTTAACCGCGTCGATTGCCGACTACTCCCGGCGCTTAGGTGGTAAGCCTAGCGCCGTGGTGCCCGGCAAGTACGCTATGTGGCGTACCGATACCTTAAATTTTTCTATTAATGAAATTCCCGAGCGGGCCGGTCAGTTGCGTCACCTTGGGTTTGAGTGTGATGAGGCCCAGGGCTTTTCCAGTGAGATAGACGCAAACGGGATTGAGTGGGAGTTGTTTTCGCCAGTGGCGCAAGACGACAAAATTGTTGAGATTTACGGCGCGTCGGTGGTGTAACTGCCCTCAGGCGAGCCCAAAATAACCAGGAGTAAGCGTGACTAAAAAAATTATGATTTTGCCGGGTGACGGCATTGGCCCCGAGATTGTTGCCCAGGCGCGTCGTGTGCTGGATGCAGTCAATGAACACGATAAATTGCAGCTGGAATTTGTTGACGAGTTGATTGGCGGAGCCTCTATTGATGCCCACGGCGAGCCGTTAACCGATGCGGCAGTTGCCAGCGCTCGCGAGTGCGACGCCATTTTGCTAGGCGCTGTCGGTGGCCCCAAGTGGGATACTATTGATCGCGCGATTCGGCCCGAGCGCGGTTTGCTGAAAATTCGCTCGTCACTGGAGTTGTACGCCAATTTGCGCCCCGCACTTTTGTATCCGCAGTTGGTCGAGGCGTCGAGCTTAAAGCCTGAGGTTGTCTCCGGGTTGGACATTTTAATCGTGCGGGAGCTGACCGGAGGTATTTACTTTGGCGAGCCGCGGGGGATTCGTACATTAGAAAATGGCGAACGAGAAGGCTATAACACCTATAAATATTCCGAGAGTGAAATCGAACGTATTGGGCGCACCGCGTTTGAAATGGCGCGCAAGCGCAACAAAAAAGTCTGCTCGGTGGATAAAGCTAATGTGCTAGAGGCCACTATTTTGTGGCGTGAAGTCATGGACCGATTGGCGCCCGAGTACCCGGATGTTGAGCTGTCGCATATGTACGTCGACAACGCCGCGATGCAGTTAGTGCGCGCGCCCAAGCAGTTTGACGTGCTGGTAACGGGCAATATGTTTGGCGATATTTTGTCTGATGCGGCCGCAATGTTGACAGGTTCGATCGGCATGCTTCCCTCGGCCTCACTGGATAAACAAGGACGCGGTATGTACGAGCCGTGTCACGGCTCGGCACCGGATATAGCCGGGCAGGGCATCGCCAATCCACTGGCGACTATTTTGTCAGCGTCGATGATGTTGCGCTACTCGCTGGGCTTTACCCAGAGCGCGGATGCCATTGAAGCCGCGGTTGGTAAGGTGCTGGATCAGGGTTTACGCACGGCCGATATTTACACCCCCGGTAGCACCAAAGTTGGCACTCGTGAAATGGGTGATGCGGTGTTAGCGGCGCTGTATCAGAATTGATCAATTTGCAGCCAGTGGCTATTTGCGGCAAAATATAGGGCCTTCGCGGGTGCTCACAAGGCGCCCGATGAACGCTTTAATTCAACAAAGAGTTAAAAAGAGAGTCAAATGATGAAAGTAGGTTTTGTAGGTTGGCGCGGCATGGTCGGTTCTGTCCTGATGGAGCGCATGCAGTCGGAAAACGATTTTGACGGTATTGAGCCGGTATTCTTTACCACCTCTAATGTGGGTGGCGAAGCGCCTAACGTGGCCGAGGGTTTGCCACCGCTAAAAGACGCTTTCTCTATTGATGATCTGAAGCAACTGGATGCGATTATCTCTTGTCAGGGTGGCGATTACACCAAAGCTGTATTTGCCGATCTGCGTGGTGCTGGCTGGGATGGCTATTGGATTGATGCCGCCTCAAGCTTGCGCATGGATAAAGATTCGCTGATTGTTCTCGACCCGGTCAACCTCGACGTGATTAAAGATGGTTTGGCTCGCGGCGTTAAAAATTACATCGGCGGCAACTGCACTGTGAGCTTAATGCTAATGGGCCTTGGCGGCTTGTTTGCCAATAACCTGGTTGAGTGGGCAACGTCCATGACTTACCAGGCCGCATCGGGTGCTGGCGCGCGCAACATGCGCGAGCTGATCGAGCAAATGGGCACTATTCGCGATGGCGTTGCCAGCGAATTGGCCGATCCGGCCTCGGCTATTTTAGAGTTGGATCGCAAAGTGGCGGCCACTATGCGCTCGGGTGACTTCCCCTCCGAAAACTTTGGCGCACCATTGGCCGGCAGTGTTTTACCGTTTATTGATAGCCAGCTCGAAAACGGCCAGAGCCGCGAAGAGTGGAAGGCTCAAGCCGAAACCAATAAGATTTTAGGTAACGATGGCAATCCGATCCCGCTGGATGGAACCTGTGTGCGCATTGGCGCCATGCGTTGTCACGCGCAGGCTTTGACCATTAAGCTGAAAAAAGACGTGCCGCTGGATGAAATCGAGCAAATGATTGCCGGCCACAATCAGTGGGCTAAAGTGGTGCCTAACGATAAAGAGTCAACTTTGCGCGATCTGACTCCCACCGCGGTAACGGGCACGCTGACCGTTCCCGTAGGGCGTTTGCGTAAACTTAGCATGGGGGGCGAGTACCTCAACGCCTTTACTGTGGGTGACCAGCTGTTGTGGGGTGCGGCCGAGCCGCTGCGCCGCATGTTGCAAGTGCTACGCAGCGGCTAATCCTGACACCGAGGTTAATCTCGGCTGTTCCAGCAAAGCCTCGATCTGAGATAGGGTCGGGGTTTTTTTGTTGAACGGCGTCGCATTTTTATGCATTTTTAATAATGCGAGCCTAATTTGCGTAAAAAGCGAGTGAATAGCTAGGGCTGCGATTGGGTTAAGTATTGATAAAAAGCTATTTATAATGAATACTTACGGCTATTAGTGAAGAAATATTCGAGGTTGCAAAGCCTCATTACAACAATTTTTCGGGTATGCCGCGCCACAGCTATGTGGCTGACAGGAAGTCCAATGGCGGGTGGTCGTCAGGAGGCCGGGGGAGACAATAAAAGGAAAATGCTATGCATCTTCGTAAGCTGGTAATACTGCTTGGGGTTTTATCACTGTTGGTTTCGCGCTCTGTGTTGGCGTTGGGGCTCGGTGACATATCGCTAAATTCGTCTCTCAATCAGCCGCTTGACGCTCACATTGGCCTGCGTGATCTTGGTGATCTCAGCGCTGAGCAGATTGTCATTAAGCTGGGGACGCAAGAAGACTTTGATAAAGTTGGTCTGGAGCGTTCGTTCTTTTACACACAATTGCGCTTTAATGTGGTAACCGATGGTCCTAATGGCCCATTTGTGGCGGTTACCAGCCGCGACCCTGTGCGTGAGCCCTACTTAAGTTTTGTGGTCGACATGCGCTGGACCAGTGGTCGGGTAATGCGCGAGTACACCCTGTTGCTTGATCTGCCTACCTTCTCGGGCGAGAGTGCTGCGCCGGTTCAGGGCAGTGTTACCCCAATAGAATCTAAAAGCCGACCGGTAAAGAATGAGCCGGTACGGCAGCGCAGCGACTCCGGCGCCGTATCGGCTGACAGTGCCGGAGGCGATGTCTACGGCCCGGTTAAAGCCAGCGATACCCTGTGGGAGATCGCCCGCGATCACCGCCCCGGTAACGCCTCTATTCATCAGACGATGCTGGCGATTCAAAAAGCCAACCCCGATGCTTTTATCCGCAACAATATCAACCTGCTGAAAAAAGGGCAGGTGTTGCGCATTCCCTCAGAGCGTGAAGTTCGCGAGCTCAATAACCGCCAAGCGATTAGCCGTGTTGCCGAACAGAACCGCGAGTGGTCTGGTAACGCCATGGGTGCTCAGCTTGACGGCTCGGGTCGCAATAGTGCGAGTAATCGCACGTCTGACGAAGTCAGTGGTCGATTGCGTTTGGCCTCGGGTAGCGATAGCTCTGATGATGCCGCCCGCAATGGTGGCGCTGGCTCGGCTGGAAGCGCCGCGCTTGAGCGTGAGCTGACGGATACTAAAGACGAGCTTGCACGCTCTCGCGGTGAGAACACAGAGCTGCGCTCGCGGGTGGGCGACCTTGAAGAGCAAATCGAAACCATGGAGCGTTTGCTGGAGGTCAGCAACGAGCAAATGCGGGCACTGGAAGTGGCTGCGCAACAGAAAAACGACGCTGACGAGAATCTCAGTGACGCTGCTGCGACGCCAGTAACTGACGACGCCAAGCCGGCTGAAGATACCGGTGTTGCCGAATCCAGCTCTGCGGTTAAGCCGGCGCCGGAAAAAACGGCAGCCAAGCCAGCTGATAAAGTTGAGCCTGAAGCGAAAGAGCCGGTTCGCAATACCAATAAGGTCGTGCGACGCGCGCCTGAGCCCACGTTGATGGACACCCTCATGGATAATCTTTTGTGGATTGTTCTGGCCGTGGTGTTAATCGGGCTATTGGTTGTGCTGGCGTTGCGTAAGCGCGGCTCTACAGTTGATGAGAGTGACGATTTCACCCCAGACTACGATGAGCCTATCGCCTATGAAGAGGCCGAGACTCAGCCTGAGAACGAGCTGGCCGACAGTGACATGGATGCGGGAGCTCTAGACGATTCGTTATTTGATGAAACGGATGCCGATGAGTCAGCCGAAAGTGTTGAGCCAGAAACCGGCGATGTGGTTGGCGAAGCCGATATTTATATTGCTCTCGGCAAGTACGAGCAGGCCGAAGATATGCTGTTGTCGGCCCTTGAGCGCGAGCCGGGCTCTATGCCCATCAGCTTGAAATTGCTGGAAACATACGGCGAAAGCAATAACCTTGACTCCTTTGACGCGCGCTTTGCCGCTATTGTCGAGCAGGGCGATGAAGCCAGTATTGCTCGCGCTAGCAGCTTGCGGGTGCAGTACTTCCCAGGTGCCGCCGATTTTGTTGCGCCAGCCGCTGGTGCCGCCTTGGCAACCGGGCTGGCCTCGTCCGCTACAGAGCAAGAAGATAGTGTGGTCGAGTCTGATTTTGACCAGAGCTTCGATCTTAATGACAGTGCTCCGCTTGCCGATGGCGGTGCAAACTCGGATGACCTGGATGATGATTTCGATTTCGATCTTTCCGACGAGCTAGACGACTCGGCGTTAAAAGATGACGAAGAGCTGCAGCTGGATGATATGGACTCAAGCCCGGCGGCCAGTGATGAGTTAGAGCTGGACGAATCGTCTAGCCGTTACGATTTGTCGTTCGAGTCCGAGGATGGCAGTGCGACTGACGACGCACTGCTGGAATTTGATTTGGATTTAGACGATGACGCCGTGGCCAATGAGCCCGAAAGTGCCGAGTCTGATGATGTGTTTGCTCTCGATCTGGAGGATGATCAGCAGGATTCGCAGCCCCTTGACGATATTGAGTTTACGTTAGGCGACACGGAAGGAAGTACGGTGCCGGTCGAAGACTCTTTTGCGTCACAGTCGGAATCTGGCAGTACCGCCAGCACCGACGAGCTTGATGATTTGGAGTTCGATTTAGACTCTATTAGCGATGAATCTGATAAATCCGCTGAAGATGGTGTGTCTTTGACCGATGAAGCACCACTGTTAGATGAAGACTTTAGCTTTGATACAACACTCGATTTGGAGCCGGAAGAAGAGCCCGCGACCAGCTACTCTGAGCCCGAGCCCTATGATCCGAGCTCTGAGGAAGCCGGCCATGCATCGGTTGACCTAGGCGATGAACTTGCCGAAGGTGCCGCTGACGAAGAAGAGGTGCCCACCTTAGATCTGGCCGAGGACGATGCGGATGACTTCGATTTAGATAAAGCTATGGACGATTTTGACCTGGCCTCGATGGACGAAGATATGGCGGACTTAGATGCTGCAGCTGATAACACTGTTGCTGAGCCTGCCGGTCTTGATGATGACGACACGTTCGAGCAGGCGCTGGGCGATTTGGATACTGAAGCGTCCGCCGACGCGTCAGAGTTGGATGACTTGCCAGAGCTGGATGCGGACGATGCCGATCTCGACGATGAAGATCTTGATTTTCTGACAGATAGCGATGAGGTCACCACTAAGTTGGACTTGGCTCGTGCTTATATTGATATGGGTGATTTAGATGGCGCTCGCGATATTCTCTCTGAAGTGTCGGAGGAGGGTAACGAAGAGCAAAAAGCCGAAGCGCTTAGCCTGCTGGATAAAGCGCAAAGCTAATCACTGATATCGTTACTAAGGCCTTGCTCACTTATGTGCGCAGGGCCTTTTTTATTTTTGTACAGACATAAGTCTGTGACATTACGCATTAACCCTTTGATCGCAGAATCCCGCTATGCCCGAACGCTATTATACTCGCAACTGTGAGATCTCCCCCGGTACCCCTTGGCCCGAGGGGATGCAGCGTGTTGCGTTGGGTGTTGAGTACAATGGTTACGATTTTCGTGGGTTTCAGGTACAGCCTGGTGGCGTGCCCACGGTGCAAGATTATTTGCAAAAAGCGTTATCTAAAGTCGCCTGTGAACCGGTAACGTTAGTCTGTGCCGGTAGAACAGATGCCGGCGTCCACGCCACCGGGCAGGTGGTGCATTTTGATACTCAGGCAAGCCGGCCGGACAAAGCCTGGGTGTTGGGTGCCCGGCCCCATTTGCCTAATGGCGTTGGTGTGCGCTGGGCACGTACCGTGCCCAATGATTTTCATGCCCGCTTTAGTGCTCACTCGCGGGCTTATCGCTACTTGTTGAGTGACGCCGATGCACGGCCGGCGCTATTGCACGATCAGGTTACCTGGGTGCGCCACAAGCTGGATGTGGACGCTATGGTTATTGCCGCACAGTACTTGGTGGGCACCCACGATTTTACCTCCTACCGGGCTGCCCAGTGTCAGGCGCACAGCCCGGTACGCACGGTCGAGCATTTGCACCTGTCTCGCCGGGGTGACTTAATTATCTTAGAAATAAAAGCCAATGCGTTTTTGCATCATATGGTGCGCAATATCGTCGGTGTGCTGCTTGAGGTGGGGCGGGGCGCTCGCCCCGTTACCTGGCCCGCCGATGTGCTTGCGGCGCGACAGCGCTCAGCGGCGGCAGCAACCGCGCGCCCCAATGGTTTGTACCTGGTAGCGGTGGATTACGAAAATCGTTTTGCACTGGAGCGAGGTAATCCGGGCCCGTTGTTTCTTGTCGATCCTGTGGGCGCGCTTGCGGCGCGCGCGGGTGGCAGCAAAAATGATTAAAATCTGGTAGTATTCAGGCCTTTGCGGCAGCTTATCGATAGCTGACCGATTAAGGTTGTATAGCGGGTAATCCGGTTGAACAGTTCGCGCGTAAAAATATGTGGTATTACTCAGGTGGCCGATGCCGAGCATGCACTTGCCTGTGGCGCCGACGCTATTGGCTTGGTGTTTTACGAGCCCAGCAAGCGTGCGGTTAGTATTGCCCGCGCCCGCGAGATTGCCTATGCCGTGGGGCCGTTAGTGACGGTCACTGGGCTGTTCGTCAATGCCAGTGCAGAAACGGTCTACCAAGTGTTGCGAGAAGTACCGCTGCAGCTGCTGCAGTTTCACGGCGGTGAAACCCCCGAGTTTTGCGAGCAATTTGAACGCCCCTATTTAAAGGCGATTAGAATGCGCCCAGACTTGGATGTTGTGGCTGCGATGCAACCCTATACTCAGGCGGCAGGTTTGCTGCTCGATGCCTATCAGAAGGGGGTTCCCGGCGGTACCGGTGCCACCTTCGACTGGCAGCGGGTTCCGGCAAATCCCCCTCGCCCTGTGGTACTGGCCGGCGGCTTGAGTCCGGCTAACGTTGCCGAGGCCATTGCGGCTACGGGCTGCTATGGCGTTGACGTTAGCGGCGGCGTCGAGGCGAGCCCCGGTATTAAAGATCCAACCAAAGTTGCAGAATTTATCTCCAACGCCAAACATTAAGCGCGCCACGCTGGCGCCCTGTAAAAAGTGAGTTGAACTGTGAGTGATAAAGAGCAGAAATCTGCGGTAAATTACAGCGCTTTTCCTGATGCGACGGGTCACTTTGGCCAGTTTGGGGGCCGCTTTGTCTCCGAGACGCTGATTTATGCACTGGATGAGCTGCAGGAGATATACAGCAGCTTAAAGGACGATGCCGAATTTCAGGCAGAGTTTGACCGCGATCTGGCCCATTACGTTGGCCGGCCGTCGCCGCTGTACCACGCCGAGCGTATGAGCCGTGAATTAGGCGGCGCGCAAATTTATTTTAAGCGCGAAGACCTCAATCATACTGGTGCACATAAAGTTAATAACACGATTGGTCAGGCGTTACTGGCAAAAAAAACCGGCAAGACCCGAGTCATCGCCGAAACCGGCGCCGGACAGCACGGGGTTGCCACGGCAACGGTGGCGGCACGGCTCGGTCTTAAATGCCAAGTTTATATGGGCGCCGAAGATGTTCGCCGACAGGCGCTGAATGTTTATCGTATGAAACTGTTGGGCGCTGAAGTCATTCCGGTCACTTCTGGCTCAAAAACTTTAAAAGACGCCATGAATGAGGCGATGCGCGATTGGGCGACCAACGTTGACGATACCTTTTATATTATTGGTACTGTGGCGGGTCCGCATCCGTACCCGCAGTTAGTGCGTGATTTTCAGTCTATTATTGGTCGCGAAGCTCGCGCTCAGTGTCTGGAGCGTACCGGGCGTTTGCCCGACGCACTGGTTGCCTGTGTTGGTGGCGGCTCGAATGCGATCGGATTGTTTCACCCGTTTTTAAACGATGAGTCGGTCGCCATGTACGGTGTCGAGGCGGGTGGTGACGGTGTCGAGACTGGACGCCACGCCGCACCGCTAAATGAAGGCGTGCCCGGTGTGTTGCACGGCAATCGCACCTACTTAATGGAAGATGAAAACGGTCAGATCATCGAGACTCACTCGGTATCGGCAGGTCTTGACTATCCAGGGGTGGGCCCAGAGCACTCTTGGTTGAAAGATTTAGGGCGGGTAGATTATGTCGCGATTAACGACGATGAGGCGCTTAATGCTTTCCGTAAAACCACTCGAGTCGAGGGGATTATGCCTGCACTTGAGAGCTCGCACGCCTTAGCCTATGCCGAAAAACTCGCACCGACCATGAGCAAAGATCAGATTATTATCGTTAATCTGTCCGGTCGTGGTGACAAAGATATCCTCACTGTCGCCGAGATCGATGGCATCACGGTGTGACCCAAACGCAACTGGATAAATGTTAATGAGTCGAATCAGTCAACAATTTGAAGCACTGCAAGCGCGTGGCCTCAAAGCGCTGGTTGCCTATATCGTTAATGGTGACCCAAGTCCGGCAGCCAGTTTGCCCACTATGCATAAAATGGTCGAAGCTGGCGCCGATATTATTGAGCTAGGTGTGCCGTTCTCTGACCCAATGGCCGAGGGGCCAGTGATTCAGCAGGGCCATGAGCGAGCCCTAGAGTCTGGCACAAGCTTAACCGGCACCCTTGATTTGGTTGCCGAGTTTCGCAAAACCGATACGACTACCCCCGTTATTTTAATGGGTTATGCCAACCCGGTTGAGCGCATGGGGTACAGTCGTTTTGCCGAGCGTGCAGCGGCTGTAGGCGTTGATGGGCTTTTGACGGTCGACTTACCACCGGAAGAGCTAGGTGAGCTAAAGTCTGAGCTGGCCCAGCGTGATATTGATAATATCTTTTTGTTGGCGCCGACCACCGCGCCCGAACGGGCTCGTCATTTGGCCAGTAACGCCAGTGGTTTTTTATACTACGTCTCTCTTAAAGGCGTTACCGGTGCCGGGCATTTGGATGTTGACGCCGTTAAGGCCAAGCTCGACGAGTTTGGCGCGCTAACGTCACTGCCGCTGTGTGTTGGTTTTGGTATTAAAGATGCCGAGACCGCCACGAATGTGGCGCGATTAGCTGATGGTGTCGTGATCGGTAGTGTGCTGGTCGATGCGATGGGTAAACACGCCGGTCAGCCGCCCGAGAAGATTGCGGACGCAGTCGGTGCTATCATTAGTGATATTCGCCGTGGCCTCGATCGCCTGTAAAGGTTATGTCGGTCCGGATGCTAGGTAAATACCTGCAAAACAAGCAACCCAATTAAGAGATTAAACCATGAGTTGGCTAGAGAAACTGGTTCCCAGCGTTGTGCGTGCCGATGGTAAAAAGGGCTCAAGTAAAGTGCCCGAAGGCCTTTGGAAGAAGTGCGTTAAGTGTTCTGCCGTGCTGTACCGCCCAGAGCTGGAAAAAAACCTCGATGTCTGCCCTAAGTGCGATCACCATATGCGTATTGGTGCGCGGCGTAGATTAGATATTTTTCTCGATGAAGATCGTCGCCAAGAGATCGGTACCGATGTCGAGCCGATTGATCGCTTAAAGTTTAAAGACGTAAAAAAATACAAAGATCGCCTGAGCGCCGCGCAAAAATCCACTGGTGAGAAAGATGCGTTGGTTGCCATGAAGGGCGAACTAAAGGGCATGCCGGTTGTCGCGGTCGCCTTTGAATTTGCTTTTCACGGTGGTTCTATGGGGTATGTCGTGGGCGAGCGTTTTGCCCGTGCAGCTAAAATCGCCCTAGAAGAGAATATCCCGTTGGTATGCTTTTCGGCTACCGGCGGCGCCCGTATGCAAGAGGCGTTGATCTCGCTGATGCAAATGGCCAAAACGTCGGCCGTTATCGAGCGTTTAAAGCAGCAGGGTACGCCGTATTTCTCTATCATGACCGATCCGGTGTACGGTGGTGTCTCGGCCTCGCTGGCGCTATTGGGCGACATTAACGCGGCCGAGCCTGGCTCGCGTGCCGGTTTTGCCGGCCCCGCGATTATTGAACAAACCATTCGACAGAAGCTGCCGCCGGGCTTTCAGCGCGCTGAGTTTTTATTGGAGCACGGCGCCATCGATATGATTATTCATCGCGCACAAATGCGCGATAAAGTGGCCGGTTTGTTGGCTAAATTTACTCGTCAAGCGGAGGCGAGCTAGACGGCGCTCGCCCTATGCGCTTTACGCAACTCGACGATTGGCTCACGTGGCTTGAGCAGGCGCATCCTACCGAGATCGACCTAGGTCTCGATCGCCTGCGGCAGGTGCTTGCGCGCCTGGTACTGCCCGATTTACCGCCGGTGATTACGGTCGCCGGCACCAACGGCAAAGGCTCTTGCGTGAGCGCGGCTAGCGCGCTACTGCAAGCGGCAGGATTTTGTGTCGGTAGTTACACCTCTCCCCATATTCAACATTACTGTGAGCGGGTCCAGATTAACGCGGTACCGGTACGCGAGGCGGCTATGTGCCGGGCGTTTGATATTGTCGATCAAGCCCGGGGCGATGTCTCTTTAACCTACTTTGAATTTGGTACGCTCGCGGCGCTGGTGCTGTTTGGCCAGCAGGCTGTCGATGTTATGGTGCTCGAAGTGGGTTTGGGCGGGCGTCTGGACGCTGTCAATATTATCGATCCGGACGTGGCGGTGATTACCAGCATCGCTATTGATCACGAAGCGTGGCTTGGCAATGACCGCGAAAGTATTGGCCGTGAAAAGGCCGGTATTATGCGCGCGGCCAAAACCGCCATTTGTGTCGATACGGATCCGCCGGCTTCGCTGTTGCAATACGCCGATGATATTGGTGCGTCGCTGCGTTTAATAGGACGCGACTTTGTTATTGATACAGCGTCGTCTGAGAATAACCCTATACCTGATAAGACCCCGTGGCGTTTGATCGATAACCACAGTGGCGTTGCGCTCTCTGTGCCCCCGGTATCTTTGGTGTCGAGTAGTGTTGCGGCCGCCATTGAGGCGGTAAAAGCCCTGGGTGTGGATGTGGCGGCATTGGATTTGGCTGATGTGCTTGGTGGGCTGACTTTGCCCGGGCGCATGCAAAACGCTCGCTTTGGCGGTACCCCGGTACTGATTGATGTTGCCCATAACCCCGCCGCGACAACCTATTTGGCACAAGTGGTGGCGGCGCGGCAAACCTCTGGCCGGGTTGTGGCGGCGGTGGCAATGATGGCCGACAAGGACATTGCCGGCTCCTTGCAGCCGCTAATGGGATTGGTGGATTGTTGGTTGCCTGTAGGCTTGGCCGATGTGCCGCGCGCTGCGAGCCCAGAGTCTCTGGCCGCCGTTATTAGCGCAAGTGGTGCCAATGTAACGCCATTTGCGAGTCTCGCCGATGCCTTAAGTGGTCTAAATACCGGCGAGCCTTTGAGCTTAGGTGAGGACGATCTGCTGTTAGTCTTTGGCTCCTTCTTTACCGTGGCCGCTGCACTGGCTATATTAGCGCCAGATGTGACGCGAGTGTCCAGTGCGGGCAGCCTGGGGGAGATTAAGTGAACAGCGGGTTAAAACAACGGTTAATTGGCGCTTTGGTGCTCGCGGGTATTGCGGTAATTTTTTTGCCCGGTTTTTTTAAGCAACACGCGCCTTATCAGGTGAATACTCGCAGTCAGATTCCACCGCGCCCCAATATTACTCCGGTGGTAATTGATAAGCCTCAGGCTCGTGTCACGACACCTGCGGCACCCGCGCCCGAGACGATGTTCGTGCCCGATAATGAGCAGCCGGTCGGCGATTCTGAGGTTGCGACATCGGGCTCATCGAGCTCTGCGCGCAGCGCCGCTTCAGAGTTGGCCTCTGTCTCAAGTGCGGCATCCAAGCCGACACCGTCTGTTGCGTCTGAGTCGGGAGTGGCCGAGCCAGAAGCGCCGGTCGCTGGCGATGACCACCTTTTAGTCGATGCCTGGGTAGTCCAGGTGGCGAGCTTGCGCTCGTCGGAGTCGGCCCAGCAGTTGCGCAAACGTTTGCAGGATCGCGGCTACAAAGCGTACGTGCGCTCGGCACAAACCTCACAAGGGGAGGTCAGCCGCGTGTTTATCGGCCCCAAGCTTGATAAGGCCTTAGCATTAGAGGTTAAGCAAGAAGTCGATCCGGTGTTTAAAGTCAATTCTATGGTGTTGCCATTCAAACCGTGAGTCGGGGTATGCCCACAGTGGCTGCTCTGTTAGAATCAGCGCCTTCTGAAAACCGGAGTCACTTGAACCCATGAATTGGGCAGATTGGACCATCGTCGGCATATTGGCTGTGTCCTGCTTGATTAGTATCAAGCGCGGCTTTGTAAAAGAAGCTTTGTCGCTGGTAGTTTGGGTGACTGCCTTTATTATTGCCTCGATCTTTGACGATCGCTTGGCCGTTCTGATGACCGACTTGATTCCTACTCCCTCATTGCGGGCTATGGCCGCGTTTGCAATTTTGTTCGCTGCGACGCTAATAGTAGGGGCCATGGTGAACTACTTGATTGGCGAGCTGGTGCGAATGACCGGGCTATCCGGGACCGATCGTCTGTTTGGGATGGTGTTTGGTTTGGTTCGCGGCGCGCTGGTCGTATTGGCCGTTGTTATTTTGTTGCCCTCGCTTGTTCCTGTGAACGAAGACGGTTGGTGGCAAGAGTCGGTATTGATACCCCGATTTTTAGTATTCGAAGCTTGGGCTCGCGCCACAACGGACCAAGCGCTCGAATGGATTACGTCATTTTTTTAATGGTTCGCATTACACGAAGGTGAGGCAAATATGTGCGGTATTGTTGGTATAGTGGGTAAACGCGACGTCAATACGCAGCTTTATGATGCGCTGACTATCCTCCAACATCGCGGCCAGGACGCAGCCGGTATTATGACTTGCCAAGATGGCAAAATGACCCAGCAAAAAGCCAATGGTTTGGTGCGTGATGTATTTCGCACCCGCCATATGCAGCGCTTGGTGGGTAATGTGGGCATTGGTCATGTGCGTTACCCTACGGCTGGCAGCTCGGGCCCCGCGCTCGCGCAGCCGTTTTACGTTAACTCGCCCTATGGCATCGCGCTAGCCCACAACGGCAACTTAGTCAATGCCGATAGCCTCAGTGAAGAGTTATTTAAAACTGACTTGCGCCACGTTAACACCGACTCTGACTCCGAAGTGCTGTTAAATGTGTTTGCCCACGAGCTGCAGCTGCAAGGCAAACTGGCACCCAATCAAGATGATATTTTTGCCGCAGTAGAAGGTGTGCACAAACGCGTCAGCGGTGGTTACGCCGTTGTGGCCCTGATTGCTCGCTATGGTATTGTCGCGTTTCGCGATCCCAACGGTATTCGCCCTTTAGTGTACGGTAAGCGCGAGACCGATAAGGGCGAGGAGTACATGGTGGCCTCCGAGAGCGTGGCACTCGACGTACTTGGCTTTGACTTAATCGGTGATGTCGCGCCGGGTGAAGCAATTTACATCACTTTTGACGGCCAGTTGCACCGCAAACAGTGCGCTAAAAACACGCGCTTAACCCCCTGTATTTTTGAGCATGTGTACTTTGCGCGTCCCGACTCTATTATGGATGGTGTGTCCGTTTATAAAGCGCGTTTGCGTCAGGGCGAAAAGCTTGCCGAGAAGATTCTTGCCGAGCGCCCCGACCACGATATTGATGTAGTGGTGCCCATCCCCGATAGCTCACGGGTGGCGGGTCAGGCGCTGGCTTACAAGATCGGTGTTAAATTTCGCGAAGGGTTGATCAAAAACCGCTATATCGGCCGTACCTTTATTATGCCCGGCCAACAGATGCGCAAAAAATCGGTACGGCAAAAGCTCAACCCGATCGAGCTGGAGTTTCGCGGTAAAAACGTATTGCTGGTCGATGACTCCATTGTGCGTGGCACGACGTGTCAGCAGATTATCCAGATGGCCCGTGAGGCGGGCGCGGCAAAGGTGTATTTTGCCTCGGCAGCGCCAGCGGTGATTTACCCCAATGTCTACGGTATTGATATGCCGACCAGCAAAGAGTTGATTGCTCACGGTCGCACGCAGGAAGAAGTCTGCAAAGAGATTGGCGCGGACTGGTTGATCTATCAAGAGTTGGACGACCTGGTCGCCGCCTCGGCCGAGGGTGCCGATGGCGTAACGGAATTTGATTGTGCGGTGTTTGACGGCCATTATATTACGGGCGATGTTGGCAAAGAGTATTTAGAAAAAATCGAGGCGGATCGCCAAGAGGGCAAAAGTAAAAAGAAAAAAGCGTTGCGCGAAAAAGAGGAAGAAAGCCCCATCGGCTTGCACAACGACAACGAAGACCTGCATATACATTAAGCACAGGTAAACCGCGGAAACGGATATGAGTGATTTAGACGAGTTGCGCAAACAGGCACTGGCTGATGCGGCTATTGATACGCTCGCGGTGCGGGCCGGTCAGGCTCGAAGCGCCGAAGGAGAACACTCCGAGGCGCTGTACCTCACCTCGAGCTATGTGTTTGACAGTGCCGAGCAAGCCGCCGCTCGCTTTGGTGGCGACGAGCCGGGTAATGTTTACTCGCGTTATACCAACCCCACAGTGCGCACGTTAGAAGAGCGTATTGCGGCAATGGAAGGTACCGAGAGTGCGGTCGCCACTGCCTCGGGTATGGCCGCCATCTTGTCTACCTGCGTCGCACTGCTAAAGTCTGGCGATCATATCGTGTGTTCCCGTAGTGTATTTGGTACCACCACGGTATTGTTTACCAAGTACTTGGCGCGCTTTGGCGTTACCACTACCTTTGTCGACCCGGTCGATTTTGTAGCGTGGGAGCAAGCTTTTACCGCTGATACCCGGCTGGTGTTTGTCGAAACGCCCTCTAACCCGCTGTGTGATGTAGTGGATTTGCAGCGCTTGGCCGATTTAACTCACAAGCACGATGCGCTGTTTGTCGTCGATAATTGCTTTTGTACGCCAGCCTTGCAGCTACCGGTTAAGTTTGGCGCCGATTTGATTGTTCACTCGGCCACCAAATACATTGACGGGCAGGGCCGTTGCCTGGGTGGTTTGGTGGCAGGTCCCAAATATTTGGTCGACGAAGTGCTCGGCTTTATTCGCAGTGCCGGTCCAACCATGAGCGCGTTTAATGCCTGGGTCTTTTTAAAGGGGCTCGAGACGTTGCGCCTGCGCATGGACGCCCACTCGGCGAGTGCGCAAGCACTGGCCGAGTGGTTAAATGGTCATCCCCAGGTCGAGAAAGTTTATTATGCCGGTTTGCCCGATCACCCCGGCCATGAGTTGGCGGCGAGACAGCAGCGTGGCTTTGGTGGTGTGTTGTCGTTTTGTGTAAAAGGCGGGCGTGAGCAAGCGTGGCAGGTGATTAATAAAACCCGCATTATGTCGTTAACCGCAAATCTGGGCGATGCAAAAACGACTATTGTCCACCCGGCGACGACCACTCATGGTCGGCTTAGCGATGAGCAAAAAATGGCGTCGGGTATATCGGAAAACCTTATTCGGGTTGCCGTTGGTCTAGAAGATGTCGCTGATCTAAAGGCAGATTTGGCTCGCGGCCTTACTGCTATCGCCTAAGGCAAAGCGCTTATGCGTGACAATATAAACAAAGCGTGCCGCGAGATCGGCAAAGTGCTGCTCGGAAAAGAGCACGAGGTGAAGCTAGCGCTTGCCTGCTTGCTAGCCGGCGGCCATTTGCTGATCGAGGATTTGCCCGGTATGGGCAAAACCACGCTGGCACACGCCTTGGCTAAAGTACTTGGCTTGGATTATCAGCGGGTGCAATTTACCAGCGATATGCTGCCGGCGGATATTATCGGCGTGTCAATTTTTGACGCCGCATCGAGTCAGTTTACCTTTCATCCCGGGCCGGTGTTTACGCAGGTGTTGCTGGCCGATGAGATTAACCGTACTACACCTAAAACGCAAAGTGCGCTGCTTGAAGCCATGGAAGAGCAGCAAGTCAGCATCGATGGCGAAACCCGGCCTCTGCCGCAACCATTTTTTGTCATTGCCACGCAAAACCCCGAATCGCAAATGGGCACCTTCGCTTTGCCCGAATCTCAGCTCGACCGTTTTTTAATGCGTATTAGCTTGGGTTACCCTTCGGCCGAAGCCGAGCGGTTGATTTTTTTAGGCGGTGATCCGCGCCGGCATATCCCCGAGCTGACTCGTTGTATTAATGTCGAGCAGCTGGCTGAGTTAAAACAGCAGGTGCGTGCGCTGAAAGCCTCAGATAGCCTAATCGATTACCTACAGCGACTGGTTCACGCGACTCGTTACGAGCAGGGCTTTACCCACGGTTTGTCGCCGCGGGGGGCGCTGGCACTATTGCAAGCTGCTAAAGCGTGGGCTTTTGTCGAAGGGCGAGATTACGTTATACCGGATGATTTGCAAGCTGTGGCACCGGCGGTTATTGCTCATCGGGTGAGCGGCGCCGATGTGACCGGTGGTTCACAGCGGATAATAGCCGAATTACTCGAGCGCGTTGAGGTTGTTGCCGGTAGCGCTAATATTTGATCGGCGCTTGGGTTAACATATCTATGACAAACATAGTCGACAAACACTACAAGACAACCTATACCATGAGTAAGTACCCTGCTGTCGGGGTATGGGTGTTGATCGGGGAGCCTTCATGACCACAAGCTTTTTTGGCCAATATTTACTGCTAAAAGGCATTGTAAGTCGCTCCCAGTTGCGCGAAGCGATTGCTCTGCAAGTCGAGGCAAATCAGACGCTGGCGCAAATCGCTTTAGTGGCCGGGGTGCTGTCTCAGCAACAATTACAAAAATTACCACTCTCGGGCTGTGAAAACGATACCTTGTTCAGCCAGATAGTGATTAATTTAGGCTGGATCAGTCGCACTGCCTTAGAAGCCCTTCACGCTCAGCAGCGCAAAGTACAGCTGACTTTAGGGGAGGCGCTGGTTAAGCACGGTTATCTCAGCGATAACAACTTGCCGAACCTGTTGACAGACTACCACTACTGGAACCTTCGCAATCTACAACAATTTGGCGCAGAGGTATCGGCCAGCGATTTTGCCAGCGAGGTTGATACGTTTAGTTTTGCCCTGACTCAACACATGCTTAAAGTGTATGGCTTGCATGTAAAGCCGGACTGCGCTGAGCACGGGTTGCCACCGCAAGGGCCTTGCTGGGTGTGGCAAATAGACTTGTCTGATAACCGCCTCAACATTGTCGTCCCTGACACCGGGGCTGGAGTAGTGCGCTTGCTTGAACGTGCCGAGCTGATTGGCTCGTTAGATTTGCCCGCACTTTCTGATGCCCACCGAGAGGGTCTGGGGGATATTCCATCGCCGATGACGCCGGCGCAGTTTTTTGCCAGTTTACTGCATTTACTGCTGGCCGATATGGGCGGTCAGGCCATACGCCAGATTGGCTCTGACAACGCGACCACAGCTGTCAGCACACGGTCTGAATCGGACTGCTTGCGTTGCTGCTACAGTGTCGAGGGCGAATTGTTTGATGTTTACTTTTGCGCGCCGTAATACCTGGTTTGCTCCCTCCCATTTAGTTTTTCAGCGGTATCCGTGGTGAGTTCGTCGCTTAATAAACGGCTGGAGAGTTGGTTTTGGCAATGGGCCAAGCGCCGCACTTTGCCACAAACCTCCGTTGTTTTACGTCATCGCGCTATATATGTGTTGCCCAGCAAAGCGGGGCTTGGCTTTTTTATAGCGGTTATTTTGCTCTGGCTGCTCGGCACCAACTACGAAAATAATCTAGTGTTGGCGGCGAGCTTCTTTCTGATCAGTTTGTTTGTTGTCACTATTGTTCACGGGTTTCGCAACTTAATCGGGCTGGAGCTTACGGCGCTTGCCTCCGAGCCGGTATTTGCCGGCGAGCAGCTCATTATGCCAGTGCGTATAAAAGCCAAAGGCCGCACAAGCGCGGGCCGGCTAATACTGGCGAGCGATACCGAGCGCTCAGTGTTAACGGATGTCGCCGAGGGTGATGAGACGCAAATTGAGCTGAGCCTGCCTACCAGTCAGCGGGGCTGGCATACACCCGAGCGTATTTTAGTAAAAAGCTACTATCCGCTCGGATTGGTCAGAGCTTGGTCGTGGGTGCGTTTTGATGTGCGTTTACTGGTGTACCCGCGACCGATGAGCGTGGCGTTAGCGGACCGGCTAAGTGACAGTGATGAGGGTAAAAAAAAGCTCGCCCTGACGCACGGTGATGATTTTGAAGGTTTTAAGCGTTATCAACCGGGGGCAGCGCTTACCCATATTGCCTGGAAGCTCTATGCGCGTGGTGCCGGTTTGCACACTAAGCAGTTTGCCAGTCCAGAGCAGGATGACCTCTGGTTAGATTTTCGTGCATTGTCTGGCGATCGTGAAACCCGTTTGTCGGGCTTGTGCTATCTCGCGCTGCAGTGGCACAAGGCTGGCCGTGTATTTGGTTTGCGCCTGCCCAAACAGCGGATTGAGCCGGCGAGCGGCCGCGAACATCTTGCTCACGTATTGCGTGCGCTGGCCTTATTTGAGATTACCCCGAAAAGTGCAACCAAGGCCGAGAGGGGCGCGCGATGAGCCAGCCCGACAGTCAACTCTCCCGCCAGAGTTTACTTTGGATGTTAATGGCTCAGCTCATTGTCATCTTACCGCTGATTGTTGAGGTGCCGGTTTGGTTGACTCTGCTGGCGTTTGCCAGTGGTGTTTGGCGCTGGCAAATTGCCTTAAAAGGTTGGCCTTTTCCGAGTAAGTGGGTTCGGTTTTTGTTGGTGGTGGGCGTATGCGCGGGCTTGCTGTTTAGTTTTTACGGCAGCTTTAGTCTGCAGGCAATGTTGAGCTTGTTGGTCGCCGGTTTTGTGCTGAAATTAATTGAGCTTAAACGGCCGGGCGATTTGCACTTACTCTGTTATCTCGCCTACTTCGTTACCGGCACCCAGCTATTGTTCGCAGCCTCGTTACCGAGTTCGCTGTACGGGCTGGTGTCGCTATTGGCGGTTACCGGTGTCTTGCTGGTTCTAAACGGCTCGGCGACTCAGGTAAGTTTTGCCAAACAATGCAAGCGCATTTGTGTGTTAGCGCTGCAGGCCTTGCCCATTATGCTGATACTGTTTTTGGTGGTGCCAAGGCTTGGGTCGCTATGGACTGTGCCGTTAAACAGCTCGGCGGCGCGTACTGGAGTAAGCGACTCAATGGCGCCGGGCGATTTTAGTAATTTAATGCGCTCGGGCGACTTGGCTTTTAGAGTTACCTTTGACGATGACGTACCTCCCGTGCGACAGCTTTATTGGCGCGCACTGGTATTTGACTCGTTTGACGGGCGCACGTGGGAGCAAAGTGGCGCGCTGGATGTTAAGCGGGGTAGGCGGAGCCCTCAGTGGCCGCAGTGGCGAGATTCACTGGCCTTAGGGAGCGAGCCACTGGCTTACCAAGTGTTGCTTGAACCCACGGCAAAAAACTGGCTGTATGCGCTGGCAGCTTTTACTGAGGTGCCTGATAACACGCGGGTCAGCCCAGGCTTAACGCTCTATGAGTCGCGTCCGGTTAACCAGCGCAAGCAATATAGCGTTCGCTCAGTGCTCGATTATCGGCTGCAGGCTGATGGGCTCTCCGAGCGCCAGCGGGCAGTAAACACCGAGCTGCCGGCAGGCGCTAATCCGGTCACTCAACGCTTGGCGCAGCAGTGGCGCAATGACGCCGAGAGCGATGAGGCTTTACTGGAGCGGTTGTTGGGCTTTTACCACGAGCATTTTCATTACACCTTGCAGCCCCCGAGGTTAGGTGAACACACCGTGGATGAGTTTTTGTGGCAATCGCAAACGGGGTTTTGTGAGCATTTTGCCGGTAGCTTTGTATTTTTTATGCGTGCGGCAGGTGTCCCCGCGCGGGTCGTGGTGGGTTATCAAGGCGGCCGGATCAACCCGGATGAGGGTTATTTGGTGGTGCGACAGTACGACGCTCACGCCTGGGCCGAGGTATGGCTGGCGGGAAGAGGTTGGGTCAGAGTCGATCCCACGGCTGCCGTTGCGCCAGAACGTATTGAGCAGGGCGTGGAGTACTCTTTGAGCGATACTGATAACCGTTTGCTGGGCAATGCGTTTAGCCGCCGTTTTGCGCTGTTAGATAACCTGCAGTTGCGTTGGGACGCCCTTAACTATCGCTGGCAGTTGTGGGTGATGGGCTACGATACGGATGCACAGCAAGCTTTTTTAAGTAAATGGTTGGGCCGTGTTAGTGGTTGGCAGTTGGCATTGCTCGTCATCGCGGTGGTCTTCACTGTGGCGATGCTTATTTTGTTGCCGTTATTGTTGCGCCATTCTCGGCGCCGGTTACCTCCGGCAGAGCTGGCGTATGCTCAATTGTGCGGCAAGCTGGCTCGCCTTGGGTTGGCTCGCCGCGTAGGGGAGGCACCCAGACAATATGCCGCTCGGGTTGCCCGGGAGAGGCCAGAACTGGCGGCTGAGCTAGAGACTCTAACCGCGTTGTTTGAGCGTGCCAGTTACGGCGGCTCTGAATCCGCATTGGTGCGGCTGAAAGGGGCGGCGCGACGCTTTCACCCTCGGCGGCGGTCATAGTTATATTCTTTTATGCCACTGTGCGCGTCGCTGGTGCGGCGCCCCTTTGGTCTGCACCAATAATAAGCATTTTTATTTTTATTGTTCCAAGTTGGTGCTTGCCTTTTCTCAGTTTTGTCATTGTTTTTATCTAAGTATTTGATATTTATATCAAAGATTCGTGGGCATAAAAAGTGCATAAGTGCGCTATGTGCACTCGCGTGATGCGGGTGCGTTGTCGGCGCCAAATGTTGGCACTTTACAGTGCGTTTTGTGCGACTTTTCTGTATCTCGCACGCGTTGCCGCACCATTATAATGATAGCCAAACCTTGAGAATGATAGGAGTACCATGACACTTTTTACTCGCAATCTGGCGTTGGGAGCGCCGCTTGCCACTTTATTGTTGGCGTCACCCGCCGCGTTTGCCCAAGAGGCAAACGGTGCTAACACGGCGTGGATATTAACGGCGACGGCGCTGGTGTTGTTTATGACGCTGCCCGGATTATCGTTGTTTTACGGCGGCTTGGTGCGCAGTAAGAATATCTTATCGGTACTGATGCAGTGCTTTGCGATTGCTTGTATTGCCTCGTTGCTGTGGATGATTGTTGGCTATAGTTTAGCGTTTGGTGAGGGCAATGCGTGGATTGGGGATTTTAGTCACGCGATGTTCAGCGGTATTGGTAAAGATACCCTGTCGGGCGATATCCCTGAATCACTGTTTGCTTTGTTTCAGATGACGTTTGCCATTATTACGCCGGCCTTGATTGTGGGTGCCTTTGCCGAGCGAATGAAGTTTTCGTCGATGTTGATTTTTTCGGCCCTGTGGTTGTTGGCGGTTTATGTGCCGGTATGTCACTGGGTGTGGGGCGGCGGCTTTCTCGGCAGTTGGGGACTGCTGGATTTTGCCGGCGGTACTGTTGTGCATATCACTGCGGGCGTTGCCGCGCTGGTGGCGGCTCTGGTGCTGGGTAATCGCGATGGCTTTGAGACCGTCGCTATGCCGCCCCACAACATGACCATGACCGTTACCGGCGCTGGTATGCTTTGGGTGGGTTGGTTTGGTTTTAATGGCGGTAGTGCTTTGGCAGCTAATGGTGATGCCTCAATGGCAATGTTAGTGACCCATATATCGGCGGCCGCCGGCTCGCTGGCCTGGATGGCCATCGAGTGGATTAAATTTCGAAAACCCAGCGTGCTGGGTATTGTCACCGGTATGGTCGCAGGCTTAGGTACGATTACCCCGGCTTCGGGGTATGTTGGCCCAGGTGGTGCGCTGGTAATTGGTTTGGTGGCCGGCTGTGTTTGCTTTGTGATGACGCAGTTAATGAAGCGGGTATGGAAAATTGACGACTCATTAGATGTTTTTCCGGTACACGGAATTGGAGGCATTTTAGGGACGTTACTGGCCGGGGTGTTTGCCTCGCCCAACCTTGGTGTCTTTAGCGGCCATGGCTTCTCCGATGCGGTCGATGGTATGTCGGGCCAAGTCTGGGTACAGTTTTTAGGGGTAATTATTACCTTTGGCTACACGGCTGTTGTCACCTACGTAATTTTGAAACTGACGGGTGTACTGACCGGAGGTCTGCGAGTTTCTAGGGATGACGAGCTACAAGGGCTTGATATCACCATGCACGAAGAAGAGGGCTACAAGCTGTAAGTGGATTGCAGTGAGTCAAAAAAACGCCACCGCACGGTGGCGTTTTTTTTGGATACGGGTGTGCTAACGAAACGCAATCAGCGCCGCAGTAACGGCAACGTTAAGAGATTCGACTTGGTTGTTCATGGGGATTTTTAGCCAGTGGTTGCACTCGTTCTGTGTCGCGCTGGATACACCATCGGTTTCATTTCCCAACACAAAAACCGTTCGCTCGCCGGAGTAGGCCTGTAAGGTCTGCTTGGCGTGAGAGGATAAGCCAACCACGCTGTATTGGCTGTCGCGAAATTTATTCAGGGTGCGTGCGAGAGGTTCGGTGGTACGCAGTATTGGCGCCCTAAATACCGTGCCGGCACTGGCTTTTATCACCAGCGGGTCGATCTGGGCACAGCCTTTTTCGGGCAAAATAATACCGTCAATATTACCTGCGCAGGCACTGCGAATAATCATTCCCAGATTTTGCGGGTTGGTGATGCCATCTAAGGCCAGTAGGTTACAGCTGCCGCTGCTGGGCCGGGTGAGGTAATCTGTTGCGGTGGTAAATTTTTGGCAAATTAAATCGACGGCCACCCCTTGATCTTGCTTGGCATTTTTAGATATACGCGACAGGGCTGCCCGGTTGTGGTATGCCACCTCAGCATTGCGTTTTTCTGCCTCGGCTAATATCTCATCAATAATGCCGCCGCGTTTGTTGCTTTGCGCCAGATGCAACCGGTAGACCTCGACCCCGGGTTGCTGCAATGCTTCCAGTACAGGCTTGCGGCCGTAGACGGTTAGAAGGGTGTTAAAGAATTGTTTTTTGGCGAGGTAGGCGTCGCTGTCGCGCTGCATGGTATTAATCCGCTGGTCGATCCGCAAAGGGGTGTCGCTGCTCGAAGGCAGCGACGAGAGGATACCATAACCGCCCCTCAACTTTGCCGTAAATAGCAATCTTCGTCGTTATCCAGTAGCGCGGCCAGAACATCGCTACGGGTAATCAGGCCTACTAATTTACCGTTTTCTATAACGGGATAATTTTTTGGCAGGTTCTGGAGCATGATTTCGGCAATCTCGACGATACTGTCGCTGGGAGAAAAGCTGATCACATCGGTTTGCATGACTCGGCCCACAACCGCTGGCTCCTCACAGTAAAACGCGCCGTGTAAAATCTCTTTTATGCAGTCGCGCTCTGAGACAAAGCCAATCACCTGACGTTCGGTATCGATTACCGGCGCACCTGTGACCTTGCCGGCTAAAAGTTTGTGCACGACTTGCAGTAAGTTGGTGTGCTGTTCAAATGCCAGTGGGGCAGTTTGCATATAGTCTTGAACGAGAATTGAGTGCATACGACTCTCCCAACAATGTGTCTACTTCTGAATATGCCAGATCGCCACCGCAGTGGCTGTTAGTGCGCGGCGACAAACTAGCGGTTGCAGGAGGGCTACCGCCCCAACCGCTAGTTTAAGTGTAGACTAGATTGGGCGTTACGATTGGCAAATGCGGCGGTAGGCGGCAACGGCGTTGACCAGCCCCATGTGCAGAGCATCCACGGTTAGTGCGTGGCCAATGGAGACTTCCGCGATGTTGGGAATGGCTAAAAAAGCGGGTAAGTTTTGCAGGTTGAGGTCGTGACCGGCGTTAACCTCAAGGCCGCATTGATTGGCTACCTCGGTCGCTAGGCGATAGCGTTCAAGGTCATCTTGCGTCTGTTGGCTGCCCTGCAAAAACCGCTCGGCGTAGGGGCCGGTATACAATTCAATACGCTCGACCCCAAGAGCGCTGGCTAGGCGAATTTGCTCGGGGTCCGGGTCCATAAACAAACTGATACGCACCCCAAACTTGTGCAATTGGCGAATAATGGGTTGTAGTTGCTCGGTGCTGTTGGTCAGATCAAAACCGTGATCGGAGGTCAGCTGGTCGTTAGCGTCGGGCACAAGGGTGCATTGATGTGGACGAGTATCCTCAACCAGTTTAAGCAGCCCTGGGTAACTGCCTTTGGCCGGGGCAAAGGGGTTGCCTTCAATATTAAACTCTACGCCCTCTTGACCGGCGACTAGCTCGGCCAGTTGGTAGACATCGCTCGGACGGATGTGCCTCTGGTCTGGTCGCGGGTGTACCGTAAGACCGTCGGCGCCGGCATCCAGGCAGATTTTGCCGTGGGCTAAAACACTCGGAAAGTCGCCCTCGCGTGAGTTTCTTAGCAGGGCAATTTTATTCAGGTTAACACTCAGCGCAGTGCTCATTCGGCAATCATGTCCTTCAGTTTAGAGCCCGAGCTTGCCTCGGTTTTTACTTTGCCGCGGCTGGACTTTAAAATTCGTACGGCGGCGTTGGGAGCATCGGGGTATGAGCGAAATACGCCCCGTGGCTCGGCGACAATTTTTTCAACGACCGCTTCGCCTTCAATGACTTTGCCAAATACCGCATAACCTGGTTTATCTTCGGATGCGTCGAGTGAGGGGTTATGTTTTAGGTTAATAAAAAACTGACTGGTAGCGCTATCGACAGCGTTAGTGCGCGCCATTGATAAGGTTAGGTATTGGTTTTCTAAACCATTATCCGATTCGTTAACAATGGGGGGCAGCGTTTCTTTGCGCTTAAAATCGAAGGTGAAACCGCCGCCTTGTACGACAAAGCCTGGTATGACGCGGTGAAATATGGTGCCGTCGTAAAAGCCGTTATCGACATAGGCTAAAAAGTTCGCCACGGTAACGGGGGCTTTTTCTGGGTACAGCTCAATGACCAGCCGTCCTAGGTCAGTCTCAAAGGTGACGTACTTTTCCGAGCTTTTATCGGCGGCTAAGCTTGTGCCGCTGGCAATAAGTGCGATCGCTAAAGCGCCCATTAATGCAATAGATTTAAAAGAGCGTCGTATCATGATGGTATCCCATAATAAAAAAGTTCGGTTAACAAAGACTCGGTTTTTAAATAACGATTCAGCCCCATTCTGAGCGACGCTTGCGCCGACCAAATGACTGTAAAATTAGCGATAAGATAACGCCGCCGAGTAAAATGCCCGCACCGACAATCCACTCTTGATAACGCTGGCTGTTTTTTAAACGTTCGTTATCGGTTTTTAAGACCTCAGCGCGTGTTTGCAACAGTTGATAGTTTTCGTTGAGCTTTTTGTACTGCTTGTTGAGGGCCACGGTATTAGCCGATAGTTTGCGCAACTCGGCAAATTCACTACTGGTTTGTTGGTACTGATCTTGTAATTGTGCCAAAGATTGTTGGAGCTCGGCGTTATTGCTCTCAAGCTCTTCGTTGGCGTCGAGCAGCTCGGTTTGGTCGCCGTCCAGTTGCCCCATTTTTTTCTCCAGCTCCGCGAGCTTTATCGCGGCGGTTGGCTCACCCAATAGATATTGCGCTCGGATCCAGCCTTCAAGCCCGTCGTTGGTGCGCACCAATGCCCAGTCTCCGCCTGAGTCATCGCTGTCGCGTTTGACCAATTCAAGTTTAGTACCACTTGGTAGCCCGCGGTGGACGATTCGATACTGGTTGCCCATGCCACTGCGTAGCGGCACTTGCAAAGTGTCGGCAACGTATTGTGTCTCAGCGTGAGCTTGCACCCCGATCAGATTGACACTGATGGTGGCGGCAATGACCAAGGTCTTAAGATAAGCGGTTGGTTTTATCACGGAATTACCTATTGGATCTAAGTTGCAAAAGCGCATTATTGTACCCTAAGGGATTGTTAGCACGTGTCAACCGGTTCACGGGTTGGGGCAACACCGGTTAAGGGGTTAGGGCAGAACTCGCTTAAAGGGTTTTACCGTGACTTTGGCATAAACCCCGGCGGCGATGTAAGGGTCGGCATCCGCCCATGCTTGCGCTTGTGTTAATGAGTCAAACTCTGCCACGACCAACGACCCGGTAAATCCGGCGTCGCCCGGATCGTTGCTGTCGACGGCGGGGTGTGGGCCTGCGAGTATTAATCGTCCTTTATCATACAGCTCGTTTAGTCGGGCAATGTGGTCGGTACGGGCGCTTTTGCGCTTTGCCAGGCTGTCGGCAACGTCTTCGCTGATAATGGCGTAAAGCATGGGTTGGTGTCCTTTCGATCTTGTTTGTTTAGCTGTTGACGACTTCTTCAAAGTCGAGCTGAGTCAGTTGTTTGATTCGCTTGAACAAATACATAAGTGCGACCGCCATAACAATGGTGGCCGGTAGGGCGATAACGGGAAAGCTTAGGGCGGTCATTTTGCCTAACTCCTCGTTAAACGCTACTGTGCCGGGCTCGCTGACCAACAGCCATTTGGCTAAGGCGTAGTTGAGAAACGACGACAGAAAAAACGATAGCGCCACCAAGTACGAGGCATTGCGTAAAGCCTGACTGAATTTAGCGGTGTTTTGGTGCTGTTCTAGGCGTGTGGCGATGAGGTCTACTTTAAGCACCTTGTCGTTGTACAGAAAGGTTTTTACCAACGGGAAGCGGGTTTTCATCGACAATAGCGTTGCCAGCCCAATCAGGCCGGGGATCGCCGCTTCTTTAATGGCGATATACTGCGGGTCGAGCTTTAGCAAGCTGATGCCGCCGGTGAGTAAGATACTGATCGCGCCGAGAGCGGAAAACACGTTAAACTCTCGTCTAACGAGGAAGTCTCGCAAACCGTACGCCAATGGGAAGGCGAGGGCTACGACCAGTGCCCAGCGTGTGCCTAAGTATTCGTCGCCACTGAGTTTGGTTAGGATTAAGGTCGGGATAACGATGTTTAGCAGGATGTTACCCAGTAGGCTTTCGCGCTTTTTCGGGTTCTTGCCTGATGGTTCGCTGAGGTTCGATGATCTTGCCGTTACGTTATCATCCTGAGGGCGGCTTTGCTCACCATTGGAAGGGGCTGAGTCATTCATACTGATGGTATTCGCCTTTATTTGCCGGTTAATGGGCTGTGAGGTTATGGCCGTCCCAGCGCACGAGCGCTGTCAGTACCTTAAAAATGTTAGTGCCGCGGCCGCCTACGGCACGACTGTGGCGCAAAAGCGCAATTATACGGTATTCATCCCCTTTAATGTTGATCGAGGCTTGGCTTGAAGATTGATTTGCACATGCACAGTAACTGCTCAGATGGTGAGCTGACCCCAGAAGCCCTAGTCGCACGGGCTAAAGAGGCAGGGCTCGACGCTATTGCGCTGACCGACCACGACACGATCGCAGGTTTGGCGCGCGCGCGCTGCGCGGCCGAGCACGAAGGTATGACATTGATCAACGGCATTGAGTTCTCGACACGCTGGGGAAAAATTGGTGTGCATGTCGTGGGGCTTGGATTGAGTGCCGATAGCGCCGAGTTACAGCAGGCGATCGCAGCGCAGCAGCAAGCGCGTATTGACCGTAACCTGACCATCGCGGGCAAGCTAGAAAAGCTTGGCGCGCGCAATATCTACCAGCGTGCGACCGAGCTTGCCGGCGGCTCGCAAATAGGCCGCCCCCATTTTGCGCAGCTGTTGGTCGAAGACGGCCTGGTTAAAACGGTCGCCAGTGCCTTTAAAAAGTACTTAGGTGCCGGTAAAGTCGGCGATATTAAGCAGCAGTGGCCGTCGCTGGATGAAATTGTCGCGACTATATTGGCCGCAGGCGGCGTGGCGGTATTGGCCCATCCGGCCAAATATCGCTTAACCCGCACGAAATTGCGCGCACTGACGGCCGATTTTGCCGAGGCCGGCGGCGGAGCGATAGAGGTGATTAGTGGTTATCAACCCAGCGGCTTGGCGAAAGATTTAGCCGCCATGGCCAATGAGTTTGGGCTGGCGAGTTCCTGTGGCAGTGATTTTCATCGTCCTGGCGGGATCTGGCAAGAGTTGGGCCGGTTTGAGCCTATGCCACCCAATGCCCGGCCGGTTTGGTCTTTGTGGCCAGAGTTGGCAGGGACGGTAGAGGCGAATAAATAGCGAGGCGTATGATGTTTGTAAGTCATTCGCGTGAAAATTATAATGGCGTTAATCGGGCCGCGAGGCCCCATAGCTGGCAACAAAGGAAGGCGCAGTGGCACAGTTTTTTCAGATACACCCCGAAACGCCTCAGGCGCGTTTAATTTCACAGGCGGTCGATATTATTCGGCGCGGCGGGATTGTGGCTTACCCCACTGACTCGGCCTACGCCCTAGGCTGTCATATTGGCGACAAAATGGCGCTCGACCGTATTCGCTTGATGCGCAAGCTAGACAAACACCATAACTTCACCTTAATGTGCCGCGATCTATCTGAGATTGCGACCTACGCGCGGGTGGATAATCAGGTGTTTCGCTTGCTAAAAGCCCATACGCCAGGCCCTTACACCTTTATCTTAGAGGGCACCTCAGAGGTTCCCAGACGCTTGCGTCACCCCAAACGCAAAACCATTGGTCTGCGGGTGCCGGATAACCCCATTGCCCTGGCGCTTTTAGAAGAACTTAATGAGCCTTTAATGAGTAGCACATTGTTGCTGCCCGGCGATGAATACCCACTGACTGATCCGTACGATATTCGCGATTTATTAGAGCATCAGGTTGAATTAATCATTGATGGCGGTTACTGCGGCCTGGAACCGACCACCGTGGTCGACCTGACTGAAGGTGCGCCAGAGCTTATCCGGCAAGGTAAGGGCGACTTTTCGGCCCTGTTAGCCGGTTGAGTACTGTTATGCTGCTGTCCCCCGCGCCGGTTCCTCTTTATAATGCCGCAAACGTTGCATGTGGGCCGAGCTCTGCGTGTGCCAATCGCTACCGGACACAGGGGAGGCTTGTGTGAATCAGCAAAACCTAGACCCTGAACTGGCCAATAGCGAGGCGGATGATCTTGCCGGATCTGAAGCCGCTGCGCTGGAGACTGCTGCGGAAGCACCCACTGAGGCGAAAACTGCGCCAAGCCAAGCCGAGATGCCATTTGCAATGGTGCAAGGCAAAGCCTATACCGACCTGCCGAAAGATCTCTACATTCCGCCGGATGCGTTGGAGGTGTTTCTTGAGGCCTTTGAGGGGCCGCTGGATTTACTCTTGTATCTTATTCGGCGACAGAATTTAGATATTCTCGAAATCGATGTATCTGAGATCACTTCGCAGTATATGTCCTATGTCGAGTTGATGGACGCAGCCCACTTTGAGCTGGCGGCTGAATACCTAGTGATGGCGGCGATGTTAGCCGAGATTAAATCGCGCATGCTGCTGCCGCGCAGTGTCGAGGAAGAAGAGGAGGGCGAAGATCCGCGCGCCTCCTTGATTCGACGTTTGCAGGAATACGAGCGTTTTAAAACCGCCGCAGAGGACATCGACGAGCTACCACGTGTAGGGCGCGATGTGTTCGCCGCCAGTGCCGAGCCGCCCGATCGCAATCTGACCCGACCAGATCCGGATGTCGAGTTACAAGAGTTACTGCTGGCGTTGTCAGAAGTGCTGCGCCGTGCCGATATGTTTGAAAGCCACCACGTCGAAAAAGAGCGACTCTCGACCCGCGAGCGTATGGCTCAAGTGCTGGACCGGCTTGCCGGGCGTAACTTTATGCCGTTTGTGAGTTTATTTACCATAGAGGAAGGGCGCTTGGGCGTGGTGGTCACTTTTTTGGCTATTATGGAGCTCATCAAAGAGTCACTGGTCGAGATCGTCCAAAGTGAGAACTTCGGCCCGATACACGTTAAGGCAAGAACACAATAATGATAGCAAACCAACAACTGCAAGCGATCATCGAGGGCGCGTTGATGGCGTCCAGCGAACCGCTCACCATTAAGCGTTTGATGAGCTTGTTTGAAGAGGATGGCGATGCGCCCGATACGGCCGCGTTTAGCGAGGCATTAACCGCCATCGGCGAGGCCTGTGAGAATCGTGGTTTTGAGCTTAAAGAGGTAGCCAGTGGTTGGCGTATTCAAGTGCGCGAGGAGTTGGCGCCTTGGATTAACCGTTTGTGGGAAGAAAAACCACAAAAATACTCGCGCGCATCACTCGAAACCTTAGCGCTAATCGCCTATCGTCAGCCGATCACGCGTGGCGATATTGAAGAGATCCGCGGTGTGGCGGTGAGTTCGCACATTATTAAAACCTTGCTCGAGCGCGAGTGGGTCAAAGTGGTTGGCCAGCGCGACGTGCCGGGGCGACCATCGCTGTATGCCACGACCCGGGGGTTTCTCGACTACTTTAATTTAAAAAGCTTAGATGAGCTGCCAACCTTAAGCGAGATACGCGATTTAGATGAGTTAAATGCCGAGCTGGATTTAGGCGCGGCACTTGGTGCTGGTGCGTCATCGGCCACAAGCCCGGAAGAGGGCGAGACGCCGGAATCGGAAGGTGAGGCCAGTGATGACGAATTGGCAGATGACAATGATGTTGCTTCAGACGCTGATTCGCCGGTAGATAGCGAGGCCGAAAACGTCGAAAGCGAAAAGAGCGACTTTGTCAGTGAATCAGAGACTGAGCAAGGCGCCGAACAAGAGCCAGATGAGCGCGGCGACCTTGCCGCAGAGCCAGCGACGGCCGCCGCAACCGATGATGAGCTTGAGCCAACACCAGACGTGCCGCCTGTAAACTCTGCGGTTGAGCCCGATGACAACAGCGAAAGCGCTGAGACGAATTTTACTGACACCCAAGAGCGCGACCGCGAGGTTTAAACCTGCGGCGCCTACCCAGCGAATTATTTATGGCAAAACGAACACCAGATCAAACCCCTTCCGATGCGAGCGCTGAAACTGACGCTGCGGTATCGCCGCCAGCTGATGAAAAGCTGCAAAAAGTATTAGCCCGCGCCGGTTGCGGTTCGCGCCGTGAAATGGAGCGCGCCATTGTGGCGGGCGATGTCAGTGTCAACGATCGCACCGCTACTCTGGGTGATCGGGTGAGCGAAAAAGATAAAATTACCCTGCGCGGTAAGCCGGTGTCGGCGCAAAAAGATACGTCCAAGCGCCGTGTGATTTTATACAACAAGCCCGAAGGTGAAATTTGTTCACGACAAGATCCAGAAGGTCGCCGCACCGTTTATCAGGCCCTGCCTAAGATTTCCGGCGAGCGCTGGATATCGGTCGGGCGCTTGGACTTTAATACCAGTGGCTTGTTGTTATTTACCAACGATGGTGATCTGGCAAATAAGTTGATGCACCCCTCGTCGGTGATTGATCGCGAGTACTTGGTGCGGATTCAGGGTGATGTCGATGACGATATGCGCAAGCGCCTACTAGAGGGCGTGCTTCTTGAGGACGGCGTTGCGCGTTTTACGGATATTGTCGACGGTGCTGGCGAGTCCCGTAACCGCTGGTTTTATTGTGTCGTAATGGAGGGCCGCAACCGCGAGGTAAGGCGCTTGTGGGAGAGCCAAGGTGTGCGTGTAAGCCGGCTCAAGCGAGTTCGCTATGGTAATATTTTTATTCCGTCCCACGTTCGTGTGGGTCAGTGGCTGGAACTCGATTACCGTGAAATTGCCGATTTGTGTCAAACCGCCGGGCTGGAAACCGAGCGGGTGGCGAAACCTAAATCGAGCCGTGAAGCGGCCACTTTGCGTGAACGCCACGAGCGCAAGTTACGTGCAGGCAAAGGGCGTAAACCGCCTCGTCTTAAAAAAGCGCCGCCCAAAAAACCGCGCCGTTAGCTTCTGCTGTTTAGAGGTGTCAGCTTAGTGGCGGCCACCTCGGTGTTCATCGCTAGGCCAACCTCCGGGATTGGCGGCTCGCAACTGGTGCGATTACGGCCGGTTGCTTTGGCTCGGTATAGCGCAAGGTCGGCGCGGTCAATCAAGCATCCGGCAGATTCGTTGGCGTTAAAACAAGCGCTGACGCCCAGACTAACGGTGGGCCGAATAATGGCGTCGTCGTGGGCGATATAAAGCGCCTCGATGGCACGGCGTAAACGCTCGGCCGTAATCAGTGCTCCCGCCGCGCCTGTGCCGCTGAGTAGCAGGGCAAATTCTTCCCCCCCATAGCGAAAGGTCATGTCGGTACCGCGGCTGACTTGATCAATCGTATCAGCAACAGCGCGAATCACTTTGTCGCCACGACGGTGGCCGTGCTGATCGTTAATGTCTTTAAAGTGGTCGATGTCCAACAAAATTAACGCAAACGGTTCGCCTTTGCGCATCAGCAATTGTCGCTCGCGCTCCAGTGCATTATCGAGCGCGGCACGATTGCCGACGCAGGTTAACGGGTCGATAAGCGCCAGCTGCAGCGCTTTTTGATACTGCTGTGCGTTGCGCAGAGGAAAGGCGAGAGAGGCCAATAGCGTCTCTAACGTTTGTTGCTCGTCATCGCTAAAACGGCGGCGGCGATAAAACGTAATCTCACCCAAATAGTGGTCGGGCAGGCGCAACGTGTAGTGACACTGATGTGTTGCCTGGCGGCCAAAATCGATTGGATGATTGTCCCCAGGGCTGGTGCTAAAGCGTAAGCCGTTGTAGGTGACCAGTGCGCGCGAATGGTTGAAAAACAGGCCGATAAGCGTGTCGGTATCCAGTGAAGTCTGCAGCGCATGCGCGAGCTTGTTGCGCAGTTGCAACAGCTCGGTGGCGGCGCCGGCCGATGGACCATTGGCGAGTGCCTCAACACCGCCTGTTAGGGACAGATCTCGCATAATAGTGCGCTCAGTTCCTGCTCGGGCGATACGCCCGGCTTGCCATTTTAGGATTCATGCAGGAGGCTGTTGCGATTTTTGTGCCAGACGTCACGGTTTTACTTTTTGTGCTTTAAAAACAATAGGTTGAGGTGCTTCTGGGGTGTCTAGAAAAACCTGACTTGTCAGGATGTTGGCGGTATTTGCTGTGCTTAGCGGCAGAGTTTTGCCGCCAGTCAAATGTTTGTCGCTGGCGGCACGCGAGGGAATTTATGGGGATGACTGGCTATCGTCATTTTCGTAAGGCAACCGAATCGTCACGCACAAACCGCCCTCGGGGAGGTTCTCGGCTTCGATCTGGCCGCTGTGTAGGGCGACCGTGCGCTGGGCGATGGCAAGGCCCAAGCCATAGCCTCCGCTCTCGCGATCACGGGCTTGATCGGTGCGGTAAAACGGTTGAAAGATATCCGTGAGCTGATCTTCTGGCACGCCTGGCCCAGTGTCTTTAATGCGCACCTGATACTCAGTATCGGTCACCGTGAGTTCGGTGATGATAGCCCCGCCAGGTGGCGTATAGCGCAAGGCATTGCGAGTTACGTTATCAAATACGCCGTACAGCATATTACCGTGAGTCGCGAGCAATGCCTCGTCTACCGGAATCTGCCGTTGCAGCGTTACGCGGCCGCGACTCGCTTCGTGCTGCAAGCTATCGTGTAGCGCGTTAAGTAACGCCACTACATCAGTGGTGTCGTCCAGAGTCCAGCCGCCGTCATCGAGCACTGGCAGCGCCAGAATGTCGGTAATGACATCATTGAGGTAGTCGGCCGCTTGTTTAATGCGCGCCAGTTCCCGGTCAACCTCACCGGCGCTGCGCTGTTGCGCAAGGGCCAGAGCGACTTGTAGGCGCGCCAAGGGCGTGCGCAACTCATGGGAGACGTCCTTAATCAAGCGCTTTTGCTCGGCCATGGCTTTTTGCAATCGCTCGGTCATATGGTCGAAGTCGTGGGCGAGCGAGGCGATTTCATCGCGGCGATTGTTAAAGCGCTGACTGATCCGAACGCTTAAGTCGCCCTTGGCGATACTGCGGGTCGCCTTTTGTAGAGTCGAAAGGCCGTGTGCAAAATGGCGGGCGAGAAAAAAACAGGCGGTACCGCTGACTAAAATCGAGGCGAGCAACAGGGGCCAAATGTTGTTGATAAACAGCTGCCAGAGAATGTCGCCGGAGGATTTCGCGCCTTGCTCGGATGAAATGGTAAATACTTTAAGGCTTTTACCGTCGTTAAGAGTAACGTGCCGTCCCCATGTTTTGCTGTCGCCATCAACCATTTTGCTGAACGGGTGGCTGGGGTTAATTTTGGGGATTAACGACTGCACGCCTTCGGGCAAGGAGCGGCCGAGTAAGTCCTCGTTGTGAGCGTCGACGATATAAAAATATTGCCGGCTCCATTCTGGCATGGCGCGCATATCGGCCAGCACCTGAGCCGAATTGCGATTGACGATCGAGCCTGCCATTTGAAACAGAAACCGTTGCGCGGGCTCGTACTCTTGGCCGCCGCGCAGCTGTTGCAGGGTGTTGTCTGGGTTGTCGCCCTGCCAGTGAACAATCACATTAGTGGTGACAATAATGACCGCCGTGATGCTCCAAAAGGTGAGAAATACCCGTAGATAAAGTCGAGTCATCCGCGCTGCTGTGCTTCACTCGCGCGGGTCAGCATATAGCCGGCGCCACGGACGTTAATAATTTGATCTTTACCGGCTCCGGCGCTTGAGAGTTTTTTGCGTATATTGCTGACGTGCACGTCGATGCTGCGATCGTACGGGGTTAGTTTACGCCCCAGAGCTTGCTCGGTTAGTTCGTCTTTGCTGATAACTTGGCCCGCTTGACGCACCAGCAGCTCTAAAACGCTAAATTCGGTGCCGGTTAAAGGCAGTTGCGTATCCTGCCAAAAGGCCGAACGACTGCCAATTTGCAGCAGAAGTTTGTCGACCTCCAGATCGCTCGTTTCTGGCAGTGTCTGAGCGCTGTTGGCGGTGCGCCGCAGCACCGCGCGCAATCGGGCGACCAGCTCGCGCGGGTCGCACGGTTTGGGTAGGTAATCATCGGCGCCGATTTCCAGTCCGATGACGCGGTCAATGGTGTCGCCTTTGGCAGTCAGCATTATGACCGGCGTATTTTGTTGGCCTAAGTCGGGCTGTTGGCGCAGTTTTTTGAGTACGTCAAAACCGCTGTGGCGAGGCAGCATAACGTCCAGAATCATGGCGGAGTACTGATTGTCGCGAGCCATTTCTAGCGCTTGGTCGCCATCATAGGCGGCGCAGACGCTAAAGCCTTCTGAGCTGAGGTATTCCTGGAGCAGTTCCGAGAGTTCTTTATCGTCGTCAATCAGTAGGATATCTGTCATTGTGACCTCATGCTGTTTAGTCTGGCGCCATGAGCGCCGCCGCAAGTGTGCAACAGTGAGCGGGTGCTGTCATGTTTAAGTCTTACTTATTAACCCTTCTTAACCTCTATTGCAAGCTTGCACCACTTTGAAATAGCTGGGAAAATTCGGCCAGATTTTTCACCGTCGTGTTTGTTATTAAGTTACTACTCAGCCGGCTCAGGTAGCAGTGAGCTGTGCATTGGGCAAAGCGAATGTGCGATTTTACACCGGTAAATGAGCATTTATAACGCTTCCGCAGCTGAGTGGCGACGCAATTAAAGGTACTCTTGTGGCCATTATAGGGCTTTTTTTTGGCAGTGATGAGGGCAATACCGAAGCGGTTGCTCAGCGTATTCAAAAGCGTTTAGGCGCCGATGTGGTCGATGTCTATGATATTGCTGATGTGACTCAACTGGAGTTTACTCAGTACGAGCGCATTATTCTGGGGATTCCCACGTGGGACTTTGGTCAGATTCAGTCCGACTGGGAAGAATTTTGGGACGATTTAGGCGATATCGACTTTAGCGATAAAACCATTGCTTTGTTTGGCCTGGGTGATCAATTCGGTTACGGCGACTACTTTCTTGATGCGATGGGAATGATGCACGAGGTAATAGCGCGGCATAACCCGACGTGGATTGGTTATTGGCCGCTGGATGGCTACGAGTATGACGCATCGAAAGCGGAGCTCGATGGTCAGTTTGTGGGGCTTGCTATCGATGAAGATCAACAGGAAGATTTAACCGCCGAGCGGCTCGACCGCTGGTGCGAGCAAATCCATCGTGAGTTTGGCTTGCAGTCACCTCTTTTTTTAGGTGACTAACGTCGTTCGGCGGCCATGGTTTGCCTAATTCTCGTTAAGGCGCTTCGGCTAAAAATACCGCGCGTAGCGGGGCTGGGTGGCCTTCAACGGTAAGCGCTGGGTTGTCGGGGTCGAGAAATTTATCCAGCGAGTGAAAGTGCATCCAATCGGTGCTGCGCTGCTCTTCTAGGCTGGTAGTGCAGGCGTCGACTACTCGTGGATTGCGCAGGCCACACTTACGCATCCAGCTAAGCATTGTGGGGACGCTGGGTAAAAACCACACGTTGCGCATCATCGCGTAGCGCCCTTCGGGCACTAACACTTCGCCCTCGTTACCTTCGATAACCAAGGTTTCTAAAACCAGTTGCCCGCCCGGGCGCAAAGTCGCTCGCAACTCGCGCAAATGATCCATCGGCGAGCGACGGTGATAAAACACGCCCATCGAAAAAGTGGTATCAAAAGCGCCTAGCTCCGCCGGTAAATGTTCAATCCCCAAAGGTAGGACGTCGATAGGGTAATGCTTGCCCAAAAAATGTTTGATGGCCTGAAACTGCACCACAAAGCGCGGTGAGGGGTCGATGCCGATAACCCTGTTGGCGCCATCGCCCAGCATGCGCCAGCCGTGGTAGCCGTTGCCGCAACCAACGTCCAGTACGAGCCGGTGCTTAAGCGGCGCAATCTTGTCGCGAATTCGCTGCCACTTCCAGTCCGAGCGCCACTCAGTGTCAATCTCGATACCGTGGATGGAGTAGGGGCCTTTGCGCCAAGGAATCAGCGCTCGCAAGCCCGCCCGGGCCTCGGCGAGCGTCTGCTCACCGGCCTTACCGCTGACGCTGACTGACTCGTCCAGCACTACCTGCTCGGGCTTGATCGTGGGTAGTTGTGCGAGTGTATGGAGCCAGCCGGGTAAATCGCCAAAGCGTTGCGGGTCAAGCCCGCGGGCAATATTCTGCTCCAGGCTTTCGGCCCACGGATTAAGGCGCTCGTGGGCTTTTATAAAGGTTAAAAGGGCGTCGAAATTGATCATTTGATGGCGATGATTGAGGCAAAATTAAGGCATTGAAACCAGACGTCGACGCTGGAAAACCCCGCTGCGCGCAGGCGCTCACGATGAACACTGAGCGACTCAGGAATCAAAACGTTTTCAATAGAGGCGCGTTTTTGAGCGATCTCAAGATCACTGTAGCCGTTGGCGCGCTTAAAATTGTGGTGCAACTGAGTCATCAACTCTTGGTGTGGTGGGTCTTGGAAGGCGACCTTTTCTGACAGGATCAGTACTCCGCCCGGGTTGAGACCTCGGCAAATATTGCTCAGTAGCGCTGGCCGTTCGGTGACATCGATAAACTGCAAAGTGAAGTTCAGTACCGCCATTGAGGCGTTTTCTAGGGCGACATCCTGAATACGACCTTCGATAAACGCCACCGGGATATCGTCTAGGCTGTCGGCGGCTATCACTTGTCGCGCGCGTGCGATCATGGCTGGCGAGTTGTCGACCGCGACAATCCGGCAGTTTGCGTTTTGAATCCGGTGGCGCATGGCGAGTGTCGCCGCGCCCAGTGAACAGCCAAGGTCGTAGCAGTTGCTGTCAGCGCTTACATAACGCTCGGCCAGCGAGCCGATCATATTGACGATGGTGGGGTAGCCTGGCACCGAGCGTTTGATCATGTCGGGGAAAACGTCGACCACTTGCTGGTCAAAGCTGAAGCTGTCCACCTGAGCCAGAGGGTTGGCATACAGCGTATCTTTCGGCTCAGTCATGGGCGTAGCAGTCTCGGGTTGTGGCGGCAATAGTGCCGCTAACGTGCTGATAAAAATGCGGCGCGAGCATTCTAGCTTGCCCGGCCGCTGGGCTCAATTACCGATGTTTACTCTGTCACAAATTTGTCACCTCAGGTGCCGATAATGCCGGGATGCAAAATCCGCCACTGACTTCGTATCGATCCTCTCTGCCGCCAGGGTGTCAGCCTCGGTTGGCTGAGCTATTACACACTATTATTAGTGCCAAGCAGCTGTCGGTGGTGTTTCAGCCGATTATTAATATTATCAGTCACAGTATCATCGGTTACGAGGCGCTAGCTCGGGGCCCCAAAAACAGCGAGTTGGAGCGCCCCGATAAATTGTTTAGCGTGGCCGCCGAGCTTGGGGTGCTGGCGCGTTTAGAGTATGCCTGCCGCGAGGTAGCCTGTCAGAGCTTTGTCGATCAGCAATTGCCGGGAACGTTATTTTTGAATATGTCGCCGCTGTCGTTTACCGATAGTCACTACCGTGACGGTGTAACTTTGGCTATTTTACGGCGCCTGAACTTAAGCCCCGAGCGAGTGGTGTTTGAGCTGACCGAAAAGCAGCCGATGGACGATTGCGATATTTTGCGCGATGCCTGTGAACACTTTCAGCGTCAAGGTTTTGCTGTGGCCATTGATGATTTAGGGGCAGGTTACGCCGGGCTGCGGATTTGGAGTGAAATTAACCCCGATTACGTAAAGATTGACCGCCATTTTATTACGGGAATAGAGCGCAGCGCGGTCAAGCGTGAGTTTGTTCGCTTTATGTTGGATATCGCTCAGCGAATAGGCAACAAGGTGATTGCCGAGGGCATTGAGACCGAGCAGGAATTTACCACGTTGGCGGCGTTGGGGGTCGAGTATATGCAGGGTTATTATTTGGCGCGGCCTAATGCGCAGCCATCTCTCGTGGTGCCAGCGCACATTCAAATTGGCCGCGCGGTGCCTCGCTCTCACGATCCGTTTCGTCAGACTCTGCGCGAGGTGACGGTATACGAAGAGACGATTAGCCCAACCCTCTCGGCCGGGGATGTGGTCAATAAATTGCGCTCGGATGTACGTATTACTTGTTTGCCGGTGGTGAGCGATGCCGGTGCGCCGGTGGGGATGATCAGCCGCTCAGAGCTGCTTAACACTTTTTCATGGCGCTACTCCTACGAGCTACACGCCAATAAGCCAGTAGCGGATTTTATCAGTCCCCGTACGCTAATAATGAGCATCGATGCAGAGTTGCACGCCGCGGGACGATTAGTCACCGAAGATCCGGCACAAAATTTAAGTGTCGATATTTTGGTGCACGATCAAGGGCGCTATGTGGGCGTGGCTAAAGTGCGGCGTCTATTGCGTAGTATTGCCGATGAAAAGCTGCGCGCGGCGCGACACTCCAATCCGCTAACGGGCTTGCCGGGCAACGTGCCGCTGTACGAGTGGATTGATCAGCTGTTGTGTCAGCGCTCGGATTTTATCGTTGCTTACTGCGACATTAACCACTTTAAACCCTTTAATGATGCGTTTGGCTACCGGTGTGGTGATGATGTGATCATCATGCTGGGGCAGTTGTTGTGCGAGCTGGTCGATCCAGAGTGTGATTTTGTCGGTCACGTGGGCGGCGATGATTTTGTCGTAGTGCTGCAAAGCCAAGATTGGCAAGCCCGTTGTGGCAATATATTGGAGCGTTTTTCGGCCGCTGTTGCGCAAAGTTTGCCAGCGGACCAGCGTGATTATTGGAGCCCTGATCGTGAAGGTCGCCGCCGTCGCTTTGGGCCGTTAACCTTGGCGATTGGCTGTGTTCATCCGGATTCAAGCGCCAATATGACCCATCACCATGTGGCCATGTTGCTGGCCGACGCCAAGCATCGCGCGAAGGAGTTGGGCGGGTCGCAGTTGTTTGTGTCGCGTCGGCGCGCTCCTGCAGCACTGGCTGACAATGGCGCCGCTTGAAAACTTTCTGTCTGTGTAGCATTATCAAGATCCTTATATTGGCAGACAAAAGGATCTGACGAATGCTGAAAATCCGCTTTAAAAATAAAAAATACAGTGCGGTCTGGCTCGTTGAGCCCAGTGTTGGAATAGGTCGGGATAAAAGCAATCAGCTGGTGGTTAGTGCTCCCAATGTCGCCGATCAACATCTCAAAATTAATGTTAATCACGAGCAGCTCGAGCTGGTCAATCTGGTTCCCGATAGTGACGTGTTGTTAAACGGCAAGGCCGTAAAGTCCTCTCATCGGTTGCTGCCGAGCGATGTTATTGCACTGGCCGGTATTGAGCTTGAAGTGATTGACCCCAAAACCGCTGACTCGGTCGCAGCGGCGCCAACTGCGCCGGCAACAAGCCCTGGCACCACGAATCCTCGAGTGCCAAAGTCAACGGGGTGGGCGCTTAAGGCCAACCACTCTGCGCTGCAAAACCGGGTGTTCCCACTGCGTCCTACTAATGTGGTGGGGCGTTCCAGTGAGTGTGATATCTCGCTTGCTGCGGCGCATTTATCCCGCCGGCACGCCGAGTTAAGTGTGGTCGAGGGCGTTTTGTATGTAAAAGACCTGGGCTCTGCCAATGGCACTTTTGTCAATGGCCGGCAAGTAACCGAAGCACGGGTGAAGCGTGGTGACGAATTGCGATTTGATACTCTGAGCTTTGGGGTAATTGGCCCAGCCGATGATATGTCGCAAACCACGGTGCGCCAGCCGGGTAAGCCTGCGCTTAATACGGGCAAGCCCAGAGCGCGACCAGAGCGCGCGGCTGCGGTATCTACCCCGGTGCAGGATGTGGTCGAGCCCGAGAGTAAACCCCGCTATGGGGCAGCCGGCTTGTTAGTGCTGGCGGCACTGACGGCGATTGTGGTGGCGGCACTGTATTTGACGCGGGGGTAGCGGGCTTTAGCTGTGCCAAGCCGACAACGTTTATGACGCAACGTATTGTTTTATTAACCACCAGCGGGTGTCATCTGTGTGACGATGCCTGCGCGCTATTGGCGGAGCTGGGCGATTCGGTGCAGCTCAATAAGGTGGATATCGCTATGGATGACGCCCTTATCGAACGCTACGGCTTGCGGATCCCGGTGTTGCGCTCGGCCTGTGGCAGTGAGTTAAATTGGCCGTTTGATGCGGCCGAACTCAGAGGTTGGTTGCGGCGTTTGGAGCAGGTGTAAGCCGGCGTGGGTATTAACTAAAACGTATCAGCTAAAGCTACGCCATTTCTGATTGCAGTGCGGCCATGGTGTCGTCTACCCAGGCTAGCGTTTGTAAATACAGGGCCGACAATGTGTGCGGGTCCAGTTGCTGGGACACCAAAAAATCCCAGTCAATTTTGTTCCAGTCGCCGTGCTCGTAGTGAATAACGGTTTCCAGTACTTGCCCCTCAATTCCGCTATGCTCCAACAGCGCATCACGCAATGCTGTGCTTAGCTGGATGTCTTCTAGTACTTTCGGTAGCGGGGCGTCCATAAAAGCCCCGAGCGTTGATAATAAACCTACGGTAAAAAAAGTATCGCACTGAGTACTCGGCCGGGTTTGGCTGGCAATTAATTCGCACAGTTTAGCGCGGGTAAGCGCTTTTACCGAAAGCTCTGCCGGTTTGTCGCCAAGTTTCGCCATGGCTAGCAAACCGATCCAATTGCGGATAATTTTAAGTCCCAGCAGAGTTAGTGCTTGGCGCAGCGACTCTATGGTGCGCGGTAAGGCAAACGCGGCCGAGTTAACCAATCGCAGCAGTTTGTAGCTAAGCACCGGGTCGCGGGCAATGATGACTTCAATATCTTCAAAGGCAGCATTTGGATCGTTAAGCCGTGCCAGTAACTGCAATACCGCCTGCTTGCTCTCGTTTAAACGCTGACCCTTAATGACTTGAGGCTTTTCCAGAAAGTACCCCTGAAACATATCACAGCCCAGTGCGCGGCAGTGTTCCAGCATTTCAAAGGTTTCAATTTTTTCCGCGATAAGCTGCACGCCCAAAGGCTTTAAATATTTAATGTGCGCAATGAGCGCTTGTTCGCTTAAGGCCAGCACGTCAAGCTTGATGATGTCGGCGTAGGGGATCAGAGAGGCGCTTTGTTCGGTTAGCACAAAGTCATCTAGGGCAATGGCAAAGCCATCTTCGCGCAACTGTTTTAGGCGGTGGAGTAAGTTGGCGTTAATTACTTCACTCTCCAAGACCTCAATCACCAACTGTGACGTGTCAAATGGGTAGCGTGTTGCCATTAATGCCGCGGTAAAGTTAATAAAAGCGCGTTGCTTGCCCACCACTTTTTCGATGGACAGCTCGGCAAATGTATTGAGTAATACCTGGGTACTCGCAGAATTGCCGTCGGTAAATTGGGCACGGTTTTGGTGATCGGCACGATAGAGCAGCTCGTAGGCTACGACTTCCATAGCGCGATTAAAAATTGGTTGCCGTGCCAGCAGCGGAAATTCTTGGGGCATGAAAACTACCGTGTAGCCTTAGGGGCAGTGGGCCCTATTATATTGATAATAAGTTCACTCAAAGGTATAAGCCTGATAATTGTTATTGTAGGGCAATTTTCTGCTGGCTGGCAGATGAATTTGCGTTTTAAGAGGAATAAACCCGGCCGCTCGCAAATATGCGGCCGGGTACGGCGTTGCTACAGGGAGCTTCCCGCTTCGCTCGCGGTAATAAAAGGCTTTGCTTCGCCCAGTCGGTAGCCGTAAATGACCGAGTAAGACAGCACGTTTTGCACGTATCCGCGGGTCTCACGATAGGGGATGGTCTCGATCCAGACATCGTAAGGTAGGCTCGCGCTTTTGCTCTTACTTAACCACTGCTTTACGCGGTTAGGGCCGGCATTGTACGCCGCCGCCGCGAGAATACGATTGCCGTCAAACTGATCGAGTAGTTGGTTTAAATAGCGCCCACCCAAGGCGATATTGGTGGCCGGTTCCAGCAGGTCATAGGTGGAAAAGCTCATGCCGGAGCGATGCGCTGTTTGTTTGGCGGTCGAGGGCAGCAGCTGCATTAGGCCCAGCGCACCAGCCGAGGAGCGGGCATCGGCGGTAAAGGCGCTCTCTTGGCGGGCGATGGCAAAAAGCAGGTGCGGTGCTACCGACAAGTCTTTGGCAGTGGTGTTGACGTGCTCTTGATAGGCCAGCGGGAAGCGCAGCTCCAAGTCGTCCCAATAGCGTATTTGGATCATCGCCTGAATGCCGTTACGGTGCCAGCCCCAGCTTTCGGCCAGTTTGCCGGCGGCGATAATCTGCGGCTCGTCGAGTTTGCGGGTAGTGTGGTACCACTCGCGCCGCGCATCCAGGGCTTTGCCCAGAATAAACAGCTCGCGGGCACGCTGTACGCCACCTATTGTTGCAACCTGGTCGCGGGTAACGGCGTCTACTGTGGCGGGTTTGTCTACCAGCTCGTAGGGTACTTTTAGGCGGTCAGCGGATAAAAAACCGTAAAAGCTACGGGTTTGCGAGACCAGCTGATAAAGCGTGGTAATTTGCTCGGATGCGCCACCAGTGTTCTCTAGCGCGCGAGCTTGCCAATAGCGCCAGCGCTCGGAGGCGCGCGCCTTGGGTGGCAACATGGCGATCCACTTGTTTACCCGATGCCAATCTAGGTTGCGCAGTGCGTCGCGCACTAACCACTCGACTAAGTCTTCTGAGTTAAGCGCCGGGGTGGCCTTTATCAGCGCCTCGGTCTCGGCAGTGTGACCTTGCCGCAAAAGCCGTACAGCGATGTAACGCTGGGTTTCTAGGCGGGCGTTATCGGCAAACAGCTGCTGAGCGTCGTAGCGATGCCAGAGCTCGTTGGCCAGCTCGGCATCGCGCAGCGATAAGCGCTGCAGGCCATGCAGAATAATTTGCTGCATATCTGCGCTTTGTTTGCCAAAGCGCGCCATATCGTTCAGTGCCCGAGGGTTGCGGTCCACTTCGTCATAAAGCTCGGCAAGCGCTTTAGTGTCGGGCGACATCAGTTTGGTTACGTAGCGCGCAAGCGAACGATGACGCGAATCCATCGCTTTGACAAATCGCTGCCAGGCGATTGCGTCGGTCATGCCCCCTTGCTTCATCCAGTTGGCAAATAGCGGATCGCAGGCCTTTGGCTGTGAGTGGCCTACATTCCACACCTCAGCGACGTCGCTATAGGCGGTTTTATCGCCCTCTGTGATACGGCCGCGCAAGTAGTAGCAGGTTAACTCGGTGGTGGCGTTGTCGGCCTGGTACTGATCAACGACATCGGCCCATTTACCTTGTAAGGCAAGCTTCTCGACCCAGCGACGATTGAGCTTGTCCGCCAAATAAGAGCCCGGGTAATCGCGTTGAAATGCCGCAATATCTTCGGCGGGCAGACGCGACAGGCGACGGCTAATATAGTTGTATTCTAGATAAGGCTTGAGCGGGTAGTGCTCAAGCTCTGCCAGTAATTCGCGGTATTCGGTATAGCGGCCGCTGCGAATGGCGTTTTGCGCTTGATTATAAAGTTTGCGTTGCTCGGTTTTGTCGGCAATAGACGGAGGCGCGGCAATGCTGGCAGGGGCCGCATTGGCATAACCGCAGCCGAGCAACATCCCCAGAGCAAAAGCTCCGGCAAGACGGCCAGTGTTAAGTGTGCCGGTGTATCGAGTAAAGCCAGATCGCAAAAACCGCATAGCGGTACCTCTAAAACGTTAAATCGCTGCGATTGCTACCGTCCTGTGGTGAGGGTGATGGCAGCGTCCGCTGCCCAGCGGCGCAGGTTGAAGCCATCGCGTCGCTTACGATCCCCCCAAAGTGGATTCTATTGGTACTAGATCGTTCATTATTATGATGTTTTTGCCGACAGAACCCTGTCTGCCAGCGGTATTTACAGGTATCATGCTGCCACTTTTTTGATCTCAATTGCAACTATTTCTGTCCTTATTCCCTACCTTAACTGCAATCGGTAAGAGTTTGTTTTTTGGCTATAAGTCGGAATGAGCGACGTGCACTAACCACACAGGTGATAGAACGACTATGGCACTGCTGACAGTAGATGGCGCCCAGTTAAATTATGGTTTACAGATCTTGCTCGACAAAGTGGATTTTGTCGTCGAAAGAGGTCAGCGTTGGTGCTTAATTGGCCGCAATGGCGCGGGGAAATCCAGCTTTTTGAAGGTGCTGACCGGCGAGGTCACACTCGACGGCGGCAGTGTCACGGTGGATCGCGGTGTGCGGGTGGCGCGCTTAGAGCAAGAACTGCCTGAAGCAGACGGCCGCACTGTATTTGATGTGGTGGCCGAGGGGTTGCCCGGTGTCGGGCAGTTACTGGCCCGTTACTACCAATTGACAGAAGGGGCTGGGCAGCTCGCCGAGGGTGCTGATGCGGCCGCCTCCGATGCTTGGGTTGAGGAATTGACCCGCATTCAGGGACAGCTCGAGGCACGCGATGGCTGGGCTTTACAGCAAAAAGTTGATGCAATCCTCACGCGCCTCGAGCTGACCGGCAGTGCACCTATGGCGTCGCTGTCTGGTGGCTGGCGCCGCCGAGTGGCCCTGGCGCAAGCGTTAGTGGTAGAGCCCGATATTTTGTTAATGGACGAGCCGACTAACCATCTGGATATCGCGGCTATTGAATGGCTGGAAAAAGCGCTTATCGCCTATACTGGTGCGCTTATTTTTATCACCCACGATCGTGCTTTGCTGCGCTCGGTGGCGACCCATATTGCTGAGCTTGATCGCGGACACCTCCGCACTTGGTCGGGCAACTATCAAAGTTTTTTAGAGTACCGCGAGCGGGCGTTAGCCGAAGAGGCGCGCCATAACGAACTGTTTGATAAAAAATTAGCGCAAGAAGAAGTATGGATTCGTCAGGGAATTAAAGCGCGCCGTACCCGTAACGAAGGGCGTGTTAGAGCCTTAAAAGATATGCGCGATGAGCGTCGACAGCGTCGCGTGCAACAGGGCAATGCGAGCTTTGATTTAGGCAAGGCGGGGCTGTCGGGCAAGTTAGTTGCCGAGCTGAAAGACGTAAGTTTTGCCTACGGCGGCCGCACAATTATTGATCGCTTTTCTACGCGGATTATCCGTGGCGACCGCATCGGTTTGGTTGGCCCCAACGGCGCAGGCAAGAGTACGCTGCTAAAATTGGTGCTGGGTGAGTTAACCCCGGATGCCGGGTCAGTAAAGCTTGGCACTAATTTAAGTGTGGCTTATTTTGACCAGTTGCGCGATCAGCTCGATTTAAACAAAAGTGCTGTCGATAATGTCTCGGAGGGTCGTGACAGTATCGAAATTAACGGCAAATCGAAGCATGTTATCTCTTATTTAAGCGACTTTTTATTTTCCGGTGAGCGCGCCCGAACCCCTGTGCGGGCGTTGTCAGGCGGGGAGCGCAACCGTGTATTGCTGGCCAAGCTGTTTAGCAAAAGCGCAAATATCCTAGTGCTCGATGAGCCCACTAACGATCTTGATGTAGAGACGCTGGAGTTGTTAGAAGAGGTGCTTGGTCAGTTTGATGGCACGGTGCTGTTGGTGAGTCACGACCGGGCCTTTTTAAACAACTTGGTGAGTAGTGTTTTTGCACTTGAGGGGCACGGTCAGGTTCGCGAATACATTGGCGGTTACGATGACTGGTTGCGACAAGGTGGCAAGTGGGTAGAGCCTGGCGCGGCTGCTGGTGGTGGCACTGCGCAGCCCGCGGCGCAAAGTAGCTCGGCGCCAGCGCCAGCAAGTGCTAGTCCAGCGAAATCTCCGCCAGCTAAAAAGCTCTCTTACAAGTTGCAACGGGAGTTTGATGCATTGCCCGAGAAAATTGAAAAGCTCGAAGCGCACATTGAACAGTTGCAATTGCAAATGGCAGAGCCCGATTTTTACAGTTTACCGGCCGAGCAAGTGGATGAGCATTTGCGCCAAGTAGCCGAGGTACAAAAGCAATTGGATGATTGCTTTGAGCGTTGGGCAGAGCTTGAAGACATGGGTGGTTAAGCGCGCCTACGCTAACGTTTAGGCGCTGGGGCTTTGCAAGGTGCTTAGTCCTCTTTGCGCTCGACGCGGATGGCCAGCACATCGCAGCTGGCGCCGTGTAGCACGCTGTTGGAGGTAGAGCCGAGCAGTAACGCAAAGCCTTTTCGGCCGTGGCTGCCTACGGCGATTAAGTCGGCGTTGATTTGTTTGGCTAAATGGTGCAACTCGGTTGCCGGCTGTCCCACCAAAACGTGTTCTTGCTCGATTGTGCAGTCGACATTCTTAATAAGACGCAGCAGCTCTTGCTCGGCTTTAATTTGCAGCTGATCTTGTACTTCTGATAAGTCGATTGGCATATCGCCGCCATAGGCAAAGGTCAGCGGCTCAATGACGTGCGCAACCGTTAGTTTAGCGCCACACGCGTGGGCCAAAATAGCCGCTTTATGCAAAACATCGGGGCACTCACGGGTAAGGTCAAGGCCCACCAATATATGTTGGTATGAACTCATACAAGGCTCCTTACGTGCTACTTGTGTCTAATGTCTTAAGCATGGATGATTTCTCCAGATTTCGCCAGCGGGTAATACTATGAATATCTACGCCATTATTATAATCGTGCTTGTTGTCGCGATGGTTGTTGGGCCGGTTGCAATGATACAGCCAAATCGCGGCCAACGTCGGCGCGAGCAGCTGCGAGGTTACGCGCAGCGCAAGGGGTTGTCCGTTCGTATTTTGCCGCCGCCGCAACTGCCCACCGATGCGCAGGCGCCGGGGGCAATGCCAGTATATTCTCTGGTGAGCGATACACCGCAAGCCACGCGCTGGACGTTAATGCGAGCGCGTTACGCTCACGAGAGTCATTTGGCCAGCTGGTGGCTGTTTGTTGGGCAAAAGCCTCCAGAGCCGCTTCAGCGCCATATCGAAGGTGTACTGGAGATGCTGCCTAAAGGTGTTATTGGCTTGCGTGCGACGGGGCGCCAGTTAGATATTTTTTGGGGGGAAACGGGCGGCGAGCAAGAGGTTGATCAGTTGCTGAAGTGTCTGCACTATCTTGCCGGCTAGCGATATACCCTCGGTTACAAGATGCCCTCTTTTTAGGCTCGTTGTACGCGCCAGCTGTGGGCAAGACATTGCGACTTAGCTTGATGTCAATCCAAATAAAGGCTGTAGCGGGTAAAAATTTCAAATTTTTTTCGTGGTTTGTTCGCGGTGTTTTTGCCGCTGTGTCGTTGTATAGCTGAAGATGACGCTATTTTTTATAAAAAGTCTATAAAAAACAGTCGCTTGTGTTTTGTTTGTTGGGGCGGGCTGAATGTCGCTATGGGCTTGAATTTGCCCCGCGGGAGCCATACTTATAGGCCAAGATTGACGGTAGTGGCAAACATCCACGCTTGACCGGCGTGGACACAGGACTTATATATGCCCACCTTGAAGGCGTAGTTTGCACTTGTTGAGTGCGCCACCGAAACCTAAGCTGCCAGTTGGGCAGGGGTACAGACAGTTGCCGATGTAACGGAAGGAAAGTAGAGCGCTTATGGGTAAATCTTTGGTTATTGTAGAGTCACCGGCAAAAGCGAAGACCATTAACAAATATCTGGGGCGTGACTTTATTGTTAAATCCAGTGTCGGTCATATTCGCGATTTGCCCACGAGTGGCAGCGGCAAAAAAGTCGACCCAAAAGAGCGGGCCCGCCAAGCGGCTATCACGCGTAAGCTATCCCCCGAAGCCAAAGCCAAGCATAAGGCCGAAAAAAGCCAGCAACAATTGATTAGCCGGATGGGGATTGACCCCACCCACGATTGGGCTGCGCATTACGAGATCTTACCCGGTAAAGAAAAAGTGGTTGCCGAGCTAAAACAGTTGGCCGCCGATGCCGACACTATCTATCTCGCGACGGATTTGGATCGCGAGGGAGAGGCTATTGCCTGGCATTTGCGTGAGGCTATTGGTGGCGACGATGCTCGTTATCGCCGGGTAGTGTTTAATGAGATTACCAAAACAGCGATTCAAAACGCGTTTGAAAATCCCGGCCCCATTGATATTGATCGTGTTAATGCCCAGCAAGCACGCCGGTTTCTCGACCGGGTGGTGGGCTACATGGTCTCGCCATTGCTGTGGGCCAAAATCGCCCGCGGACTATCGGCCGGGCGTGTGCAATCTGTGGCGGTTAAGCTGGTGGTTGAGCGCGAGCGTGAAATTCGCGCCTTTGTACCCGAAGAGTACTGGAACCTCTTTGCCGATTTAGTGGCAAAAGCGGGCGATCAAATTCGTTTTGAGGTTAAAAAGCAGGGCGGTAAAACCTTTAGGCCCGACAACGAAGCCGATACTATGGCGGCGGTTGCCAAGCTTAAAGACGCCAGTTTTAACGTCGCCCAGCGCGAAGATAAACCAACCCAATCTAAACCCTCGGCACCTTTTATTACCTCAACCTTGCAGCAGGCGGCGAGCACCCGCTTAGGATTTGGGGTTAAAAAGACCATGATGTTGGCTCAACGCTTGTATGAGGCGGGCTACATCACCTATATGCGTACTGACTCAACCAACTTGAGCAAAGAAGCGGTGGAGTCTTGCCGCGAGTATATTCAAGATGAATACGGCAAGCGCTACCTGCCTGAAGCGCCCAGAAGTTATTCGAGCAAAGAGGGTGCGCAAGAGGCGCACGAGGCGATACGCCCCTCCAGCGTCACGGTGTTGACCGCTCATTTAAAGGGAATGGAGCGCGATGCCGAGCGCTTGTACACACTAATTTGGTCGCAATTTGTCGCCTGCCAGATGAGCAATGCCGAATACACCAGCACCTCGATTGTGGTTGAGGCCGGCGATTTTGAGCTTCGCACCCGCGGTCGGGTTATTCGTTTTGATGGCTTCACCCGAGTGATGCCGCAAATCGCAAAAAAAGACGAAGATGTCGTGTTGCCAGAGGTCAAAGTTGGCGATGAGCTACCGCTGGAAAAACTCGACCCGTCTCAACACTTTACCAAGCCCCCCGCGCGCTTTTCTGAGGCGAGTTTGGTGAAGGAGCTTGAAAAGCAAGGTATTGGTCGCCCATCGACGTACGCATCTATTATTTCAACCATTCAAGATCGCGGTTATGTGCGCTTAGAGAACCGTCGCTTTTACGCAGAAAAAATGGGCGATATTGTTACCGAGCGTTTAAGTGAAAGTTTTTCAGACTTAATGAGTTATAGCTTTACGGCCAATATGGAGCAATCGCTCGACGTGGTGGCCGAGGGTGGCAAAAACTGGCGCCAGCTTTTGGATGAGTTTTACGCAGATTTCATCGGTCAGTTACAGAGCGCGCAAAGTGAAGAGTCGGGCGGTATGCGCCACAATGATCCGACCAACACCGACATTGAGTGTGAAAAGTGTGGCCGCGACATGCAAATTCGCACGGGCTCTACAGGTGTGTTTTTAGGCTGTTCTGGCTATGGGTTGCCCCCCAAAGAGCGCTGTAAGCACACCATGAATCTTGTCTCGGGTGATGAGGCTGTGGATGTCGACGGTGATGAAGACGCCGAATCGCGCCAGCTGCGCTCTAAGCGCCGCTGCCAAATTTGTAACACCGCCATGGATAACTATTTGCTTGATGAAAAACGCAAATTGCATATCTGTGGCAACAATCCAGATTGCCCAGGCTACGAGGTTGAACTAGGCACCTTTAAGTTAAAAGGTTACGAAGGCCCGACCTTAGAGTGCGATAAGTGCGGCAGTGAGATGCAGCTAAAAACGGGGCGCTTTGGCAAATATTTTGGCTGCACGAATGACGAGTGTAAAAATACCCGCAAACTGCTGAAAAGCGGTGAGGCGGCACCACCCAAAATGGACCCGGTGCCAATGCCCGAACTTGCTTGTCAAAAAGTGGACGATACCTATATTTTGCGTGATGGTGCATCCGGTCTGTTTTTGGCGGCTAGCGGTTTCCCCAAAAACCGCGAGACGCGAGCGCCGTTGGTGGCCGAAATTTTGCCCCATAAAAAAGAGATTGACCCTAAATATACGTTCTTATTCTCAGCGCCCGTGGCAGATCCAGATGGTGTGCCGACGGTGATTCGTTTCTCGCGTAAAACCAAAGAGCAGTATGTGCAGTCAGAGGTTGACGGCAAGGCCAGTGGCTGGAAAGCCTTTTACCAGGGCGGCAAATGGGTGCCGAACAAATAGCTCAGCGCGAGATAAGGAGAGCAAGTGGCTTCACTAACTGCGCAGGTTAATCGCCGGCTGGCCAGTACCCGCGTGTTACTGGCCGAGCTGGCAACGTCATCGGAGCGTACCCCGTTTGCCGAACAGGCGATACTTGAGGCGGGGCTGTTTCATTTGTGTTGTGGCTATACACATTATCTGCGCGAGCTGTGCGGTTATTACGGGGTTAGTTCTATTGCCGCCATTGATACTGAGGTGGATGCCCGTCAAGCATTGGAGCGCCTAGGTAAGCAACCGGCGGAAGTCACCGAGTTGTGCCAGTTGGCGCAGCGGCCAGATGCTTGGTTGAGTCAGCTGTTGTCCAGCTACCGAGCCTGCTGGGCGTCCGATGCCAACTCTGAGCATTTGATTCAAGTTCAGCGCTTAGATGATACCCCTTTAGTCGACTTAAGCCGTGCCCATCTGACGCAATGGCTGGACGAGCTTCAGGCAACAATAGAGCGCCATCGGCAGTCGTCGACTGAGTGTTAACACGTCCGCAGCGGGCGTTTTGAGGCTACCGCTCACTTAGCTTTCGTCAATTCACTTGCAGCGGCTCAGGCCTCTGAGCCTTGCGTTAGGGTTAGCCGCGCCCGAAGCGTTTTTGCCATCATCCAAGGGGTGGGCTCAGTGTGGGGAGTGGCTTTGCATTTATCGTCGCGGGCAAAAGTGCTAGAATGATCGAATCATTCGATTTCGTTAAAACTGAATACCTGTCTTTTGCTCAGGTGGAGACTCCATGTCAGCTTCTTTGTATGAAATTGTCGAGCTAACCAATGGTGATGTTGTGCTACAGCGCGCCGATGAAAATGGCGAGCCTTTGGTGAGTATTCGGTTTTCGGCCGAGTCGCTGTCATTTATGCGCGATGGTAAGTTTGATGTGGCGAAAGCCATGATTGAGGCAGGTATGGAAGTGGCCGGCGACCTGGCCGACACGCCCCCTGAAGAGCTTTCGGACGATCCAGAGTCAGAATTGTACAGCGAGCGAACCCTGCACTAGGGTGCGCTGGCGGTTGCCTGCTTTTTGCGAGCTTGCAAAACACTCCTGTCGGCCTTTAGCTAACCTGTTGTTCCCCCTTCCTTAGGTCCTTGTCCCTTATACAGTAATTCGGCGTTTACTCAGCCCTGGCGTTACTTGTCGGGCTTGACTAGCGATAACGTAAAATCAGCGCCTGGCTGTTGCCGGCGTAGGCCGCTTGCTCTAGGTAGCGCTCTTGCCCTTGACTAAGAGCGCCGGGGCTGGCGATAACGGTATGGCTGTTGCCCAGCTCAAGTGCATCCCAGGTGACCCAAAGTTGCTGATCACTATCGCGGCAGTGTACTTGGCGTAAACGCAGTGGGTCGATCCCAAAGCTGATGAGTAGTTCGGCTGGCAGCGGCTCTGAGGTTACCCATGTGAGCCAGCGCTGGCTGTCTTGGCGGCATAGGTGGGCCACCATGGGCAATATCATGCTCCAGCTGCTGGCGGCACCTTGAGCTAACACCAGCTCGGTAAGGCCGGCGTTAGTGGACGCTGTTTGCGTTGAGTGCTGTTGGGGAAAACTCGGTGCATTATTCACGGCGAATGACTCCTACACTTAGACCTTCAATACTAAAACTCTGGTCGCGCAGATCGACGACAATGACGTCAAAGTCGGGGTTCTCGGGCCAGAGCTCAACCTGTGCGCGGTTGCCTTCGCGCTTAAAGCGTTTTACCGTCACCTCATCTTCGATGCGGGCAACGACAATTTGGCCGTTGTGCACTTGATCGGTCCGGTGTACGGCCAGTAAGTCGCCGTCGAGAATCCCCGCGTCTTTCATGCTCATGCCTTGTACGCTAAGCAGATAGTGGGCTTGGGGATGAAAAAAGCTGGGCGGGATATCGCAGTAATTCTCGATGTGCTCTTGTGCAAGTATCGGGTTGCCCGCCGCAACGCGCCCTACAATGGGTAAGCCCTGCTGCCCTTCGGGTAGCTTAATGCCGCGAGAGGCCCCCGGGATTAGCTCAATTGCGCCTTTGCGGGCGAGCGCTTTAATGTGCTCTTCGGCCGCATTGGCCGATTTGTAGCCCAGCATGCGGGCAATCTCGGCCCGGGTGGGTGGGTAGCCGGTTTCATCGGAGTAGCTTTTAATTAACTCCAGAACCTGTTGTTGGCGTGCCGTTAGGTTTTGCATATCCCTTACCTTTGGGTTGATGTATGGCGGTAACAGCGTGCGTGGCCTCAAGTGCCATTGCACGAAGTGTTCGTCGGCGTTCCGCGCACTGTTTGGCTGTACAGTATCTGTGATTATATACAGTTAATTTTACTGTGCAAGCATCCAGTTGTTGGCAATGACAATTATCTGGGCGGTTGGTTATACTAGCGGCCCGAAAAAGACCTTTCAGGGTCAGCGTGAGTAGGAGAGAGATCGATGGAGCAGTTGCAAGGCTGGTACGAAGGGCTGGTTAATGACGACCGCCTGTGGGTGTTAAAGGTGTTTGCGGTGGTGTTGGCAACGCTGCTTTTGGCGACCTTGGCGCGAGTGATTCTTAATTATTTGATGCGCCACGCGAGTAAAACACGCAATCGCTGGGACGATACCGTGGTCGAATCGGCGCTTAAGCCGCTGCGCTGCTTAATCTGGCTGGTGGGTCTATGTCTAGCCGCAGAGCTGGCGCAAAACGGCACTGAGGAGTCGTTGCTGGCGTTTGCCGACACTGTGTTGCGCATTGGTGTGATTGTTCTGCTTACGTGGTTTTTGGTGCGTCTGATTAAGTACAGCGAGCGCAACTTTCTTGAGCCAGTCGAGGGTAAGCCATCGGACCCCACCACGGTGATGGCAGTCGGTAAGCTGTTGCGAATTGCGATTGTGATCACCTCGGCTTTGGTGCTGCTGCAGTCGCTCGGTTACAGCATATCGGGGGTGTTGGCGTTTGGCGGTATCGGCGGCATTGCCGTGGGTTTTGCGGCGAAAGATTTACTGGCTAACTTTTTTGGCGGTCTGATGATTTATATGGATCGGCCTTTTAAAGTGGGCGATTGGGTTCGCTCACCGGATCAGAACATTGAAGGCACGGTAGAGGAGATTGGTCTGCGTCTAACCCGTATTCGTACCTTTGATAAAAGGCCGCTGTATGTCCCCAATCAAACCTTCACGCAAATCTCGGTTGAAAACCCGTCGCGTATGTTTAATCGCCGTATATACGAAACCATTGGCGTGCGTTACGAAGATGGCGATAAAGTCGCCGCCATTGTCGCTGATGTGAAAGCGATGCTGGAAGCCCATGACGAGATTGACGCAAGCCAGACCCTGATCGTTAATTTTGATGAGTTTGCCAATTCGTCACTGAATTTCTTTGTCTATACCTTTACCAAGACGGTTAACTGGGTGCACTTTCACTCGGTTAAACAAGATGTACTGTTGCAGATTATGGCAATTGTTGAGCGCCACGGTGCAGAGTGTGCCTTTCCAACCCGTACGCTGCATATTCCGGATCAAGTGCAGATGGTGGCGCAAGAGGCGGCTAACGAGGCATCGCTTAACGCCGGGGCAGAGCGTTGAGCAATGCCCTAAACGCCAGTGGTTACCCTTGGGCTGTTGACGGTGCCGAGTGTCTGCTGGACGCGGCGACCATACGCGAGGCTACTGCGGCACTCGGTGCGCGTATTAGCGCCGATTACAATGACTTATCGGAACCCTTGGTGGTGCTGTTTATTATGAATGGCGCGGTTGTGTTTGGTGGTGATTTATTACCGGCCCTAGCCGTAGATATTGAACTCGATTACGTTCACGCCAGTCGCTATCGCGATGACCGGGCCACTGATGCGCTGATTTGGCAGCGGCAGCCACCAGAGTCGGTGCGCGCTCGCGAGGTGTTATTGGTGGATGATATTTTAGATGCCGGTGCCACACTCGCCGCTGTTACGCAGCGCTGCCTGGAGCTTGGTGCAGCGCGCGTGCGCTCGGCCGTGTTATTGCATAAGCACACAGCGACCCCCGCTGTTGTGGCGGCCGATTACGTCGCTTTTGATATACCCGATCGCTACGTTTATGGCTGGGGGATGGATTATCGCGGCCGGTTGCGCAACGCCCCCGGAATTTTTGCTCTGCCTTAGTCGCCTAGGGCTCTAATGTTTTCTCTTTGGTGTGTTTTAAGCCGCGCCTCACTTGCTTTGTTTCACAACATTTACCGCCGGATGTGGACAATAACCGACCAGTCGCGTACAAAAGAGCAGGGCAGCTGTGGGGGTTGCCCGCTAGTAGCCCAATGGGTGCTGGTGCTGAAGATTGACAAGACATAAAAATAAGAGAGGTTAGCTATGTCAGAACGATTATCGGGTACGGTAAAGTGGTTTAACAACGCTCGTGGTTACGGCTTTATCACTCGGGGCGAGGGCAGTGAAGATGTCTTTGTTCACTATCGCAGCATTCGCGGTGAGGGTTATCGCTCTTTGGCCGAGGGCCAGAGTGTGTTGTTTGCGGTGCAGCAGGGCGAGAAAGGCCTGCAGGCAAACGACGTCGAGTTGTGCTGATGCTCTGTGCGGCGGCTTTTGCAGTCGCCGCACGACTCACCGCCGATCAGGGGGCGCTGTTGCTGGTCGGCGGGGTCGCCGGAGCTGTTCGTTGAGGCGCTTTTTTAGGTGGCGTGTAGGGCAGTATCTTAATCAGTACGCCCATTCTTGGGTGATCCAAATAGTGCAGTTCGTCGCTGCGCATTCGGCGTGCTTGGGTCATGGTGATAATCTCGCGAGGCACATAGGGTGCGGCGAGAAAATCGCTTAAAGCGGAGTTTACGTCTTTGTCACTAAAGCTAAACGAGTTTGCGTTACTCGGCGAGTGACTGCTATCCAGTAAATATTGGCTCTCGGTGTTATTCGTCTGTTGCGCTAACCGCTTTTGTGGTTGTTGCGGCAGCACTGGCCACTGGTTGCGGCTTTGTCCTGCGTTGGTTTGAAACTCGCTTAGCCACAGGTTGGTCTTGATGTGCAGGTAGCGAGATACGTTTATATTGACGCTGCCTTCTAGCTCGCTGTGCTCGCCAAATTCTTTACCGCCAAACACCAGTATCGATGGCGAGTTGTTTTCATCGACAACGATTTGCCGCCACGCCTCGTGAAACAACACTTTAAATCCCGGTTGCGCATCCAGTCTATCGCTGACGGCATTCAGGTTGCGCGCGTCTCGCGGTAAGCGGTAAAAAGGTGTGCGATCTAAGTCTACGTTTGGCTCGCCATTGGGGTCTTCTGGGTGATAGAGCTGCTGCCAGTTAAATGGGTAGTTCAGTTTGATATCTTTAGGCCAAAGCTCGACGCTGTTTTGTTGAGGCCGGCTGTAGATGATCATTTCAATTTGGTACCAGCCCTCAAAAGTGCTTTGGGCTGCGCAGAGGTTGCTGCCGAGCAGCAGAGCGGCGAAAAGAGCGGCGGCGCGTACTTTCATAGTGTTTTTCAATTCCGGTTGTCCGGCTGCGGCATGTTTTTAGCCGGAGGCCTTAAATATTTCACGGTTGAGTCTAGCGTTTTTTTAGCCCTCGGTGTTAGCCGGCTTTAGCATTTGCAGTAAATCCTTGACGTGCTCAAGGCGCATTTCAGGGTCGTCCATGGGCAGGGTAAACTTCAAAAGGTTGGCGCCCTCTAAACGAAATACGTTGGGCTGATTTTGTACCAGCTGAACAATGTTGTACGGGTCGACTGCGGTGTCGGCAGCAAACTCCAGTTTGCCGCCCGTGGCCGACGCCTCAAGTTTTTTGATGCCTAGTTCGGCCGCTATCAGTTTGATGTCGGTTACCCGCACCAGGTTTTTAACCGGTTCGGGCAGCAGGCCAAAGCGATCGATCATCTCTACTTGCAGCTCGCGCAACGCCTCGCTGTTAGTCGCTCCGGCGAGGCGCTTGTACATGACCAGACGCGAGTGAACGTCGGGTAGATAATCGTCGGGGATCAGCGCTGGCACCCGTAAGTTGACGTCGGTGTTGTCTTCCAGTGGCTGATTGATGTTGGGCTCTTTGCCAGCGCGCATGGCTTTTACGGCCCGATCCAGCATATCCATATACAGCGAGAAGCCGATGGTGTGAATTTGGCCGCTCTGCTCATCGCCTAAAAGTTCGCCGGCACCGCGAATCTCCATATCGTGGGTGGCTAGGGTGAAGCCCGCGCCCAGATCTTCGGCGGCTGAGATAGCCTCTAGGCGTTTGAGTGAATCGGCGGTCATGGCGCGTCGCTCGGGGGTGAGCAAGTAGGCGTAAGCCTGATGGTGCGAGCGGCCCACACGGCCGCGCAACTGGTGCAGTTGCGCCAAGCCAAACTTATCGGCGCGGTGAATAATAATGGTGTTGGCACTGGGGATGTCGATCCCGGTTTCGATAATCGTCGAGCAGACCATCACATTAAAGCGCTTGTGGTAAAAGTCGGACATGACCTTTTCCAGTTCACGCTCGCGCATTTGGCCGTGGCCAATGCCGACGCGGGCCTCGGGCACTAGCTCTTGCAGGGCGCGGGCGGTGCGCTCGATGCTTTTGACCTCGTTGTGCAGGTAATACACCTGACCACCGCGTAAGATTTCGCGCAGTACCGCCTCTTTGATGGTGGCATCGTCGTGTTGGCGGACAAAAGTTTTTACCGATAGTCGCCGCGCTGGCGGTGTAGCGATAATGGATAAGTCGCGTATGCCCGCCATGGACATATTTAAGGTGCGCGGAATCGGTGTGGCGGTCAGGGTCAAAATATCCACCTCGGCGCGCAGCTTTTTTAGCTGCTCTTTTTGTCGTACGCCAAAGCGGTGTTCTTCATCGATAATCAGCAAGCCAATGTCTTTGTACTTGATATCTGGCTGGATCAGCTTGTGGGTGCCTACCACGATGTCTACTTTGCCGTCGGCTAAGCGCTCTTTAACGGCCTCGACTTCTTTGCTGGTGCGAAACCGGCTCATGACTTCGATCTCGAACGGCCAGCTGGCAAAACGATCTTTTAGCGATTCGTAGTGCTGTTGGGCGAGCAGGGTGGTGGGCGCTAAAATCGCCACCTGCTTGCCGGCGTGGGCGGCTACAAATGCCGCGCGCATGGCAACTTCGGTCTTGCCAAAGCCGACGTCGCCGCACACCAAACGGTCCATCGGTTGCGGTGACAACATGTCTTTGACGACGGCCTCAATGGCGGTCTGTTGATCGGGGGTTTCTTCAAAGGGGAAGCCCGCGGCAAACGTCAGGTAGTCGGTTTTAGGGTCGGCAAAAGCCAAACCCTTGCGCGCGGCGCGCCGAGCGTAAATGTCTAAGAGCTCGGCGGCGGTGTCGCGCACTTGCTCGGCCGCCTTGCGCTTGGCTTTTTGCCAGGCCTCCGAGCCGAGTCGGTGCAGAGGTGCGGTTTCTTCATCGGCGCCGCTGTAGCGGCTAATAAGGTGCAAGCTGGTAACTGGCACATAAAGCTTGGCTTCGTCGGCGTATTCCAGCATCAGGAACTCGCTGGTGTCCCCTTCGATGCTGATGGTCTCCAAGCCGCGATAGCGCCCCACGCCGTGATCGATGTGGACGACGGGTGCGCCGACTTTAAGCTCGGTGAGATTTTTAACGACGTTTTCCGCGTTGTCTTGCCCTTGGCGGCGGCGCCGGGCTTGCTGGATACGCTCACCAAACAATTGCGACTCGGCCACTAAGGCAATGGCGCCGTCGGCGATTACTAGGCCTTGGTCGATGGCGCCAATGGTAATGCCGATACGCTCGTCACCATCGGCAAACGTCTGCCATTGGTCGATGGTGGCAGGTTTAACGCGAATGCGGCCCAGCAGCTCTAAGAGGGTTTCACGGCGCCCGGCGGACTCGGCACAAAACAGTACGCGGCCGTTAAACTCCATCAAAAAAGCTTCGATGCTGGTGAGCGGGTTCTCGGCTTGCGCGTGGACGGGCAGCGATGGCGGAATGCTGGAGTCGAAATTCAGCTGGCCGGCCTTGTCTGGCAATTGCTCGGCGCCAATCTGGGTGCGGCTCATACCTTTGAGGCCGGCAAATAGCTCTTCTTCGCGTAGGTAAATCTCGTGCGGGGCCAACAGTGGGCGAGTGGGGTCGACCCCGCGAGACTCGTAGCGCGCCCATAGTTCTTGCAAAAAGTGGCTGGCAGCGCCTTGGGTGTCCCCTAATGTGTAGGCGACGGTATTGCTGGGTAAAAAATCAAACAGCGTACTGTTGTGGTCAAAAAACAGCGGTAAATAATACTCGATGCCCGGCGGCGCAATGCCGTCACTGACATCGCGGTAGATCGAGCAGGCGCTGGGGTCCACCTCAAAGCGTTGGTGCCAGCGGTTTTTAAAGCGGCTGATGCCGGCTTTGTCGAGCGGGTATTCCCGCGCGGGTAGTAGCTCTAGCTTGTCGATTTTATCCTGAGTGAGCTGGGTGTCCGGATCAAAGGTGCGCAGGGTGTCGATCTCGTCGTCGAACAGGTCGATCCGCAGCGGTAAATCGCTGCCCATCGGGAAGATATCAATCAGCGCACCGCGCACCGCAAACTCGCCGTGTTCGTAAACTGTATCGACTACGCGATAGCCGGCTTGAATTAGGTTGTCGCGCAAGGTGGCAAGATCCAGTGTCTCGCCTACTTTTAAGAGTAAGCTGTTTTGTACAAGGTAGTCTTTGGGCATCAGCCGTTGCAGCAAGCTGGTAACCGGTACGACCAGTATGCCGTGGTGGGTGCTCGGCAGGTGGTACAAGGTGCGCAGGCGCTCAGAGATAATATCTTGGTGGGGCGAGATCGAGTCGTAGGGGAGGGTTTCCCAGTCGGCCAAGTGTAGAATATTGAGCTCGGGGCCGGCATAAAAACGCAGTTCGATCTCAAGCCGCTGGGCGCTGGCGGTGTCGCTGGTAACGGCTAAACTTAATCCCGCATGTTGCCGGGCGGCGCTGGCCAGCGCCAGCGCTTGTGCCCCACCGTGTAATTGCCCCCAGTGGCGGCGCTCGCCGGGGCGGTCGGTGATGTCGGGGTGGCGAGGATCAAGTTGAGTCATAGCGATCTTTTGCAGGTTGCTTGAGGTTGAGGTTGCCTGTGGGCGCTTGTGCCACGCAGGTGGTTGGCGCGAGCGCGAGGCGGGCATTGTACCCGTTTTTACGGGTTCTGTAGGGGGCTGTTATCCCCAACCGCTGATCGAATCGGTCGATTTAGGCAAAGATGCGCTAAAATTGTGCCACGACACTGGTCATTAGCAGTCCTGATCTTTATAATTGCCGCGATTTTTCAGTAGGTTCCGGTTTGTTCTTTTGCGCCAAAATCTGCCTTTGTCCACCGATAAAGCGGGCTTTTAGCGATAATGCCTCAAACAGAGCTCCTTAGCGGGTTAACGCCTGCACCAATAAGAAGCGCCAGACCGGGCTCAAACAATCAATAAGCTTCAATCAATAGAAGCCGTTGACGCACAGTCAACACAGCGACATTGCGGCTCAGCGACTGAGTCGTGCTACTTATTAATCCAACGAGTGATTAGGCAGAGACGTATGATAAAGATTCGTCGGGGATTGGATTTACCTATATCCGGTACACCCGAGCAGACGATCGCCGATGGGCCTGAAGCCCGCTCTGTGGCAGTCATCGGCCCAGATTATCACGGCATGAAGCCGACTATGGCCGTAGCCGTAGGCGATAAAGTCAAGCTCGGACAGCTGTTATTTACCGATAAAAAAACCGAGGGCGTGCGTTACACCGCGCCGGCCGCTGGCACAATCGCGGCGATTCATCGCGGCGAGCGCCGGATGCTGCAGTCGGTTGTGATCGATGTTGAAGGCGATGAGTCCGAAACATTTAAAGCTTTGAGCGATGCCGAACTCGGCAGCGCGAGCGCCGAGAGCGTGCGTGAGCTGCTCAATGAAGCCGGGCTGTGGACGGCTTTGCGCACTCGCCCTTACAGCAAGGTGCCCGCCATCGATAGCACGCCCCATGGGATTTTCGTCTCGGCGATGGATACCAATCCGCTGGCGGCCGACCCTCAGGTTGTGCTTAAAGAGCGCGCCGATGATTTTGTCGCCGGCTTAAAAGTGCTGGCGCGACTCACAGAGGGTAAAGTTTACGTCTCTAAAGCCCCGGGCGCGGATATTCCAGTGGCGAGTGGCGAGCAATTCTCCGTCAATGAGTTTGGTGGCGTGCACCCGGCCGGTAATGTCGGCACTCATATCCATCATTTGGATGCGGTTAGTGCCAGTAAAACCGTCTGGACGATTAACTACCAAGATGTAGCGGCGTTTGGTGCTTTTGTGACTACCGGTCGCATCGACACCCGTCGCGTAGTGGCGCTGGCCGGTCCCGCCGTTAACGAGCCGCGCTTAGTGCGCACTCGCATTGGCGCCAACTTGGACGAGTTAACCGCAGGGCAATTGGCCGGCGAGGGCAATCGTGTTGTTTCGGGCTCTGTATTTGGCGGTCGCACCGCCCGCGGACCCTATGCCTACCTTGGTCGCTATCACACGCAAATCAGTGTGCTTAAAGAGGGCGACGATCGCCCGATGCTGCATTATTTGCGTCCCGGCGCTAATCTCTTTTCGGTAATGGGCATTTATTTGTCAAAGTTGATGCCGTCTAAGCGTTTTGGTTTTACCACCTCGACCAACGGCAGTGAGCGTGCCATGGTGCCTGTGGGCGCCTACGAAAAAGTCATGCCTTTGGATATTTTACCGACACAACTGCTACGCGCGTTGATTGTGGGTGATAGTGAGTCGGCTCAGCAGCTGGGTTGTTTAGAGTTGGACGAAGAAGATTTGGCGCTGTGTACATTTGTCTGCCCGGGTAAGTACGAGTACGGCCCTATCTTGCGCGACAATCTCACCATGATCGAGCGGGAGGGCTAACTATGAAAGCATTACGCAATTTTCTCGATAAAATCGAGCCGAGCTTTCACAAGGGCGGCAAATATGAAAAGTGGTACGCTTTGTACGAAGCGGTCGATACTATTTTTTATCGTCCATCGGATGTGACCAAAACCACCTCTCATGTACGCGATGGCATCGACCTGAAACGTATTATGATCACCGTGTGGTTGTGTACCTTTCCCGCGATGTTCTTTGGTATGTACAACGTCGGTCACAACGCCAATATGATTTTGGCGGACATTGGTATGGCCGGTGCCGAAGGCTGGCGCATTGCGCTAATTTCATCCATTGCCGGTTTTGACCCCAGCAGTGTGTGGGATTGCTTGGTGCACGGCGCCGCTTACTTTCTTCCTATTTATGCCGTAGTGTTTATTGTCGGTGGTTTTTGGGAAGTGCTGTTTGCCATGGTGCGCGGTCACGAAGTCAACGAAGGCTTTTTTGTTACCTCAGTACTGTTTGCCCTGATTTGCCCGCCCGATTTACCGCTGTTGTACGCCGCTCTCGGCATCAGCTTTGGTGTGGTGTTGGGTAAAGAGGTATTTGGTGGTACCGGCAAAAACTTCTTAAACCCTGCCTTAACTGGTCGTGCGTTTTTGTTTTTTGCGTACCCCGCCAGTATGTCGGGTGATGCCGTATGGACGGCTGTTGATGGCTACACCGGTGCGACGGCACTATCGGTTCTGTCGCAAAACGGTGTCGAAGCGCTGCAAAACCAATTGAGCTGGATGGACGCCTTTTTAGGCTTTATGCAGGGCAGTATTGGCGAGACCTCAACCTTAGCCATTTTTATTGGTGGCGCTGTGTTGCTGGTGATGGGCATTGCCTCTTGGCGCATCGTTGCCGGCGTTATGCTGGGCATGATTGCGACCACCTTGCTGTTTAATTTTACCGGAGATGCGAGCTCTAACCCCGCCATGGCAACGCCTTGGTACTGGCATATGGTCATCGGTGGTTTTGCTTTCGGTATGATCTTTATGGCGACCGATCCGGTTTCGGCCTCTATGACCGATACTGGTAAATACTGGTTTGGTGCTTTGATTGGCTTTATGGTGATTATTATTCGGGTAGTAAACCCTGCCTTCCCCGAAGGCATGATGTTGGCGATTTTGTTTGCCAACTTGTTTGCTCCGCTGATTGATTACCTGGTAGTTCGCGCAAATATCAAGCGGAGGTTGGCACGTGGCTAGTAATGATTCCATTAAGAAAACAATCACAGTAACGCTGTTGCTGTGTATTGTCTGCTCGGTGGTGGTGTCCACAGCGGCAGTACTTCTGCGCCCGATTCAAGAAGTGAACAAATCCTTGGATTTTAAACGCAACATTTTGGCGGCGGCGGGTTTGCTTGAGAAAACCGATAAAGCCAGTGTCGAGAGCCTGTTTGCCGATCGTGTTAATACACAGGTGGTGGACTTAGAAACGGGTAAATTTACCGATGCGGTTGATCCGGCTAACTACGATCAGCGCAAAGCCAGTAAAGATCCGGCTCGCTCCACTGATTTGAGCCCCGATGAGGATCTGGCTAAAATCTCCCGTCGCGAAGAGTACGCCCTGGTGTACATGATCGAGGGTGATTCAGGGCTGGAAACGATTGTCTTGCCTGTTCGTGGTTACGGTCTGTGGTCGACGCTGTATGGGTTTTTGGCGTTGGACTCTGATTTGAACACCGTTAGAGGTTTGGGCTTTTACGAGCACGGTGAAACGCCGGGGCTTGGTGGTGAGGTTGATAACCCATCTTGGAAAGCCCAGTGGGAAGGAAAACAAGCCTACGACAGTGACGGCGATGTGGAACTGACTGTTATTAAAGGCAAAGTTGACCCGCAATCTAAAGATGCAGATCACCAAGTTGATGGCTTGTCGGGTGCCACCTTGACCAGTCGCGGTGTGGCGAATCTGATCCATTTTTGGTTGAGCGAAGATGGCTACAAGCCCTTTCTTACCAACCTGAAAAACGGGGAGGCTTAAGATTATGAAAGTCAAAGAGCTATTATTTGCGCCGATATTCTCCAATAACCCAATTGCGTTGCAGATTTTGGGTATTTGTTCGGCCTTGGCGGTTACCAGTAAATTGTCGGTTACGGTGGTTATGTGTATTGCACTAACCTCGGTAACGGCTTTTTCTAACCTGTTTGTCTCGCTGGTGCGCAACCACGCTCCGGGGAGCATTCGTATTATCATCCAGATGACTATTATTGCCTCGCTGGTGATTGTGGTCGATCAGGTGCTAAAGGCCTACGCCTTTGAAATCAGCAAGCAGTTGTCGGTATTTGTTGGGTTGATTATCACCAACTGTATCGTCATGGGGCGCGCTGAAGCTTTCGCCATGAAAAACCCACCACTGCCGAGCTTTTTAGATGGCGTTGGTAACGGTTTGGGCTACAGCGCTATGTTGCTGGGCTTGGCGTTTGTACGTGAACTGTTAGGCTCGGGTAGCCTGTTTGGTACTCAGTTGTTGCCATTGGCCACCGAAGGTGGTTGGTACACACCAAACGGTTTGCTGCTGTTGCCGCCAAGTGCGTTCTTTTTGATTGGTTTGTTTATCTGGGGCATCCGCTCCTGGAAAAAAGATCAAGTAGAAGAGCCCGATTATAAAATCGCACCTAACACCAAGCCGCTAGCTAAGGAGGCCTGATCATGGAAGCGTATTTGAGCTTATTTGTTCGGTCGATTTTTATCGACAACATGGCCCTGGCTTTCTTTTTGGGCATGTGTACCTTGCTGGCTGTATCGAAAAAAATCGGTGCGGCGTTTGGTTTGGGTATTGCCGTTATTGTGGTGCAAACCATTACCGTGCCGGTTAATAACTTGCTGTACACCTATGTGTTGGCTGATGGTGCACTGGCGTGGGCGGGTTTGCCTAATGTTGATTTGAGCTTCTTGGGGCTGATTTCTTACATTGGTGTTATTGCCGCTTTGGTTCAGATCCTTGAGATGGTGCTCGATAAATACGTTCCTGCGCTGTACAACGCGCTGGGTGTATTTTTGCCGCTCATTACCGTGAACTGTGCCATTTTGGGTGGCTCTCTGTTTATGGTTGAGCGCGATTACAACTTTGGCGAGAGTGTCGTCTTTGGTGTTGGCTCTGGTGTGGGTTGGGCGTTGGCTATTACCGCACTGGCCGGTATCCGCGAAAAGATGAAGTACAGTGATGTGCCCGAAGGGCTTCGCGGCCTGGGTATTACTTTTATTACCGTGGGCCTGATGTCGCTTGGCTTTATGTCATTCGGCGGCATTGATCTGTAATCAGCGAGGATTCACATGAACGAAATTATACTTGGCGTAGTCATGTTCACGGTCATCGTGCTGATACTGGTGATTGTGATTTTGAGCGCACGTGCACAGTTGGTGTCGACTGGTGACGTCACCATCGATATTAACGGCGAGAAGAAACTCACCGTCCCGGCGGGCGGCAAACTGCTGCAAACGCTGTCGGGCGCTGGCTTGTTTTTACCATCGGCCTGTGGCGGCGGCGGCACCTGTGCCCAGTGCGCCTGCGTGGTCAGTGACGGTGGCGGCTCTATGCTGCCCACCGAGGAAAGTCACTTCACCAAGCGTGAGGCTCAAGAGGGCTGGCGCTTGTCCTGTCAAACTCCGGTTAAACAGGATATGGTGGTAGAAGTTCCAGAGGATGTTTTTGGTGTAAAGCAGTGGGAGTGTACGGTTGAGTCAAACCCCAATGTGGCTACCTTTATTAAAGAGCTGACACTCAAACTACCCGAGGGCGAGAACGTAGATTTTCGTGCCGGTGGTTACGTTCAGCTGGAGTGCCCTGCGTATCATATTAAGTTCTCTGATTTTGATATCGAAGAGCAGTTTCGTGCTGATTGGGAGCGCTTTGGCTTCTTTAAACTGGAAACAAAAAACCCCGAGCCTGTTCAACGCGCTTACTCAATGGCGAACTACCCCGAAGAGCGTGGCTTGGTTAAGTTTAATATTCGTATTGCGACGCCACCTCCGGGCTCTAAAGATATTCAGCCGGGCATTATGTCCTCTTATGTCTTTAACCTAAAACCCGGTGACACTATTAAGGTGTTTGGTCCCTTTGGTGAGTTCTTTGCTAAAGACACCGATGCCGAAATGGTGTTTGTCGGCGGTGGTGCTGGTATGGCGCCAATGCGCTCGCATATCTTTGATCAGCTTAAGCGGCTTAATTCGACCCGTAAGATCTCCTTCTGGTACGGTGCACGCTCGTTAAAAGAGTTGTTTTACCAAGATGAGTACGACATGCTGGCGAATGAGAACGACAACTTCACCTGGCACGTTGCCATGTCTGATCCGCAGCCGGAAGATAACTGGGAAGGTCTAACGGGGTTCATTCATAACGTGTTGTATGAAGAGTACCTTAAAGATCACCCCGCACCGGAAGACTGCGAGTTTTATATGTGTGGGCCGCCAATGATGAACGCGGCGGTGATTAAATTGCTCCACGATCTAGGCGTTGAAGATGAAAACATTATGCTGGATGACTTTGGTGGCTAATTGCAAAGCTCATATGCCTGACATAATGATAATAAAAAAGAGGCTGACACTACTGTCAGCCTCTTTTTTGTTTTTATGTCTGTTAATCAGTGGTTGTACGCCCAGCGGTACCGAGCGCCCGAGTGTTAAATTCTCTGGCCAAACCATGGGCACCCACTATCATATTACGGTGGTAGGCCCGGCCTCGGGAGAGTTTGAGGTTAACGTCGATGCTCTGCAAAGTGCGGTGGATGAGCAGCTGGTGCAGATTAATCAAATGATGTCGACTTATATCGACGACTCTGAGCTCATGCAGTTTAACCGTGAGCCAGTGAATGAATGGGTCGAGTTATCTGAGCCCGTCATGGAGGTGTTGAGCATCAGTGAGGATATCAGTCAGCGATCTTATGGCGCTTTTGATATTACCGTAGGCCCGCTGGTGAACTTGTGGGGCTTTGGCCCACAGATGCAGCCCGATCGGGTGCCAGGTCCAGATGAGCTGGCTGCCGCGCTGGCACGCACCGGACATGAATATTTACAGCTGGATGTTAACCGGGCGCGCCGCACGGCCAATATTAGTGTGGACTTGTCGGCGGTGGCAAAAGGTTATGGTGTCGATTGGATTGCTAACTTTTTGACCGATCGTGGATTCGACAATTTTATGGTCGAAATCGGCGGTGAGGTACGCGTCGTGGGCGATAGCCCGCGCAGTACACCTTGGCGTATCGCGATCGAACAGCCCTCAGTGTTGGCGGGTGGCGCGCGGTTGGCGCTAAACGTGGATAATCACGCAGTGGCGACGTCGGGCGATTATCGCAATTATTTTGAAGTGGACGGCGTGCGCTACTCTCATACGATCGACCCAAAAACAGGGCGGCCAATTAAACACAATTTGGCGTCGGTTACCGTGGTGGCTGAAACCGCAGCACGGGCGGATGCCTGGGCCACGGCGCTGAATGTGTTGGGGCCTGAAAAAGGCATGGAGCTGGCTAATGCCGAGCAACTGGCGGTTTATATGATTGTCAAAGACGGTGATGGCTTTGTTGATACGCAATCGGTGACTTTTTCACAGCTGCTGCATTAACTGCTAAGCAGGGTGCGGCACAGGAGGGTAAAGTGATGGCAGTATTTTTAGTCGTGTTAGCGGTTATGCTGACGGTTGTAGTCGGTATGTCGGTTGGCGTTATTTTCGGCCGCAAGCCGTTAACCGGCTCGTGCGGCGGGGTCGGTAAAGCGCTGGGCGAGAAAGACTACAGCTGCGAGCTGTGCGGCGGGGATGAGCAAAAGTGCGAGAGTCTTAAAGATGGCTCAGCGGCAACCGTGAACGCAAGTTTGGCTGTAGATGCGACGGCGAAGCAGCCGCGAAATTAACCTGTACCCGCAAGCTAAGCAGTTAAGTTTGTAGGGGACGTAGTAGGGACGTTGGGGGCTTATTGTGGCGACATATACGTACGATGTGGTAATTATTGGATCTGGTCCGGCGGGTGAGAGTGCGGCAATGGCCTCTGCCAAAGCGGGTAAAAAAGTGGCGGTAATAGAAGGGCGTGGTTTAGTGGGCGGCAATTGTGCTCACAAAGGGACCATCCCCTCTAAGTCGTTGCGCCATGCGGTTAAACAAATTATTCAGTTTAAAACCAGCAGTTTGTTTCGCGAAAATGGCGAAAGCTGGCGTATTACTTATCCGCGGGTGTTGGCAGCCGCAAATCAAGTGATTCCCAAGCAGGTTGAGTTGCACACTGACTTTTATGTGCGCAACCGCGTCGCGGTTTACTCGGGTTTTGCGTCTTTTCTTGATGCTAACACAGTGGAAGTGAAGTTTAGCGAGGGCTCGACTGAGACGATCCACGCCGAACACTTTATTATTGCCACTGGTTCGCGTCCGTATCAACCGGCCGATGTTGATTTTACGCATCCGCGTATTTACGATTCTGACTCTATTTTGGAGATGAAACACACTCCGCGTCATATTTTGATTTACGGCGCCGGGGTGATCGGTTGTGAATACGCCTCTATATTTTCCGGGCTCGGGGTGAAGGTTGATCTGATCAACAGCCGCGATCGCTTGTTGTCTTTTTTGGATGATGAAATCTCGGATGCGTTAAGTTATCACTTGCGAGATAACGGCGTGCGAGTGCGCCACAGTGAAACCTACGAAAAAATCGAAGCCACCGAGCGCGGCGTGACCCTGTATTTGCAATCGGGTAAGCGTATTAAAGCCGATGCACTGTTGTGGTGTAACGGTCGTAGCGGTAATACCGATCAGTTAAACCTCGAGTCGGTTGGTTTGACACCGGATCATCGCGGCAACCTCACGGTTAACGAGCAGTATCAAACCGACGTTGAGAATATCTACGCGGTAGGTGACGTGGTAGGTTGGCCGAGCTTGGCGAGTGCATCCTACGATCAGGGTCGAGCGCTAGCGGCGGTGATTCTCGGTGAGCCGGCTAACGATGTTAGCGAGGTGCCGACCGGTATTTATACCTTGCCCGAGATTAGCTCTGTGGGCAAAACCGAGCGCGAGCTAACCGAGGCACGGGTGCCTTACGAAGTTGGCCGCTGCTTGTTTAAAAATACCGCTCGCGGACAAATTAGTGGTGAAGATGTTGGTATGCTTAAACTGCTGTTTAATGTTGACACCGGAGCACTGCTTGGGGTGCATTGTTTTGGCGCCGAAGCGGCTGAGATTATTCACATTGGTCAGGCGATTATGAGTCAGCCCGGTGAGAACAATAATATTAGCTTCTTCTTGAATACCACGTTTAACTACCCAACCATGGCGGAGGCATATCGCTTGGCAGCTCTGGATGGTACGAACCGGATCAATCGACAATAAAGGCGCTCTAGCACCGCCTAGATGAACGGCACAAAAAACGCCACCCTAGGGAAGCTAGGGTGGCGTTTTTTCGTTGAAAAGGGGTGATTAAAGCGTAAAAATTTAGGGGTTGGCCGCGGCTTTCATTTTTGGGGTGAACTTAACAACGGAATGGATCACCCGGTCAGCCTCAAAGTAAACGATAAAATCTTCGTATACCCATGTGTAAATTGGCGGCTCGCCCACCGGGCCGGCTTGGTTTATCGGCTCGCCATAGTGGTCTTTAACGCGGGTTTTCGTCATACCTGTGGCTGGCGTTGATAAGTATTCCCCCGACTTTTCTTGCTGGCCGATGGGGATGCGTACTGTTTCGGCTTGTAGTTGGCAGGCCAGAGCAAGCAGGATAAATGCTATAACTGATTTCATGGTTAATCCTTATGTCCCCAAGGCGGACGTTTGGTTGGGTTACTGCGGCTTACGCCGCGCCGACTCTAGTTGTGCCCGCATAATTTGCTGGCTGATTTGCTGTCGCTCAGCCGCATTTAAATACAGGAATTCTGCCGCAATTAGGTAACCGTTGCCGCGATCCGGTTCACACCGAATCACTTGCGCATGCAGTGCGGTGGCCATCAGGGGAGACTCAAAGCTCAGCATGAGGGCAAGCCACTGATGCTCGGGCAGTGGCTCGCTGTGGTGAAACATGAGTCCGCCTTCGCTGAGCTCAATGGCTTGCGCGCTAGCGTAATCTGTGACTTGGCTGCTTAAACAAAACTGCGCCAGCACGTCGATTTTGCGCGTTAGAATGTTTAGGTATTCGCCCAGAGCGCGATCGGCGTCTTTAATTTGCTGTTGTAGTTGGCCACCATCCAGCTCTAGCCGCTTTAATTCGGCCATGGTTTGCAAAATGCGGCTAGAGGTAAAATGCGATGTCGCATCGGCACCGCTGGTGACCAATGGTTTTGCGGCCAGCGCTTTCAGCTCGACGATGGCGTTTAGCGTTAAACGAAAATAATCGCGTCGTTCATCCATGTAGGGCACTCATGCTCTTGGGTAATCACTCTCAAACCATAGCATAACTGCGGGATTAGAGCATTGAGTGTGTTCCCGGTGTCGCCGCTCTTGTAGTCCTTGGGGCATTGGGGTTAAATGCGCACATGCTAAAAAACATCCCTTTGGCCATTGGTTTGCGGTATATCCGCGCTAAACGCCGCAATCAATTTATCTCTTTTGTCAGTGGCTTTTCGCTGCTGGGCATGGCGCTGGGTGTGATGGCCCTGATTGTGGTTATGTCGGTGATGAATGGCTTTGATCGAGAGATGAAGCAACGTTTGTTACGGGTAATTCCCCACGGCTTTGTCATGCAAGAGCCGGCCATGGATAACTGGCAACAATTGCGCACTCAGCTGTTAACCGATACAGACATTGTCGCCGCCGCCCCCTTTGTTGAGGGTTTTGCATTGGCGGGGTATCACTCACAGGTGCAAGGGGTGCAGGTGTCCGGGGTTGATCCGCAGCTACAGGGCGAGGTCTCTGAGGTGGCTGACAATATGTTGATCGGAGAGTTATCTGATTTGCAAAGCGGCCAATTCGGTATTGTTCTGGGGGCAGTGTTAGCGCGTCAGTTGCGTGTTGTGACGGGCGATAAGCTGACCTTAACGCTTCCTGAGATATCGATTACCCCCGCCGGTGTTTACCCCCGCGTTAAACGTTTTACCGTGGTCGGTGTGTTTGAAGTTAACGCGCCGGTGGATCAAGAGTTAGCGCTTATCCATATTGCCGATGCCGAGAAACTTTACCGCAATTCGGGCCCCATGGGGTTGCAGTTAAAATTTACCGATATCTATAAGGCCGGCGCCATTACCAGCCGGTTGCGGCAATCCTTGGGCAACGATTACCAGTTTCGCGATTGGAGCCAAACCCAAGGCAGTTTGTTTCAAGCGGTAAAAATGGAAAAAATTGTTATAGGCGTGTTGCTGAGTATTATTATAGCGGTGGCGGCATTCAATATTGTTTCAAGCTTGGTGCTGATGGTGGCCGATAAACGCTCGGACATCGCGGTGCTGCGCACACTTGGCTTGAATGCGCGTCAGATTATGGGAATTTTTATGGTGCAAGGCTGCGGTGTTGGGGTGATTGGCACCGCCGTTGGCACTATTGGCGGGGTGCTATTAGCGCTTTATATCAGCCCGGTGGTTGCCTTTTTTGAATCGCTGACAGGGCGGCAAGTGTTTGATGCAAACGTGTATTTTATCAGCCATTTACCCTCGCAGTTACAGTGGGGCGATGTACTGACAATCTGTTCTCTGGCGTTGCTGCTCAGTTTGCTGGCAACCCTTTACCCCGCGTGGCGGGCAGGACGAATCCAACCGGCCGAGGCCCTGCGTTATGAGTGATCTAACTTCTGCCGCTGTATTGCAGTGTCATGCCGTTAACAAAGCCTACACCCAGGGGCCGCAAGCGGTCAGTGTATTGCGCGATATCGAGCTTGAGGTATTGTCTGGCGAGCGAGTTGCGGTGATTGGTGCATCGGGCTCAGGTAAGTCGACTTTACTGAATATTCTGGGCGGGTTGGATTTGCCCGACTCGGGCGAGGTTGTGGTCGCCGGGCAGGCGCTGTCAGCTTTGGGTGCCGATGCCCGGGGTAAATTGCGCAACCGCTCCCTAGGGTTTGTCTATCAATTTCATCATTTGTTGGCCGAGTTTACCGCGCTAGAAAACGTCGCCATGCCGCTACTGATTGGCGGCCTCGATAGTGTAACGGCCAATGCCCGCGCCAGCGATATGCTCGCGCAGGTGGGGTTGGCAGCACGCACCAGCCACAAACCCCCAGAGTTGTCGGGCGGTGAACGTCAGCGGGTGGCCATTGCCCGTGCATTGGTCACCGAGCCCGCCTGTGTTTTGATGGACGAGCCGACCGGTAATTTGGACTCCCACTCGGCGGCCGACATTCAAGCGCTAATGCTCGATTTAAATACCCGTATTGGCACCAGCTTTGTGGTGGTGACCCACGATTTAACGCTCGCCGGTAAAATGGATCGCACGCTGCAGTTAGCCGAGGGGCAATTAACCGAGCTGGCGCGTCAGGAGTCTGCCGGTGTTTAATCGCTTTACCTTGACGCTGGGTCGGCGTTACGCCACAGCGCGCCAAGGTAGTCATCTGGTCAGTTTTATATCGCGAATGTCGGTGATTGGCTTGGTGATCTCGGTGGCCTTGTTGATCTTGGTTATGGCGATTATGAACGGTTTTGACCGCGAATTGCGCGAGCGGATTTTACAGGTGATGCCCCAGGGCACGCTCTACAGTCGCGAGGGTATTCGCGATCCGGGTGCGGTTATGGCGCAAGCATTACAGCACCCGGAGGTGATCGCCGCGGCCCCTTTTGTTAGCCTGCAAGGCCTGTTGGCAAAAGGTAAAGAGGTGGCCCCGGTAGGGCTGTTTGGTATTGTGCCGGAGCTTGAAGTAAAAGCATCGGGAGTCGACCAGTACTTAACGCACCATCGCTTGAATGAACTTGGTGATAATGCCCACGCGGTGGTGCTGGGCAGCACTTTAGCTAAAAGTATCGGCACTGAGGTGGGCGATCGTTTAACCCTGGTGATTCCACGTGCCGGTGCCGGGCGCGACAGCCCTAGTGTCTGGGCGCTGGAGGTGGTTGATATATTGGTCACAGGCACTGAGATCGATAATAATCTGGCGCTGATGAATATGAGTGCTGCGTCCAAGCTCACGGCTTACCCAGGCAGCGTCAGTGGTGTGCGTTTAAAGCTGCACGATTTATTTCGCGCACCGACTACTATGTACGAAATCACCGCGAATTTACCCGCATCCGTTTACGGTCGGGATTGGACGCGCAGCCACGGCAATTTGTATCAAGCGATACATATGTCGAAAAAGTTGGTTGGGCTCTTGCTGATTCTATTGATTGGGATTGCGGCGTTTAATTTAGTGACCACCTTGATTATGGTGGTCGTCGATAAAGAGGCCGACATTGCCATTTTGCGCACGCAAGGGGCGAGTAGCGCGGATATTATCGGAATCTTCTTGGTGCAAGGTGGCTATATTGGCGTCACCGGAACCTTTATCGGGGTTATTTTAGGGGTTATTTTTTCCTATACGGTAACCTCGGCCGTGGCCGGTCTCGAGCGTTTAACGGGGTTTCAATTTTTACACTCGGACGTTTACCCGGTCAGCTATCTTCCCTCTGAGTTACTCTTAAGTGATGTGGCTTATATTGCCGGTGCAGCGTTGGTGTTGAGCTTTATTGCAAGTGTTTACCCGGCCTGGCGCGCGGCCAGAATCTTGCCGGCCGAGGCATTGCGGCACGAGTAACACGGCATTCAGAACGATAAAAAGGCGAGGGTTATTGGGACCGGTTTAAGCGCTCTTTGCGGCGTTTGTTCCAGCTGCGTGTGACGTGCCAGCGCCAAAAAAGCTGCATAGTGATATAACCCAGCCCACCAAATACAAAACCTGTCAGTACTGAGCCCAGCAATAGCGGCTTCCACACTAAAGCGAACTCTTCGGCGAGCCAAGCCCACGACAGCTCGGTGGGGGCGGTGACCTTAGGCGACTCTAAAATCCAGCGGCCCAGCTGGTAGGTGGCAAAAAAGATGGGTGAAATGGTTAACGGGTTCGTAATCCACACCAATGTCATGGTGATGGGCAGATTGCAGCGCACCCAGAGCGCGCATAGCGCAGCAAGCGCCATTTGCCCGGGCAAGGGCAAAAAAGCGAGAAAAATCCCAAAGAAAAAAGCCAGCGACACCGAGTGCCGGTTTAGATGAAACAGGTTGGGGTCGTGCAGTAAATCACCCAAAAACTGTAGGGCTGGCTTGTCCTTTACCGTGGTGGCGTCGGGCAAAAAACGTCTGATTATCTTACGCGCCATCTGGTTGGTCACACTACGACTATAAAGAAAGGGCACATTATGCCCACAAAAGCGCGATATAACCACGCTTAACGTGCCGTAAGCTAAATCGCGAGCGATGTAGGCTGCTACACTGGCAGATAACCACCGGACAAAGCAAGGACGAACACTCTACAGGGATGATATGTACCGCACACTCTTGGCGCTGCTCGCCGGCGTAACACTCCCCAGTTTTTTACCTCAGCTGCTGCCTTTGCCGGCAGTGGTCGCGTCGGTGACGATGTTTTTGAGCGCTTGGTTGCTCGTAAAACGCCGCGCTTATAGGAGGGTTTCTAGCGCTCTGTCTATTGCGTTGTTATTTCTCGTGGGTTTTGGTTGGGGCAGTTGGAGTCTGCATTCGCTAGTGGCCAATCAGCTCAATGCCACACTCGAGGGTGAGGATATTCTGGTGACTGGGGTTGTCGACGCGCCGGTTCAGCACAGTGAAAGGCGCGTGAGGATGTTGCTGGCACCTCACACGGGGAGCTTGAAGGGGCAGTTGGTTTCCTTGCCTCGGCGCCTACAGGTGAGCTGGTATCGCGCGCCAGGGTGGGTGCAAACCCTGGCGGCAGGTGATCGGGTAGCCCTTACCGTGCGCCTCAAGCGCCCTCGTAGCTTTGTGAATCCCGCCGGGTTTGATTACAAGCTGTGGCAGCTGCGATGGGGTGTGGGTGCGGTTGGGTATGTGCGGACGGAGGCAGGCAATCGACGGCTGACACAGGGGGTGCCGGCGGGCGTGCGCGCAACCTTAAGTGCTTGGTTGGCGCGGCAAGAACCGGTTAACCACGGTTTGCTGGGGGCGCTTTTGCTGGGGGAGCGAGGCGAGTTGAGCGATACGCAGCGCCAACTGCTACAGGCCACTGGTACCAGCCATTTGATTGCCATATCGGGGTTGCATATTGGTTTGGCGGCCACCCTGGGTTACTTGCTGGCGCTGGCCGCGGGTAAATTATTGGCGCCGTTTATACCTTGGCGGGCACAGCTTGTGGGTTTTGCCGGGGCCGCTTTTGCGGCGTGGGGGTACAGTGCGCTGGCAGGTTTTAGTTTGCCCACCCAGCGGGCGCTGGCAATGTTGTTACTGTTGTATGCCTCGCGCGTGTTGGCGCGTCATAGCGGAGGTGGGCTGATTTTAGCGGCGGCCGCGTTGCTGGTGTGCACTCTCGACCCTTTAAGTGTGCGCGATGCTGGTTTTTGGTTGTCATTTGTCGCGGTGGCGTCATTGGTGCTGGTATACGATGGCCTGCTTAGTCCCGCACGTCGCTGGCAGTCGCTGTGGTTGCCGCAGTTGGTGGTGTTTCTGGCGCTGCTGGTGCCTTTGGGTGCCTTCTTTGGTCAGGTATCGCTGGTCTCGCCAGTGGCAAATCTGCTGGCGATACCACTGGTAAGCCTTTTGGTTGTGCCGTTACTGTTTGCCGCCGCCCTCGGTAGTTGGCTTAACGACACGGTCGCAGGTGGCTTGTTGTGGCTGGCAGATCGAGCGCTGGATGTTTTTTGGTGGTGGCTGCAGCTATTGGCGCGGCTTGAGGGCGATTATGGCTGGCCGATCAGTGTCGATTGGCAGCCGCGATTAATCGCCTTGTTGTTAATTGCTTTGGGCGCGCTGCTGTTACTACTGCCCAAGGCCTTTAGGTTGCGCGCCACAGGGGTGCTGCTGGTACTGTTGGCGCTTTGGGTGCCCAGGCCCGCCGCGCCACGCTTGGCCATGACGGTGATGGATGTAGGGCAGGGCTTGGCGGTAGTGATTCAGACGCACGAGCACAGTTTAGTGTACGACGCCGGCCCCCGTTACAGTGATAGTTTTGATGCGGGCGCAGATATCATTGCGCCTTTTTTGCGTCAGCAAGGAATAGACGGGCGTGGTGCAAATCGGCTAGACGCCTTGGTGGTGTCGCACGCTCACGCCGATCACGCAGGTGGCGCCGCGGGGCTGTTGAGTGTGCTGCCCAGCGACAATATCTACCTAGGTGAACCTTTGCCGGCTTTAGCGCTCGAAGATGCACCGCGGGCGCGCTCTTGTCACCCCCGGCGCGCCAGTGACGTTAGTGCGGGCAGTGAGTTCGATGCTCTTCACTGGCGCTGGCACCAGGTAACGTTTCGTTTTTTAACGTTGCCCGGTCAGCGCAATAGTCATGGTAACAGTGCCTCTTGCGTGTTGTTGCTCGAGTATCAAGACCAGCGCTGGCTGTTAACCGGTGATATCGAACGGCCGTTAGAGGCTGATGTGGTGGCCGCATTGACCGCTTATGGCGTGTCTCAAATTGATGTTTTGTTGGCCCCGCATCACGGCAGTAAAACCTCGTCCAGTGCGGCGTTTGTCACCGCACTCGCGCCGGATAACGTTGTGTTTAGTGCCGGTTTTAATAACCGCCACGGACATCCGCACCCTCAAGTGGTTGAGCGCTATCAAAAAGTGGGTAGCCGTATTTTTAACACGGCAGTCGATGGTGCCGTTGGTTTTTACATTGATGCCGATGGTGCGCTGCGCAGCCATACCCAGCGCCAGCTAGCGCCGCGGCCCTGGCGCGATTAAAATGAAAATGGCACAGGTCACATTCGCTTAACCAGGTTAACCCTAACGCCTGCATCTGTGGTAGTGTACAGCGTTTTTAACAGCCGCTTTAATCCTAGAATAGGCACCATAAAAAATAGGCATCAGTAGAGGCCTGCACAAGAGGAATCCACCCGTGTTTGAAGTTATCGCCGCCGGCGGCTGGTTAATGCTGCCGCTTGTTCTTTGTTCGATTGCCGTGCTGGCGATTAGTGCTGAGCGTTACTGGAGTCTCAATCCCGCTAAAATTGCACCGCGCCACTTGTTGGCTCAAGTGTGGGGTTGGATTAAAAATAACCAGCTGGATGCGGCTAAACTGAAAGAGTTAAAACAGTCTTCACCGCTCGGTGAGATTTTATCGGCGGGCCTTAGCAATTCACGCAGCGGCCGCGAAACCATGAAAGACAGTATTCAGGAGGCGGCCAATAAAGTCATCCACGAGATGGAGCGTTTTATTGGTGTGCTGGGAACGATCGCCGCGATTACGCCATTGCTGGGTTTGTTGGGTACTGTATTCGGTATGATCGAAGTGTTTAACGCGATTATGATTAAGGGCACAGGTAACGCCGGCGTTTTGGCGGGCGGTATTTCACAGGCACTTATTACCACCGCTGCGGGTTTGTGTGTGGCGATTCCGGCGATGATTTTTCACCGTTTTTTCCAGCGCCGAATCGATACCTTAGTGGTAACCATGGAAGAAGAGGCTATTAAGTTGGTTGATGCTCTGCACAGCGATCGTCGGGTCGATGTGAAAGTGAAGAAGTAAGCGGAGGCCGCCTGTGCAATTTCGTCGTCAACCCCGCGAAGAAGATAGCATTAATTTAACACCGCTGATTGATGTGGTGTTTTTGTTGCTTATCTTTTTTATGGTGTCTACCACCTTTACCAAAGAAACGCATTTAGAAATTGACCTGCCAGAGGCCGTGGGTGAGGCGGCCAACAACGCCGAAGACCCGCTCGAAATTATTATTAATGCCGCTGGTGAGTACGCGGTAAACGGTCAAAGCTTGGTCAACAGTAAGGCCGCCACATTGCGCTCGGCCTTAACTGAAATGGGCGGCGGAGACACCTCGCAAGCGTTAATTATTACCGCCGATGCCAAGGCGCCTCATGAGTCTGTGGTGCGCGCGATGGACAGTGCCGGTCAGCTTGGGTTTGTGAATATGAGCATAACGACCCGCCACCCAGAGCAAGAGCAATAACATGAGCCACGGCTCCGATCGCGAGGTAAAATGGTTGGCCGCTTGGTATGGTAAAAAGCGTTGGGTCTACGCGCTGTTACCGCTTGAGGGGTTGTTTCGTTTTTTTGCTGCTGCGCGGCGTTTGATTCTTGTGCGCTGGCAACAAAAACGTGTTGGCTTACCGGTAATTGTGGTGGGTAATATTAGCGTTGGCGGCACCGGTAAAACCCCCCTGATTATTGCTTTGGTAAACCGTTTGCAAGCGCGCGGTTTAAAAGTCGGCGTTATCAGCCGTGGCTATGGCTCGGCGGCGCCGCAGTACCCTTATGTGCTGTCGGAATCATCCAGTGCCAAAGAGGCCGGCGATGAGCCCCTAAGCATTTGGCGCGCCACCGGTTGTGCAGTATGCATCGATGCCGATCGTGTAGCGGCTGCACGCATTTTAAAAAGTGCCGGTTGCGATGTTTTATTAAGCGACGATGGCTTACAGCATTACCGCTTAGGGCGCGCTTTAGAAATCGCGGTAGTTGATGCCGCGCGCGGCTTTGGCAATGGCCATTGTTTGCCGGTCGGACCTCTGCGTGAGCCTCGCTCGCGTTTAAAAAAGGTTGATTTTGTGGTGGTAAATCAGACCTCTTTAGAGTCCGATGTGACCTACGAGCGCGGTTATTACAACATGCGCCTGCAACCTAAACACTGGTTTAAAGTAAAAGATTTAACGCGACTGCCACTGGATTATTTGGCCTCCGGCGCCCATGTGCACGCGGTGGCCGGTATTGGTAACCCCGATCGTTTTTTTGCCACGCTAGGTAAGTTGGGGCTGACACCAGAGTGTCATATTTATCGCGATCACCATATTTTTACCCGCGAGAACTTTCAGTTTCGTCAAACGCTACCGGTAGTGATGACGAGTAAAGATGCGGTGAAGTGTCAGAGCTTTGCCGAGCCCGAGTGGTTGGCCTTAGAGGTCGATGCGGTACTAGAAAAACGCTTTTGGCCTGAGTTTGAGCACGCGCTCGACGCGTTACTGCCCTACGAGTAAACACATCATGAGCTTTACAGTTGTTATTCCCGCCCGTTATGCCTCGACCCGTTTGCCGGGCAAGCCATTGGCCGATATTGCCGGTAGGCCAATGATCGAGCACGTTTATCGCCGCGCGAGCCAAAGTGACGCGAGCCGCGTTATTGTCGCCACTGACGACCAGCGTATTGCTCAAGTGGTTAAACAGTTTGGCGGCGATGTATGTTTGACTCGCGCCGATCACGTGTCGGGCACCGATCGTTTGCAAGAGGTCGCGGCGCTAGAGCACATGAGCGACGATGATATTATCGTCAACGTTCAAGGCGATGAGCCTCTGATTCCCCCTGAAGTGATCAACCAGGTGGCGGCTAATTTGGCTGCCTGCGATACCGCCTGCGTGGCAACACTGTGTGAGCCACTTGCCAGCTACCGAGAGTTTCGCGACCCGAATGCGGTTAAAACGGTTTATGATCATAATCAGCTCGCGCTGTATTTTTCCCGCGCGCCCATTCCGTGGCCGCGCGACAATGCCGACGTGTTAAGTGAGCAGGCGGTGCCGGATGATTTTCCTGCGCGTCGGCATATTGGTATTTACGCTTACCGGGTATCTTTGCTCAAGCGTTTTGTACGGTGGGCGCCGGCGTTGATCGAGCAAACTGAGTCTCTTGAGCAGCTGCGAGTCATGGCCTATGGCGAGCGAATTCATTTAGCCGAGGCCTGTTGTAAGGTTCCCGGAGGTGTCGATACCGATGCCGACTTGGCTCGGGTTAGGGCGCAGCTACAGGAGCAAAGTTAATGACTGTCAAAGTGTTGTTTGTGTGCTTGGGTAATATTTGCCGCTCGCCCACCGCCGAAGGCCTGTTTAAAGCGCGCCTTAAAGCGCAAGGGTTAGAGGATGTGGTTTTAACAGACTCGGCCGGCACCGCGGGCTGGCACGTGGGTAAGGCGCCGGATGATCGCGCGATAGCGGCCGCCGCTGAGCGCGGTATTGATATTAGCAGCTTGCGTGCCCGCCAAGTGACTGGCGCCGACTTTACTGAGTTTGACTATATTGTGGCCATGGATGATGCCAATCTGGTCGACCTCAACAGCTTTCGGCCTAATGATTTTGCTGGTCGCTGCTGTTTGTATTTGGATTTTGCGGCTAATACCGCCGAGCACGAAGTGCCAGACCCTTACTATGGCGGTGCCAAAGGCTTTGCTCATGTGCTCGATTTAGTGGAGCAGGCGGCCACCGGCTTGCTGGAGGATATCCAAAAGCGTCACTTGGCTCGAGGTTAGCGGTGGCGCTGTTTCTGCCAGAGTTTGATTTGCAGCGCCTTAACACCTTGGCGATTCCGGCCCGTGCACAGTTTTACGTGGCAGTCACCAGCAGTGAAGAGGTACTTGAGGCGCTGAGCTTTGCCGCCGAGCGCCAGTTGCCGGTATTGCCACTCGGCGGCGGCAGCAATATCGTGTTGGCTGGCGATTACCCAGGCCTTGTGATGCATATAAAGTTGCACGGCATAGAGTTGGTGGACGAAGACGAGACGTCGGTATGGGTGCGTGCGGCCGCCGGTGAAAACTGGCACAATTTTGTGCAGCACTGCTTGGTGATGGGCTGCTACGGGCTTGAGAACCTCTCGTTAATACCCGGCTCGGTGGGTGCCGCGCCGATACAAAATATAGGCGCTTATGGTGTTGAGGTGAAAGACCGAGTCACCGAGTTATCGGCCATTGATATTCGCTCGGGCTTGCCTGTTACTTTTACCGCCGAGAGCTGTAATTTTGCCTATCGCGATAGCGTGTTTAAACACAGTGCGCAAGATAGGTACATCATCACCAGCGTGACGTTTAAGCTCGATCGCGCTGCTAACCTGGTGCTCGAGTACCCAAGCTTACGGCAGCGCTTGCAACTAGCGGCGCCTATAAATAGTGACATCGCTGATGTGGCGCCCATTACCCCCGAGCAAGTGGCCGCCGCCGTTATTGCCGTGCGACAAGAGAAACTGCCCAACCCCGCCGACACCCCCAATGCCGGCAGCTTTTTTAAAAACCCTATTGTCGATGCCGCTCAGTTTGCCCGGTTGCGCAAACGATTTGCCGATATCATTGCCTACCCGCAGGCCGATGGCACGGTAAAATTGGCCGCCGGTTGGCTGATTGATCGCGCCGGTTGGCGCGGCTATCACGATGGCGATGTGGCAGTGCATGCCGAGCAGGCGTTGGTTATTACCAATCCGGGGCGGGGCGCAGGGGCCAATGTGCTGGCGCTGGCCGATAAAATTACTCAGTCGGTGCAAGAGCGCTATGGCGTCAGGTTGGAGTTAGAGCCCCGTGTTTACCCTGAGATGGGTTCAGTCTAAGTATTAACGCCGCGAGTTTAATGTTATGTCGCAGCAACCGGATTTATTTGCCAGTAAGCAACCCCAGACACTGATCAGCGAAGACGGCAGTGCCATCTTGTACCCCGGTTGGTTAACGCCCGAGCGAGCTACGTTATTGTTTGCTGAGCTAGATACGTCGCTGGCGTGGGAGCAAACCCACCTGCAGATGTATGGGAAGCCTGTGCCTATACCGCGCCTTAACGCATGGTATGGCGATGCGGGCAGTCGCTACAGCTATTCCGGTGCCCACTTTACCCCCCGACCTTGGACGGCGGCGCTGCAAAATTTGCGCGATGAGCTTGAGTCCATGGTCGATACTCGCTTTAACAGCGTTTTAGCCAATTGCTACCGAGACGGGCGCGACAGTGTCGCCTGGCACAGCGATAACGAGCGAGAGTTGGGTGCCACCCCGACAATTGTCTCACTCAGCTTAGGTGCCGGTCGAGACTTTGTGTTGCGTCACAAGCAGAGTCAGCGGCAGGTGCGCGTTACGCTGCAAAATGGCGATTTGCTCATCATGGCTGGGCGCCTGCAGCGCTGTTGGCAACATCAGCTTCCCAAGGTCTCGGGGGCAGTCGGGCGGCGTATTAATCTTACCTTTCGTCGCGTTTGGAAGTAAGTAATAGCGCGCGCTATCGCAAATAAGAATAATTCTGCTACTATGGCGGCAAGCTGAAAGATTTTTTGCAAAGATCATTTCGCCCGATAATAAAACAAGAAGCGGCTTTGCGGCCGATACTTGGTGGCAACATCAAGGGGGGTAAGTGACCAGTATTTTAGTCGTAGATGATCACGATTTGGTGCGTATGGGTATCGTCCGTATGTTGGATGATGTGCCGGGCTATCACGTTGCCGGCGACGCGAAAAGCGGCGAGGAGGCCATTAGTCTGGCGCGCAAACTTAAGCCCGATGTCGTGCTGATGGATGTAAAAATGCCTGGTATTGGTGGGCTTGAGGCTACCCGTAAAATGCTTGCCGCCAATCCTGCGGTCAAAATCATCGCGGTTACCGCCTGTGACGATACTCTATACCCCGCTCGGTTATTGCAGGCGGGTGCGGTGGGCTACGTGACCAAAGGCACCGGCTTTGGCGATATAACCACGGCGATTGATACCGTGGTGCGCGGTCGGCAGTATATGAGCAGTGTTATTGCGCAGCAGTTGGCGCTGCGCAACGTGGCCGGTGACCGGGACAGTTCGCCTTTTGAGCGCCTAAGCCAGCGCGAACTGGAAACCGCGATGATGATTGCTGGCGGCCGACGGGCGCAGGATATTGCGACAACCTTTTCGGTGAGCCCCAAAACCGTGAATACCTACCGCTACCGGATATTCGACAAACTGTGTATTCACTCTGACGTCGAGCTGGCGCTGTTGGCGGTCAAATATAATTTGCTCGACCCCGAAGCGGTGGTATAGCCCGATCAGCGCGGCTTATTGCTGTTTTTTCGACGTGTAGGTAACGGTATACTAGCTTGCATGGCAGACACTCCCCCCGAATCCGCAAACACCTTTGATGCTAAACGCTTTTTGGCGAGCCAGACCCGTGCGCCCGGCGTGTATCAAATGTTCAATAGCGCTGGCGATATTTTGTACGTTGGCAAAGCAAAAAATCTTAAATCGCGACTGTCCAGTTATTTTCGGGCCAGTGGTTTATCGCCCAAAACCGCGGCGTTAGTGTCGCGCATTGCCCGAGTCGAGGTGACGGTCACCGGCAGTGAAACCGAGGCCTTGATTCTTGAGCAAAACCTGATCAAAGCGAATCGGCCGCCTTACAATATCTTATTGCGCGACGATAAATCCTACCCCTATGTGTTTATGTCTTCCGGCGAGCCGTATCCGCGTATTAGCGTGCATCGCGGCGCCAAAAAGAAGCGTGGCGATTACTACGGGCCTTACCCTAACGTCGGCGCGGTAAAAGACAGCCTGAGCTTTTTGCAAAAAACCTTCAAGGTGCGCCAATGTGAGGACAGTGTGTTCCGCAACCGCTCGCGCCCCTGTTTACAGTATCAAATTGATCGCTGTACCGGCCCCTGTGTGGACCTTATTAGCCCGGACGATTACGCCCGCGATGTGCAGCATACCCGCATGTTTTTGCTGGGAAAAAGTGACCAACTAATGAGTGAGCTGGCCGATGAGATGGAGCGAGCCGCACTGGCGCAAGAGTACGAGCGCGCCGCCGAGGTACGCGATCAAATCAGTGCTTTGCGTACGGTGCAGTCGCAGCAGTCGGTCGAAGAGAGCAGTGGCGATATGGATATTATTGCCGCCGCGGTGAAAAGTGCGACGGCTTGCGTCCATGTGCTGTTTATTCGCCAAGGGCGCATTCTAGGCAGCCGCAGTTATTACCCCAAGTTGGGCCTGGCCGAGAGCGAGGCAGATGTGCTTAGTGAATTTTTACCGCAATTTTATTTGGGTGGCAGCCGCGATATTCCCGCTGCTATTGTCACCGATTGCGAACTTCTGGAGCGCGAGCTATTGATTAATGCCCTGGCGGAGTCGCGCGGCGCGCGGGTGCACATAACGCATAAAGTGCGCACCCATCGCGCCCGTTGGGTCGATATGGCGCGCCAAGCTGCCGAACAAAATATTATCGCGCGCATCAATAGCCGCAAGTCGGTGACCGACCGCTTGCTGGCGCTACAAGATGTTTTAGGGCTGGATGAAATGCCCAGTCGCATGGAGTGCTTTGATATCAGTCACTCCAGTGGTGAGCTGACAGTCGCCTCGTGCGTGGTGTTTGATAAAGAAGGCCCGGCGAAGTCCGATTATCGCCGTTTTAACATCGATGGCATTACCGGCGGCGATGACTATGCGGCCATGTCGCAGGCCTTAACTCGGCGCTATACTCGATTGCAAAAAGGTGAGGGCAAGCTGCCGGATATTTTGTTTATTGATGGCGGCAAGGGGCAGCTGGGTGTGGCCGAAAAAGTGATGGCCGAGTTGGGCGTCAATAACGTACTGCTGATCGGTGTGGCCAAGGGGACAACCCGCAAGGCCGGTTTTGAGACCCTGTATCACAGCGGCACCGGCAAAGAGATTGTACTGGGTAGCGACTCGCCCGCACTGCATGTAATTCAGCACATCCGCGATGAGGCGCACCGGTTTGCCATCACTGGCCACAAAAATCGTCGGGATAAAAAGCGCAAAACGTCGTCGCTGGAGGGAATCCCCGGCGTGGGGGCAACCCGCCGCCGTGAGCTTTTACGCCATTTTGGTGGTCTGCAAGACATTCAGCGCGCCAGCGTGGATGATTTAGCGCGGGTGAACGGCCTAAGCCGCAAGCTGGCCGAAGACATTTACGGTTATTTTCACCCTGATTAAGGCCGCGACAGGTGTATAGGTCTCTCCAGGTCTATTCGCCACAAAAGCGCGCTGATCGCTTACAGCGGCCGCAAGGGTAGTGTATTATCATGACCTTATACGGGGCACCAATCGGCCGCTCCTACCGCTAGACGCGAAACGCTGTAAAAGAAGTCACCTATGACATTAGCCAATCAACTCACACTTATTCGTATTGGGCTTATTCCCTTATTCGTTGTGGTGTTTTTTCTGCCGTATAAGTGGGCTCATATCGCGGCCGCGATTATTTTTAGCGTTGCCGCCATTACCGACTGGGCCGATGGCTATGTGGCACGTAAATACAATCAAAGTACCAAGCTGGGCGCTTTTTTAGACCCCGTGGCTGACAAGCTGATGGTGGTTATCGCCCTCGTGCTGCTGGTTACTCTGCACCCCGTCGCCTGGTTTGCCGTTTGCGCCTGCGTGATTGTCGGCCGCGAGATCGTGATATCGGCCCTGCGCGAGTGGATGGCCGAGCTGGGCCAGCGCGCCAGTGTCGCGGTATCCTACATAGGTAAAATCAAAACCACCTTGCAGATGGTGGCGATCATCGTGTTGCTCGCCAATATCCCCGCGTTATTGTGGCTCGGTTATATCGCCGTGGTCGCAGCTGCGGCCTTAACCTTATGGTCGATGATTCTGTACTTAAAAGCCGCCTGGCCCTTCTTAATGGCCGGGACCGGCACCGACGGCGAGTAAAAACCGCGCTAACTGTTTACAGATCAATCGTTTACAGAATTAAAAGTTTCCAAAAAGTGGAAATAGAGTAGGTTTTTTTGGTTTTTTACGCTAGAATGCCGGCCTCAAAACGGCGCGATAGCAAAGCGGTTATGCTCTGGATTGCAAATCCAGCTAGCCCGGTTCGACTCCGGGTCGCGCCTCCATTTTCCATCGAGCAGTTGTGTTGATGGGGTGGAGCCAAAGCCAAGCTCTGGTATAGCAAGAAGTAGGGACCAATCTCTACTATAAAAAAAATACCTCCTGATATGCCCGGGTGGTGGAATTGGTAGACACAGCAGACTTAAAATCTGCCGATCTTAAATGATCGTGCCGGTTCAATTCCGGCTCCGGGCACCATTTTCTTTTATCATTTGTTGTTTGCTCTGCTGCGCAAGATCGGCCAAGATTGAGCCGGTTTCCGTGTTGTTACTCGCTTTTAATTCTGCGTACTTATCCGTTAAATCGGTCTGCCTCCGGCTGTCTGCCGGTATGGCTTTGATTGTCAGGTTATCTGTTTAGTTCTCTAGGGTATCTCCAGGGCTGGTTTGTTGTGCCTGTGATTTGTCTAGCCAGTGGCGCACTTGGTTCGGCTGAGCAATCTGTGCACCCCCAATGTTAAGGGTAGTGAAAAAATGTGTGACGCAATACCATCTCGAGCTGTTTGTGCCAGGTTGGTAGTGGTTGGCGACAAATTACGCAATTTTTATAAGCCGTTCTAATCAAGAGTATTTTTGGGGAAAAGTATGATTAAAGGTTCAACCTTGGCTGTCGTAGCAGCTTCTGTTTTGATGTACGGCTGTGCGAGTCAGCCAAAATTGGCGGCGCCTTTGACAATGCCTAGCGTGCCTTTGGCAGAGGATAGCTTTGTCGAGGCGGAGCTGAAGGTGTTTGACGATAGTCAGTTGGCCGATAATGTTGTGCAGCTAAGCTCTCATGCGGTTAGCGCTAACAGTTCGGTTGTGATTAACGTGCCGGCAAGTTTGTTTGAAGATCAGTCTGATTCGCAAACTAACAACCAAGATTTTAAAACTAAAGACTTTTTTAATGAAGCGGAACAGCAGACCGAAAAAGAGTTAATGCGCAATGGCTTTCGGGTGTTGAGTCGTTCAAAGTTTGAGGCAAAGTTGCGTGAGCTGCGCGATGAGTCTCGTTGCGATTTAAGTAATTAGGACTGCTTGCGCTCCTCAGTTTCGCCCGATGTAAAACCTGTACTAGAAGAGCTGAAAGCTAAATTTGATCGCGGTGATTTGTCGGCAACACGATACGCTGAGCAAGTGCGGGACATTCGTTCGCAAATGCAGATGTCGTCAGCAGGGCGTAGCCGCAATGGTGATGAAAAAGAGCTAACAGATATTTCCGAAGTTATCCGTGCGGCGCAAGATGGAGAAATTCGCTCGGATTACATCTTACAGATCAATATTTTTGATACGGAAAAACAAAAGAAGTTAATGCTGGACTTGCGCCATGACGATCAAATACGAGCATTTGTGCGCAATAATCCAGGTATAGCCGATGAGTTTACAGGCTCGCCCAGTAAGCATCAGATCAGCTGTGCGGTAATTGAGGCGAGTTTGAATGCCAAACTTGTGCATGTGAAAACCGGTGAGATTGCCTGGATCGGTGAGCATAGTCTCAATGAATTTAGCTCTGGGGTGCAGTCTGTATCGGTAGAGTTGGGGCAGCGTCACTATGTGTCAAACGCCGCTGAAGTCGAAAACTTTGTGCGGTCCCAAAATCGCTATAGCGCTCGCGAGGCTCGCTACGGCCGGAGTGTGGAGGTGCCGGAATTTACCTACGCCGATAAGCTATTAGGCCCCGATGTGAGTGGCGGTAGTTGTAATCAGAGTTGGAGCACCTCGAACGAGGTTAAGTTGGAGTTGGCTCGTAAAGTGGCAAGAGAGTTAATTAGCACGATTGCCATTGGCGAATAGTCTTACCCTCTTGGCCCCAGTGGTGTTGTTACCCTGGGGCCTTTTTTATATCCCAGTTTGCTTAGAACGCTTTGCTCATGGCCAAATGTAAAATCCCCAAAATCCACACAAAGGCCAGTGCACCAGCCGCCCGTCGTTTAGCTTTGCTAACGGATTTCATGGCAATAACCCCGGTGACAATATAGGCGATAACCAGCAGTAATTTAACGCTGAGCCAGTTGATGGGCCAGAGTGAATAGCCGACGGTAAACATTAAGGCAAAGCCGCTGAGGAGTAGGCAAGTGTCGATAACGTGAGGCGCGATTTTAAAAAACTTAGCGTGAATAAAGCGAGCGCCGGCTTCGCGGGCGAAAAAACGCAAGGCAAATAATCCGATGGAGAGTACAACGAACATCAGGTGGGAGTGTTTGAGGGCCATGTAGCTCATAAATTTAGCAACCTAAGTAGTTGGATGTGGTGTTTTTTATTGGGTGTTAAGTCGGCCAGGGTGTAGTTGTCTAGTACCGCTATAAAGGCCGCCAATGCCTCGGCAAAAATGCCTTTTAAGCGGCACACAGGGGTTAGAGTACAGGTATCGGTAGCGCTGTTAAAGCACTCTACTATGGCAAAATCTTGTTCGGTGTCGCGCACCAGCGCGCCCAGGTTTATTTCGCCGGCTGGGCGGCTTAACTGCAAGCCGCCGTTTTTGCCTCGGGTGGCGTCAAGGTAGCCTAGCTGGTTGAGCTGTTGCACTACCTTCATAAGGTGGTTTTTGGATATATCGTAGCGCGCCGCGATATCGGCGATGGTGGCTCGTTGATCGCACACTGCTAAGTACATTAAAACCCGCAGGGCGTAGTCGGTATAGCGGGTGATTCTCATGCGTTACCTTTTTGTTGGGTGGTAGGGGGCGCCGGTTACCCGGGCCGTCCGTCGAGCCTAGGGGCTGTTAATATGGGTGTGTAGAGCAGTACAAATAGCCCAAAGGCGATAACCCATAAACTGGCGGTTGCGGTTAAGCCCAGACTAAAGGGCAATATTCCGGCCGCGACCAGCAGGCGCAGAAAGGTGGCGCCACTGATGCTCACATAGATCCAGACACCGCCGCGGGGCAGGGTCATCGGCCGACCGGTATGGCCCAGGCTGACACGCGTCATCACCGCAAGAATCAAGGTGCCCATGCCGCCGACCGTGAGGGTGTGTTGCCATAGGCTGGCGGGAAGCTCCAGCCAGGGTGTCGCCGCTCGCAGCCAAAGGCTGAGCACTAGCCATAAGTAGCCCACGTGTAGCGCCCACAGCAGAGGCTCGCGGGTGCAGCGCCAGCCCCGCCACAGATAAAGCCGAGCCGTATGCAGCGCCGCAGCGGTAAAGGCGACCGCGCTAATAATCGCGCTGTTGAGCCCCGCGGTGCTGGCGATGATTAAGAGCAAAATGACCAAGAGCCCAGCCTGATCTAGCCGAGGATGCTGTTGTATCGTTTGACCGCCAGTGCCGTGCTTAACCAACCAGTTGCGGCTAAACGCCGGGATAATGCGCCCACCAATAATTGCCATTAACAGCATGACCAAATCCAGCCCCCAACTTTGCCCCAGTCTTAGCAAGCCGGTATTGCCGGTAATAAAGCCCCAGTGCATTAAACCGTTGCCGGCGCTTAGCAGCAGTAAAACGCCGGCGATAGGTACATTGCGCAGGTTGCGGCTGACAATCAGCACGCGCATTACGTACGCCAGCATTAAGGCCCAGAAGGCAAGGTCGAGCAGTGCCACCAACGTTGGCGGCAGCAGATGTAAGTTCCAGAACGCGACGCGGCCAGCCAGCCAAACCGCTGCCAGCAGGGCGAGTCCCTTGCCGCGCAGCGGCTGGCACCCGGTCCAGTTGGTGATGGCGGTCAGTAAAAAACCTGCGATAGCCGCGCCGACAAATCCGTACAGCATTTCGTGACTGTGCCACTTAAACGGACTAAACCCGATCGGTAGCGGCCATCCGCCAAGTAAAAAGCCTAGCCAGCCAATGAGCATTGCCACCGCGTACAGTGCCGTCAGTAAAAAGAACAGCCGGAATGGATAGGCCAATAGCGTTTTCAGGCGAGTAGTTAATGTCATGGGGCGCCTTTTGGAGTTTGTTTAAAAAACACACTTGAAGGTGTTCGATTAATATACTATAAAATAGATGTATATTAAATGCATCTTTATTTTGCCCTGTTACATTAACGTGAGGAGGTTAGTATGGCACCGGATCTTCTGTTAAGCGCAGCTCATGGCAGTATGGCGGTTTGTGGCGCGGTTTCATTGGTGATTGTGTATTTACTGTATGGCGCACCCGAGGCATTAGTGTTGCCTTTGCCGGTCACGGTGGCGGGACACATCGCGCTAATTTTGTTTCCGGCGGTGTTTAAGTTGGGTTATGTGTTGCGTTTGGCGGCACTTAAGCAAATGGGGCGTCCGGTGGACTAACTCGCGGCAGGCTATGTTGCCCGTTACGTGCGTTGATCGTTTATGATTGCCACTAATGAGGTTAAACCAGGTGACCTGAGTGGGGTCGCGTTATTCGAGAGGAGTGCATTATGAGCAAGTGGGTGATAGCTGGTTTGGTGCTGGGTTTGAGCGCTTGTGGGCAAAGTGACAATGGTACCGCAGCGGAAAAGAAAGGTGCATTTGAAGCTTATACCGATAGTCAGGCCAAAGCACTCGAGCAGGCTAAAGACGTCGAGAACACGTTAAAAGAGGCCGAGCAGGCGCGTCGCAAACAGCTTGAGCAAGCTCAGTAGTGGTTTAGGCGGATTATGAGCGAGTTTGTCGAGTTTTTGCACGAGGTGTTTGCGCCCTTTGGCGTGATTACCACGCGCAGGATGTTTGGTGGTTTTGGTGTGTATCACGACGGGCTTATGTTTGCGCTGGTGGCGGACGACACCCTTTATCTGAAGGCGGATGAGCAAACCGCGCGCTGGTTTGATGAGCTGGACTGTGAAGCATTTAGTTACCAAAAGGGTACCAGAGCGGTGCGGCTATCTTATCGTCAAGCGCCGGAGGCCATCTTCGATGACCCGGATGAGGCATTGCAGTGGGCTCGCTGGGCTTACTCGGCGGCGTTGCGGGCAAAATTTTAAATCTGTTTGAGCGCGCCAGTAGCGCTTGCTAAATAAAATAATAATTATTATCATTAGCGCCTTTGCGGATATCATTAGGGCGGTAAGAGTGAGTGTGGCATCGGTGCCCGAACACAAACGGGCACATAATCCAAAGCGCAGCGCAAGCAAGAAAGCCGCTGAGAAAAAATCCAACAAAAAAAGCCAGTGGGCACGCTGGAGTCGGACCCTTCACTGGACGAGTTCGGCCATTGGTTTAGTTGCACTGCTGTTTTTTTCGATTACCGGCGTCACCCTTAACCACCCGGACTGGTTTAAAGCAGACCGAAAGACTGTTAGCCGCGTTGTGACCTTGCCGGAGAGTTCTCACGCAGATTGGTTAAGCATCACAGAGACCGAACAACTGCAATTGCTGTTGGGCGTGATTGACAAAGAGTTTGGCCTAGGTGTGCCGCGTCAGATTGATCGCGATGAGGTGGAGTGGTTTTTTGATTATCCCCGCCCGGGTGGGGTGGCCTCTGTGGTGTATGACGTCGAGCTGGGCGAGCTGATGTTTGAGTCTACCTCTGACGGCTCGGTCTCGTTAATTAATGATTTGCACAAGGGGCGGCACAGTGGCGCAGCGTGGTCACTGTTTATCGATGTCTCGGCAATTCTAGGCGTGTTTATGTCCATTACTGGGCTGTTGCTGCTGGTGCTCTATGCACCTAAGCGCAACAGCACCTGGCCACTGGTGGGGCTGGGGTTGTTGGTACCTATGGTTATTTATGTTGTGTTTGTCCCTTAGTGGCTGGCTGCTTCGGGCGTAACTTTTTAAGGAGCGTATATGCGCAAGTTGGTAGGGGTCGCGGCGTTAATGGCGACAGCAAGTTTTGCCCAGGCCGAGACGTTAACGGTAGAGCTGGCCATTCCCGAGATGGACACCGCTGAGTACCACCGACCTTATGTAGCGGTATGGATCAGCGATGACAGCCGCCAAATCGTTGAGCATGTGGCGGTTTGGGTCGAGAAGGAAAAGTGGTGGCGGGATATGCGCAGCTGGTGGCGTCGTGGTGGCGCGCACACTGAGCTGCCTATTGATGGTGTCTCGGGGGCGACCAAAAAGCCCGGTACCTATACCGTTAGCTGGGAGGGTGACTTACCCGAGGGCGAGTTAACCCTAAATGTTGAGGCGGTGCGCGAAGTGGGCGGCCGCGAGCATTTACGCTTGCCATTACCGGCAAATCGCAGCGGTAAAGTTGAAAAGCAAGGCTCAAAAGAGCTTGGCCTTATTGTCGCAAACATTGCCAAATAATGAATGTAGCGCCGAACAACCTAAATATTAGATTAAGGGAGTACGTATGAAAAAGCAGATGATGGTTGCGTTAGCCGTATCAGTAATGGGGTGGCCGCTGGTGGCCGATGCCCACAAACGTTGGTTGTTGCCGACCGATTTTAGCTTGAGTGATGCCGAGCAGGTGAGCGTTGATTTTACCGCCTCTAACAACTTGTTTTATGTCGACAAAGGCATGCCGGCGGACGGTGTTGAGATTATCGACCCGACCGGTAACGTGCACGCACCCATTAACCCGGTGTTGCGCAAGCGTCGCTCAGTGTTTGATGTCGATATCGACAAAGAGGGCACCTACCGTGTCGTGTCAGGCGGTAAGCCGATGTACTTTTCATCGTACCAAGTACCGGGCGAAGAAAAGCCAAGCCGTGGGCGCGGTGCTTTGGATGAGCTGAAGGCGAAGATTCCGGCGAATGCTACCGACGTAAAGTTTTCTGAGTCTGTCAGCTTGCTGGAGACTTACATTACCTTGGGGGCGCCGAGCAAAAACTTTGGCACCAGCGGCCAGGGCATTGAGTTGGTGGGCGGGGCTCACCCCAATACACTGTATGCGGATGAGCCATCGCGCTTTGTGTTTAACTTAAACGGTAAGCCGGCTAAAGGTTTAACGGTAGAGGTGACCCCGGACGGTACTCGCTACCGCGATGAAGAAGGCACCGTTGCCTACACCTTGGATGGCAAAGGCGCCGCCGAGGTTAACTGGAGTGTGCCCGGCCGTTATTTGTTGGAGGTTGGCACTCAGGTTGAAATGCCCGAGGGCAGCGAAATCGCCAAGCGCTACTACAGCTATTCTTTGACAGTCGAAGTGCTTAAGCCGTAACGCTTTCGCTGGGTGTAGCTAAGGCGACCTCGCGGTCGCCTTTTTTGTGTCTGGGATAAACTTTGCCCGTTAAGCATAGCCGGGTGGCTTTTGTAAAGGTCGACGAACGGGCCGCTTTCGCGTATCTTAGGCACACCTAGTAGGCTCTAGAGAGACGAGTCGCGAGGCCAAAGCGGTGTTTATATTCAGCTAAAAATGCACATTTGTAGGGGGTAAAAGCCCTGTTTTCGTGGATTTTGCGTTCCATCGCGGGCCCCGTCGGCATTTTTTAAGAGTCTGTTAAACCCTAATTAATTTTGCGGGTGCCTGGGTTCAACCGGGTTCCCCTATACGTTTACTGTGACTATGAACCTGAATTATCTGGATTTTGAGCAGCCTATCGCCGTCCTCGAAGGTAAGATCGAGGAGCTACAATTGGTCGGCAATGACAACGACCTCAACATCAACGAAGAGATCAGTAAGCTCAAAGAAAAGAGCACCAAGCTGACCGAGAGCATATACTCCAATCTTTCCTCATGGCAGGTGGTACAGGTGGCACGCCACCCACAGCGCCCCTATACCTCGGATTACATTAAGCGTATTTTTACCGATTGGGACGAGTTGCATGGCGACCGCCACTTTGGTGACGACGACGCAATTATCGGTGGCGTAGCCCGGTTAAATGGTCAGCCGGTGATGGTAATCGGTGAAGAAAAAGGCCGTAGCGTTAGCGAGAAAGTACAGCGTAATTTCGGCATGCCCAAGCCCGAGGGCTACCGCAAAGCGCTGCGTTTAATGGAAATGGCTGAGCGCTTTAAATTGCCCATTTTAACCTTGATCGATACTCCTGGGGCCTACCCAGGTATTGACTCAGAAGAGCGGGGCATCAGTGAGGCTATTGCGCAAAACTTAGCGGTGATGTCACGTTTAAAAACTCCGATTATTTGTACGGTTATTGGTGAAGGGTCATCCGGTGGCGCCTTAGCCATTGGCGTGGGCGATCACTTAAACATGCTGCAATACTCAACTTACTTTGTAATCTCACCCGAAGGTTGCGCCAACATCATCTGGAAAACAGTCGACAAAGCGCCTTTGGCTGCGGAGGCAATGGGGGTGACTTCAACCGTGCTCGAGGAATTAGGCATTGTCGACGAGACAATCCCTGAGCCGCTCGGTGGTGCACATCGCAATATCGACACTATGGCTGATACGCTGCGCCAGCGCTTAAGCGAGCAGCTAGAGCAGCTGAATGAAATACCCACTGAAGAGTTACTGGAAAAGCGCTATGAGCGTTTAATGAGCTACGGCAATTAAGCGCTATTACTTAGCCATAAAAAAACCGCCGTATCGGGCGGTTTTTTTATGGCTGGTGCTTAAGTTAAATGCTTGGTGGTTAGGCGCCTGCCAGCGTTTGGTCGTACTTGCGGCTTAGCATGTCGTAAAAGCTTTCACGTGCTTGCAGTACCCCTTGCTTTAGCGCGTTAATCTGATCGGTGGTGATGTCTTTACGGCCGTTGTATACCTGACGGCGAAACGCGACGATTTGCCCCGCGTATATTTTTAGGCTGCGCTCTAAATTCTTCTCGCCCAAAATTAGCAGTTTTGCCTCGGCGGCTGACATCTTGCCAAACGATTCCACCAGCTCTTCGGTGATGCGGGTTAACTCCTGTTTGCGCTCGGCGGGCCAGCGTTCGCCAAATTCAACGGACTCGGCCGCGAGTGAGGCGTACTTGCTGAACATATGGGTTACCTCACCGACGAATGCCGAGATGTCTTCAAAGACGTCCAGCCGCTTTTGTTCGCGCAAGCTGCGCGGGCCGATGACCATTTGCCGGCGGCTCCACCACCAGGCGCTGGCAAGCGCCACAATGCCGCCAATCGCGACTTTTAATGCGGTGTCAATAATTTGGTATGTGATCGTGCTGTCCACGGGTTTGCCTCACCGTCAGGAAATTGTCAGTTTGAAACTCCGGTAGGCTTGAAGCAATAACTACGCCAGCTAATGTGGTTCGGCGACTCAGCCGCCGGCCAGTTTCACCTTGTAGTCGAGTTTTTCTAGCGTCGCCTTAAGGGTGTCGCGATGGTCGCCCTGGATCTCGATGTTACCTTCTTTTACGGCGCCGCCCGTGCCGCACACTTGCTTTAGCTTTTTGGCTAGGCTTTTTAGTTCATCGCCCACCAATGGCACCCCGGTAATAACGCTGACGGTTTTGCCGCCGCGGCCTTTGCTTGAGCGCTGGATGCGCACGATGCCGTCGCCGGTGGGGGCTTCGGTGTTTTGGGGCTTCTCGCTTACACGGCCGCCGTCGGTAGAATACACAAGTCGACTGTTTTTGCTCACACGCTTTTCCTCCTGCTCGGGTTCACGGAACCGGCAGTATAACCGACGTGCGCTCGGCCGGCACAGACGCTAGAATGCGCCTCAAGATTTTATTGGATAAGTGCTCGCCTATGACAACTGCTTTTATTCGTGTGCTGCTCGCACTGATATTGATGATCTCGTTAACCGCATGCGATAAGCCGCAAGGAGCCAATAATAAGCCTGAGGTTGTTGATCCGGTGGCGCTGGGTGAGCGCAAGGCGCGGGTGTGCATGAGTTGCCACGGACCGGGCGGCGTCTCTCGGGTGGCGAGTTACCCCACTCTGGCCGGCCAAGATCGCGCGTATTTATTGACGCAATTACGCGATTTTAAAGCGGGTCGTCGTGAGAACCCGATGATGAATGCCATGGTGGCGAGTTTATCGGATACCGACATGCAGCATCTGGCGGCTTATTTTGCCGCCCAGGGGGAGTAGACGTGTTAACCAGCAAAGGGTTGAGCTTATGATTGAAGTGCAAGGGCAGTGGGGCCCCGAGGCCGAGCCGTTAATTGCCGCCTTTGCTGATAACTTCTCGCGCTTTGCCGAGGAGGGCGCGGCAGTGGCAGTGGTGCGCGATAATCAGGTGCTGGTAAGTGCCTGGGCGGGCACTCGCGATAAAGCCCGCAAGCATCCGTGGCGGGAGGATACCTGCGTCAATATTTTTTCGGCGGGCAAACCCCTGGCAGCGGCGCTTGTGATGACGCTGGTGGCCCGTGGTGAGATTGCTTTGGATAAGCCGGTTAGTTGCTACTGGCCCGAGTTTACCGGTAAGGGGAAAGAGGCTATCACCGTGCGGCATGTACTGGCGCATCGCAGTGGTATGAGTGCGTTTCACCCCAAGCTAAAAGATCCGGTGATTTTTGACGCCGCCTCGGTCAAATCCCTTTTAGAATACGATGAGCCTTGGTGGACACCCGGCTCAGCACAAGGTTATTCGCCCTTTTTGTACGGCTGGATTTTAGCCGAGCTGGTGCAGCAAGTTACCGGGAGCTCGTTTAGTGAGCTGTTTCAACGCTATTGGGCTGAGCCGTTAGCGCTTGACGCCTACTTTGGCGTGCCAGAGCCGCGGCAGGAGACGCTGGCTGATGTCGGCCCGTTAAAAAAGCCCTTGGGCGATGCGGGCAGTGCCAGCCCTGGCGCTAATAGTGCGGCGTTAGGGCAGTTAATGAAGGCCGATCCACGCGGGGTGGTCAATCGCGCCTTTACCAATCCTATGACGCTGATGAATTCGACTAACACACCCGCTTGGCGTAGCGCTTGTATACCAGCGGCTAATTGCCATGCCAGTGCCGTCGCCCTGGCGCGCTTTTACGGTGTGTTGGCGGCCGGTGGTGAGCGCGCGGGCATAGAGGCCACAACGTTGGCAGAGTTTACTCAGGCGCGGCACGCCGAGCCCGATAAAGTCTTGGGGGTGCCTTTGCGTTTTGCTTTGGGTTTTATGGGCTCTCAGTCAGCGGGTGACTGTTTGTTTGGTAGTGCGCAGGGGTTTGGTCATCCGGGGGCCGGTGGCAGCGTTGGCTTTGCCGACCCAAAATCGGGCTTAGGGTTTGCGTATATCACGGCGCGTTTGGGGCAGAGTTTGTTGATAGATGCTCGTGCCCAGCGTTTAATTGCCGAGCTGGCGCCACTTTAAGGGCGTTCACTTATAGTTTTATTGAGGTTGTCAGAATGTCGCAGGACGATGTATTGCAAGAAGCGTTGATTGAGCTGCAAAGCCGTTTGAGCTTTCAAGAGGACACGATCAATGAGTTGAACCTCATTGTCGCTCGACAAGACCGTCAACTGCAGGCGCTGGCCAAGCAGTTGGGCGGACTGGCAAGTAAGTTTGACGACGCTATGTTTGATCGCGAGCAGGGCGGATCGGCGGCGGACGAGCGGCCGCCACACTATTAGTGGGCCGCTGCTCTTAAAAATCCAGCTCCGAGAGTAGGCGTTCGACGTAGCGCAACCGCTCTTGCAAAATGGCGGTGCGGTGCGAGTCGTTTTTGGCAAGCTTTAGCGCATTGCGCAGCTGTACGATCGCCCGGTCGTACACACCAACCTGGATAAAGTATCCGCCCCGCGCCTCGTGTCCCCCAAGTCCGTCGCCCGCCAATCCGTTCACCTCGGCCAGCAAATACCACATGTAAGGGTCTTCGGTTTCTTTACGCACGTATTGCGATAAAAACTCCGCGCCGCTTTGGTAGTGACCCGAGTCCATCAGGGCCTCGGCGTAGCGCACGTTAAACGGGTAGTAGTTGGGCAGGCGCCGCAGACCGGTGCGCAGTTTATCCAGCGCGGTGTCGTAGTCTTTAGCAGCCAAGTCAATATCGATATCCATGACTTGATACACCAGTCGGTTTGGCTCTTTTTGCAGCAGTGGCGCAAGGGCTTTGGCGGCTTCCTGGGCGTTGCCGATTTTGCTGTAGGCTAGTGCTAGACCGTAGCGGCTGGCCTCTGGGGTAGCGTTGTCACCGTCCATTTCGGACTGGAAAATACCAATCGCCTGTTGCGCGCTTTCGGCTTGCAGTACTTTAATCCGGGCTTTCATTAGCTGAAAGTCCAGCGAGTCTTTTTGGGTTTTGCCATCGCGCGGATAGCGCATGGCGCGCGAGCGGGCGTCGGCTACCCGGCTCTCGGTTACCGGGTGCGTGAGCAAAAAGTCCGGTGGTCGGCGCGAATAACGCGAGGCGCGTAGCATCTGTTCGAACATGTCCGGCGCGGCGTAGGGATCGTAACCGGCATCAATAAGCGTATCGATTCCCAGGCGGTCAGCCTCTTGCTCGTTTTGCCGGCTAAAACGTAACTGAGCATCGGCGGCCGCAGCCTGAGTTGCGGCCATAGCAGCCATGCCTCCGTCACTGCCGCTCGCGGCTAACACTAAGCTTGCGAGCAAAGCGGTGTAAAATGGGATGGTCATGTTGCGTTGCTGCTCTAACCGGCGCGCGTAGTGGCGCTGGCTTAAGTGAGCCAGTTCGTGGGTCAGTACCGAGGCCAATTGTGCTTCGTTTTGCGAATAGATAAATAGGCCGGTATGTACGCCAATCACGTTGCCGGGGGCGGCAAAGGCGTTCATGGCGGGGTTTTCGACGACGATCAGCTCAAAGTTGCGATTATTTAGCTGACTAAACTGCGTGAGCCGGCCAATTAAATCGCGTAAGTAGCTAATCAATAGCGGATCGTCAGAGGTCGGTATTTGCGCACGATAGCTGCGCATAAATAATTTGCCGAGGCGTTTCTCCTCCTGGAATGAGACGATCCCCGATGACGTGTCGCCAAAATCCGGCAGGTTTAAGTCATCGGCGCGGCCTACGGCGGGAATGCTTAACAGCAGCGATAACACAAGGGATAAAGCTTTATTCACAATAACTCGGTCTCTTCGGGCACACGGAGCCGCATTTAGATACGACGGTCAGTCCTGCTACGGGGCATAGTATCATTAATGCATAGGGGCGCTGGCAAGTGCAATCGTGCGGCCTGCTACTTGTGCACACGCGCAATGTTAACTAGCATGTCGGGTCACCTCCGGCGATGCCGCTGGCGGTTCTGATGTGGGCTTGTAGGTGGTATGACAAAGATCGATCCGAGCAGTTCCCTCCCGAGTGCGACGCTGGTAGACGCCCGACAACTGCGCTGCCCTATGCCGCTGTTGCGTGCCAAGCAGGCCATGCGGTCTTTGGCGGTAGGCGACCAGATTGAGGTGCGCGCCACTGATGCGGGTTCCGTCAGAGATTTTCACGCCTATGTGCAGCTTGCTGGCCACCAGATGATCGAGTTCATCGATATGGGGGATGAATACGTTTACCTGATTGAAAAAGGAGGTGCGGTCTAATGCTCATCTGGAGAGTGAAACAACGATGCTGAAAATAGTCCGCAGCTGGATTGACCGCTATTTCTCCGATGAGGAGGCGGTTCTGCTGGTGGTGATCATTGCTGTCAGCTTGCTGGTTATCTTAACCATGGGGGTGGTACTGGCCCCGATGATTGCCAGTATTATTATCGCGTTTTTAATGCAGGGGTTGGTGGTACGCTTACGCGAGTGGGGCGCGCCGCACTGGCTGGCGGTTACCGTCACATTTATTTTGCTGTTGCTCATGCTCGCCTCGGTATTGCTGGTACTGCTGCCAGTGTTATGGCAGCAGTCGGCGCGACTGTTTGCCGAGGTGCCGAGGATGCTGGGTGAGTGGCAAAGCGTGTTGCTATTGCTGCCCGAGAATTACCCTAATTTAGTCTCCCAAGCGCAGGTCGAGGATTTAATCGCGGCCACAACGGCCGAGCTTGGCCGTATGGGGCAAAATGTTTTGACGTTTTCGGTAAGCAGTCTGCCCATTTTGATGACGGTGCTGGTGTATTTTGTACTGGTGCCTATTTTGGTGTTCTTCTTCCTTAAAGACAGCTCTTTAATCGCGGACTGGATCGCCAGCTTTTTACCCAAAAAGCGCCCGGTGATGACCAAGATCTGGAGCGAAATGAACCAGCAAATTGCCAACTATGTGCGCGGTAAGTCCATCGAGATATTAATTGTCGGCTCTGTGTCTTATGTGGCATTTGCGCTGTTGGGGCTGAACTACGCGGCACTGCTGGGTATTGCTGTGGGTTTGTCGGTGGTTATTCCGTACATTGGCGCGGCGGTGGTTACCATACCGGTTGCCATGATCGCCTACTTCCAGTGGGGGTGGGGTTCGGAGTTTCTTTATTTGATGTTGGTGTACATCATTATTCAGGGCATCGATGGCAATATTCTTGTGCCACTGCTGTTTTCTGAGGCCGTTAACCTGCACCCGGTTGCGATTATTATGGCGGTTTTGGTGTTTGGCGGCTTGTGGGGCTTTTGGGGGGTATTTTTTGCGATCCCGTTAGCCACCTTAGTAAAAGCGATTTTGTACGCCTGGCCCATGGGAATTGCCGTCGAGTCAGAATCCGAGCCAAGCCCAGCGGTTGATATTTCGGAGCCGCAGTAATGGTGTTGGGTTGGTGGCTGCCAAGGGCAGCATCCTTAACGGCTGTGCTGAGTTTTATGCTGCTGGTGTTGCCGATGCGGCTGTTTGCGGCACCCGCCGCAGAGTCCGCTGCCGAGGCGCCGGGGTTTCGGGTCGAAGAGGTGATCGCCAGCCCGGAAGATCCGCGCGCGTATCGTGCGCTTGCCTATGACAATGGTTTACAGGTGCTGCTAGTGCGCGACCCGGCAGCGACAGAAGCCAACTGGGCGTTAAGTGTGTTGGCTGGGGCCAACCAAGATCCGGTAGCGTTGCCGGGGCTGAATAATTTGCTGGCTTTGGTGTTATACAGTGATCCGGCGGCCAATATTAACGTTCAGCCCGAGCACACCGAGTATCATTTGCGAGCGCCGACGAATGCGTTGGCCACAGCGCTTACTGACTTTTTTACGCATATCGATCGCAGTGCAGAAATACCGCTTGAAGAGATAGAGCGCGGACAACATTTACTGGCCAATAATATTCGCTCGGGGCTGGGTGCCACACTGACGGATCGCCGCGACGATGTTTTTAGTGCGCTTTTTAATGCTGAGCACCCAATGGCGCGCCGCCAAGGGGCGTCCGCCAGTATTGCGCAGTTGCCGGTAGTGACTGAAGCGCTGCAAAAAAACTTTAAACGCCTGTATACCCCCGCGCGGATGCGACTGGCCCTTGTGGCTAATCTGCCGCTCGATCGGCAACAAAGCATTGTCACCGCTGCCTTGAGCCGTTTGAGCCAAAAAGCGCCGGGGACTATCCGCGACGCAAATTATCCACCACTGTTTACACCGCAAACGCTGCCCATTGATGTGCAAATCCAGGCCGATATTGCCAAGCCGCAATTGCAGTTGTTGTTTCCTGTGCCCAACCCCTTAGCGTTGTACGCTGAAAAACCCTTGGCGGAAGTTTCTAGGTTATTGGCCGACGGTGGCCCCGGCAGCTTACTGGCGCTGCTAAAAAGTTTAGGCTGGGCCGACACTATCGATACTGGCATGGGCATGCAGTCGCGCTATGACGGCTTATTTGAAGTGCGCATAGATTTGACTGACCTCGGTGTGCGCGCCAAAGATCAAGTTGTGGCGCTGGTATTTTACATGCTCGACCAAATCAGGGTGCGGGGGTTACGCGAGTGGCGCCACCTTGAGCTGGCCCGCACGGCGGCGTTGGATTTTCGTTATCGCGACGCCTCAGCAGTGCGCGATCCCGCTCAGCTGGCTCATGCGCTGCATTATTACCGTCCGCGCGATGTCCTTTACGGCCCGTTTCGCTACAACGAATTTAACGAGCGGTTGGTGCGGCGCTATTTAGACTTTTTACGCAGCGACAATGTTTTGGTGAGTTTGACGTCAACGGCGGCGGTTGCGGGCGAGCAACGCAGCCCGGTGTTGTTGACGCCGTATTCCGCGGTTAAATCGAGTGAGGCGCAGCCCGACATTAAAATTACTGTGCGCCGGCGGCTGGACTTTCCCGAGCGCAATAATTTTATTCCGACGCGTTTAAGCACCAAAGAAGCGCCGATGCTACCTACCTCGCAAAATACCGGCATTAATGAGGTGGTAGAGCTGTTTAACCGGCCGCGTTTTAGTGCTTGGTTTAATCGCGGTCACATTGCCAGCCCGGCGGCGTCGGTATTGCTGCGCTTAGAGATTCCGGCGGCGGGGGCGTCTGCGCTCGCGGCAGCCGAGGCTGAACTAATGGCGGAGCTGGTTCGCCAAGAGCTTAATGAAAAGGCGTTTGCCGCACATCTGGCCGGAGTTGATTTTACGGTGCAGCCGCACGCATTAGGGCTGGACGTCCATGTGCATGGCTACAACTCGCAACTTGGTTTGATGCTAACGCGCATCGATCAAGTGTTGGACGATGCAGAAATCACAGATCGGCGCTTTAAGCGGGCACAGGATATGTTGGCAGAGCGCTTAACGATGCCCAGAAATACGCTGGATAGCATTCTTCGCGAGCGTTTAGACCGCTTGCACTATCGCCCTAGCTGGACGCGAGCGGAACGCGCGGAAGCGTTGGCAAGTATCACCCCCGATCAGCTGCGCAACTTTAAGCATGTTCATTACCGTCCGGCGCGTCTTAGCATATTGTTTTACGGCAATCTTTATCGCCAAGAAGCGCAGCGGCTGGCGGCTCTAAGTGAGCACTATTTTTTAGAGGATGATGCCGGTGCGCCACGTACCGCCACTTATGGCCGCTTGAGTGGCGGTAAGGGCCCACAATTAAACCTGCCAACTCGCGATGGCAGTGGTGTGGCGCTCTACCTGCAGGGGCGGGGCGCCAGCGCCGTCGATTACGCTCAAATGCAGCTTGCCGCGCAACTGCTGCGCGAATCGCTAACGGCAGAGCCTGAGAACATTGCGGATCAGTTTGTAATCAAAGGGCTCGTCGCGGGTGACGATACCGCTGAAGGTGCCTCGGGTGCTATCGCAGACACTACGGTGAGCCTTAAAAGTGCGGCAGACGAAAGCTCTGCAGATGATTCGCAACGGGAAGCGCATTCAGTGACGCCCACAACGACCATTGACCCGGCTAATATCGCCGTATTTGATTGGCTGCTGGCAGGGCGCCCGGCGCTGGTGGTTTATTGGGCGGGAGAGATAGCCGACGGGGCGGCGCTGCGCGAGTTTGTGCGTCAAGAGTTGGCTCGCCAGTGGCCATCCGCTGCGATCGCAGAGGCCCAAACGGTTGTTGGGCGAAGGCTTGCCAACGATAGTGCCGGCGGTTTGCGTGAAAAAAGCACGGCGCTGTGGCGTGAGCTGGTGGATGCTACCATGGCCAATACATCTGTTATGACAGAGGTTGCCGGTGCAAGCGTGGCCTCGTCTGAGCGATATCGCCGCTATTTGGCTGAGCGGGTGGCCGGCGCGCTAACTCTTACGGGAGCGGCGGAGAAAAATGCGCCAAGCTCTAACCAAAAAGCGCTAGATAGTTATTGGAATCATTTGCAGAAGCAGCCGTTGCAGGGGCCCGTTTTGCCCTAAAATGTAGCGCGGCCGGGTGTTTGTCGTTCGGGCCTGTTTGAAAATTGGCCTGTCTGAGCAAAATGCGTACCGATCTTGGTGTTGCCCCGCTGCTGATATCGCAGGGCTAGCAAAAATCCCGTAAATATGTAAAAATTCGCGCATTTTTGGGCCCCAGTATTGGGGTAATCGCCACGTTTAACCCTAATATAGTCACAACGTAAAGGGGCGAGGCCACTGGTAGCTATCCTGCCAGGTACGGTCTGCGTTGGTGTTAACGCTGTGTCCAAATGTGCTCAAAAGGCGCATGACTGAGGAGAATTAAATGATAGAAGATATTGATGCTCTGGAAACCCGAGAGTGGCGCGATGCCCTCGATTCTGTAGTACGTCACGTGGGGAAAGAGCGTGCCGCATTTCTTCTGAAGAGCCTGTCCGAGTCTGCTGCAGACCACGGCATTGATCAGCCCTCTGCTATCACCACGCCTTATCGCAACACCATTCCCACCTCCAAAGAAATCCAAAGCCCCGGCGATCACTACATTGAACGTAAAATCCGTTCAATTATTCGCTGGAACGCGATTGCGATGGTGGTTCGTGCGAACAAAAATGATGATGAGCTGGGCGGTCATATCGCGTCATTCTCCTCAGCGGCTACCTTGTACGAGGTGGGTTTTAACCATTTCTTTCGTGGTAATGACGGCGATAAGCCGGGCGATTTGGTGTACTTCCAGGGGCACAGCTCTCCGGGCATGTACGCGCGCTCTTACCTCGAAGGTCGTCTGACCGAAGATCAACTGGATAACTTCCGTCGCGAAGTGGACGGTAAAGGTTTGTCGTCTTATCCGCATCCTTGGTTGATGCCTGATTACTGGCAGTTTCCCACCGTTTCTATGGGCCTCGGTCCTATTGCGGCTATTTATCAAGCGCAAGTAATGCGCTACATGGATCAGCGCGAGCTGATCGACAAAGGCGACCGTAAAATTTGGGCGTTTTTGGGCGACGGCGAGTGTGACGAGCCAGAAAGCTTGGGCGCAATTGCGCTGGCTGGCCGCGAAAAACTCGACAACCTGATCTTTGTGATCAACTGTAACTTGCAGCGCTTGGATGGGCCGGTACGTGGTAACGGTAAAATCGTACAAGAGCTCGAAGGCGTATTCCGTGGCGCTGGCTGGAACGTGGTTAAAGTTCTGTGGGGCGGCGGCTGGGATGCACTGCTTGAAAAAGACACCACCGGCCTGCTGCAAAAGCGCATGGATGAAGTGTGTGATGGCGAGATGCAAAACTATAAAGCCAATGGCGGCGCTTACACCCGTGAGCACTTCTTTGGTAAGTACCCAGAGCTGTTAGAGCTGGTTAAAGATTTGTCTGACGACGATATTCTGCGCCTGGCGCGTGGCGGTCACGACGCGCACAAAGTGTATAACGCTTATCATAATGCGGTTAACACTAAAGGCGTGCCGACAGTGGTGTTGGCGCAAACCGTTAAAGGTTATGGCATGGGCCCCACTGGTGAAGCGGTTAACAACGCTCACCAAGTTAAAAAACTCGACATCGAAGGGCTTAAAACCTTCCGTGATCGTTTTAGCATTCCGATCGATGATAAAGACCTGGAGAAAATCCCTTACTACCGCCCTGCGGATGACAGCGCCGAAATGCAATACTTGCAAGAGCGTCGTCGCACGTTGGATGGTTACCTGCCAGCGCGTAAGTCTGATTTTGAATCGCTGCCTATCCCCGAGTTGGACGCCTTTAAAGCTCAGCTTAAAGGCACCGGTGAGCGTGAAATCTCGACCACAATGGCGTTTGTGCGCGTGCTAAACACGCTGCTTAAAGACAAGCAGATTGGCAAACAAGTGGTGCCGATTGTACCGGACGAAGCTCGTACCTTTGGTATGGAAGGCATGTTCCGTCAAGTGGGTATTTACTCGGCGTTGGGTCAGAAGTATACCCCGCAAGACGCCGGCCAGATCATGTACTACAAAGAGGACGAGAAAGGCCAGATTCTGGAAGAGGGCATCAACGAAGCCGGCGCTATGTCCGCTTGGGTTGCCGCGGCCACCTCGTACAGCAACCACGCAAAACCGTTGCTGCCGTTTTACATTTACTACTCTATGTTTGGTTTTCAACGCATTGGCGACTTGGCTTGGTTGGCGGGCGATGCGCAAGCGCGTGGCTTCTTGCTGGGCGGCACCGCAGGGCGTACCACGCTGAACGGTGAAGGCTTGCAGCACCAAGATGGTCACAGCCATATTTTGGCGAACACTATCCCTAACTGTCGCAGCTACGATCCGACCTTCTCTTACGAGGTGGCGGTTGTGGTACAAGACGGTCTAAAGCGGATGTACCAGGACAAAGAGAACTGTTACTACTACATTACGTTGATGAACGAAAACTACGTTCATCCTGATATGCCAGAAGGTGTCGAAGAGGGCATCATTAAAGGTATTTATCAGCTTGAAAAAGGCACCAGCAAGAAGAAAAACCGTGTTCAGTTGATGGGCTCGGGCACTATTTTGAATGAGGTGATTGCCGCAGCCGAGATCCTGCGCAAAGACTTCAGTGTTGAAGCTGATATTTGGAGTGTCACCAGCGTTAACGAGTTGACCCGTGAAGGTCAGGCCACCGCGCGCTGGAACTTGTTACACCCAACCGAAACACCGCGCAAAGCCTATATTACTGAGGTCTTAGAGTCTCAGGATGGGCCGTTTATTATCGCCACCGATTACATGAAGAACTACGCAGAACAATTGCGTGCGTTTATTCCGGGCGATTATCAAGTGCTGGGTACCGACGGTTTTGGTCGCAGTGACTCACGCAAAAAGTTGCGTCACTTCTTTGAGGTTGACAGCCACTTTGTGGTGATTGCCGCACTGAAATCTCTGGCCGACCAAGGCAAAATCAAAGCCGACGTTGTAGCCAAAGCCATCAAACAGTTTGGTATTGATCCAGATAAAGCCGATCCGTTGACCGTATAGTCGCCTACCCGCGACAAGTGGGGCGCGCCAAGCGCCCTGCAAGATCAATGGATAACGTAAGCCACAGCCACAAGCTGGGGCGGATTAAAAAAGTAGCGAGGAGTTACCGTGGCAATTGAATCGATAAAAGTCCCCGATATTGGCGGCTCGGAAAATGTAGATGTCATTGAAATTTCGGTCGCCGTTGGCGATACCGTAGCAATCGATGATTCGCTGTTGGTGTTGGAGACCGATAAGGCCTCGATGGAAATACCGAGCACTGTTGCCGGCAAGGTAACAGCGATTAAAGTAAAAGAGGGTGATAAAGTCTCTGAAGGCGATGTGATCTTTGAAGTTGAAGCCGAGGGTGGCGCAGGCGCCAGCGACAGCGACAAAGAAGAGCCAGCTAAAAATGAGCCGGCGCCAGAGCCTGAGTCAAAAGCCGCGCCTGCAGCCGCATCGGCCGAGCAAGATATCACTATCCCCGATCTTGGTGGCTCAGAGAATGTCGACGTGATCGAGATCTGCGTTGCAGTTGGCGATGAAGTTAGCGAAGGCGATTCGTTGGTTGTGCTAGAAACCGACAAAGCCTCGTTGGAAATTCCAGCGCCGGCCAGCGGTAAAATTGTTAGCATCGATCTTAAAGAGGGCGATAAAGTTTCTCAGGGCGACAAGCTGGGTGTGATGACCGGTGGCGCAACTGAAGCACCTGCAGAGACTCCCGCCGAGTCCAGTGCAGCGCCCGCGCCAGCTTCAGGTAGTAGCTCTGTCGAAGTTATACCTGTACCGGATATCGGTGGCTCTGAAGGTGCGGCAGTGATCGAGATTTCCATCAGTGCCGGTGATGAAATCGACGAAGGCGATACTTTAATCGTACTGGAAACCGACAAAGCCTCTATGGAAATTCCGGCGCCTAGCGCTGGTAAAGTGGTGAAAGTTTCGGTTAAAGAAGGTGACAAGCTCTCGCAGGGTGATGCCATTTGTGAGATGGAAGTTGAGTCAGCGGCACCGGCGGCGCCGGCACCAAAGGCGGAGTCTGCACCGCAAGCCGCAAGCGCCCCTGCTGCCAGCACAGCGACAACCTCGTCTGGATCGCCGGTAACGGCGGATAACGTCGAAGTGGTTAACTCTTCGGATGTTTACGCCGGCCCCGCCGTGCGCAAGTTGGCGCGACAGTTGGGCGTTGATCTAAAAAAGGTTAAAGGCAGCGGACCTCGCAGCCGTGTTAACAAAGACGACGTGCGCGACTATGTGAAAAACATCGTAGCGGATAGTCAGTCTGGCAAGAGCACTGCTGGCGGCAGCGGTATTCCTGCGATTCCGGCGGTTGATTTTGCCAAATTCGGCGAGATCGAAACGGTCAAAATGAGCAAGATCAAAAAGCTTACCGCTGACAACATGGTGCGCAACTGGCTTAATATTCCACACGTTACTCAGTGGGACGATGCCGACATCACCGAGCTCGAAGCTTTCCGTAAAGGCCTTAAAGCCGAAGCTGAAAAGCGTGGCAGCAAATTAACGCCGCTACCGTTTTTGTTAAAGGCCTGTGCCGCCGCTTTGGTTGCCGAGCCCAGCTTTAACGTCTCTATGCATCACGATGGCGAGCACATTGTGCAGAAGAAATATGTGCACATTGGTGTTGCTGTTGATACGCCAAACGGTTTGATGGTGCCAGTGATTCGAGACGTCGATAAAAAAGGTTTGTGGGAGCTGGCCGACGACTTTAGCGCAATTGTTAAAAAGGCGCGCGATGGCAAACTAACCGCTGCTGACATGCAGGGCGGCTGTTTTACCATATCAAGCTTGGGCGCTATGGGTGGCAACGGCTTTACCCCAATCGTCAATGCGCCCGAGGTTGCCATTTTGGGTGTTTCTAAGGCGCAAATGAAGCCAGTTTGGAATGGTAGTGAGTTTATCCCGCGCAACATGTTGCCGCTGGCTCTGTCTTACGATCACCGCGCCATTAACGGCGCCGATGCCGGACGCTTCTTTACTTACCTGACTGCCGTAGTTGCCGACGTACGTCGCTTATTGCTGTAAGAGTAGGTGAGTGTTTAAAAGCCCAGCTTGAGTGATCAAGCTGGGCTTTTTTGTTTAAGAGTTATAGCAGTCAGCCACTGGGAGTTTTTACCTGTCTTGTATGCGAACCCCGCACTCCACTCGTTAGCATTACATTTGTTGTTTACGGAGCGTTTTTGTGGGTTCGTTATGCGCTATGCAATAGACCGCAGACTGTAAAAAATCATGGGTTACTAGTTTTCAAAAATATCTTTATTTTTCCTGTGACTTTGGGTTGCCCGTTTATATTGACGGGTGTCTGAGGTGTGTTTTCTAGGTTTTAAAAGGTGGCGTGAGTGTTGAAAATCAATGCCGCCGAATAATGCTTCCTATTAATAAATGCTGCGGAGTACTGGAAGTATTACAATTGGGGATATTGAAAGTGTGTTCTGTTAGGAGTTAACAGCGCTGTTTTAATTTTGTAGGTCAGGCTTGAGCCTTTTAGCTCAGGAACGTGGTCTACTAATGTGGGCCTAGCGCTGCGGTGCACTGACCCCGTTAAAGTGAGAGGTTATTTTAGATCGAATCAACCAGATCTCGCCTATGTCTTTTTTGTTTAAGGTATAGGGTTTGTAGGCAGTGTTGTCGCTTTTTACTATAAGCTTATCTTGAGTGCTTAGGTAAATACGTTTGGCAAGCACTCCGTCTTCGGCAACGATCACGGCTAGTGATCCGTCATCAAATGCTTTGCCGGGCTCGAGTCGCTCGGCAATTACCACCTCTCCTGAATAGAGTGACGGCTCCATACTGTCCCCGTCTGTTTCGAACAGGCGGTAGTCTCCGTCTTCAAAACCTGGAATCCTGTAAACACCTAAGGTCTTTATATAGTCGGGATCGTTGCACTGGCTTATATAGCCCGCGTGGGCATCCACATTGAGCATCGGAATAAGCGGGTCTGGGCAGCTCGAACCTTGCAGTGGGGATATGTCACCTTGCGTATCGACTAAAAACGTTTTTCCTTCACCGGCCACGAGCCAGTTGCAGTTGACGCTAAAAGCTTGGTGGATTGAGTTGATCGTTGTCATAGAGAGCTTAGACTTGCTCGCCTCAAGCTGTGACAAAGCGCCTTGCGTTATACCAATTCGATCAGAGAAGTCACTCTGGGATAGGCCCAGTAGGTCTCGCAGCTGGGTGATACGCTCGTTGGCTAACAGGTTTTTGTTCATAAGGACGCACAAATTAAAGAGTTGGTGCCTGTTGCAACCGGGATATTAGCTTGCTAATATCCCGGTTGCAACGCGATGGATGGCAGTGGGTTGCTATCTCAGCTGTTTTACTCTCTTGAACGATCAATTCCAAGCGAATAACGACGGTTTGTTCTACCTTATTACATAACCACCTCTAGTGGCTACTCACCCCACGATACACTCGCCGGGCGACTTATGGACGCAATATATGAGCAAAACAACATTAGCATGGCGAAAAAATCGTGGGTTAATGATAGCGGAAGATGACCTCGACGACCAATTGCTAATTCGGGATGCATTAGAAGAAAATGGTGTGTTGTCTGACGATGTGCTGTTTGTTGAAGACGGCCAAGCGCTGTTAGAAAAACTGCAAGCGCCAGAATTGGTGCCGGGCTTGATACTGCTCGATTTAAATATGCCGCGCATGGATGGTCGCGAAGCGCTGCGCCACATCAAGCAAGATGAGCACTTAAAACACATTCCAATCGTGGTTTTTACCACCTCTAGTAACGAGGAGGATATAAAATATACCTACGAGTTTGGCGGTAATACTTATTTTACGAAACCTACCAGCTTTGATGAGTTGGTGAGAGTGATGTCTTTGATTAAGTCTTATTGGTTAGAAACGGCGCTGTTAGCGGAGCATTAACACCGACTTTTTTGGTGCTGTATGTGCTCAGTCCTGCCAAGCGCTTCTATACTGTTCTTCGTTATCGCGATTATTAAACACACCTGCTGGCGCTTGAGTGCTTATCAGTCTTTATAGTGAGGCATTTTGGGTTGGAGGCGTACGTTGTTGATGCGCTGGCCTGTTTTCTGAGCTTTACGCTTCTTACCCTTCTTGTTACGGGTTCTGAGGTAAACTTAACCATATACCACGAAAACCCCAGTTTGAGCTTGCTCACGCTGGGGTTTTTCGTTGGGTAATACCTGTAACCGGGCGCCTTGTGGTGTTCGATCACGACTTGAGGTGAGAGTGACCAATTTTTTGCAAAAAACGGTACTGTTTAAACCGGTAGCGCTGGGTATTTATTTTTTGACCTTTGCGACGGGGGTGGTCGGCGCGCTGTTACTGCCGACATTGAGTATCTTTTTTGCTGATGAGGTGGGGGTAAGCCCCTTTTGGGTGGGCATTCCCTATGCGGGAATCGCGATTGGCAGCATTGTTTACAATCAAGTAATAGGCGCTTGGTCCGACTCGCTTAAAGATCGACGCATGTTAGTGGTGGGCTTGTGTCTAGTCGGGGTGCTGGGTTGTTTGGTGTTTGCGTTGTCGCGCCACTATTGGCTGACCTGCTTGTCGGCAGTATTTTTGCTGAGTTTGGCGATGGTAGCTTTCTCGCAGATTTTGGCTTATAGCCTAGAGTACGCCGAAAACTGTTTGCCGCTTGAGCGTATTGCCTTGTTTAACGCGGTCGTTCGGGCGCAAATTGCTTTTGCTTGGGTGGCGGGGCCGCCAGCGGGCTTTTTAATTGCCAGCCATTGGGGGTTTACCAGCTTGTACTCGATTGCGGCGGCGCTATTTGCGGCGGTGGCGATTGTTAGCCCCAAAATGTTGCCAGCGTTAAAGCTGACGGGCCATTCGGATGAGCCTGAGGTTAAATCAGGTTTATGGGGGAGTTTAAATGCCCGTTCGCGTTGGTCTTTAGCGCTCTGCGTGTTGGCGTTTTCGTTAATGTGGTGTGTCAACAACGCGTATTTAATTAGCTTGCCTTTGCACCTTACACGCAATTTGGATATTTCGACCGGTTGGGTGGGGTGGATTATGGGTGCCGCCGCTGGGCTAGAGGTGCCGGTAATGTTGCTTGCCGGCGTGTTAGCTGCGCGTATGAACCCGCTGAACTTGGTGCGCGCCAGTGCCTTGGCCGGGTTAGTGTTGTATGCCGGCGTGTTTTGCGCAACGGCACTTTGGCAGTTATTTGCACTGCAAATTGCCAACGCGGTGTTTGTTGGCATTTTGGCCGGTTTGGGTGTCTCGGTGGTGCAGCAAATGTTACCGGGGCGTGCGGGCAGTGCCTCGGCGTTATATACCAATACGACCCACGTGGGGACGTTATTAAGCAGCTTGCTTATTAGTGGTGTGGCCGAGGCTTATGGTTATTTAAGCGTGTTTATGGCGAACATGGTGTTAGTGATTTTGGCCGGTGGGTTGTTTATGTTGGTGCGGGCCGGTGAGGGTGTAGAGACATAGGCACGCTAGAAAAATACTAATCGTCCTGGCTGTTAAGTGCGTGCAACTGCGCGTCTGTTAACGTCGATAGTTTAGTGCGCAGTGTGGCTTTTAATTGTGGCATTAAGTCGCCAATGACCTCGTCAATTAGCCGTTGTCGCTCGGCGTTTTTACGGTTGTTGGGTTCTGTTGTAAAGTCACCGGCGCGATTGCCCCGCAAGCGTGAACGGATATGTTGTGGCAAAAACGGGTTTTCACTGTGGCTGGATGAATGCTGAGCGGGCGTTACGTTTTTTGCAGAGCTGTTAGTCGGTTGCGCCGTTGAGTGGGGACCTGGGGTTGGCGCGGCAGTGGCTTGAGTGTTGATGGTACCGCCTAAATCTAGCTCGTAGTTCTCTTCGTGCCGGCCCAGCATGTTGTTGTGGCGCTGCTCTAACTGCTCAATAACCTCTTGCAGTACAGGGATGTCATCGTTGTCCAATAATCCTTGGATAGACTCCAGCTCATTTAATAACTCACTGCGGGTTTTCTCGCGCTCATCGCTCATGGCATTGACTCTTATACGTTATGCGCCCGTCCTAGTTTGTGGTGCCTGATGGGGTAGCCGCGCTCGCCTAAAAAGCTCCAGTGCTGGCGGGTGTGCGCAAGCACTGCGTCGGTTTGAATGACCACTTCGGCCATTCTGGCAAAGCGGCTAAAATACTCTGGCAATTGTGCGCATAAGCTAATCAGTACATCGTGATGATTACCGCACTCGCCGCTACAGTCAAGGGCGATGGGCTCGCCCGAGTCGGTAGCATCACTGTGGCGCCAGGGCAGATAACTTTCTGGCCGCTCGTCGGTTAGGTACTTAGCCACTGATGCCAGTTGCGTCGCATCATCGGTGGCGATCAAAACTTTGCGGCCATTGTTAATGGCTTTTTCGCACAAGCGGCTGGCAAAGGCCAGTCGCTTGTCGGGCTCATCGCTGCTGAGGATGTAAAAATCCACTTCGGTCATAGCAATTATTTACTGTCGAGTAAGTATTGCACCAGCAAAGGCACGGGGCGGCCGGTAGCACCTTTAGCACTGCCTGAATTCCAAGCCGTGCCGGCAATGTCCAGGTGTGCCCAGCGGAGCTCTTTGGTAAAGCGCGATAAAAAGCAAGCGGCGGTTATGCTGCCGGCTTCGCGACCGCCAATGTTGGCGATATCGGCAAAGTTGCTGTCGAGTTGTTTTTGGTATTCGTCCCACAGGGGCATTTGCCACGCGCGATCCCCGGCCTCGATGCCCGCCGCTAAAAGCTGCTCGGCAAATTGCTGGTCGTTACTGTATAAGCCGTGAGCGTGGCTGCCTAGGGCGATAACACAGGCGCCGGTAAGGGTGGCTATGTCCACTACGGTTTTGGGTTTAAAGCGCTTGGCGTAGGTTAGGGCGTCGCACAGTACCAGTCGGCCCTCGGCGTCAGTGTTGAGTACTTCAATGGTTTGGCCTGACATAGAGGTCACGATATCACCGGGTTTAGTGGCGCCGCCCGATGGCATGTTTTCGGCCGCGGCGACAATCGCCACCACGTTGATATTAGGCTGCAGGGCGATCAGAGTCTTCATTGTGCCAAACACGCTGGCTGCGCCGCACATGTCAAATTTCATTTCATCCATGCCGGCGCCTGGCTTAAGGCTTATGCCGCCAGTGTCAAAGGTGATGCCCTTGCCGACCAGTACGTTGGGCGCTTTTGATTTAGCCGCTCCGCGGTACTCCATCACAATGAGCTTAGCGGGCTCGTCACTGCCGGCTGAGACGGATAGCAGTGAACCCATGCCCTCGGCTTTCATTTGTTTTTCGGTTAACACGCTTACGTGCAGCTTGCTCTGGCCGCGAGCCAGAGCGCGGGCTTGATTGGCCAGGTAGGTTGGGGTGCAGATGTTGCCGGGTAGGTTGCCCAGTTCGCGGGCGTAGTTCATGCCATCGCCCAGTGCCTGGCCTTGTGCTAATGCCTTTTTAACACTGGCGGGGCTGCCATCGACATTAACCGTAATTTTATTGATGTTAATTTTGCTGGGCTTTTGGCTTTTGAGCTGGTCAAACTGCCAGAGATCGGTGGTTAAGGTTTGCGCGATTTTGCGCGCCAGCCAACTGGCGTTTTGGCCACCGACGGTGACGCCGGTTAAATCGATGCTGACGTTTTTATACGGGGCACCTTTTACCGCGCTTTGCAGTGCGCTAAGGGCTGCACTAATGGCGGCAGGTTCAACGTCGCTTTTGGCAGATTTTCCGAGTCCCAGCAACAGCAAGCGATCGGCACTTTGGCCAACATTGTGATGGAGCATTAGGCTGGTGCCGCGAGCTCCGGTGAATTTTTCACGAGTCAGTAATTTGCTCAGCTGACCTTTACCGGCCTGATCAATAAGCTGAGCGCTGGGTGTCAGGGTAGTGTCGGAAAATACCCCTACGACCAAAAGCGCGCTGCGGTGGCTGGTAGCGTCGAATGACTTAGCTTGAAACTGCATGTGTGACCCCTAGTTAATTTTGTGTTGCGAGCGGTTAAGCGGTAACCGTTATTCGGTTACACTCGCCCCGGCAATAACAGTTGCCGAGAAATCGGGCGACGGTGTCGCTGGAACGAACAGCGCTCCCGCACGGTCTATCGCTTGGCTTATCCAGACACCGAGACAAACGGCTTCGGTTGCGGGATAATGCCACCAATATTCGCCTAGTTTACGTCATCAGTGGGCGAGGGGCCAAAGTCTTTGGTTGTTACTGCTTATGGCGGTCGTTTTCGGTCGGGTAGGCCGCTCAATTGAGTAAGGATGGTTGTATTTTGATCGTATATCGCTATTTGTCGCGCGAGGTGCTGGTGACCATGCTCGCTGTCAGCACCACCTTGTTGCTGATCATTATGAGCGGCCGTTTTGTTAAATACCTAGCCGATGCTGCCTCGGGCAAAATTGCGGTCGATGTGCTGTTTACGATTATGGCCTACCGTCTGCCTGGTTTTTTGGAGTTGGTCGTTCCCCTTGGTTTTTTTATTGCCATTTTGCTCGCCTACGGCCGCCTTTATATGGATAGTGAAATGGTCGTGCTTAGCGCCTGCGGCATGAGCCAAAAACAGTTATTGTTTATTACGGCCATACCTGCGGTGGTAGTGGCCTTAATCGTTGGCGCCATGAGCTTGTGGGTCAGCCCTTGGGGCGCCGCTCAAACCGAAAAATTATTTGCCGAGCAGCGTTCACGCAGTGAATTTACTACCCTGCGGCCCGGTCACTTTCAGCCCTTCAACGGCGGCAAGGTGGTAACGTACGTTGAGTCTATCAGCGACAACCGCTCCCAGCTTAATCAGTTGTTTTTAACCCAAGTGGGTACCCCTACCGCAGTGGCTATAGCCGAGGTGGGTAAACAGCGCCACAATAGTGAGTACGATGAGCGCTACCTGGAGTTGCACAACGGCATTCGTTATCAGGGGCGTCCGGGTTCTGCCGACTATCAAATCACCGAGTTTGAGCAGCTGGCCCAGCATATTCCCGAACCAGACGTGTCGGCCGCATACAATTCCGAGGCGGACGCTCGATCGACCCGCGAATTGTTAAAAGACGGTAGCATCTCGGCCCGGGCGACCTTGCAGTGGCGTTTATCCATGCCGTTGTTAGTGCTGGTAGTGGCATTTATGTCGGTACCGCTCAGCCGCACCAATCCGCGCCAGGGGCGCTACCTAAAAATGCTGCCGGCTATATTGTTGTACCTTTTTTATCTGGCCGGGCTCAGTTCGGTACGCTCCGAGATGGAGGCGGGCAACTTCCCGATTATGCCCGGGTTGTGGGTGGTGCACGGCGTGTTTATTGTTATCGCGTGGTTGGTGTTTGTCGGGCCAACTAACGTTTTTACTCGCCGAGGGGGTAAACGTGCTAAAGCTTAATCGTTATGTGGCGCGTGCGGTGGTTGGTGCTGTGGCGATGGTCTTGCTGCTGGTGTTGGGCCTAGATTTTATCGGTAAGCTTATCGATCAGTTAGATAGCTTAAAAAAAGATTACACCTTTTTTGAGGCCTTGATTTATATCCTCTGGGGGTTGCCCCGCAGTGCTTATGAATATCTACCTTACGCTGTGTTGATCGGCTGTTTGATTGGCTTGGGTAGCCTGGCCGGCTCGAGCGAGCTGGTTGTGATGCGCGCCGCGGGAGTATCGGTAGGGCGTATTGTGTGGATGGTGCTGAAGCCGGTACTGCTGTTTATTTTTATGGGCATCGCCCTGGGCGAATATGTTATTCCGTACGCCGATCAAGTCGCCGAAAGTCGCCGTGCGATTGCGTTGGGGTACAGTGATGAAGGTCAAACCCGGCGGGGCGTTTGGCATCGCGAATCGGATGAGTTTATCCAGTTTAATGTCATTCAACCCGGTGGAAACCTGCGCGGTGTCAGCCGTTATCGCTTTGCCGGCGGTAAGCTTGAAGAGGCGAGTTTTACTCATCACGTCGAGTATTACGACGGTGTGTGGCATGAGGAAAACGTGTTGATTACCAATTTTACGGGTGATCAGTTAACCACCCAGCGTTTACCGACACGGGAGTGGCACACAGAACTTACGCCTGAGTTATTGGATATTGTCGCGGTGCCTCCCGAGGCGCAATCGATTGAGAGCTTGCATGAGTATGTGGGCTACCTAAAAGAGCAAAATCTGCAAAGCAGTGAATATAACTTAGCCTTTTGGCAAAAACTGTTACAGCCATTAGCGACCGCCAGCTTGGTGTTAATTGCCATCTCGTTTGTATTTGGCCCGCTGCGCGAAGTGACTATGGGGCAAAGAATTTTTACCGGCGTTGTGTTTGGTATTGGGTTTCGGTTGGTGCAAAGCTTACTGGGGCCATCCAGTATTGTGTTTGGTTTTCCGCCGTTGGTGGCGGTACTGGTACCGATTGGCTTGTGTTTGCTGTTCGGGGTGGTGCTGCTACGGCGCGCCGCGTAACCTTGACGGCGTATGTTTATGCGCAAGAGTAAGAGTGCCCCACCGGTTAAGTGGGGCGTTAAACGACTGGATTAGTGGCCCTTAGGCAGTTGCAATACGCGAGTGCCCGAGAGGCGATCGTGCAGAGTGAGGCGCTCGGGGTCGAGCCATAACCAAAAGTAGCCTAACCCTAAGCACGCCAGTGATAGGCCGCCCAAAAAACAGCGCAATAAGCATTGCCCAATGGTGGGCTTGTTGCCGCTGCTGTCGGTCAGTTTAAGGCGCCACGCTTTCATTCCCAGCGTCTGACCAAAGCGCTGCCAAAAGATGACGTAAAACCCCACCCAGATAATAACCCAGCCGATAAACCCAAAAATTCCCATCTGAGCTTTTTCGCCCGGGGCAATTGCCTCCCCCAGTACAAGAGTTTTAACAGCGAGTAGCGTTGCGCTATACGCGAGACTGATTGCCATAATTAATAAGCTGTCGTAAACCGCAGCGGCCAAACGTTTTACGACGCCCGCGCTCGCGGCCACAACGCGGGCTGATGAGGGTTGTTCTTTGGGTTTTTGTTGGGGCATCTAGGGCTCCGCCGATGTTGTTAATGTGTCGCTATTTAGCGTTTAGCTCACGCGCAAAGGTGGCGCCGAGAGGTGTTAGTTTAAAGTGGTGTCAGCACCGATAAAAAACTCAATCACATAGCTGCCCGGAGCATCGATCGGCACGCCAAAGCTAATGCGCCCATTGCCTGTTAGGGGTATTTCTTCACGGCGCAAGTAAAGCACGTTGGCCTGATCGTCGCCCTGCATATAAGTGCCGTTGGTGCTGTGATCTACCAGGACGTACTTACCGCGACGAAATAAAATACTGCCGTGCTCACGAGAAGCGCGTGTTGAATTGATCGCCCAGTTTACACGTGCGCGCTCGCGACCGAAGGATAAAGGCAGTTGATCGGGGGTAAAGCTGGCCTCGCGTTCCGGGCCGCGTAAACGTAAACGGTGGCGGTCCAGTTCGTTGTGCAACTCGCGAACATCCATGACGGCGGTGGCGCTGTGGGTGATTGTCGGCGTTTCCCAGTGCAGCCGGTATACGGTACAAATGTTTTGTGCGCCTTTTAATACAACGCGGTCAAACGCATCGCACTGGTTGGCCATAGGTTCGCTGAGTTGCGTCAAAACCGCGTGGGTCACCACAATCTGGCGCGCGCGGGCAATGTGTGAAACCTCCGCCGCTTCGTTGACCACATCGCCAAAGACATCGCCCTGAGGGTCGAGTAGCGTGGCACCGTAGGCGATGCCGATACGCAGCGCCTGTAAATCTAGATTGAGAGATTGGCGTTGTAACTCAAGTGCGGCTTGACAGGCATCGCTAGCGCTGGGGAAGCGCGCCATAACTTCGTCGCCGATATTTTTCACGACTACGCCGGCGTGGCGTTCGATAATACTGCGAATCACGCTCAGGGTCTCGTCGATAAGGCTTTTTGCCTGAGTATTACCTTGCTCTTTATAGAGCCGCGAGCTGCCGGATACGTCGGCAAACATCACGGCCTGTGTTTCGCGCTGGGCGGACATTGCGACACTCTCGGTTCGGAATTTGAGCGATTATAGCATCTCAAAGAGATTTGGGCGGCAAGCGCTTAAAACGACGCGATAGGTGCTTTGGCTGGGTTTGTGGCAATTAATATAGGCGATAGCTGCCGCGCACGATAACCTCGTGGGGCCGTTTTTCGGTATGAATAATACCCCGCGCGCGGGAGCGTTGATTGAAGCTAAAGCGCCGATGGTGGGTTATACGTGCTAAATAGCTGCTGGCCTGGACACACGCCGACCCCGTGGCCGCGTCCTCGGGTACACCGTACTGGGGGGCAAAGTAGCGCAAATGCCAATATCTGTGGGCTGGCGCCAGGGCAATGACAGAGCGCGCGCTATACAGCTTCAGCGCGCGCGCACGTAGCCGAAGCTGCGATAGTGCCTGGGGGTCGGGCAGTAGTAGCAAGGTGTAATCTTGCCTGCCGCCCATACGAACGGCGGTTGATACCGGGGTTTGGCAGAGGTGAGTCCAGCGTGCGGGGTCATCTTTCGCGCTAACGGGGCAGGGGCGGTCGCAATAATAGGCGCCTTTGTTGTCGACCCCAACGGTGACGGCGCCTGCCGCTGTGTGTAGGGTAAGGTTAAACGTGTTGTGAAATTCGTGTGTGTACAAATAGGCGGCAACCGCGATATTGCCCGAGCCGCAGCGCAGTACTGGGTGGCCACAATCAAAAAAGCGCGCGTGCCAACAATCGTTTTGTTGCCACAGTACCAAGGTGTTGGCGTGTGGCTTAAGAGCTTGTTGCCAAATCTGCGCCTCGATATTTTTGCCGGTGTCTAGCGTTGATGTGTCAAGCGCAACAATATGGTGACGATTACCCCGTGCGCCCGCACCACAAAAACTGTCAACGATCATCAATTTTTGTGGTTGCCGGTTTATATTGCAGCAGGCTAATGGCAAACAAATCGTCGGGTGCCATCCATAGGCGGCGAGTGTGCCAGTGAGCCTTGCGGGCAAGTGTGGCAAACTCTGAGGGATGGTATTTATAGGAGTTTTCGGTGTGAATGCTTTCGCCTTTTGCAAAGTAAAATTCGCGCGCGGCAATTTGCACCCGTTGCGCCCGTAAGCTGCGCAAGTGCATTTCGATTCGGCCGTGCTCTTTATTGTAAAACGCGTGGTGGCCAAAGTGCATTAAATCAAAGTCGCCATCTAGCTCGCGGTTAATGCGCGTCAATATGTTTTTGTTGAAATTTGCCGTTACTCCCCGAGGATCATTGTAGGCTTGATGCAAAATATGCTCTGGCTTTTTAGTGTCGACGCCAATCAGTAGGTAGGCGCCGCTGCCAAGGGTTTGCCCGGCATTATGTAAAAACTCTAACGCCTGTTGGCGGTGTAAGTTGCCGATGGTCGAGCCCGGAAAGAAGCCCATACGGGTCAAACCGGTTTGGCTTAGGGGCAGCGGCAGAGTGAAGTCTTGTGCAAGAGGGGTAACATCAAGCCCGCTATAGCGGCGGCGTAGCTCGGCACAAGAGTTAAGCAAATGCTCTTCGCTAATGTCGATGGCGGTGAGGTTTTTAACGGTGTCGATGTTGTTTAGTAGTGGTGTTATTTTGCGCAGTGAGCCCGCCCCGAACTCGACAATCGACAGCTCGTCGTTTTTTTCGGTGCGAAAAAAACGACTCAAGTCGGCGGCGACGGTAGGTAGAAGTTCCAGCTCGACATGATAAGGATAATATTCATCCAATGCGCAAATATCGTCAAACAATTGCGAGCCGCGTTCATCGTAAAAATATTTCGCCGCTAATTGTTTGGGGCGCAGGGCGAGGCCGCGTAAAACATCTTCACGAAAACTGTGGTCGTGTTTAGAGGTTGCCTGTTCGGTATCTTGCGTTGCGAGTGCGATGGTCATGTTTGAATCCTCATCCTGAGTGACATTACTGCGCGAGCCGCAGGCCACTAAACTGCCAGCGCTGGTGCGGGTAAAAAAAGTTGCGATAACTCGGGCGCATTTGCGCCTGCGCCGTGGCGCAGGAGCCGCCGCGCAAGACGTATTGGTTAACCATAAACTTGCCGTTGTATTCGCCCAGTGCGCCTTGCTCTGGGGTAAATCCGGGGTAGGGGCTGTAGCTGCTGGAAGTCCACTCCCAGACATCACCGTATACTTGTTTAAGCCCTTCGCCAGCTGCTGCCGGTTGTGGCTGCCAGCGGTCTGACTCGGCAAAGTTACCTTGCGCGGCGCTTTGGGTTGCCGCGATTTCCAGCTCAAACTCGCGCGGTAGGCGGTAACCCGCCCAGCGGGCAAAGGCGTCGGCCTCAAAGTAGCTGATATGGCATACCGGTGCGGCTAGGTTGATAGGCTGGTAGCCGTCGAGCTGACATTCAAACCACTCACCATTGACCTCTTGCCAGTACAGAGGGGCCTGCCATTGGTTTTTTTGCTTACAATCCCAGCCATCGGATAGCCACCATGCCGGGTCTTGGTAGCCACCAGCGGCCATAAAGGCTAGCCATTGGCCGTTGGTGACAGGGGCGTTGCTCAGTGAAAAGGCATTGCAAAACACTCGGTGGCGGGGGCGCTCGCAGTCGTAACTAAAGTCTGTAGGCTCAGCGCCAATCCAGTACAGCCCCTCGGTAAATGCACTAAATGCGACCTCCAAGGGAGCTGAATCAGTTGCTATTTGCGCGGCGCTTGTGGGCAAGCTGGCGCTGGCGTGACCAGAAGAAAATGCCGACGGGTTTTGCGCTAGAGCGTGTTTAATGTCGGTGAGGATAAGCTCTTGGTGCTGCATTTCGTGATGCAGCCCGGTGACGATAATATCGGCGACGGTTTTGCTCGGGGCCGTGTCTATCAGGGCTAACATGGCATCATCTATATGGCGGCGATAGGCGAAGACTTCATCCGCCGATGGACGCGATAGCAACCCTCGTGCAGGTCTCGGGTGTCGCTCACCGACGCTGTCGTAATAAGAGTTAAAAAGGTATTCGTAGTCCGCGTCAAAAACGCGGTAATGGGGCAGGTGGGGCTTTAGAGCAAACGTTTCAAAGAACCAACTGGTGTGTGCCAGATGCCATTTTGTGGGGCTGGCGTCCGGCATAGATTGCAGCATCATGTCTTCGGCGCTCAACCCTTTGGTGAGCGCTGTCGTGCGCTGCCGGACGCGGTCGTACCATTGCCGAAGCTCAACGTCAGAGGTTGCTATTGGTTCACTCAGCATAAAGGTCTCCCTGTGAATGAATCATCAGCATAGGGCAGGTTTGAGACGATTTAAAGAAAATGATGTGATGCAAGTAGTGATTTTGTTGCAAAGAGGTGTAAAGGCGGGGTTAGGGTTTTCGCTTAGCTCTGTAGCTGTAAAACAAACACCCATAAAAAAAGCGCAGTGTTAACTGCGCTTTTTAGCGTATCGATTGGTGGCGATCGATGCGTTTAACAAGATGGTACCAGAGGCCGGACTCGAACCGGCACGCTTTTAAGGGCGGGGGATTTTGAATCCCCTGTGTCTACCAATTTCACCACTCTGGCAAAGTGGGCGTGATTATAGCAGCGAGTTTGTTCTCGTCAACCACTGATGTTAAATATTTATTGCGGTGGCTCTTGGGGCGGCTGGCAACTTGTTGCATTTTGGGCTAACCTTGCCGGCCTTCAAAAATTCTGATTCTCCATGTTATGCAGCGCCAAGACTTTGATTACGTCTTACCCGACGAACTAATTGCCCGAACTCCTGCCGCCGAGCGTCGCGGTAGTCGGTTGTTGTGTTTGGACGGTCCCAGTGGTGCGCTGGAGCACCGCCAGTTTCCCGATTTGCTGGATAAGCTACAACCCGGCGACTTGATGGTGTTTAACAACACCCGGGTGATTCCCGCGCGGATGTTTGCGCAAAAGCCCACCGGGGGACAAGTGGAGATACTGGTTGAGCGCGTCTTGGATGAATACCATGTATTGGCCCACACCCGTGCCAGTAAATCGCCCAAGGCCGGCTCCGAACTGGTGTTAGATGATGGCACGCGTTTGCAGGTGACCGGCCGGCAAGAAGCGCTGTTTGAAATTACCTTTCCTGAACCGGTGTTGCAGGTGCTGGATAAGCACGGCCATATGCCGCTGCCGCCTTACATTGATCGTGAGGATAATGCGGTTGATCGCGAGCGCTACCAAACCGTTTATGGCGAGAAGCAAGGCGCCGTTGCCGCGCCCACCGCAGGGCTGCACTTTGATGACGCGCTTATGGCGCAGTTGCGCGAGCGCGGCGTTGAACTGGCGTTTGTGACGTTACACGTGGGGGCGGGTACTTTTCAGCCGGTGCGGGTTGATAATATCAGTGATCATCAAATGCACAGTGAGGTGATTGACGTCGACGAGTCTGTCTGTGCCGCGGTGCGCGCCGCCAAGGCGCGTGGCTCGCGTGTGATTGCGGTGGGCACCACCAGCGTACGCAGCCTAGAAAGCGCCGCGCAAAATGCCCCGGCGGGAGAGTTGATTGCGCCGATGCAGGGCGATACCGATATTTTTATTTACCCCGGTTGCTCCTTTAAAGTTATTGATGCCTTAGTGACGAATTTTCATTTGCCGGAGTCGACCCTGTTAATGTTAGTGTCGGCTTTTGCCGGTTACCAGCATACCATGGCGGCGTATGGTGCGGCTGTTGCCGAGCGCTACCGCTTTTTTAGCTACGGTGACGCTATGTTTATTACCCAAAACCCTCGCGCCGGTGATGATATTCCCGGCGTCACTGATTAAAGCCCGAGCGTCTTATGTCCAGCGATACCCCGACTCCTGCTACCTCTGCCAGTGTTAGCAATCGCGAGTGTTTTATGAATTTTGCGCTGAAATCTCAGTCCGGTCACGCCCGTCGCGGCGAGCTGAGCTTTCCCCGCGGTAAGGTGCAAACCCCGGCTTTTATGCCGGTGGGAACTTACGGTACGGTAAAAGGTATGGCGCCGCGGGAAATTAACGAGATCGGAGCCGAGATCATTCTGGGTAACACCTTTCATTTGATGTTGCGACCGGGCACCGAGGTGGTTAAGGCCCACGGTGATTTGCACGATTTTATGCGCTGGGATGGGCCAATCTTGACCGACTCCGGTGGCTTTCAGGTCTTTAGCCTCGGAAAGTTGCGTAAAATTACGGAAGAGGGCGTGTCGTTTCGCTCGCCCATCGATGGCAGTAAGGTCTTTATGGACCCGGAAATCTCCATGCAGGTGCAACGTGATTTAGGCTCTGATGTGGTGATGATTTTTGACGAGTGCACGCCCTATCCGGCGACACCCGCCGAGGCACGCAGCTCCATGGAGCTGTCCTTGCGCTGGGCCGCGCGCTCTAAAACGGCCCACGGCGATAACCCCTCGGCCTTGTTTGGCATTGTACAGGGGGGAATGTACGAGGACTTGCGTCGTGAGTCGATGGCGGGGCTGGAGTCGATAGGCTTTGACGGTTATGCCATTGGTGGTTTGTCGGTCGGCGAACCCAAAGAGGACATGCTGCGGGTTTTAGAAACGTTAGCCCCGGTGATGCCGCAAGATAAACCGCGCTACCTTATGGGAGTTGGCAAGCCTGCCGATATCGTCGAGGGCGTGCGCCGCGGTATTGATATGTTCGATTGCGTTATGCCCACCCGCAATGCGCGCAATGGTCACTTGTTTGTCGATGAGGGCGTGATAAAAATCCGCAATGCCCGCCATCGTCACGATACCTCACCGCTGGATGCGCGTTGCGATTGTTATACCTGCCAAAATTTTAGCCGCAGTTATTTACATCATCTGGATAAGTGCAATGAGATCCTCGGCGCCCAGCTCAATACGATCCATAACCTGCGTTACTACCAAAATGTCATGAGTCGGATGCGTCAAGCGCTGGATGATGATGCCCTAGACGCGTTTTTAGCTGATTTTTACGGTCGCCAAGGCCTAGAGGTGCCGCCAGCGCCCTAAGGGTGGGCGGCGCGCATTGTTGTTGCTCGCAGTTTCGGTATAATCCGCCCCCATATTAGCCTTTTGCCGCCTTATTAAGGTGTGGACACTTGAGTTGTCCGGAATCGGTCCCATATAGGCACGGGACATAAATGTATAACACGCCTGATGCCCGCCTTAGGGGCGAATCAGCGCCCTGTTTCGGATGATCGTATGTTAAACCGCTACCCCCTTTGGAAGTATCTGCTGATTCTCGCCGTGGCAATTTTAGGTTTTATCTACGCCGCGCCGAACCTCTACCCCCCCGACGACGCGGTGCAAATATCCGGCTCATCCAGTGGTATGACGGTCGATGGCGAAGTGTTGAGCAAAATCGAAAGTGCGCTGGATAACGCCGGCATCAGCTACTTTGCCGCCGAGCAAGATGGGGCGTCAGCGCAGTTACGCTTTAATGACGGTGAGGCGCAATTGCAAGGCAAGCGCGTTATTGCCGATGCGCTGGGTAACGATTATGTGGTCGCTCTTAATCAGGCGCCAACCACTCCTGACTGGCTGGTTGCTATGGGCGGTGCGCCCATGAAGTTGGGTCTGGATTTGCGCGGTGGGGTGCATTTTTTGCTTGAGGTCGATTCTGACTCGGCCATCAGCAAGCGGCAAGAAACCAGCGCCGATGAAATGAAAGACAAACTGCGCGATGCGCGGATTCGCTATAACTCGGTCGAGGTAGAAAACACCGTGATTGTGGCCGAGTTTCGCGAGACTGAGCTGCGCGATGCCGCCATTAGCGAGCTGCGCAGCGATTACCCGCAAATGCTGTTTAATACCGATTTACCCGGCGACGATGACGAGTTGGTGTTTCACGCTGAGTTAAGTGAAGCGGCGGTGCGCGAGATCGAGCAGTACGCGCTAAACCAAAACTTAACCACACTGCGTAAGCGGGTTAACGAGCTGGGCGTATCCGAGCCAATTGTCCAAAGTCAGGGGCGCAATCGTATTATTGTGCAGCTGCCCGGCGTGCAGGATACCGCAGAGGCCAAACGGGTGATCGGTAAAACCGCCAACCTAGAGTTTCGCTTAGAGGCGGCACCCGATGCCTTGGTGGCGGCTAAGGAGCAATTTGATTATCAAGGGTATCCCGCGTGGCTTGAGCGCAAAGTGATTCTGACCGGCGATCATGTTGCCAACGCCAGCACCACGCTTGACCCCGAAACCAATACGCCGCAGGTAAATATTACCCTCGACAGTCTGGGCGGCACCAAGATGAACCACGCCACTCGCTCTAACATTGGGCGCCGTATGGCGGTGTTGTTTATCGAATACAAAACCCGCATGAACACCGAAACCAGCGCCGAGGGCGAGCCGGTTGAAGTGCCGGAGCAATACACTGAAAGTAAAGTCATTAGTCTTGCGACCATTCAAAGTGCGCTGGGTGTGCAGTTTCGTATTACCGGCCTAAACGCTCCGGGTGAGGCTTCTGAGCTTGCCTTGATGTTGCGCTCGGGTGCGCTCGCGGCGCCCATGTACTTTGTTGAAGAACGCACCATTGGGCCGTCACTCGGGGCCGAAAACATTCAGTTAGGCGTGCAGTCCGTGCAGTGGGGTATGGCGCTGGTGCTGTTGTTTATGATCGTTTATTACCGTTTGTTTGGTGTTTTTGCCAATATCGCGCTCGGGGTTAACGTCCTGGTTTTGGTTGCGGTAATGTCGATTTTAGGTGCAACCCTAACGCTTCCGGGTATTGCCGGTATCGTGCTGACAGTGGGTATGGCGGTGGACGCCAATGTGTTGATTTTTGCCCGAATACGAGAGGAGCTAAAAGCGGGGGCGAGCCCCCATACGGCGATTTCGGCGGGCTACGATCGCGCCTTTACCACTATTTTGGATGCCAACCTGACGACCTTAATCGTGGCCGTTATCCTTTACGCTATCGGCTCTGGTCCGGTTAAAGGGTTTGCGGTGACTCTGTCGATTGGTATTTTAACGTCCATGTTTACGGCCATCATGGGTACACGCGCGCTGGTCAATTTGGTTTATGGCCGTCGTAAAAATCTCAAGAAGCTTTGGATCTAATGGTGCCAATGATGTCTAGCAAACAAGCAGATAACAAAATATTTAATTTTATGGGCGCCCGGATTCCGGCCACTGCGTTGTCGGTGATCCTGCTGGTGGTGTCGATCGGTGCCTTGGCTGTGAACGGCTTGAAGTTTGGCTTGGATTTTACCGGTGGCGCGCAGGTCGAGGTGAGTTTCTCGCAGCCGGCCGACATCCCCGAAATTCGCACCATTTTAAACGACGAAGGCCTGGTTAACCCGGTGGCGGTTCTGTTTGGCTCTGACACCGAGGTGCTGATTCGCACGCAAGGTGCTATGTCGGATGGTGGCGAAAAAGCGCTGGAGCGTCGGTTGCAGCAGGTGGCACCCGAAGCCTCTTTAACGTCGGTCGCCCGCGCTCCTCGCGACCGAGGTAACTACTCACAATCGTTGACCTTTAGCGGTGCCAGCCAAAGTGATATCGACGAGACGATATTACCGTCTAAGTATTTTGGCTCTATCGAGGTTAGCGCCGCTGGTAGCGATGTGGTTGCCTTGATCGAGAACTCCCTTGATACCGCTTACACCGGCGAGCTACTGGATGTATTATCCGCCAAAACCGGCAGTGAGGTTGAGCTGCGCCGCAGTGAGTATGTCGGCCCGCAAATTGGCGCCGAGCTGCGCGATGAGGGCGGCCTGGGGATGTTGGTGGCGCTGGCTGTGGTTATGCTGTATGTGGCCGCGCGGTTCCAGTTTAAGTTCTCGGTGGGTGCTGTGCTGGCTTTGGTGCACGATGTGATTATCGTGTTGGGCTTCTTTGCGCTGTTTCAGGTGGATTTCGATCTGACGGTGCTGGCGGCGGTGTTGGCGGTGATCGGTTACTCCCTTAACGACACCATCGTGGTGTTCGACCGGATACGGGAAAACTTTCGCCGCATGCGTAAAGGCTCATCTGCCGATGTGATCAATGCATCTTTAACGCAAACACTAGAGCGTACCTTTATTACCTCGTTAACCACATTGCTGGTATTGGTGATGTTGTTTATTTTTGGTGGTGAATTGATTAGCGGCTTTGCGCTGGCGCTGATTGTCGGTGTGGTCGTGGGTACCTACTCGTCGATTTACGTGTCATGTAACACCCTGATGTGGATGCATATTGTTAAAGAAGATTTAATGCCGCCGGAAAAAGAAGGTTCTGAAATAGACGAAATGCCTTAAGTTGTTACAATAAGTTCGTTAATAAAAGCTCGCCGGATTCCGGCGGGCTTTTTTTTCGCCATAAAAGCGGGGTATGCTACTGCTTCGTTCGGTACCCCAACGTATCTCCATATGAGAGCGCCATGAGCATTAAAGAGCCAAGCATCAGTATTACTCAGGAGTTGGACGATTTGTCGCCCAGTCAACTGCGTAAAATCGTCCAACGCTACCGACGCATCTTCTGTGGCAGCGGCTATGGCTTCTGGGAGTGGGATCTTGAAACCAGTTTTATCGACTGGTCGGGCGCCTTTTGGGAGCAGCTTGGCTATACCGATCTCGATCGTGAAGAGTTTTATGACGCCGCACAATTACCCAATTACATTCATCCCGACGACCGGGACATTATGTTTGAGGCGGTGCGCGAACACCTGCGCTCGTCTGAGCCGCTACACGCTTGCTACCGCATTCGCACTAAGGCGGGTGATTACCTTTGGACGCAAGTGCGGGCCGATTCGATCCGCGATGAGCAAGGGCGCGCTCGTTATATTTCCGGCATTAACTTTGATGTTACTGAGCTAAAAAATGTAGAGGCGGCGCTGCGCGAAAGTGAGGCTCGTCAGGTTCGCATTATTCAAGCCTCGAAAGATGGTATTTGGGAGTGGTACGCCGAGAGCAATGGCTTTCACTTTTCCAGCCGCTGTTGGGAGCACTTAGGCTACAACGAAAACGACGATATGCTCACCACGGGTCAGGATCGCCTGCGAGAGTGGCGCAACCATATTCACAAAGATGATTTGCTTAAGTTTGATCGCACTTTGCGTAAGCATATGTCCGGTCAGGGCGCTTTTGATATCGAGTACCGGGTGCATACTAAGCAAGGGGATATCCGTTGGATTCGCGCCCGAGGGCGGGCGAGTTTTGATGATCGTGGTCAACCGACTCGCATGTCGGGTACCAATATGGATATTACCGATATCAAGCGTGCCGAAGAGCGCGTGGTGCAGGCGAAAGATGCCGCCGAAAAAGCCAATCGGGCTAAAAGCGAATTCTTATCCAGTATGAGTCACGAGCTGCGTACACCGCTTAACGCAATTTTAGGCTACGCCCAGCTGTTTGAATACGACGATAACCTGCAGAGTGTACAAAAGGGTAACCTGCGCGAGATTCGCTCGGCCGGCGAGCACTTGTTGCGTCTTATTAACGACGTGCTCGATTTGGCGAAAATTGAATCGGGCAATATGGAATCTCGTTTGCAGCCGGTGTTGGTAGCGCGGTTACTGGCTGATTGCTTTACCTTGGTACAGCCGCAGGCCGATGCCCGTGGTATTTATTTGCATGCAAATTATCAGGGTTTAGAAGGCGCCTGTGTCACCGCCGACCCGGTGCGCCTTAAACAGGCGCTGCTTAACCTTTTGAGTAATTCGATTAAGTACAATCGGGTTGGGGGCGAGGTTGCCGTCACCTTATCGATGTTGGCCGATCAGTTTTTGCGTATTAGTGTGCGTGATACGGGCACGGGTATCGCCGCTCATCGTCACGCAGAAGTGTTTCAGCCGTTTAATCGTCTGCACGCCGAGATGAGTAAAATCGAAGGCTCTGGGGTTGGCTTGGTGATTACTAAGCAGTTGGTTGAGATGATGGACGGGCGCATCGATTTTACCAGTGAGCTCGACCAAGGCACTTGTTTTTGGCTCGATTTAAAACGCTGCGGTGAGGCGGTCAGTGAGCGTCCCCCTAATACTCCCGAGCTCGACATGGAGCCCGCCGAAGTATTAATTTGCGAGCGCGATTGCCGGGTGCTTTACATCGAAGATAACGCCACCAATATCCGTTTAATGCAACAGTTTTTTAATCGCTACGCCCATTATTCACTGGAGGTTGCCGAGGAGCCTTATCTGGGAATTTTTCGGGCACGCAGCAGTAAGCCCGATGTGATTGTGCTGGATATAAATTTGCCAGGGTTGGATGGCTATGAGGTGCTGAGCGTATTACAGAAAGACCCGGCTACGGCCTCGATTCCGGTCATTGGTTTGTCCGCTAATGTTATGTCGATCGATGTGCAAAAAGGTCGCGATGCTGGGTTTTACGAGTATCTGACTAAGCCCTTGCAGATTAACCATCTGGTGCGGGTGCTGAACCAGTTGGCTGGCGAGGCAGAGGCTAAAGTGTTGGATTTTACGGCGCAGGATGGCGGTTAGTGCGCCCTTGGAATTAACAAGGCGGCCGAGAAATCTCGTCCGCCTTGGTCGGGCTCGGTGTTGTCGGGCTCAGTGTTATCGCGGGGCGATTAGTGAACGTGCTCCATGTGTTTTTTAACGATTTGTAACACCGGCTTAAATACCTTTGGTCCGCCGCAAACAACATTGCCACTGTCCATGTAGGTGTGCCCGCCGTTAAAATCGCTCACTAGGCCGCCGGCTTCTTTTACCAGCAAAATCCCCGCAGCGATATCCCAGCTCTTTAGATTCATCTCCCAAAAGGCATCAAAGCGACCCGCGGCAACATAGGCTAAATCGAGTGCGGCAGAGCCCGGGCGACGGATGCCGGCGGTTTGCCCGGCGATTTCTTGCAGTGCTGCCAAATAAGGTGAAATGTTCTCGAGGGCGTAACCGCTAAACGGAATGCCCGTACCGATCAGGGCACCGGCTAAGCCGCGACGACTGCTGACGCGGATGCGACGGCCGTTGAGGGCGGCACCGCGACCGCGACTGGCGGTAAATTCTTCGCGCTTGATGGGGTCGTAGACCACGGCGTGCTCTATTTGGCCCTTAATGCGGCAGGCAATCGAGACTGAGTATTGTGGGATGCCGTGAATAAAGTTGGTGGTGCCGTCCAGCGGGTCAATGATCCACTCGACATCGGTGTTGCTGCCCGGTTGCGAGCCGCCTTCTTCGCCGATGATGCTGTGGTCGGGGTAGGCTTTTTTCAGGTGGTAAATGATTTCTTTCTCAGCGGCTTTATCCACCTCGGTGACAAAGTCATTGCGACCTTTTTCCTCGATAGACACGAGGTCAACGCGCTCGGCTGCGCGCTCAATTAGTTCGCCGGCTTTGCGCGCCGCGCGCAAAGCAATATTCAGCATGGGTTCCATGGGGCACCATCAACAAGTCAGAGTCAGTAAAGAACGGGGCGTCACTGCGAGGGCAGCGGCCAGAGGCGGCGATTATAACAACGCGTTAGCACCTAAACCAGCACAATTAGTGGCAAATGTACTCCTTTGCGGTTGATTTTGTTAGAATGCCGCGCTTTTAGACTCCGCCCAGTTCATGGGCAATCTTATCCAAGGGTGCGCTCATGAGTGAAAACCGTTTAGATAACCTGCGTATTGTGCTGGTAAACACCTCCCATCCGGGCAACATTGGTGGCGCCGCGCGCGCCATGAAAAATATGGGGCTCAGTAAACTCTATTTGGTGGCGCCTAAAGATTTCCCGGCCGAGAAGGCTGTATGGCGCGCCGCAGGTGCGCTGGATATTCTGGATGACGCCGTTGTTGTTGAAACGCTGGACGAGGCGATTGCCGATTGCGGTTTGGTGGTAGGTACCAGTGCGCGCGAGCGGCGCATACCCTGGCCGCTGGTGAATCCCCGCGAGTGCGGCACCAAAGCCATCGCCGAGGCCGGTGAGCACGAGGTGGCGGTGCTGTTTGGTCGAGAAGACCGCGGCCTGACTAACGAAGAGTTGCACAAATGTCACTACCATGTGCATATTCCCGCCAATAGCGACTACAGTTCGCTCAATTTGGCCTGTGCAGTACAGGTCATCGCTTACGAGTTGCGTATGGCGCACCTTACCTGGCAGGACGGTAAGGCGCCCACCTTTGATGACTGGGATGTCCCCCCGGCGAAGGTTGAAGCGCTTGAGCGTTACTACGATCACTTGCAGCAAACGCTGACAGAGCTAGGCTTTTTAGAGCCAGATAATCCGCGCCAGACGATGACGCGCTTGCGTCGGCTGTACGGGCGTATCCGGATGGACGAGATGGAGTTGAGCATTTTGCGCGGCGTGCTGACCAACACACAAAATTATATTCAGCGCACGCAAAAGGCGCTATCGGAGGCGTCAGCGGACGATAGCGACACCTAAATTGGGGGGAGACGGGCCTGTGGGGCGGTTGCTGGCTTGGAATATTGCGAATAGTTGAGTAAAATGGTCGGACTTTATGGGCGGGCCGATTAATGTGCCCGCTCGAACCTGATACACCTTTACAGACACGCTAACGCCATGAGACTGACCACCAAAGGCCGATACGCCGTAACCGCGATGCTCGATTTGGCGCTTCACTGCGACAAAGGGCCCGTGAGCTTGGCGGATATATCCGAGCGCCAGGGGATTTCACTCTCTTACCTTGAGCAGCTGTTTGCCAAGCTGCGGCGCGAGTCGCTGGTTAACAGTGTGCGCGGCCCCGGCGGCGGATACTGCTTGGCCGTGAGTGCCGGCGAGGTGTCGGTAGTGCAGGTGGTCGATGCGGTAAGCGAATCACTGGACGCTACTCGCTGTCAGGGAAAGGGCGACTGCCAGGATGGTGAAATTTGCATTACGCATCACCTTTGGCAAGACCTTAGCGGGCAAATACATCAGTTTTTAAGCGGTATCACGCTGGCCGATTTGTTGGCCCGGCGGGATATTCAATCGGTCTGTAAGCGTCAGGATGAGCGCCACGCCGCCGAAGCCAATCGCGCGGCGGCTGAGCTGCTCTCTGAAAATATCGTTTGTAGTGACCGCCACTAAGCGGCGCTTGGGGTTAAAACGAGCAACATGACACCCATTTATCTGGATTACGCAGCGACCACGCCGGTGGCGCCCGAGGTGGCCGAGGCCATGGCAAGCTGCTTAACACTCGATGGTACTTTTGCCAATCCGGCGTCGCGTTCGCACCGCTATGGTTGGCAGGCGGAAGAGGCGGTAGAGACCGCCCGCGGGCAGGTGGCCAATTTGATTGGCGCCGACCCGCGCGAGATCGTTTGGACCAGTGGTGCCACCGAGTCGAATAACCTGGCGTTAAAAGGCGTGTTCGAATCGGCGAATATTGCCGCTGACGGTGTAGGCCATTTGTTGGTTAGTGCGATCGAGCATAAAGCTGTGCTTGATCCCGCACAGTGGTTGGCGGAGCAAGGCCATGGGCTGAGTTTAATTGCCCCGGATAACACCGGCCAAATTAGTGCCGCGTCGGTGCGCGATGCGTTGCAGGAAAATACGCGGTTGGTGAGTGTCATGCTGGTGAATAACGAGCTTGGCACCATCAACCCGATTGCCGAGATTGCCGCGGTGTGTCGCGCCCATGGGTGCTTGCTGCATGTAGATGCCGCTCAGGCCGTGGGCAAATTGCCGGTCAATGTCACCGATCTGGGCGTCGATTTGCTCTCTATGTCGGCCCACAAAATCTATGGCCCCAAAGGGGTCGGTGCGCTTTACGTGCGTCGCAGCGGCGATGTCAAAGTTGCCGCGCAAATACATGGCGGCGGACACGAGCGCGGTATGCGCTCCGGCACGCTGGCTACCCATCAGTGTGTGGGGTTTGGTGTGGCGGCCGAGCTGGCACGTAACGAGCTTGATAGTGCGCCTAACCGAGTGGCGGCGTTGCGCGACCGGCTTTGGCGTGGCATTGAGAGCTTGCCGGGGGTGCGCCTTAATGGGCACGCCACCGAGCGTGCCTGCGGCCATTTAAATGTGAGCTTTGGCGAGGTCGATGGCGAGCTGTTGCTATTGTCGTTGCGCGAGCTGGCAGTGGCTACAGGCTCCGCTTGCACGTCGGCCAGCATGTCGCCGAGTTACGTGTTAAAAGCCATTGGTTTAAGCGATGCCGAAGCGCTGGCGTCGCTGCGTATTTCTCTGGGGCGTTATACCACGGCCGATGAGGTCGAGCGCGCCATCGGCCACATTAACGCGGTGGTGGGTAAGCTCACAGCAAAAGCCGGATAGAGTAAGCGCGAGCAAAAAAAGATGGCCTTAGGCCGCATCGAATGTTGCCTTGGGCGACATGTGATTAGTCAATTCGGGTGATGCCCGACACTCCGTTACCACGGAGAAAGAGGTGAGAAATGTCTGAACAGGTAGAACACCTAATCAGGAAAGAGTATGCCGCGGGGTTTCACACCGCGATTGAATCGGAAACTTTACCGCCAGGTCTAAACGAAGATGTGGTGCGTTTTATTTCGGCCAAAAAGGACGAGCCCGAGTGGATGCTCGAGTGGCGTTTGCAGGCGTTTCGCGCGTGGCAAGAAATGGACGAGCCCGATTGGGCCAAGGTGAAGTACCCACCGATAGACTTTCAGTCAATTTCCTACTACAGCGCGCCTAAAAGTATGGAGGATCGCCCGCAAAGTCTGGATGAGGTCGACCCCGAGTTACTGGCGACCTACGAGAAATTAGGTATTCCTCTGCACGAGCAAGAAATGCTCGCCGGCGTCGCCATGGATGTCGTGTTTGATTCCGTCAGCGTAGTTACCACCTTTCGTGAAAAGCTCTCTGAGGCCGGGGTAATTTTTTGCAGCATTAGCGAGGCGCTTGAGAAATACCCCGACTTGGTGAAAAAATATTTAGGCTCGGTGGTGCCGCAAAAAGACAACTATTTTGCCGCACTAAACTCGGCGGTTTTTTCCGATGGTTCGTTTGTGTTTATTCCTAAAGGGGTTCGCTGCCCCATGGAACTTTCAACTTATTTTCGGATTAACGAGCAAAACACCGGTCAGTTTGAGCGCACCCTTATTGTGGCCGAAGAGGGCTCGCACGTAAGCTACCTTGAAGGCTGTACCGCTCCGATGCGCGATGAAAACCAATTGCACGCGGCTGTGGTTGAACTGGTTGCCTGTGATCACGCCGAGATTAAGTACTCGACCGTACAAAATTGGTATCCCGGTGACGCCGAAGGCAAAGGTGGCATTTACAACTTTGTAACTAAGCGCGGGGTGTGCCACGAGAGCGCTAAAATTAGCTGGACGCAGGTCGAGACCGGCTCGGCTGTAACTTGGAAGTACCCCAGCTGTGTGTTGCGTGGCGATAACAGCGTGGGCGAATTTTACTCGGTGGCGCTGACCAATAATCTGCAGCAAGCTGACACCGGCACTAAGATGATTCATATCGGCAAAAACACCCGCTCTACGATTATTGCCAAAGGGATCTCGGCTGGTCGCAGCGATAGTAGTTATCGCGGCTTGGTGCGTATGAATCCCGGTGCCGATGGCGCGCGCAACTTTACCCAGTGTGATTCATTGTTAATTGGCGATCGCTGCGGCGCGCACACTTTTCCGTACATCGAGAGTAAAAACCCCAGTGCTGTTATTGAGCACGAAGCGACCACCTCGAAGGTCAGTGACGATCAAATGTTTTTGTGCGCCCAGCGCGGTCTCGATCCAGAGAAAGCGGTATCGATGATTGTGAATGGTTTTTGCCGCGAAGTATTTAAAGAGTTGCCCATGGAATTTGCCGTAGAGGCGGGCAAGTTGCTCGAGGTTAGCCTAGAGGGCTCCGTTGGTTAAGCCTAATGGTTAGGTGCAGTTTTTGCTGCGCACGGTTTACCACGGTCACAAAATTAAACGTTTGAGAGTAAAAAACATATGTTACGCATAGACAACCTTCGCGCCAGTGTAGAAGACAAAGAAATTCTGAAGGGCTTGAGTCTTGAGGTTAAACCCGGTGAGGTGCACGCTATTATGGGCCCCAACGGTGCCGGCAAAAGCACCTTGGGTAATGTTTTGTCGGGCCGCGCCGGTTACGAGGTGAACAGCGGAACCGTTGAGTTTAATGGCAAAAACTTGTTTGACTTTGAAGTCGAAGAGCGCGCTCGCGAAGGCCTGTTTTTGGCGTTCCAGTATCCGGTGGAAATACCCGGTGTGAGCAATATGGAGTTTCTTAAGGTCTCAGTCGACGCGGTTCGTAAACACCGCGGTTTGCCAGAGCTGTCGTCAGTCGAATTTATGAAGCTAGCGCGTGCCACCAGCCAAAAAGTAAAGCTGGATCAGGCCTTTTTAAAGCGCGGTGTTAACGAGGGCTTTTCGGGTGGCGAAAAAAAGCGTAACGAGATTCTGCAAATGATGCTGCTGGAGCCGAGCCTTTGTATTTTGGATGAGACGGACTCGGGGCTTGACATCGATGCCTTACAAACCGTAGCCGAGGGCGTTAACGCAATGCGCAGTAAAGATCGCAGCTTTATTGTGGTTACTCACTACCAGCGGTTGCTCGATTATATTGTGCCCGATTACGTCCACGTTTTATCCGATGGCAAAATTGTTAAATCCGGTGATAAATCTCTGGCGAAAGAGCTTGAAGCCAAAGGTTACGGTTGGCTCGAAAGTGGGGAGGTGTAATGAACGATTTTCAGCAGCAGGCTTTGTCGCAGGCGCAAGCGCTGCTCGCCGAAGACCCGTCGGTCCCCGCATGGCTGACTAATGTGCGCCAACAAGGCGCCGATCGGTTTCAGGCAGCCAGTTGGCCCACGCGCCGCACCGAGAACTGGAAGTACACCTCGCTTGCCGCCCTGGGTAAGAAATCTTTTGCGGCAGCGAATGAAAGCGAAGGTGCCGATGCGTTTTCGGGACTCACGGCGGAGGCTTACCGCTTAGTGTTTGTCGATGGTGTGCTGGATGCTAAGGCGAGCGATCCGCTGCCCGAAGCGGCGACCCTGTTTGCCGATGCCAACGCCGCGCAAGCCGAACTTATCAAAGCGCATTTAGGGCGTCTGGCCGATAGCGAACAACATTTGTTTGCCGCTATGAGCGAGGCGCTGTTGGCGAAAGGTGTGTTGTTGCATGTGGCCGCCGACACGAAGCTCGACAAGCCTTTTTACATTATCAATCGCATCACTGATGGCGCTACACCGCTGGTCAATACGCGCTTGCTGGTCGTGCTAGAGCGCGGCGCTGAGGCTGAAGTTATCGAGCATTACGCGACTGCAAGCGATGACACAACGGGCTTTGTGAATGCACAAACTGAGGTGGTGATTGGCGATAACGCGCGCTTTAAGCACTATCGCTTAAACCTTGAAGGGGAGGCGATTCATCACGTTGGTGGCGTCTTTGTCGAGCTGAATCGCGACGCTAACTTTGACGGCTTTGCCATCGCCAAAGGCGCTGAGTTGATGCGTATCGATTATGGCTTGCTGCATTGCGGTAGCGGTGCCCATGTTGAGCTTAACGGTGTGTACTTGCCGCGCAACAAACAGCTGGTGGATTACCACACCAATGTGCAGCACTGTGTGCCGCACTGCACCACGAATGAGGTGTTTCGCGGGATTATTGGCGATCGCGCGCGCGCGGTGTTTAACGGCCGTATTCACATTCATAAAGACGCACAGAAAACTTTGGCCGAGCTGAGCAATAAAAACTTGCTGACCTCCAATAAAGCCGAGGTGGACACCAAACCTGAGCTTGAGATTTACGCCGACGATGTGCGCTGTGCTCACGGCGCGACAGTAAGCCAAATTAACGACGCGGCGCTCTACTACTTGCAGACCCGTGGTGTCGCCAAAGAGCAAGCGCGAGTGATGCTAAGCTTTGGCTTTATTAACGAGCTGATTCAGCAAATCGCAAACAGCTCGGTACTGGAGTATTTGTTGCCGGTACTTGCCGATCAGTTTGGTCGCGATACCGATTTGCTGTTGTTGGATGGAGACGACCTTGACTCAGTTTGATGTTGCAAGCGTTAGAGCGCAGTTTCCAATTTTGCAGCAAGAGGTCAATGGTCATCCGTTGGTGTACCTGGATAACGCTGCGACCACGCAAAAGCCTGAGTCGGTGATTGCTGCCATTGCCAATTATTACCGCTATGACAACAGCAATGTGCATCGTGGCGCACACGCGTTAAGTGATCGCGCGACCGAAAAGTTTGAAGGGGCTCGAGCTCAAGTGGCGCAGTTTATTAACGCGCCGGCAAAAGAGCAGCTGCTTTGGACTCGCGGCACCACCGAGGGTATCAATGTTGTGGCCGCCAGCTGGGGGCGCGCACATTTAAAGCCGGGTGATCGTGTTTTAGTCTCCGCCATGGAGCATCACTCTAATATTGTGCCCTGGCAAATGGTGGCAGAGGCCACCGGTGCGACGGTCGAACCAATCGCGGTAAGTGCCGATGGCACTATCGACATAGCCGCCTTTACCGCGCAGTTAGATACGCGTGTAAAAATGGTGGCGATAGGGCATGTCTCTAACGCACTGGGCAGTGTTAACCCAGTGGCTGATATTGTTGCGTTGGCTCACAGTGTGGGTGCCTGTGCCCTGATTGATGCGGCACAGTCCATCGCCCATTGGCCGATTGATGTGCAAGCGCTCGACTGCGACTTTTTGGTGTTTTCGGGCCACAAAATGTTTGGCCCTACCGGCATTGGTGCACTTTATGGCAAACGCGAGCTGCTAGAGGCGATGCCGCCGTATCAAGGCGGTGGCGAGATGATCGAGTCAGTCAGCTTTGCCGGCACGGTATATAACCAGCTGCCATACAAATTTGAGGCTGGGACGCCGAATATCGCGGGCGCTATAGGGTTGGCCGCAGCGGTAGATTTTTTGCAGTCGTTTGATCGGGCGCAGGCCGATGCCCACGAGCAGCAATTGCTAAAAAGTGCTGAGCAACAATTGCAGGCGCTAGGCGGTTATCCCTTGGTGGGTACCTCGGCCAACAAAGTCGCGGTGATGAGTTTTACCTGTGATTTTGCACACCCGCAAGACGTTGGCATGATACTCGATCAACAAGGTGTCGCGGTGCGCACTGGTAACCACTGCGCGCAGCCGATTATGGATCAGTTTGGAATACCCGGCACAGTGCGGGCCAGTTTTAGTTTGTACAACAACGAAGATGATGTTGCCAAACTTATTGCCGCACTGACCAAAGCCAAAATGTTTCTGGCGTAAGCGTCGAGAGACTTAGGAGGTTTGCATGAGCGTTGAACAGTTTAATCCCGATCAAGCGGCGTTAATTGATGTAACGCCCGCAGCGATCCAGCATTTTAGCCAACAATTGTCCGCTGATAGTGCGGCCAATGCAGTGCGCTTGTCAGTAAAAGAGAGTGGCTGCACAGGGTTTATGTATGTGTTGGATTTGGTCGCAGCACCCAGCGAGGGCGACCGTGAATTTACCCTGCAAGATGGCGTTACTTTGTATGTTGCCGAGGCAAGCGCGAGCGTTATTCGCGGGACAAAAATTGATTATGTGACCGAGGGCGTCAATCGCCAGTTGTCATTTTTAAACCCCAATGCCAAAGATTACTGCGGCTGCGGTGAGAGCTTCAACGTGGGCTAAGCCCGCACACACGAGCGTTTAATATGGCAACAGAGCGTGAAATGGTGGTGATGCAGGCTGATTGCCCGGCTCGTCGTGTGCCCGACGGCACACCCGTGACCATCCCCAAAGATACTTTTGTGACGATTACCCAGGCGCTTGGGGGAAATTATACCCTGAGCTATCACGGTCAGATGGTGCGCGTTGATGGTACGGACGCGGCGGCACTGGGTAAAGAATCCGAGGCGCTACACTTTACCGATGCCGGTGACGGTCAAATCAGCGCAGAGCAGGTGTGGGAGGCGTTAAAAACCGTTTTTGACCCTGAAATTCCGGTCGATTTGGTCAATTTGGGGCTGATATACGCGCTGGATATCGATCAGGCTCGCAACCATGTGGGTATCACGATGACCTTGACCGCGCCCGGATGTGGCATGGGGCCCGTATTGGTAGGCGATGTTGAGTACCGGGTTGGTAAAGTGCCCAATGTCCAAGAGGTGGAGGTCGATCTGGTGTTTGACCCACCCTGGAGCCGTGACATGATGAGCGAAGAAGCGCAGTTAGAAACCGGAATGTTTTTTTGAGGCCGCCGCCAGTGGGCGTGTGAAGGTAGGCTAGGTAAGCAGATGAGTGAATTTGGTACAGAAATAACCAGCGCCGACATTATTGATACCCTCGGGTTCTTTGACGGCTGGGAAGACCGCTACAAATATATTATCGATCTTGGTAAAGAGCTGCCGCCGCTGGATGACAGCTATAAGATCGAGCAATACTTGGTGCGCGGTTGCCAGAGCCAGGTATGGTTAGTCAGTGAGCAACGCGGAGATACGCTCTATTTTGCCGCCGATAGCGATGCGTTTATTGTTAAGGGGTTATTGGCCGTGGTGTTGGCCGCCTACAATGGTAAGACCCCCGCTGAGATTGAGGCGTTTGACATAGCCGCCTATTTTGACGATTTGAACCTGTTAAACCACCTGAGTGCTACCCGGGGCAATGGCTTAAAGTCGATGGTGCAGCGAATTCAGCGTATCGCACAAGAGGCCCGTTAACAGAACCGGCGCCCAGAGTGCTAAACAGGTGTCAAAATAGCGACCAAAGCCCTGAAAGCGGTATAGTTATTGATATAAAATGACCCAAAACCCGCGTATAATTCGCGGGTTTTGGGTATTGGAGGGGCGCATTTGCCCCGTGAATAGAAATAACGGAGTAACACATGGCTGTAGAGCGGACACTGTCCATTATTAAGCCCGATGCGGTGGGTGACAATCACATTGGCGCGATTATCGCGCGGTTTGAAGACGCTGGGCTGAAAATCGCGGCGCTGAAAATGATTCAGCTGACGCAAAAACAAGCCGAGGGCTTCTACGCCGAGCATAAAGAGCGACCGTTCTTTGCCTCATTGGTGGAATTTATGGTGTCTGGTCCGGTCTGTGTACAGGTTTTGGAGGGTGAAAACGCTATTGCCCTTAACCGCGAGCTGATGGGTGCAACCAACCCGGATGACGCCGCCCCTGGTACTATCCGTGCAGATTTTGCCACCGCAGTAAGCGCTAATGCGGTACACGGCTCTGACTCACCCGAAGCCGCCAAGCGCGAAGTCGCGTACTTTTTTTCCGCTGAGGAAGTTCATTAGCGCTGATTAAGCGCAGGTAAGGTTATGGCAGTATCAAACGTAGAGACGAGTGGCCTAGAGGCCGGCAAGGTCAACCTTTTGGGGTTGCCCGAGTCTAAGCTGGTGGCTTTTTTTGAGTCCATGGGTGAGAAGCGCTTTCGTGCCGCCCAGGTGCTTAAATGGATTCACCAGCTCGGTGTTGACGATTTTGACGAAATGACCAACATCAGCAAACCTCTGCGTGAGAAGCTGAAGCAGCGTTGTGAGATAGTTGCGCCCGAGGTGCTAGAGCAGCTCGACTCGACGGATGGCACCCGCAAGTTTTTAATTCGGGTTTCCGGCGGCAGTGTGGTTGAAACTGTATTTATTCCCGAGGGTGAGCGGGGCACTTTGTGTGTCTCTTCGCAGGTGGGCTGCTCACTCGATTGCAGCTTTTGTGCGACCGGCAAACAGGGTTTTAATCGCGACTTAACCGCCGCCGAGATCATTGGCCAGGTGTGGATTGCGGCTAAATCGTTTGGCCAGTTAGTGGCGGGCGGTCCGCGCCGGGTTACCAACGTTGTGATGATGGGCATGGGCGAGCCGCTCATGAACTTTGATAATGTTGTCGACTCCATGAACTTGATGATGCACGACAACGCTTACGGTATATCTAAACGCCGCGTGACCCTGAGTACCTCGGGTGTGGTGCCGCAGCTGGATCGTCTTGGTGAGTACACCGATGCCTGTTTGGCCATCTCTCTGCATGCGCCGAACGATGAGCTGCGCAACGAGTTGGTGCCGATTAACCGTAAATACCCCATCGCGATGCTGCTAGACTCTGCCCAGCGCTACATTGCGGGGTTGCCTGACACGCATCGCAAAATCACCATCGAGTACACCTTGATCGATCACGTCAATGATCGTCCCGAGCATGCGCGCCAATTAGCCGAGCTGCTGCGTGAGGTGCCGGTAAAAATTAATTTGATTCCGTTTAACCCCTTTAATTTGTCTAACTATAAGCGGGTTAGTAATAACGCGCTGCGGCGTTTTCAGGATATTTTGATTGCAGAAGGTTTTATTACCACGGTAAGAACCACACGTGGTGATGATATCGACGCAGCGTGTGGCCAGCTGGCAGGTACGGTGAATGATATTACCAAACGCTCTGAGCGGTATCGCGCAAACTTTGTCAAAGATGAACCTATCACCTTCGTCAGTCAATAATAGACAGTGATGGGCAGGCACGGATGAAGGCTGTAGGCTGGTCGTAAATAATTAAAAGAGGCGCTCTAATGCAGAGTACAGTAAAACGCAATACGACAACGCACTGTAAGGCCGTAGTACGACGTTTAGTTGGTTTATTGGGTGTGTTTGCATGCGCGCTGGCGTTAGCGGCTTGCGTCAGTACCGTGCCCGAGTCTCAGTATCAGGTCGATGAAGATAAAGCGCTCAGCAGTCACGTTGAGTTGGCGCTTAAGTATATCGAAGGCAAAAATCGTGAGTCGGCGCGCCACCATCTACGACGAGCCTTTGAGCTCGACCCCAATTCGGTCGATGCAACCTTTGCCATGGCGATGCTTTACCAGTTAGAAGGTGAGCCGAAACTCGCCGAAGAGTACTTTAAAAAAACCTTGCGGATTGACAGTCACTATACCCGCGCGCGCAACAATTACGGCGCGTTTTTGTACGCCCATGAACGCTATGACGAGGCCTACAAACAATTTGAAATCGCCTCGGAAGAGCTCGATTACGATAACCGCGCTGAGGTGATGGTTAATTTAGGCCGAACCGCGCTTACCTTAAACAAACCCGAGCAAGCTAAAGCGGCGTTTGAGCGAGCTAACCGTATCAATGCCGGTATCCCGGCGGTGAAGTACGAGCTGGCAACACTGTATTTTGAACAGGGCGATTACGCCTCGGCGAAACGCTATTTAGACGCTTACAGCCAAATAGCACGCCCGGCTCCCCAAACATTATTGTTGGGCATTAAGCTTGAGCGAATTTTTGGTAACAAAGACCGCGAGGCGAGTTACGCCTTAATGCTAAAAAACAAGTATCCGTACTCGCAAGAATACCTTGAGTACAAGAAAATTATGCAAGAGCAATAGTCGACGGGTTGTTTATGTCTGATGAAGTAAATCCAGAAACGCAAGCGGGCCCTGGTCCGGGGCCAGGCGCTAAATTGGCCGAAGCTCGCGAGCAGCAGGGAAAGTCTCGTGAGCAAATCGCCAGTGCGTTAAATATCCAGTTGGATAAAATCATCGCGCTGGAAGCAGATCAATATGAAAAGCTGTTCTCACCGGTTTTTACCCGAGGCTATCTGCGCAGCTACGGCAAGTACTTAGGGCTTGACGGCGAAGCGTTAGTGCGTGAGTTTGAAACGGATTTTGTGAGCACCGAAGAGCCTGTGACGCCAAGCGAATCGCTCAACGTAAAAATATCCAATCACCGCTCTGTGTGGCCGGCTCGGTTGGGTTTGGTTGTGGTGCTGCTGTTGTTGCTGGGGCTTTTATATTGGTATGTTGACTCGCAAAAAGGTGCTGTCAGCGCGTCTGCTACCGCGCAGCCTGTTATAAATCGCGATGCCGCTGAGGCGGCGCCGGTAACTAACCCGGCACCATCCGCCGCAGAGCCAGATTACACACCGGCGATTGCGCTAGCGGCCGGTGCAAATGCGGCAAGTGAGAGTATAGGGGCGGAAACTGCAGAGCCTAAGCCGGTTTCGGCTAAACCTGACCTCGATGCCACCGATACCATAACTGAACAACAGAGTGAGCCTGCGACTATTGTCAGTGATATGTCTATTGGCGCCACCAGTTCAGCTGATGGCACGGTTTTAGATGAATTGGTGTTGAGCTTTGATAATGAGTGTTGGTTGGAGGTGCTCGATGCTAACGGCGATTCGCTGGCGGCCGACCTGCAACGCGAGGGCACCAGTATTACCTTGCACGGCGTGGCGCCATTTAACGTTAAGCTCGGCAACCCCGATGGCGTCGAGATCGCCCTTAATGGTAGTGACGTCGATGTTCCGGACGTTGCCGGCAGCGATAAAGTGGTTAGGTTTGATGTTAATACTGAGGCCTAGTGATGCATAGCGAATCCCCCATTAAGCGACGCCAGTCGCGCCAAATTATGGTTGGCAATGTGCCGGTCGGTGGCGATGCACCTATCGCGGTGCAAAGCATGACCAACACCGATACCAACGATGTCGCGGCGACGGTTGAGCAGGTTACTCGTTTGCAAAATGCCGGCGCGGACATCGTGCGAGTCTCGGTGCCCACGCTAGAGGCCGCCGACGCCTTTGGTGAAATTCGCAAGCAAGTCAGTGTGCCTTTGGTGGCGGATATTCATTTTGACTACCGAATTGCACTAAAAGTGGCCGACTTAGGCGTCGATTGCTTGCGGATTAACCCAGGTAATATCGGCCGCGATAAGCGTATCCGCGCGGTGGTCGATAAAGCCCGCGATTTAGGGATTCCGATCCGCATTGGTGTTAATGCCGGGTCGCTCGAAAAAGAAATCCAAAAAAAGTACGGTGAGCCAACTCCCGAGGCGCTAGTCGAGTCGGCCATGCGTCATGTGGATATTCTCGACAAATTAAACTTCCCCGATTTTAAAGTCAGCGTAAAGGCATCGGATGTGTTTATGGCCGTGGGTGCCTACCGGCAGCTGGCCACCAAAATTGATCAGCCGTTGCACTTAGGTATCACCGAGGCGGGCGGTTTGCGCTCGGGCACTGTAAAGTCCTCTGTCGGTTTGGGCGCGTTATTGCTTGACGGTATTGGTGACACGATTCGTATTTCTTTGGCGGCGGACCCGGTGGAAGAGGTCAAAGTCGGCTGGGATTTACTGCGCAGCTTAAAGTTACGCAGTAAGGGCGTTAACTTTATCGCCTGTCCAAGCTGCTCTCGGCAAAACTTTGATGTAATCAAAACCATGAACGAGCTGGAGATGCGCGTCGAAGACATCACCGTACCGCTCGATGTTGCTGTGATTGGCTGTGTGGTAAACGGCCCGGGTGAAGCGAAAGAGGCCGACCTAGGTTTGGCCGGCGGCTCGCCCAGCAACTTAGTGTATGTGGATGGCCAGCCCAGCACGAAGTTTGGTAACGATAGCTTGGTGGATAACCTTGAACGTTTAATACGGCAAAAAGCGGACGAAAAGCTTAAGGCCGAAAAAAATATTATCGCTAAAAGCTAATTAGGTTTCACCCAAGACAGGTGTAAGGCAGAACATTGAAAAAAATTCAGGCAATCCGGGGCATGAACGATCTTCTCCCCGATGACATCGCCACATGGCAATATTTAGAAAAAACCGTCACCAGTACACTGGCGCGGTTTGGCTATCGGGAAATCCGTTTTCCTATCATGGAGCAAACACACTTATTTAAACGCTCCATTGGTGAGGTGACCGATATTGTCGAAAAAGAAATGTACACCTTTGACGATCGCAGTGGTGAGAGCGTTACCTTGCGCCCAGAGGGTACCGCCAGCTGCGTGCGCGCCTGCGAGCAACACGGGTTGCTTTATAACCAGACACAGCGGTTGTGGTATATGGGGCCGATGTTTCGCTACGAGCGGCCACAAAAAGGCCGCTACCGTCAGTTTCATCAAATCGGAATTGAGACGTACGGCTTAGAGGGCCCCGATATTGATGCCGAGCTGTTAATGCTAAGCCACAATCTGTTTCAAGCGCTTAAGCTAGACGATTGCGTTGCGTTGGAAATTAACTCGCTGGGTAGCGATACCGCACGTGCGCAATTTAGAGAGGCCTTGGTGGTTTACCTAAATGAGCATAAAGATGAGCTAGACGAAGACAGTCAGCGCCGTCTAACCACCAACCCGCTGCGAATTCTTGATAGCAAAGCGGCCGCGACCCAGACATTGTTGGATGGCGGCCCATCGCTATTGGATTACCTCGATGATGAATCTAAAGCGCATTTTGCCACGTTAAAGCAACTGTTGGACGCCGCTGGTGTCCCATACCGGGTCAACCCGCGTTTGGTGCGCGGGCTGGACTACTACGGTCGCACCGCATTTGAGTGGGTAACCGATAAACTAGGGGCCCAGAGTGCCGTGTGTGCCGGTGGCCGCTATGATAATTTAGTGGAGCAGTTAGGCGGCAAGCCGACCCCCGCCGTCGGTTTTGCCATGGGGCTTGAACGCTTGGTCTTGCTGCTGCAAGCGCAACAAGTGGTGCCTGCCGAGGCTGAAAATACCTTGGATGTATATTTGGCGGCGGTGGGGGATGTACAAGCCAGCGCCTTGAGCCTGGCAAAATCTCTGCGCGAAAGTTTGCCGCAGTTGCGCTTAATGATGCACTGCGGTGGCGGTAGCTTTAAGAGCCAGCTAAAAAAAGCCGACAAGAGCGGTGCCTCGGTGGCATTGATTTTGGGTGAAGATGAAGCCGCCAACGATTGTGTCGTGGTAAAGTACCTGCGAGAAGACAAACCCCAACAGAGCTTGGCCCGCACAGAGCTGGCCGCTGTATTGGCACATTACGGTCCGCCGCGCTGATCGCGCGAGCGGATACTTATTTTAGACAGACTATAAGACAGACCCGTTAGGAGTAATTCGTGAGCGATCATCTAACCGAAGAAGAACAACTAGAAAACCTAAAACGCCTCTGGAAGGAGTACGGCTCGACGGTGATCGTCAGCGTAGTGGTCGCTACCGGCGGCTACTTTGGTTGGAATTTTTGGCAGGACCAGCAGCAAGCCAAGGCGGAGGCGGCCTCTGATTTTTACGAGCAGCTGGTGACCACCGCAGGCGAAGGTAACGCGACTGACGAAGCTCATCGAGCGACGATTAGTCACTTGGCTGAACAGGTAAAAGACACCGACAAAGACAGTGCTTACGCGGCACAGGCAGCGTTGTATGCCGCGCAAGCGGCGGTGACTGGGGAGGATTTCGACACCGCTAAAGGCCAACTTAACTGGGTGCTAGATAACAGCGATAGCCCAGCCCTGCAAGAGATTGCCCGGTTGCGTTTGGCGCGGGTGCTTGCCTCTGAGGGCAGTTACGATGATGCGTTGTCGCTGGTTGCCAATCAGCCCGCGACCGGTTTTGCCGCCGAGCAAGCGGAAGTGCGCGGCGATATTTTGCGTCAGAATGGCGATAACGCGGCCGCTTTAACGGCTTATCAAAGCGCGATTGAAAAAGTCGGCACCGAGCAACAACAGCGCCGCGTGGTGTTGCAAATGAAAATCGACAATCTCAAATTGGCCAACAGCGCCGAGGAGCCCTCTGCATGAGATACCTAGCACTACTGTGGCTGATGGTTGGCCTGTCTGGCTGCTCTCTGTTCAGCGATGAAGACGGCACCGAGCCCATGGAGCTGGTTGATTTTGAGCCTACGGTTGAGATCAAGCGGGTATGGCATCGGGGTATTGGTGATGGTCAAGGTGACGGCTATACCCGCATTACCCCGGTTATCGATGGCGATACCTTGTATGCCGCGGACTACGAAGGTGAGCTTTATGCTCTAAACCGTAAAACCGGCAAGGTGTTGTGGCGCAAAGATCTAGACACCGTCTTGGCCGGCGGCGTGGGGCTGGGCAAAGGTCAGTTGCTGTTAGGCACCGATGAAGGCGAAGTGTTAGCCCTTAATCTTGCCGACGGCACAGAGTTGTGGCGCACCCAATTAAGCGGCGAGGTCATGTCGGTACCGGCGGGTGACGAGAGTATTGTCGCGGCGCAAACTCTGGACGGTCGTTTAACCGTACTGGACGCCAGTAACGGCGAGGTGATGTGGTTTTACGATAATCCGCCACCGAAGTTGACCTTGCGTGGTCGCCCATCGCCGGTTATTACCGCAGCGGCCGTTTACGCAGGTTTTGCCAACGGTCGGCTGATGTCCTTTAACCCACAAAACGGCCTGATTTTGTGGGAGCAGCGTGTGGCTATGCCCAAAGGTCGCTCGGATCTCGAGAAGATGGTGGATATTCAAGCCTCGCCATTACTGCGCGACGGCATCTTATACCTCAATGGCTATCAGGGGCGTTTGATGGCCGTTAGCCGCTCTAATGGCCGGCCGTTGTGGGCGATCGACTCGTCTAGCTACCAAGAGATCGGTTTGGGTGATGACGCACTCTATATTGCCAAAGATGACAGTGCCGTGGTCGCCTACAATGCGGGCAGCGGTGCCGAGTTGTGGCGCAATGAATTAATGCTGCGCCGCCAGGTAACGGGCCCGGCAGTACTGGGTGATTACGCAGTAGTCGCCGACGAAGAGGGCTATGTGCACTTTTTAAATACCTCGGATGGTCGCTTTGCCGCGCGTGAACGCGTGGATGGCTCGGGCGTTCGTGTCCCGCTGTGGAGCGATGGCGAGCTTTTATATGTGTTGGCCAATGATGGTACACTGGCCGCCTACGCGATCAAGCAAGACTGATTGCACCCATACCCCTGCGGCCCGGGCCGGGCCGGATTCCAGACACAAGATTCAAAACTATGATTCCAGTCATCGCCCTTGTCGGACGACCCAATGTGGGCAAGTCCACCATGTTTAACCGCCTGACACGCTCGCGCGATGCCATTGTGGCCAATTACGAGGGGCTAACCCGCGACCGTAAATACGGCGAGGGTAAGTTTGACGACCGTCGTTATATGCTTATCGATACCGGCGGTATTACCGGTGAAGAGGCGGGGATTGACTCCGCGATGGCCGAGCAGTCGCTACAGGCGATTGATGAAGCCGATGTCGTACTGTTTATGGTGTCGAGCCGCGACGGCGTGACCAGTGGCGATTTTGCTATTGCCAAACACCTGCGCGCCCAGGGCAAAAAAGTCTACTTAGTGGCCAATAAAATTGATGGAATGGACCCGGATATGGTCGCCTCACAATTTTACGAGCTGGGAATCGGCGAAGTTTTTGCCACCACGGCGACCCACGGCCGCGGCGTGAAAAGCTTAATGGAGACTGTGTTTGAAGAGTTGCCAGAGGCCGAAGAGGAACCAATTGCGACGTCAACCGGTATTAAAATGGCCATCGTCGGGCGCCCTAATGTGGGTAAGTCGACCCTGGTAAACCGCATGTTGGGCGAGGATCGTGTGGTGGTCTACGATTTGCCCGGCACCACGCGCGACAGTGTTTATATTCAGTACGAGCGTTTTGATAAGCCCTATACCATTATTGATACCGCAGGTGTTAGGCGTCGCAAAAATGTCTCCGAGACGGTCGAGAAGTTCTCTATCGTAAAAACCTTGCAAGCCATTGATGACGCAAACGTCGTGATTTTGGTCATGGATGCCAGTGAGGGGATCGTCGATCAGGATTTGCATTTGTTGGGCTCGGTCATAGACGCGGGAAGGGCCTTAGTGGTTGCCCTAAACAAATGGGACGGGTTAGAAGATAGCCACAAGCAATACGTTAAAAATGAGTTAGAGCGTCGCTTACGATTTATCGATTTTGCCAATATTCATTTTATCTCGGCGCTGCACGGCACTGGCGTGGGTAATTTGTACAAGTCTATCGAGCAAGCCTATAACTCGGCGACCGATAAGCTATCGACCAGCTTTTTAACGCAAGTACTACAAGATGCGGTCAAAGAGCACCAGCCGCCGATGGCCGCAAACGGGCGCCGTATTAAACTGCGTTATGCGCACGCCGGTGGCAGTAATCCACCGGTGATTATAATTCACGGCAACCAGACCGCTAAAGTGCCGGCTCACTACGTGCGCTACCTAGAAAAAACCTTCCGCACCGCCTTAAAATTGCGCGGTACGCCGGTGCGGGTGGAGTTTAAAACCGGCGATAACCCCTTTTCTGGTCGCAAAAAGCCTAATCCCTCGGCGCCGCGTAACGCTCGTATCCGTCGCTCGCCCCGTAAAGGTAGCTAGCCCTAGCAAATTATTGGTGGCGCTTAGGAGCTTGTTGGCGTGAACCCCTTTGTTGTAATTGCCCTGACGCTGGCGTTGGGGCTTGTTTTACAATTTACTCGCGTGGCGGGTGAGCGCGCCGCCGCGCGCTTAAACGCTTATGTCATAAATTTTGCCCTGCCTTGTTTAATTCTCTACGAGATGCCGCGTTTAACCTTTGACGCAACCGCGCTATTACCTGTTATCACCGCGTGGGCGGTTATGGTGTTAACAGCGTTGCTTGTTTGGTTGGTGGCGCATCTCGCGCACTGGTCGCGCTCTGTCACAGGTTGTTTGCTGTTGCTGATGCCCCTAGGCAATACCGGGTTTGTTGGTATTCCGCTTATCGATGCGCTAGTGGGTACCGATGGGGTCGGCTACGCTATTTTGTACGATCAGTTTGGCACCTTTCTCGCGCTCAATACCTTTGGCATTGTGATTGCCGCCAGCTTTGGTGGTGGCAAAAGCTCAGTTGGTTTAATCGCGCGAAAAATCATTACGTTTCCGCCTTTTATTAGTTTATTGCTTGCCCTGATGGTGTTGCTGTTTGATATCCCGTACCCAGAGGTTGCATCGCAGTTTTTACACTGGAGTGCCGCAACCTTGGTGCCTGTGGTTATGGTGGCGGTTGGCATTTCGTGGCATTTGCAGCTCGAGCGGCGCCACATAAAGGTTTTTGCGTTTGGTCTTGGCGTACTGTTGCTTATTAAACCTCTGATGGCGTGGATGATTGCCGCGTTTATTGGAGGCGACGATTTGGCGCTTACGGTTGTGGTGTTAGAGGCTGGCATGCCGGCGATGATCTCGGCCGGTGCGCTGGCGATGCGTTACGATTTGGCGCCGCGCTTGGCGGCGTCATTGGTAGGTTACAGTTTGCCCGTCGGGCTGCTGTCGTTGTTTTTTTGGCGCGCTGTCGTCGCTTAGCTTTGATGCTGGTGCCAAAATGGTTGGCCGATGGTCGGTGTGCTGGGGCTGGCGGTTTGACGTTTCTGCATCAGACCGGCGTTAAAGGCACGGCGGCCGGCAATAATGCTGTCGGCAAAAGCGCGTGCCATTAGCGGCGGGTTACCGGCTTTCGCTACCGCAGTGTTCAGTAATATCCCATCAAACCCCATCTCCATTGCTTCGGTTGCTTGCGAGGGTGCACCCAATCCAGCATCGACAATAAGTGGTACCTCAAAGCGCTGGCGCAACGCGTTTAAGTGATAGCGGTTGAGTAGGCCCTGACCGGTGCCGATGGGAGAGCCCCAAGGCATTAACACTTGGCAACCGACGTCTAGCAATCGCTGGCAAACAATTAAATCTTCGGTGCAGTAGGGCAGAACCTTAAACCCTTGGCTGATGAGCTCGCTTGCGGCGTCAATCAGGGCGAATGAGTCGGGTTGTAAATTGTAATCATCGCCTACTACTTCAAGTTTTATCCAGTCGGTCGCAAACATCTCGCGGGACATCAATGCCAGGTTGATCGCCTCTTTTGCGGTTTTACAGCCAGCGGTATTGGGCAATAATTTACAGCCGCTCTCGCGGATGTATTGCCAGATCGTCTCGCCGTCACCATTGGCCGGATTTTGTCGACGCAAACCGAGGGTGACGATGTCGCAGTCTGAGTGATCGATGGCATCGCGCATTAATTGCGGTGAGTCGTATAGGGCCGTGCCGAGTAAAAAGCGGCTGTTAAAATGCTCGCCGTAAAGCGTTAGCGGGTCTGTGGTGGTTGCCGGTTTATTCATTTTTAGCCGCCTCCAACGGGTTGCACGATGTCGACCAGATCGCCACTCGCAAGTAAGGTGTTGTGGTACTGCGAGCGAGGCACAAACTCGCCGTTGACGGCGGCGGCAAACTTTTCGCCTACGGCACTTTGATTTTGCCACTCGGCGATAGCGTCTTTAAGGGTGGTTGCCGGGGCGATTTCCAAGCAGTTTCCGTTTAAAAAAACTTCAATGGTTTTCTGGCTCATAAACTCACCTTTTGTGCCAACGGCGTGGCGTGAGAGTGCTGAATCAATGACGAAAATTCGTCGCTGGAGGTCGGTAGGTTAAAAGTCGTTAATAGCAGCTCGACCATGACCGGTGCCAATAAATAACCGTGGCGGTATAGTCCGTTTGCGCAAATCAAACCGTCGTCGCGGGTGATTTTAGGAAGGTTGTCGATATAGGCTGGTCGCAAATTGCTGTCGGATTCAACAATGCGCGACTCAGCAAAAGCTGGAGCCAACGTGTACAGCGCGCTGGATAGTTCTAGTGACGATTGCAAGCTGATAGGTGAGGTGTCTTCACTTTCTATTTGCGTGGCGCCAATAATGTAGCGTTGGTTGGGTTTAGGCACAATATACAGTTGATAGCGCGGGTGCATCAATCGCACTGGCCGCTGTAGGTTTACTTCGCTGGTGTAGACGTGCAGTGTCTCGCCGCGTACGCCGCGCAGCGATGGCTGTTGCGTTTTGGCACCAAAACCACGGCAGTCAATGACCCAGTCGTACGCCGTTTTTTGCTGGCGGTTTAGCTGGGTGATTGTGTGGGGCGCAACAGCCACAGGCGTGTTATCGGTTAGCGTTACCTTATCGCTGTGGCGTAGATATTCCAATAAGGTTTGCAACAGTTGACGGTTGTCGAGGTGGGCCTCATTTTCTAACAACAATGCGCGTTTAAATTGTGGGTTTAAATCAGGCTCAACAGTTTGTATTTGGCTGGCATTAAGCGATTGCATAGCAATGTTGTTGCGCCCAATCAGTCGGGTTAAATCAGCTTCAAACTGAACCAGCTCGCAATCGTCTTGTGGATGGGCGACCACCAAACTGCCGTTGCAGTGAAAATGCGTGAGCGCCTGCGGACCAAGCTCGCTTAACCACTGCGGCCAGAGCGTTAGGCTGTGCAGCCCCATACGATAAATTTGATAGTCTGAGACCACCGCTTCACTTAGCGGTGATAGCATTCCGGCGGCACTCGTTGCCGCGGCAGTTGGGGCGTCGAGCGAGCCCGCTTCATATACATCGACATGTATGCCTGCGCGCGATAGTCGCCACGCGGTTAAGCGGCCTAGTAAGCCTGCGCCGGCAATCGCCACGCGAGAGGGCGCAGAGCGAGTGGTTAAAGAGTCAATCACGGTGCCTCGAATAATCGTTGAGGCTGAGGAGGGCGCACGAATGCGTTACTTGTTTCCTCCGCAGGTATCAGCCTGTTCAGGTTCCACGGGTTCGGACGTACCGATCTCAGCCTCCGTCCCTGTCTTAAACAGGTCGAGGCGCCCCGACAAGAGCGTTCAATATAATGGGTTTGCGCGGGCCGTGCAATCTTGATGAGGTTTGCCCGAGTGATTAACCCTCAATAATCTGGCAGTGCAGTTCGCCGCGTGCGAGCTTGGCTGTTACTTTATCGCCTTGTTGTACTGCATCGCTGTCACGCACTATTTTGCCGTGGGAGTCGGTGACTAACGCATAACCGCGCTCTAACGTGCTGAGCGGGCTGACGCTGTGCAGTAGACGCGCATTCTCGCCGAGGCGCTGAGAGGCGCGCTGGTGACTGGCTTGCCACTGCTGCATAAGGGCGCTGCGGGTTCGCTGGAATTGCGCTTTTAGGTGTTGCAGTGCGTAGCGTGGGTCTGGTTGGCGAGCCTCTAAGTTGGCGAGCGTTTGTTTTTTGCGCTCTAGCGTGTGGTTGATGGCGCTGTTTAAACGCAATTCGAGTTGGTCGAGCCTTTGGGACTGCTGCCGTAAGTGGTCACCGGGGTGGCGTAGTCGCTTTTGTAAATGATTGAGTTGCTCGCTCAAGCGCTGTAAGCGACGTTGAATCGTTTGCCCTAGGTGACGCTCGCGCACTTGCAGGCGCACCAGTTGCTCACTGACATCGGGCACGACCAATTCGGCAGCCGCCGATGGGGTGGGGGCGCGTACATCGGCGACAAAGTCGGCAATGGTGACGTCCACCTCGTGCCCCACAGCGCTGATAAGCGGCACGGGGCATAGAGAGATGGCCCGTGCGACCCGCTCGTCATTAAACGGCCATAAATCTTCCAGCGAGCCACCGCCGCGGGTTAGCAGCAGTACATCAAACAGTTGACTGCGGGCCGCCATGGCAAGGGCCTGGACAATCGCGGGGGCCGCTTCGGTGCCTTGCACCGGCACCGGAATAATACTCACAGGAATCGCGGGGTAGCGTCTTTGTAACACCGACAGGACGTCGCGAATCGCCGCACCGGTGGGCGAGGTGATCACGCCAATGTGGCGCGGTAGCTCGGGCAGCGCTTGTTTGCGCTCGGGGTCAAACAAGCCTTCTTTAGCCAGTTTGTCTTTTAGTTGTTCGTAGGCGCGTTGCAGTGCACCGTGGCCGGCCGGCTCCATGTGCTCGGCAATCAACTGGTAGTCGCCCCGGCCCTCGTACAAGCTTACCCGTGCACGCAGCAACACTTGCTCGCCCTGTGTCGGGGTGAAGCGCAGAGCAGCGTTACGGTTACGAAACATCGCGCAGCGTACTTGGGCGGCATCGTCTTTTAAGGTGAAGTACCAGTGGCCCGAGCTGGGCCTGGCAAAGTTTGAAATCTCGCCCTCAATCCAAACCAGAGGCAGGTGGGTCTCTAGCAGCTGGCGGCTAAGGCGGTTGAGCGCTGTAACGCTGTAGATGGTGCGGCTGTTATCGGTTGCTGTGTGATCCATGGGGTGATTGTAACAAAGCTAGGCTAAATTGGTGCCGGTAAAGTGCTATTTTGAGCTTTTTATATCGTGTGGTTGTATGCCGCAAAAATAAAAGAATATCAGTCAGTTAGCGCGGCGTGCCCCGGATTTCTCTGGTTTACTGACGGCCTATAAATAGAGTATAATGCCGCGCTTATTTTCTATTGGCGCAAAGGTTGGATAGCTATGTTGCGAATCGCTGAAGAGGCTCTCACGTTTGACGATGTTTTGCTGGTACCCGGTTACTCCGAGGTCACCCCTAAGGATGTGTCGTTAAAAACACGCCTGACCCGCGGAATTTCGCTCAATATACCGCTTATCTCCGCGGCCATGGATACTGTCACCGAAGCGCGTTTGGCCATCGCCATTGCGCAAGAGGGCGGTATCGGCATTATCCACAAAAGCATGTCGATTGAAAAACAGGCGCAGCAAGTGCGCGCTGTTAAAAAATACGAAGCCGGTGTGGTTAAAGATCCGATCACCATCGAGGCAAACTCCACCATTAACGACCTGTTGCAGTTGACTCAAGCACATAACATCTCGGGCGTTCCGGTGCTTGAAAATGGCGACTTGGTTGGTATTGTCACTCGTCGCGATGTGCGCTTTGAGGCCAATTTAGACGCGACTGTCTCGAGCATTATGACACCCAAGGCGAAGCTGGTGACCGCACTTGAGGGCACCTCGGCGGCGGACATTCGGGTATTGCTGCACAAACATCGCATCGAAAAGGTGCTGATCGTGAACGACAAGTTTGAGCTGCGCGGCATGATCACCGTAAAAGACATTAATAAAGCTGAGCAATACCCCAGTGCCAGCAAAGACCCCGAGGGTCGCTTACGCGTTGGTGCGAGTGTTGGTACCAGTGCAGATACTGATGACCGAGTGAAAGCGCTGGTTGATGCCGGGGTTGATGTACTGGTGGTGGACACCGCTCACGGACACTCCAAAAATGTACTTGATGGGGTTCGCGCAATTAAACAAAAATACCCCGATCTTCAAGTGATCGGCGGCAACATCGCCACCGCAGAGGCGGCCAAAGCGTTAGCCGATGCTGGCGCCGATGCTGTTAAAGTGGGGATTGGCCCAGGCTCCATTTGCACCACGCGTATTGTCAGTGGTGTGGGTGTGCCTCAGGTGTCGGCGATTGCCAATGTGGTTTCGGCGCTAAAAGATACGGGCGTGCCGGTGATTGCCGATGGCGGTGTGCGCTTTAGCGGCGACTTGGCTAAGGCCATCGTTGCCGGTGCCGACTGCGTGATGATGGGCTCGATGTTTGCCGGAACCGAAGAGGCCCCCGGTGAAGTTGAGTTGTTTCAGGGGCGCACCTACAAAGCCTATCGCGGCATGGGGTCGTTGGGTGCTATGGCGCAAACCCAGGGTTCGTCTGATCGCTACTTTCAAGACGCCAGCGCCGGCGCTGAAAAGCTGGTACCAGAAGGCATTGAAGGCCGTGTTCCTTACAAGGGGCCACTGCATGTGATCGTGCATCAGATGATGGGCGGCTTGCGCTCGGCCATGGGCTACACGGGTAGCCGTGATATCATCGAGATGCGCACTCAGCCCAAATTTGTCCGAGTGACCTCGGCGGGTATGGGCGAGAGCCATGTACACGATGTGCAGATCACCAAAGAGGCGCCTAACTATCCTATTAGTGGCCGCTAATCTGATTCTGCTCAGCATCAAAACCCCCGCCATGGTGTGCGGGGGTTTTTCATTTTTACAGTTAACTTAACCGTTGCGGAAACCCTATGACTCAGGATATTCACGCTCAGCGTATTCTCATTCTCGATTTTGGCTCTCAATATACACAGCTAATTGCTCGCCGTGTGCGCGAGGTGGGGGTTTACTCCATTATTCGTGCTTACGACATGAGCGAAGAAGAAATTCGCGAGTTTGACCCCAACGGTATTATTCTTGCCGGTGGCCCTGAGTCCGTCACCTTAGCTAACTCGCCCCGCGCCCCTGAAGTGGTATTTAAACTGGGCGTACCCGTATTGGGTATTTGTTACGGCATGCAAACTATGGCCGAGCAGTTGGGCGGCGCTGTACAAGGCTCGGCGATTCAGGAGTTTGGTTACGCGCAAGTAAAAATCGATAGCAACGGCCCGCTGATCGACGACATTAAAGATCACGTCGACGCCGAAGGTAATGCGCTGCTGGATGTGTGGATGAGTCACGGCGATAAAGTGATTTCTTTGCCTGAGGGCTTTACGGTTATGGCCTCGACGCCATCGTGCCCCATTGCCGGTATGTACTGTGACGAGAAAGATTTTTACGGCCTGCAGTTTCACCCCGAGGTGACCCACACGCTACAGGGCAAGCGTATTTTTGAGCACTTTGTGCTTAAGCTTTGCGGTTGCGAACCTCTGTGGACCCCCGCCAATATCGTCGATGATGCGCTGGTAAAAATTCGCGAACAAGTCGGCACCGATAAAGTCCTGTTGGGGCTGTCAGGCGGTGTTGATTCATCCGTTGTGGCCGCGCTGTTGCACAAAGCCATTGGCGATCAGCTGACCTGTGTGTTTGTCGATAACGGTTTGCTACGCAAGTCGGAGGGTGATCAAGTGATGGACATGTTTGCGAAAAACATGGGTGTTAAAGTGATTCGCGCCGATCGCGAAGCGTTGTTTTTGTCGCGCTTAAGCGGCGAAGATGATCCGGAGCGCAAGCGTAAAATTATCGGTAATAGCTTTATCGAAGTATTCGATGAAGAGGCTACCAAAATTCGCGATGTGAAGTGGTTGGCGCAGGGAACGATTTACCCCGATGTGATTGAATCGGCAGCCGCCAAGACGGGTAAAGCACATGTCATTAAGTCGCACCACAATGTCGGCGGCTTACCAGATGATATGGCGCTGGAGCTGGTTGAGCCGTTACGAGAACTGTTTAAAGACGAAGTGCGGGCCATCGGCTTAGAGTTGGGCTTGCCTTACGATATGGTTTATCGTCACCCTTTCCCCGGGCCAGGTTTGGGCGTGCGTATTTTGGGCGAAGTCAAAAAAGAATACGCCGATATATTACGTGAGGCCGATGCTATCTTTTTAGAAGAGCTGCACGCCGCCGATTGGTACCACAAAACCAGCCAGGCGTTTGCCGTTTTCTTGCCGGTTAAATCGGTGGGTGTGGTTGGTGACGGCCGCCGTTACGAGTGGGTTATCGCGCTGCGCGCGGTCGAGACTGTCGACTTTATGACAGCTCGTTGGGCGCATTTACCTTACGAGCTGTTGGAGAAAACCTCGAACCGCATTATCAACGAAATCTCCGGTGTTTCGCGGGTTACCTACGATGTATCCAGTAAGCCGCCCGCCACCATCGAGTGGGAGTAATGTGTTTAGCGGGCCTAAAAAAGCGTGTGGCATTGTACTTTGCAGTGCATTGTTTGCTCTGGCAGGTTGTGGCTCGTTAATAATGGGTAAGGTGGACACCTCGTTGTCCACCTTAAAACCCGGAAACTTCCAATTAGATCCTGACCATACTCGCGTTATTTTTAAAGTTTCCCACCTTGGTATTTCTAGCTTCGTCGGTCGATTTAATCGCTCGGACGCCCAACTTAACTATCGCAACGATGACCCGGCGGCGAGTACGTTTACCGCCGATGTGGATATGACCTCGCTGGATATTAACCGTCCTGATTTTGCCGAAACACTCATGGGGTGTGATTGGTTGTGCGTTAACGATTATCCCAAGGCGCGTTTTCAATCGCGCGGTAGAGCTCAAGTGACAGGGCCGGTGTTGGCGTTTAGTGGTGATTTGACGTTTCGCGGCGTGACAAAAGCGACGACATTAACGGTTACGTTAAATGGTGCCACCACCAATCGGCTGACGGGAGACTACACGTTAGGTGTTGATGCCGGTTTAACGTTATTGCGCTCTGAGTTCGGCATGGGGCAGTTTGTGCCTGCCGTGGGTGATGAAGTAACGCTTGAGATATACGCCGAGTTTATTCGACGGTAAACTCGCTTGGGCTTTTACTGGTGTACATGCCTGTGATGTTAGATTCGTGCCCAGTTGATGAGCCGTATTCCGGTTCGGCCGCGACCGAGCTTGAGGTGATGTTACCGAGGTATGTCTGCCGTCATACAGAGAGCCAAAGCCTGCACCTCTGAGTGCCTAGTGGCGACATCACATCCTAGCATCCTAGCGCCTTGGCTCTGAGCTGCAGTTTATCTTTGTATCCGTACCTAAAAAAACAAGGTTTTACGCGATATTTTGATTCTGCAGCGCCGCGCGGGTTTTATCAGTTAAGACTGATTTCGTCATGGCCAATGGTAATTGCGCGCTGTTTATACAAGGCTCCCAAGGCTTTCTTGTAGGCGCCTTTGCTCACCCCAAACTGTTTGGCGATCTCGGCAGGGTCGGCTTTGTCGTTTAGCGTAGAGCGCCCACCGGATTGTTGTAAATAATCCATAATTTTTTGTTGCAGTCGGTCGCGGCCTTTGTCGCCCAGCGGTTGCAGGGACAAATCAATCTTGCCGTCCGCTCGAATACCTTTAATGTAACCATCAAGCCGTTGGCCGTAGCGCACCGGGCGGAACGCGTCGTCGCGAAATATCAACCCCAGATACGCTTGGTTGATCACGGCTTTAAAGCCCATGTCACTTTTGCCGCATATCAGTAAGTCGACTTTGTCGCCGACATTCAGGTGGCGACCGTCTTCCTCTAGGTGCCGGCTGAGGCGCGAAGAGCCAACTATCCGTTGTGAATACGGGTCTAAATACAAAGTGACGACGTAAGACTGTCCGAGTTCGAATCGTTTGTGTTGCTCTTTATAGGGGACCAATAAATGTTTGGGTAACCCCCAGTCCAGAAAAGCGCCAGCATCGTTAATATCCACCACTTTGAGTAGGGCGGTTTCACCTACTTGGGTAAAGGGTTTGATGGTGGTGGCAACGGGAATGTCGTTGGAGTCGAGGTACAAAAATACATCCACCTCGGTACCAATGGTCATCTCGTCGGTTAGATAGCGTTTGGGAAGCAGTATGGTATCTAGCTCACCGGCGTCTAGGTAAGCGCCAAAATCTACCAGCTTAACAATGGGGAGGGTCGCGTAACGGCCAATATGCGCCATAACTAAGTCGCCTTAAGCAAAAGGGCGATTGTAACGCGTCTATAAAAATAAAGCAGGCAGAAGCTCGGGGCAAACCCAAGCCTCTGCCTGTTTTTGATGCCTGCTAAATGATTAAAAGTTCACGCGGGCGCCAGCGGCGATCGAATTGCCTTCATCCGATAGAGAGGTGTCTAGGGTGGCGGCGATGGTACGAGTAAACCAGTAGTTGGCGCCTAAGTTTAATGCCGTGGTGTCGTTAAAGGCGGTGTGGTGCGCCACTTCGGCTTTACCTTCGATGTTGTTGTACAAAATACCACGCAGACCGGCGGCGGCAATGAGGCCCGTATCGCTGCTGCCGTAGTCGGGAGAGGTGTGCTCCACACTCAAGGTGCCATACAAATCAAAGCTAGGGCTAAAAGCGGTACGGTAGCCAGCACCAGCCGCCACAGTGGTAGAACCACAACCGTTATTGCCACTGACATCCGTCACCGAGCCGACCCCGTACCAGTGGCCGTCAATGTCGACGTTGCCATAGGCGCGCAGCCCATCTTGGTTGCAATCGTAGTCGTCCAAATCTTGCTCTACGTACTGCAGGCCCGCATGGTTGTAGCTGATATAAGTGTTCTTTAACGCTGCGCCACGATCGGCGTAAGCGCCGCCCGCGACAGACAGTGCAAGCGTTGCCGCAGCGATTTGCATAGTTCTAACTGGTAAGGCCATCGTAAAGTACTCCTGTGGGTGTTTGATGCCAAGTGGCTATTAAAACTCTGCCGCATACAAAGCAATTGCTTTGCCAAATACGATACCACCCTTCTGTTGCGTGCTCTTCATCACAAAAATAGGCGTATTTGATTTAAGTTGATTAATAAATAGTCTCTCTAAGTTGTTGATTATGTAGGTTTTACAAGAGGGTTGTGTAAAGGTTGGGAATACTTGATAGGGCTTTTAAGGTACCAATAATAAATATCATACTATTGAGCTTGGTAAGGCAGTGATGTTATTGTTGGTCATACCATTAATTTGTTTGGTAAGGTGGGTTGGTGGTCCTGCGCGCTGTAAACGTTTACCGTGACCTGACTGCCTAAAATATAATCAATAATAAGGAATTAGCATGAAAACTGGCTATCTTTTGTCGGCTGCCGTTTTATTAGGCGTACTCGCCGGTTGTGGCAGCGACAGTGATGACGACGATCCGATCGTTATTAATATCCCTGCCGATAATGGCTCTCAACCAGAACCCGAGCCGGAACCTACACCGGAGCCCGAGCCTGAACCTGAACCCGAAGTGCCGGTAGCCGGCCCCTTCGAGTGCCCTGAAACCGGTTTGTATTTCTGTGACGACTTTGCCAGCGGCGAGCTGAGCAATTGGAACGTTTTAGCTAGCCCCGATAACACTACTGGCGCGACCGGTACATTTGATATCTTGGATGACAATGGCAATAACGTGCTGCGTTATACCGCCGCTACCGCCGGCCCAAATAAGGTAGATGGTGAACTGCTGCTGGTCACGCCCGAGGCGTTTGCCGATGTGCCAAATGCCGACTATTTTGTCGAAGCGCGCATTCGCCCACGGCAAAACAGCAATACCGCCAGTAAGTTTTTATACATGATGGCGCGTTACGACAGTGCAGGTAACTGGCACGCCGGTGGCTTAAACGTACAAAACTCTTCAAGCAGTACCAAGGTCGAAATCGCCAAAAGTGTTGACGGCTCGATCTCGCGGCCAGTGCAGGCAAGTAAGCCGATTTTGCTGGGTGAAGCCGGCGAGACCGATGGTGTTTGGTACACCGTACGCTTTGAAATGATCGGTGAAGACTTAACCGTTTACCTAAACGGTGAGCTGCTGGGCACCACGCCGGACGCCGATTACGCTGATAAAGGCTTAATTGGTTTGTACACCTACAATAGGTCGTTCGAAATCGATGATATTAAAGTGGGCGACCCGGCGGTTAAGCCCGTGCAACTCACCATCGATTATGCTGACCCAACATGGGAGGTTGAAGCCGGCAGCGCGCCATTAGTGGTGACAGTGGCCGCATTGCAAGATGATGGGGTGACGGAAGATTCGTTTACCGTGGAGTCTTCAGATCCGGCCATTGTTGCCGTGGATATTGACGGCGCAGCAGTATCATTGACGCCTTTGGCGAAAGGTGACGCCAGCGTAACCTTTACCAGTGGTTCTGACCCCAGTATCGAGCGCCGTATTGATGTCGCGGTGGCTGAAGGTTTTACCATGCCAAGTACAACCTATGGTGATCTGGACGGTAAGTTGATGCCCGCCAGTAGAGCTATGGATGTCCACATTGATGAAGGTTTGGCGATCACTTTTGACTCGGCGCCAACGCTGGGTGACATCGGCTCGGTGCGTATTTTTCGTGCCAGCGATAATGCGTTGATTGATACTATTAACCTCGGTGCCGAGGTCGATAATATTGGTTATCCGGGGCAAGATCGCGTGCGCAGTGTTTATTACAGCCCCTTTGTTATCGATGGCAATACCTTGCACATTAAACCGCACACGGGTTTGTTGGAGTACGGCACCGATTACTATGTGGCCATTGGTGATGGCGTGGTGGTCGCCGACCTTAACGGTATGAGCTTTAGCGGCTTAGGAGAAAACAGCAACTGGAGCTTTAGCACCAAAGCGGCGGCCCCTACGGGTAATGAGGTCACGGTGGATGACGACGGTGCGGCCGATTTTCGCACTGTTCAAGGGGCGTTAAACTATATGATGTCCAGTGTGCCGAAAGATGATGCGGCATTGGTCCATATTAACGACGGCTCTTATCACGAGATGTTGTTTTTACGTAATAAAAATAACCTCACATTGCGGGGCGAGAGCTCTGACAATACCGTGATTCACTACGATAACTACGAGTCGTTAAACGGTGGTTCGGGCGGCAGTGCAGCACCTGGCCCAGGTACACCGGGCGGTGGTCGCAGTGTGTTTTTGGTTGAAGGCGTCGACAATTTAGTACTCGATACCATCACCTTAAAAAATGACCACATCCGGGTCGACAATGCCTCCAACCAAGCGGAGACGATTTACTTTAACAGTAGCTACCGTTTGATCGCGAAAAACTCTGCGTTTATTAGCGAGCAGGATACCTTGTTATTAAAAGGCTATACCTGGTTTTACAATACGTTGGTAGCCGGTAACGTCGATTTTATTTGGGGTTATAGCGTCGCTTCACTGTTTGAAGACAGTGAGATACGCTCGATTGGCGACTCTAAAGGCTCTAGCGATGGTTATATTTTGCAGGCGCGTACTGAAAATATTACCGACCCGGGGTTTGTGTTTTTAAACTCGCGTTTAACGCGCGGCGCCGGGCCAACGGGAAATGTAATTGCAGATGGCACCAGCTATTTGGCACGCAGTGGCGGCAAAGCTGAGAACTACGATAATATTGCGTTTATCAATTGCGCCATGGACAGTCATATCGCCGATATCGGTTGGGCGGGTGAGGGTGTTAATAGTCAGCCCGCACCCAACCCTGTTGTTGCCGATGCCAGCTCTGGTTGGAAAGAGTTTGGTAGTACCGATTTAAGCGGTAATCCATTGGATTTATCCCAGCGCGAATCGGGTTACCTGTTATCTGCGGGCGAAGCGGCCGCATACTCGGATAGAGCATCAGTATTCGCCGGTTACAACGGCGGTGCGGGCTGGAACCCAGAGCCTTAAATAGACCGCAAGACGTAAAAATGCCGGCATATATGCCGGCATTTTTTTTGGGTTAAAGGCACCAGAAAGGTGTTAACCGTTCATTATAGTGCCAGTTGGTTAATGGTTTGCCATTCCCGTTGGGTCACGGGCTGGACAGAGAGTCGACCTTGTTTACGCAGCACCATCTCATCAAGCGCTTGAATTTGCTTGATCTGATCAAGAGTGACTGTCTGAGCAAATTTTTTAGTCAAGGTGATATCAACGCAAAACCAGCGAGGCGCTTCTGCACTGGATTTGGCGTCAAAGTAGGGGCTTTGTGGGTCAAACTGTTGCGGGTCGGCATAGCTGGCGCGACTGACGATCGCAGTGCCGACAATACCGATTGTTTTACAGCGGCTGTGGTAGAAAAATACCCGATCACCCGCAGCGACTTGGTCGCGTAAAAAATTACGCGCTTGAAAGTTGCGCACGCCGTCCCAGCGGGCGGTCTGTTGCGGCGCTTGCGCCAGATCGTCAATGCTGTAGCAATCAGGCTCCGACTTAAATAGCCAGTATTGTTCAGAGTTTGTGCGCACCACGGTTGTACTATTGCTCGAACACTTGCAACCGCTCGGCCACGGCGGCGTCTACTAGCTCTAAGCTGATGCGGCGAGTATCAACATCTACCGCCGATATTTTTACCGCAATGGTTTCATCCAGCGTATAGACTTTTGTTTCTGTGGTTAGCTGTAAGCGCCTGCTGTCAAATTTAGGGCGCGGTTTGCCTTTTTCTGATAATTGCACAAAGCCGTCGCAGCCAATGTCATTAAGGCGCACATTAATACCGTTAGGACTAACCCCGGTAATGGTGCCGAAATGAACGGTGCCGACGTGCTCGGCCAAGTATTGGCACAGCAGCCAGTGCTCTAATTGCCGGCTGGCTTGTCGCCCGCGCACTAAAATTTGCTGTTGCTGCTCGGCCAATTCGCTCGGGGCTACTGGTACATCGGTACCTGTTAAAATTGCTTTAAGGGCAAAGTGGTTAAACAGGTCTTGGTAGCGCCGGATAGGAGAGGTGACGGTTGCGTAGGCGTCAAAGCCCAAACCAAAATGGCTTTGATGTTCGGCGCTTAAGCTGCCCGCTTGCTGCAGCCGTTGCAGCAACGAAAGCAGCGCGTTTAACTCGGGATTTTGTGGTGCGTTAGCGCGTAGGTGCTTAAACAGCGCCTGAAAGTGAGGCAGCTGCGCGAGATCTTGCGCGGCCAGTTCGGGCAAGAGTTCACCCGCCAGTTGTTTGGCATCTTCTAGGCGCTCGGGACGAAACCCGACGTGACCGGAGTACAGGCCGGTGCTGGGGTTTTCTTTGAATAGGCGGCCGGCACAGATGTTGGTGGCGAGCATGGCTTCCTCGACCAGCTTTTGTGCGGTGTTGCGGTGGCGCTTTTCAATCCGTTCGATTTTTTTCTGATCGTTTAGCCAGTATTGGTAATCGGCGCGATCTTCCATCACCAGGGCGTGCTCGCGACGATAATTTAAGCGCGCGCTCGCGCATTCGTGCAGTGCCTTTAGACTGTCGCGAACGTCACTTGGCAGGGCTGCGTAGCTGTCGTCACCGCCTTCGCGTTCATCCAGCAAATCGCTGACCGCCTGATAGTTCAGTTTGTGGTGCGATTTGATTAGCGCTTGCTGAAACCCGTAATCGGTAATTTTACCGTCGCTATCAATACGGATATTACACACTATGGCCGGTCGCACTTCGCCGGCAATGAGCGAGAACGTGTCGTGCGACAACTCGGTGGGCAGCATGGTAATGGGATGCCCCAGTAAATAAAGCGTGCTCCCACGGGTTCGAGCGGTTTGATCAAGCGCTGAATCGTACGTGATAAACGCGCTTGGGTCGGCAATGGCCGTGGTCAGGGTCCAACCATCGCCGTCGCGGACGGCATAGACGGCGTCGTCCATGTCGCGGGTAAATTCCGAGTCAATAGTGACCAGCGGTAAGTCGGTTAAGTCGGCCCGCTTGTTGTCATCAAGGTGGTCGATATTGATGCTCTGGCTTTGCTCCAGTGCCGACTCGCTCCACTCGCTAGGCAAATTAAATTTAGCGGCGATATAGCGACCCTCTATGCCGATTTCGTCGGGCCGACCGATGCGATTTATCACACGAATTTGCGCTTTGCCTTCGTGCTTAAACGGATGCCGAACCAGCTGACAGGCTACTAAATCGCCCTCGGCGCAGTTGGTGCGCTCTTGTGGCGGAATAAATAACCATCGGTTGAACGGTGGTAAGTCTGGCTCGACAAAATGCGCAGGACCCTTGCGAACGTAACGCCCGACGAAGGTCGTTAATGGCGTCTCCAATAAGCTTTCAAGAGTTGCCTCCAGCTGCTTTTTGTTGTTCTCGGTCAGGCTGATTTTCACTCGGTCGCCGGGTAGTACTCGCAGCATCTGGTCGGGGTTCAAAAAGGCATCGCGACCGTCATCCAGCCGGACAAAGCCAAAGCGTTTGGCGGTGGGCCGAACAATGCCTTCGGCGTAGGTTTTGTCGGCGACGATAGAGGACTTTAACTGCGAAAGCTGAGAGATAGCGTCTTTATTGAGCATGAATAACAACTTGATCTGGGCATGAGAATAGCGTGCATGATAACAGGATTTATCTGCTTGCGCTGGTAGCAGTCGCCGCTTTGAATTTTTTCGCCTGGGCGTCGGTATGCCTGTCAAGCTAGTGTATTATTAACTTATGGATGTACTTAATCAGTTGATATTGCTCGGTGCTGTTCTCTTTTTGATCAGCATCTTGGCCAGCGCGCTCTCGCCTCGAGTGGGAATGCCGCTATTGTTGGTGTTTTTATTGGTGGGGATGCTCGGCGGTGAGGATGGCATAGGTAAAATTGCCTATGACGATGTTCAGTCGGCGTTATTTTTAGGCACCATCGCGCTGGCTGTGATTTTGTTTGATGGCGGCTTGCGCACGGATATCACCAACTTTCGGGTGGGGTTGCGCCCAGCGTTGGTGTTGGCCTCACTTGGCGTGGTCGTTACCGCCGCTGTGTGCGGCGCGTTTGCCGCGTGGATGCTGGAGCTGTCGTGGGTAGAGGGTATGCTGATTGGCGCTATCGTCGGCTCGACCGATGCCGCCGCCGTTTTCTCCGTGCTTAACATGCAGGGCTTGGCGCTCAAGGCCAGGGTCGGGGCAACGCTTGAGATAGAGTCGGGTTTGAACGACCCGATGGCGATCTTTTTAACCATTACCGTGGTCGAGTTTATCCGCCTGGGCGAGACCGGTTTTCACGCCTCGATGTTGTGGGCTTTTGTCTGGCAAATGGGAGTAGGTGCCGCCGTTGGGGTCGTTGGCGGGCGTGTGCTGGCGTGGGGTGTGACTAAGTTGCAGTTAAGCCCCGGGCTCTATCCTCTGTTGGCGTTATTTGGCGGTATTTCAATTTTTGGGGTGGCCGCCGTGCTGCACTCGAGTGGCTTTTTAGCCGTTTATTTGGGCGGTTTAATGTTGGGCAACCGCGTTTCGCGCGGGTTGTACAATATTCAGCGGTTTCACGATGGCATTGCCTGGTTGGCGCAAATTAGCTTGTTTTTAATGCTGGGTTTGCTGGTGTCGCCACGGGAGCTGGTGACTTATGCTTCCAGCGCGTTATTAGTCGGATTGTTTTTAATCTTTGTCGCGCGGCCGCTGGCCGTGACTGTATCGCTGCTGCCGTTTCAGTTTTCGTGGCGCGAGACGCTGTTTATTTCTTGGGTTGGGCTGCGGGGCGCGGTACCCATTGTGTTGGCGATGTTCCCCTGGCTCGCCGGGCTAGAGCACTGGCCGTTCTTTTTTAATATTGCTTTTTTTATTGTGCTTATCTCTCTGGTGCTACAGGGCTGGACGGTAGCGCCCTTGGCGCGCTGGTTAAAGTTGGATGTGCCTACCAGTTCATCGCGGGTGCAGCGGGTTGAGCTGGGTGTACCGGGGCAGGCTGGGTTTGAGTTTGTCGGCTACAAGCTATTGCAGGATTCTCCAGCGCTAAAAATGGACGTGGCAAATTTGCCGTTACCGGACCAGGCTCAGCTATTGTGCATTATGCGTGAAGAGATGCCGGTGCCGTTGCAGGACGATCCCACATTGCAGGCCAATGATCACGTTTATCTGCTGGCCAGACCGGATGCCCTAAAAGCCCTCGATAAAACCTTGGTGGGTGAGCTGGAGCCGGATCGTTTGAATGCACAGGCCTTTTTTGGCGAGTTTGTGTTCACCCCGCGAGCGAAGTTGGCCGATTTGGGGATGTTGTATAGCTTTGAGGTCCCCGCCGACATGGCGAACTGGAGTATTGGCCGCTATATTTATAAGCGCTACAAGAAACCGGTGGTGGGTGACCGGGTGCGTTTAGGTAATGTCGAGTTTATTGTGCTGGAAATGCAAGACGCGAAGGTGGTTAAAGTCAGCTTAAAACTGCACCGTTAAGATTTTCCGTCCACGGCCGATATTATAATAATTAGGCGTTGCTGCTAATAGCACTGCCACTGGCGTTGAGAGGGACACACAATGTTTGCTTGGTATCATAATATGAGCTTTCGCTGGAAGCTCACCCTACCGTTGTTACTGTTGGTCGTATTGTTTTTGTACTCGAGCCTCTACTCCGTTCGCTCGACCAACCAATTAGCATCTCATGCCAATACGATTGCTAAAATTAACCTCCAGGAGCTGCAGTTAATCTTGCAGGCTGATAGAGACCTCTATCAGGCGTTAACCGCTGAGCGCACGATGTTTATCAGCGGCGTGAGTGGTGCCAGTATTGCGGCTTTAAAAACCGAGTTTGAAGATAATGCTGAGCAGGCTAAATCCCGCTTTTTACAGTCGCTGCAGTTATCCGACACCAGTACCCCCGCCGAGCGCGAGGAGTTTTTACGGCTGTATGATTCGTGGTACCAATACAGCCGAAACTTGGTATCGGCGGCAAGTTTGGGTGATCCGATGGCCATTGACGCGGTAGAGCAAGAAGGGTTTGAAAAGAGCTTTCGCTATTTTGAGGCGGTGCGCTCTCATTTAGACATAGTCGGTGAGCGGCGCTTGGCCCACGTCGATCAATTTACGCAACAAATCGAGTCCGATGAGCAAACCATTTCGGCGCAGCTGATTGTGATTGCGGTTATCTGCTTGTTGGTTGCCCTAGCGGCGGCGTTATTGCTTCCCATGATGGTGATTCGGCCGCTCAAAGCCATTGGTGATCGTATCCATAACATCGCCGAGGGCGACGGTGATCTGACGATTCGCCTGGATGAGGGCAATAGTGATGAATTGGGCGAGCTCGCGGGGCATGTAAACCGCTTTATGGATAAACTGCAATCGCTCATCAGCCAAATTCGCAGTAATACAGAAGATGTGGCGGTATCGGCCAACCTACTATTAGAGGTGTCAAGCAACAGCCAGAGGGCTGCCGACGAACAGTGCCACGCCATTACCATGGTGGTCGCTGCTGTAAATGAGTTGACGGTGGCGATTCAAGAGGTGGCACAAAACACCAACGAGACGGCTGAAAGCGCTAAAAACGCCAGTAATGTGACAGAGATTGGGCAAGCACGCATACGCACGGCGGTAGCGCGTGTTGAGGAGTTGTCAGCCCGTATTAACGACACGGCCGGCGTTATGGGCAAACTTGAGGACGAAGCTAAAAACGTTACGTCAGTGATTGATGTGATTCGCGGTGTGGCCGAGCAGACCAATTTACTCGCATTAAATGCCGCCATTGAGGCGGCTCGCGCTGGTGAACAAGGGCGAGGGTTCGCCGTTGTCGCCGATGAGGTGCGCACACTCGCCAGCCGCACCCAAGAGTCCACCGAGGATATCCAGCAGATGCTCGTGCAGTTGCAATCAGGAGTTCAAGGTGCCGTGCAAGCGATGACCCACGCCAGTGACATGACCGGGGAGGCGGTAGAGTCCGCCAACGATGGTGGTGAGTCGCTGGCGAGTATCAGTGAGGCGGTGGGTACCATTACCAATATGGCGATTCAGATTGCCACCGCTGCCGAAGAGCAAAGCTCAGTAACCGCCGAGATTGATAAAAATTTAGTGGAAATTAATGAGCTGGCGATGAATACCTCTGGCGGCGCCAGCAAGACCGCAGAAGCCAGCGCGGAGCTTAGTACTCTGTCGCACAACTTGCGTCAACTGGTGGGAAACTTTAAGGTTTAGAGGTAAAGTGCCCTAAAACTTAATACGCAGGAGTTGTCGTGACTGTACATGGCGAAAGCATTATCCTTATTGGCATGCCGGGTGTGGGTAAAAGCACGGTTGGCGTATTGCTCGCTAAAGAGCTGGCACGGGAGTTCGTCGACACCGATCTGTTAATTCAGACGCACGCCGGTAAGACGTTGCAAGATATTGTCTACGATGCCGATTATCAGCACTTGCGTGAGCTCGAAGAGGCTACCGTGTTGTCACTAGTCTGTGACCGCCACGTGGTGGCGACCGGTGGCAGTGTTGTTTACAGCGAGCCTGCAATGGGGTTGCTTAAATCGCTGGGCCAGGTGGTTTTCCTCGATGTCGATTTGGCCGAGGTGCAAAGGCGCGTGGATAACTTGTCAACTCGCGGCATTGCCAGCCCCGATGGTCATGGCTTGGCCGATATCTACGCCGAAAGGCTGCCTTTGTACCAACGCCATGCTGATATCACGATTGATTGCCGTGGCAAAACCCCAGCGGAAATCGTCAGTGAAGTTATTTATGAAGAGGGTGGTCAGTACGCCGATAAAGACGCCTGAGTTTATCCGGTATAAAGGGTAATGGCGGCGTAATCTAAGTCGTTTTTACCGAGCTTGACGGCTTGGCGGCCGTCAAGTTAATAAAAATGTGATTGTAAAAACGGGGTTAGCCTTCTGCTTTAAGTTGCTTCAGTTTGGCCTGAGAAAGCTCTAAAAAGCGCGAGGTTGGCCCGGTATCTTCGTAAATTTCATCCCCTAATTCATCGTGTGCCACGACGTTTTTGCCTTTTACGTAGGGCATGGATTCTTCTAGCTCATACAGGGCGGCACTTAGTAAGTCTCCGATAAGCTGTTCAACACTGCGTTTGGGGTACATTTGCTGCAGCGCCTCAAGCTTAGCGGCATCTTCCATCGGTAGTGCTACGTGATAGGCGGAACGGGTCATCTCGCCGCTGGCAGTTTTTTCCCAATGGCTTATTAATTCGCTGGGTTTCATATTCCGTTACCTCTATCAGTTACTGGTCGGGCGGTCGCGGGGTGCATTAATAATGTGCACAGATCTCGGCGGCCTGGTTAGATCTTGCTCAGCTCAGCGCGACCTATAAAGGCCGGCAATGGCTGTCGGGTGAGAAGTCTACTATCTAATATAGCGACAATGGCTATATGAAACAATGGCTTATGTCCTATGTTTGACCTGTCAAAGTCCCCGTCTTGTGCTTGGGTGGGCAGCGGTGTATCGTATCGCCTTTTTTCTGAACAATATTTATTCAAAATTAGCTTTCGATGCAGGGCTCTGCTGTGGCAAGTTTCAGCTTGCGGGACAGTGTTAAAGAGTACCAGTCGTAACGGCATAAGGGCGGCATCTAGGGTGTCGTACCAAGGCGGTTTAGAGCGCCAGTTGACCGTTCAGGCCCACGAGGTCTAATAATTTATACTGAGGAGTGATTGTAAATGAAGGTCATATTATTGGGGGCGCCGGGTGCAGGGAAAGGTACTCAGGCAAAAATGATAATGGATAAGTTTGGTATTCCGCAGATTTCGACTGGCGACATGTTGCGCGCGGCCGTTAAAGCGGGTACTCCGCTCGGTTTGCAGGCCAAAGACATCATGGCTGCGGGTGGTTTGGTGCCAGATGACCTAATCATTGCGTTGGTGAAAGAGCGCATTACGGCGGACGATTGTGAAAAAGGCTTTTTATTTGACGGCTTTCCGCGCACGATTCCACAAGCCGAAGCGTTGTTAGATGCCGGTATCGATATTGATTACGTGATCGAGATTGACGTTGCTGACGAAGAGATTGTGAGCCGCCTCAGTGGGCGTCGTGTGCACGAGGCCTCGGGCCGCGTATATCACGTAGAGCACAACCCACCTAAAAATGCCGGCTTGGATGATGAAACCTCAGAAACGCTGGTTCAGCGTGAAGACGATAAAGAAGAAACGGTACGCAAGCGTCTGGCCGTGTATCACGAGCAAACTAAACCATTGGTTGAGTTTTATAAATCCCTTGAAGCTAAAGGTGGCAATGTCCCAAGTTTTACCCGGGTATCGGGTGTGGGCAGTGTCGATAATATCCGCAGCCAGTTGTTTTCTGTGTTAACCGATTAAATCGCCATAGTTTAAAGGGCGGTTGTAGCAAAAAGTCATTAAAGGTCCTGCGGGGCCTTTTTTGTGTCTGAAGGTTTATCCAAGGCTCAGCTGTTACCTTAAAAGTATATGAGCGAGTAGGCGGGCTCCGCAGGATTAATACAGTCGCATGGTTGCACTGTGCGTTAGGGGTGTTTTATGTAAGTTGGCTCTAATGGGGCGCTATTGGTTTTGCATCGTGGGTATTTTGGACTGCATAGCCTTACGGCTATTGATGTAAAGTATAAATGCTCTTCAATGCGTGTAGGATTAATGCATTAATCCCTATTGTTAAACGCACTCGTAAAACCAGTGCGCACAAATAAAACATAAAAATCCGCCGCCATTGTTACTTTTTTGCCTTTTTAATAAAAAAATACTCCATTGTTGTCTGTTTTTTGCTAAAAACGACTTGTAAACGTGCAATCTGATTGTTTTTTAAATAGTATTTGAGATGCGCCTGCAGCGCATGTTCACACGGCTATACTTTTTGCGTGTACGAGTAATAACAATTTAGGAGATATCTCATGGCTAGAGTTGCGAAAAAAGCAGCGCGTAAAGCGCCCGCTAAACGTAAAACATCAACCCGTAAGTCCCCTAAGCGTGCGGTAGCTGCTACGGCTGATACAGCCGTAGCCAAAGTACAGCTCGCGGTGGATAAAGCTCAGGCTCAGCTTGACGAGCAATCCAAAAAAGTGGACGCGGCCCGAGTTAAAGCTAAAGCTGCCAAAGCTAAAGCCGCGAAAAGCGCTAAGGCGGGTGATAAACGCTCCGCGAAAGCCGCGACAGCCGCCACTAGCCGAGCCTCAGAAAAGGCTCGCGCGTTGCGGTTAAAATTGGCCGAACAAAAAACGCGTTTGGCCAAAGAGAAGTCACTTGCTGCTGTTAGAGCGTTACAAGATTCCAGCAAAGCAAAAGTGGCTGAAGTGGAAGAGCGCCTGTCGGCACGAGCTTATAGCGACCTGGAAAAAGCCAAAGCGGCGTTTGAGGCCAAGTGGTTAAAGTCTCGCGCCAGCACCGACGCGAAAAAGATAAAAGCGGCGGCGAAGAAAATGCAAGCTAAAGCCAAAGCCGCTGAGAAAAAGGCTAAAGCTAAAATTAAAGCGCTAGAGAAAAAAGAGGCCGCCAAGGCAAAAGCAAAAAGTAAAGTGAAGAGCAAAACCAAAGCAAAGCCTAAAGCGGCGGCTAGCGCAAAAACTCCAGCCAAGCGTAAAGCGCCCGCGAAACGCAAAAAAGCCAGCGGCCGTCGAGGTCGTCCGCCAAAAAAGGCGCAACCTCATCAGATAACCTAAAGCTTACTGGGTTATGACTCACGAGCCCCCCGCTGGTAACAGTGGGGGGCTTTTTTGTCTCGCGCGAGTGGTTTGGCGGCAAAATGTCGGTGTTAAGCCAATGATTGTTGAGGCGGTAGGCGGGAATCTGTCAAAATAGCGGCTTAATCTTTCTGTGATGATGATCTATGGCTAAAATTCTTGCGCTAGACACGTCGAGCGATGCCTGCTCAGTTGCCTATCTCGATGGCGATCAACTGATTGATCGTTTTGAGCTGGCCGCTAAAAGCCATACTCAACGCGCCTTGCCTATGGTCGCCGAGTTACTCGCCGAGCTAGGCACAAGCGTTAAACAACTGGATGCGATTGCCTTTGGCGCGGGGCCGGGCTCTTTTACCGGCTTGCGTATTGGTATGGGCGTGGTTCAGGGGCTTGCGTTTGGCGCCGATGTGCCTGTGTTGCCGGTATCGACATTGATGGCGATGGCGTATGGTCGCGCTTTTGGTGACGCTGCCGGAGGGCGAATATTAAGTGCTTTGGATGCCCGGATGGGCGAGGTTTATTGGGGGTTGTATGAGTGCTCAAGCCCCGTCTGTTTACCCAGAGCGATTCACGCCGATAGCGTGAATGCCCCCGAATCGGTAGCTACGCTAGTAGCGCCAGAGCCGGCCTTTATTGGCGTCGGCAGCGGTTGGCGCTATGGGCCCTTAGCGAGCTTGACCGATCGGCACGAAATAGAGGTCTATCCCAGCGCGCGCGATATCGTGCAATTAGCGGCAATGCTGTATAACGCCGGTGAGGCCCAAGCGGTTGAGCAAGTGCAACCTGTCTATTTGCGCAATGAAGTTTCTTGGAAAAAGCGCCAGCGTATTCGCACTCCCGCGTAAACCAGTATTAAGCGATAGGGGAACCCATTGCCCGCAGAGCACACACGCCACAAACCCAAATGCGAGACAATCACGATGAACGATGCAGTACACAGTGACTTTAACGACGACTTGTTGCGCTTTATCGCGGCGAGCCCAACGCCTTTTCATGCCACCGCCGAGATGGCGCGGCGGTTAACCGAGGCCGGGTTTGAGCGTCTGCAAGAGGCCGATCACTGGCAGTTGCAAACGGGCGGCCGCTATTTTGTGACTCGCAATGACTCCTCTATTTTGGCGTTTGTTCACGCCGCAGAGCCATTGGTAGACGCTGGCATTCGTATGGTTGGGGCGCATACCGATAGCCCCTGCCTAAAAATCAAACCTCACGCCGATATACAAAGCGCTGGCTACAGTCAGGTGGGGGTAGAGGTGTACGGCGGCGCATTGCTAAACACTTGGTTTGATCGCGACTTATCGATTGCCGGCCGGGTTACTTACAAAGATTCTGATTCCGAGCCGTGCAGCAGTCTAATTGATTTTTGCGCGCCCGTTGCCGTCGTGCCCAGTTTAGCGATTCATTTAGATCGGGAGGCTAACCGCAATCGCTCTATTAATGCGCAAGAGGATATTCGTCCGCTGTTAATGTTGGCCCCTAACGGCGACCAACCAACGCCTTTTAAGCAAGTGGTGAGTGAGCAGCTGAAGCAGCAGGGCGTAAACATCGGTGCGGCTGACATCTTGGATTTTGAATTGTGTCTATACGATACGCAAACGCCAGCTTTGGTTGGTTTGAAGCGCGAGTTTATCGCCAGTGCGAGGTTGGATAACCTGTTGAGCTGTTATGTTGGCTTGCAGGCACTGCTTAGTGCCGACGGTGAGCAACACCGTTTACTGGTTTGTAACGACCACGAAGAAGTGGGTAGTGCCTCTGCTTGTGGCGCAAAAGGCCCTATGCTTGATCAATTTTTACAGCGCTTGAGCCCCGATGTCAGCGAGCGAATGCGGATGTTGGATCGTTCGATTATGGTGTCGGCCGATAACGCCCATGGTATTCACCCAAACTTTACCGCTAAACACGACGCGCAGCATGGTCCATTATTAAATGGCGGCCCGGTTATTAAAGTTAACGCCAACCAGCGTTACGCCACCAACAGTGAAACCAGCGGAATGTTTCGCCTACTGTGCCAAGAGGCGGGCATTGCGGTGCAAAGTTTTGTTTCGCGCACGGATATGGAATGCGGCAGCACCATAGGTCCCATTACCTCAGCCGAGGTGGGGGTTCGCACTATCGACGTTGGTGTGCCGACCTTTGCTATGCACTCTGTGCGCGAATTGGCCGGTAGCGACGACGCCTTGGCGTTAAAAAAAGTGCTGGAGCTCTTTTTTAAAAGGCCGCTGCGCTTGGGCCATAGCGTTTGAGCCACCGTGTTTTACTGTTATCTGGGTACGATGCCGCCAGCCATCAGCGCTGGCGCAAAGGTTTAGCCGATCACTTGCCTGAATTTGAGTTTACCCAGCTAGCCTTGCCACCGAGGCATTTTAGTTGGCGTATTCGCGGCAATAGCATGAGCTTTGCCGGATTGCACCGCGAGACACTTGAGGCAGACTACCAAGCATTGCTCGCCACAAGTATGGTCGATTTGGCGGCGCTGCGAGGGATGGTGCCTGCGCTAGCGCGTTTGCCCACCGCTTTGTACTTCCATGAAAACCAATTTGCCTACCCCAAAAGCGCCGCCGCTTACGCATCGGTTGAACCGCAAATCGTTACACTCTACAGCGCGCTATGTGCTGACCGTTTGGTGTTTAATACGGGGTTTAATCGCGACTCGTTTTTTGCCGGTGCCGAACAATTGTTACGTAAACTGCCGGATTTGGTGCCGCCCGGTATTGTCTCGCAACTGCAAGCTCGTGCGAGTGTTATTCCTGTTTTACTGGATGATGCGTGCTTTCCGCCTAGCGGAACGAGTCGTGCCCCAAACAGACGTCCGCAGCTTATTTGGAACCACCGTTGGGAGTACGATAAAAACCCGGCGCTCTTGTTGCGCGCGTTAGAGCTTCTGTGCATCAAGTATAACGGGGCCTTGCCCTTCACCTTGCACGTTGTGGGGCAATCCTTTCGTCAAGTGCCCGCCGAATTTAGCGCGATAAAACAGCGATTGTCGGACGCCGGTGGGTTGGGGCAGTGGGGCTATTTGCCCAGCTCAGAATACCGTCCGCTACTGCAGACGAGTGACATAGTTTTATCCAGCGCCGATCACGATTTTCAAGGGTTGTCAGTGCTTGAGGCCGTCGCTGCGGGCGCGACGCCAGTAGTGCCCGGCCGCCAGGCTTACCCAGAGTGGTTTGGCGCGAGTGCTTGCTACCCGGTAACTGGTGCGCTGGAGGCTGATGCTCAGGCGTTTGCGGCGGCGATCGCAGCGCGGCTGGCCCCCGCAAACCCGACTCCGAGGCCGGATTTATCAGCGTTACAGTGGTCCCGTGGTGGCCTGGCTTACCAACAATTGTTGCAGCAGCTTAGCGCGCTACACAGGCTTTGAGCGAACCTGTATCATAGGCGCCCTTAAGCGCCGCTAAGTGATTTGACCTTTAAAGAGTACTCCATGAGCAAACAACGTGTATTAACCGGCATTACCACCACCGGAACGCCCCATTTGGGTAACTATGTCGGCGCCATTCGCCCGGCCATTGCCGCGAGCCAAAACCCTGAGTTGCAATCGTTTTATTTTTTGGCCGATTACCACGCACTGATTAAGTGTGATGACGCGGCGCGTATTGAACAGTCGCGCCGTGAGATTGCGGCCACTTGGCTGGCTTTGGGGCTGGATACCGAAAAAGCGGTGTTTTATCGTCAATCTGACATCCCCGAGATTCCGGAGCTGTGCTGGTTGCTTAGCTGCATGGCCGCCAAAGGTTTAATGAATCGCGCCCATGCCTACAAAGCGGCAGTAGCCGCCAACGAGGACGCTGGCGAAGATCCTGACTACGGCGTAACCATGGGGCTGTACGGTTATCCGGTTTTGATGGCGGCGGATATTTTAATGTTTAACGCCAATACAGTACCGGTCGGCAAAGACCAAATTCAGCACGTCGAGATGGCGCGCGATATTGCCGGGCGTTTTAACCACCACTATGGCGAGCACTTTGTATTGCCGCAAGCGCAGGTGGACGACAAAGTGGCTGTGCTGCAGGGGCTAGACGGTCGCAAAATGAGCAAAAGCTACAACAATACCATTCCGTTGTTTTTGCCCGAGAAAAAGCTTAAAAAGCATATCAATAAAATTAAAACGAACTTGCTGGAACCCGGTGAGCCGAAAGACCCGGATACCTCTACGGTATTTCAAATCTGGGAGGCGTTTGCCACTGACGAGCAAACTCAAGCGATGCGCGCTAAGTTTGCCGAGGGCATTGCCTGGGGCGAAGCAAAACGGGAATTGTTTGAGCTGGTAAATAATCAGCTAGGCGATGCGCGTGAGGCCTATGAAGATTTAATGGCGCGGCCGGCCGATATCGAAGACATTTTACAGCAAGGCGCAACACGGGCGCGCGAGTACAGCCAGCCTTTGATTGCCAAGCTGCGTTCGGCGGTGGGTTTAAAAGCGATGATTTAGCCCCTGCTGACAACCGATGCCGGGTAACGGCATCGGTTGTTTTGTGCCTCACAGGCTAATTAAGATAAACGCGAGACCACGTTATAAATCCCCTGTGTCAGGGTCGCCAATTCGTTGGCCGACATTACATAGGGTGGCATCACATACACAAGCTTGCCAAACGGGCGCACCCAAATACCCTCGGCGACAAACGCTGGCTGTAACTCATCCAGCGTTTGCGCCTCGTGTAACTCAACCACACCAATGCCGCCCAGCACTCGTACATCCGCGACCGCCGCGAGTTCACGGCAAGGTTCCAGCCCTTCACTTAAGCCGGCTGCCAAAGCGCCGACTTGTGCTTGCCAATTGTTTTCGAGCAGTAAATCGATACTGGTATTAGCCATGGCGCAGGCGAGCGGGTTGCCCATAAAAGTGGGACCGTGCATAAACACGCCGGCCTCGCCGCGACATATTCCATCACTGATTTTGTCGTTGCACAGCGTCGCGGCTAACGTCATGTATCCGCCAGTCAGGGTTTTACCTAGGCATAAAATATCCGGGCTAATACCGGCGTGTTCGCACGCAAACAGTTTGCCGGTGCGGCCAAAACCGGTGGCTATTTCATCGGCAATCAGCAGTACATTGTACTGGTCGCACAGCTCGCGCACTTTTTGTAAATAGACCGGTGAGTAAAAGCGCATGCCGCCAGTGCCCTGTACGATTGGCTCTAAGATAACCGCCGCCAGTTGCTTATGGTGGTGCAATTGCTCCTTTAGGCTTTCGAGGTCAGCCTCGTCAAACTCATCGTAAAAGTTGCTGTTGGGCGGCTCGGCAAAACGCTGCTGCATTAAGTTATCGCGAAACAAATGGTGCATGCCGGTGACGGGGTCACATACACTCATCGCCCCAAAAGTGTCACCGTGATAGCCCTTTTTTAACGCTAAAAACTGATGTTTCTCTGGGCGCCCTTGCGAGTGCCAGTATTGCAGCGCCATTTTCATCGCAACTTCTACACTCACAGAGCCCGAATCAGATAAGAAGACTTTGTTAAGGCCGGCGGGTGTTAGCTCAACTAACTTTTGGCACAGAGTGACCGCTGGCTCGTGGGTTAAACCGCCAAACATAACATGGCTGACTTGCTCGGCTTGAGCGGTGAGCGCGGCGTTCATGCGTGGGTGGTTGTAGCCGTGGAGTACGCTCCACCAAGACGACATGCCATCGATCAGCTCGCGGCCATCGGCGAGGGTGATAGTGACACCTTTGGCACTTCGCACCGCATAAGTTGGGGAGGGGGTTAAGAAAGAAGAGTAGGGGTGCCAGACGTGCGCAAGGTCACCGGCCAGAATGTCATCGTTGCTAAGCGCCATTGTGTGTGCCCCTTGGTCAGCGTCTTAAAAGCGGCCAAAACTACGGGTTTTGGCCGCTTTTGGCAAGTGCTAGCCAAAGCGATGCACGAGATCAAACTGGTCGGAGGCGCGTTCGGCCATATCGTTGTTTGCCCGACTCGCCGCATCGATATCGCTCTTGGTGTCGTCGGCAATTTGGGTAATAGCGCGGGTATTGTTGTCAATATCCGTTGCAGTGGCAGATTGTTCTTCGGCTGCGGCGGCAATCTGATGGGATAACAGGTCAATGGCGCTGACCGCGTTAGTGATAGCCGTTAGCGCATCGCTGACATTAACCATTTCACTGACACTGCGATCAACCAAGTGTTGGCATTGCTCCATGTTGTCGCCGGCTAACTGGGTGCTCTCTGAGAGTTCACCAATAATGGCCTGAATATCCTCGGTCGAGCGCTGGGTGCGCTGAGCGAGGGTTCTAACCTCGTCGGCGACTACCGCAAAGCCTCGGCCTTGCTCGCCTGCCCGAGCGGCCTCGATCGCCGCATTTAATGCCAGTAGGTTGGTCTGCTCGGCCACGGCCCGGATAACATCGGCAACGCTGGCGATTTTGCCACTGCCTTCGGTTAATCGCTCTAATACCTTGTTAAGGGCGGTGACCGTGCTGGATAGCTCGTTGATCGCGGTATTGGCGTGGGTGATAACCTCGTTGCCGCGCGCTACTTCCTTGATGGCGTCGCCGGTGGTGTTGGAGGTTTCACTGGCGCCTTGGGCCACCTCTTGCACCGCCTGCGACATCTGGCTCATGGCATGGGCAACATTGGCGGTTTGCGCTTGTTGTTCGGCCATGCGTGCAAAGGTCACTTGCGTCTGTTGTTGGGCAGTTAACGCTTGGTTTTTTAGCTCGGAAGCGGATTCCTGAAAACGCCCGAGAGCGGTACGCAAGCGCGCTGCAATCGCCAGTTGAGCCAGCTCTATCTCGCCCGCGCTATCAGCCCGGCCGGTGTAAATATACGCGGCTATCGGGTCGCAATGGGTGGCGCGGGCCCGCGCAAGTGCCGCGCTTAGTGTCATTGTATGGCCCCACTGGGCGACTGCCCCGGCAATGACCGACACAACTCCCCCTGCGGTATAACCGGTTAGATTTTGCCCTGTCGCCAAGTGATAAATCGTGGTTAATAGCAATAGCGCAAAGGTAACCAGCAGCCCGGTTTGATTGCGTTGCATAAGTGCTTTTAACAGGGGGCAGGCAGGTTTTCCGGCGCTTAAACGCTTGTACGCACGTTCGGCACGGCCAATGGTTTTGCGGTCAGCTTGGACCCGCACAGACTCATAACCGCTCACGTTGCCACGTTTACCAACCGGGGTAACATACGCGCTCACCCAATAGTGATCACCGTTTTTACAGCGGTTTTTGATGATACCCATCCAGGGTTTGCGCCCCTTAAGCGCTTGCCAAAGCAGGGCAAAGGTTTCAGCGGGCATATCCGGGTGGCGCAAAATGTTGTGGTGTTGACCGATCAGTTCGTCTTGCTCGTAACCGGCAATACGGCTAAAAGTGTCGTTGCAGTATTCAATTTTGCCTTGGGTGTCGGTAGAGGAGACGATTTCTTCACCCGGCTGAACGGGAACTTCTTTACCCGTGATGTGACCATTGTTGCGCATTCATAAGCTCCGAAACGCGATCCATTGAAATGCGTCTACCTGCCATTAGCGCTAAGCGCTTACGGCAACCTGCCGCTCACCGCGAAGCGCTTCGAGCCGGTGTAGGTACGCATCGATTTGTTGACGTTGTGTCAGAGGAATATCGGCAAAGGCGAGACTAACTTGAGTTTTACGTCCCGCTGTTTTGTCCAACATGGCGGCTTTGATGGTCGCGCGACAGGTAATAAAAATATCAGGCCCTAACACAAAGCGGCAAAAGGGGAGCGAGACGCCGGGGCGGTAGTGTTTAAGTAGGTTGCCATTAAGGGAGATACGCATTCCCCCGGCACTGATGTTGATGACCTGACAGCTTTCGGCATGCAAGCCGGGGGCGCGAACCTTGGCAGTAAAGCGTGGGCCGGGTAAGGTAAAGCGCCTATGTGTGCGACGCGGGGCCCGGTGTATTTCTGACGGGAGTTGCAGGGCGATCATGCGCCCTTGAGGTTTGTCCACAATGGCGATAACGGTCGAGGTAAAGTAACAACGCTCAAAGCCTTGGCGCAAGCTGACTTGCAGAGGTTGCCCTTCGTTCAGGGTATTTTGTGCGGGGAAGATCTCGTCAATCCATATTAGATCGCGCTTTGCGTCTATGGCGAGCATCAGACTTTGGCCCTGCCAAAAGCCGTTTTCAACACTTAATACGCGGCGGGTTTGCAGCCAGTTATTGAGGGTCTCAAGGCAAATTTCGCTGGCGTGGCAGGGCGATGGCACCGCGGCCTCTGGAGTTAATTCAAACCTGTGCGCTGATTGGCGCACAAGTGCTTTGAGTGGGCTGATAAACTGGCGCCATAAAGTGTTCTTCACGGTATCGTCCTAGTGCTAAAGACTGCAAAAAGTTGCTTGCTTATGACTAGCTGATAGCAATCCCTGTGCCATTGCGCTGGGGCACCTGTGGCGCCTTTAAAGCCGCGACCTTACGCTAAGTATTGGCCTTTATAAGGAGCCGTCTAGCGCAAAATCGGCAAAGCACTGCCGCCTTGCGGCAAAAGACTTCGCACTTGTGCTTAATATCCGTACAATAGCGCCCCCGCAAGCGTGTGACTAATGCGGCTGCCTCAGGGCCAGAGTGAGCTCTAAGGTTGATTCATCGTAGTAATAACTGGCAGGTTTCAGCATGAGTGATTCGGTATCCATTTACCCCAACACGCCCACAACGGATTCCGCTGCTAAGGCGGCAGATGAGCAAACGCTAACGGCGGCGCGCAAACAGAAATTGGAGTTTAATAAACTGCAAAAACGCTTGCGCCGACAAGTGGGTACCGCGATTGCCGATTTCGAAATGATTACCGAAGGCGATAAAGTGATGGTGTGCTTGTCGGGCGGTAAAGACTCCTACGGTATGCTCGATGTCTTGCTGGGGCTACAAAAAACCGCACCGATCAGGTTTGAGATCGTGGCGGTCAATATGGATCAAAAACAGCCAGGTTTCCCCGAGCATGTGCTGCCAGAGTACTTAGAGGCGCTGGGGGTCGAATATCACGTGGTCGAGAAAGACACCTACAGTATTGTGAAAGAGTTAGTGCCCGAGGGAAAAACCACCTGTGGGCTATGTTCTCGCTTGCGGCGCGGCACCTTGTACAGCTTTGCCGATGAGATAGGCGCGACCAAAATTGCCCTGGGCCATCATCGCGACGATATTATCGAAACCTTGTTTCTCAATATGTTTTACGGCGGCAAGCTGAAGGCGATGCCTCCCAAGTTGCTGGCTGATAATGGCCGTAATGTGCTGATTCGTCCTATGGCTTACTGCAAAGAAAAAGATCTGGCTGCGTTTGCCGAGCAGCGGGGCTTTCCGATTATTCCCTGCAACTTATGTGGCTCGCAAGAAAACCTGCAGCGCCAAGTGATAAAAGAGATGCTCAACACCTGGGAGCAGTCTCATCCAGGGCGGTTGGAAACGATATTTTCGGCTATTTGCAATGTGGCTCCCTCACAGCTAGCTGACCGCAACCTGTTTGATTTTATGGCGTTGACACCTGGCGCGGCAGCAGACAAGTCGACCAATACAATTCAAGCCATTGAGGTTTGAGCTAAGTCTCGCCCGTTGTTTTATTTGTGGCCTCGTTTGACTGACGGATAGGCGCACTGCTCTATACTGATATTGTCGTCCTATTTTATATCCGAGGTAACCAAGGAGAGCAGGTATGAGAATCGGCGTGCCCACCGAAATCAAACACAATGAATTGCGTGTCGCGCTAACCCCCAGTGCTGTGCTGGAGTTAACCCGCGCGGGGCACGAGGTAACGGTACAAGCCGGGTGCGGTGTCGGGAGCGGGTTTAGCGACGCCGACTACGAGCACTCGGGGGCGCAGCTGAGTGATTCTGCCGAGGCGGTTTTTGCATCAGCCGAGTTGCTGGTTAAAGTCAAAGAGCCCCAAGTCTCAGAGTGCGAGCTACTGCGCCCGGGGCAGATCCTGTTTACGTTTTTGCATTTAGCCGCCGTACCCGATCTGGCCGACCACCTGCTGGCCTCCGGCGTGACCGCGATTGGCTATGAAACTGTCAGCTCGGCTAAAGGTGACTTACCTTTGTTGGCGCCTATGTCCGAGGTGGCGGGGCGGCTGGCAATACAGGCGGGCAGTTTTCACCTGGAATCTATCCGCGGCGGACGCGGCGTGTTGCTCGGTGGTGTACCTGGCGTGGCCCCCGCGACTGTGGTGATCGTCGGCGGTGGCGTGGTTGGCTATAACGCAGCGCGTATGGCAGTGGGGCTGGGCGCCCGCGTTACGATTTTGGATGCTTCGTTGGCGCGGCTGCGGCAGCTTGATGATTTGTTCCGCGGTGCTGTTAATTGCGTGTTTGCCACCCATGCGGCGCTTATCGAGCTGGTGCGCGAAGCAGACCTGTTGGTAGGCGCGGTACTGATCCCGGGGGCTAGCGCGCCGCGCTTGTTGCAGCGTGAGGATATCTTAACCATGCGCTCGGGCAGTGTGGTGGTGGATGTTGCGATTGATCAGGGCGGGTGCTTTGCCACCTCGCGTCCGACCACGCACGAGCACCCAACCTATCGCGTAGGTGATACTCTGCATTACTGTGTCGCCAATATTCCCAGCGCAGTGGCGCGAACATCGACATTATCACTGTCTCATGCGACACTGCCCTTTGTGCAGGCGTTGGCGTCTGATGGGCTGGGAGCGCTAAAAAATAACCCCTATTTGGCTCGCGGCGTTAATGTGCACAAGGGCAGCATTACCCATAATGCCGTAGCGGCGGCGCTGCAAAAGCCCTGTAAAGAGATGCAATGGTAAGGCTTGTTGTGACTGAGGCAGTAAGCGGTCACACAAAGTAGGCTGTATTGACGTTAACTGGATGGCGATAGCCCCATTGGGGAATCAGCGACGAATGCATAATAAAGGACCAACCTTCTACGAAGGAATCTCATTTCAGCTTGCTAAAATTGGGATTATTCTCGTTTTTGTACTGAGTTTTTCTATGAACTTGGTACAGGTTTATGTAGATTATCGCGCTCAGTCGCGAGAGTTTGAGAGGCTTGTTGATCGGGTTATTCAGGTCGCCACACCCCCCGCCGCCCGGGCCGTACACACCCTTGATGACGACTTAGCCACTGAGGTGGTTAACGGTCTGCTGAGTTACGATTTTATCCATGAAGTGGCCATTCTCGATGAGCGGGGCAATGCGCTGGCCGAGGCGAGCCGGCCGCCTATTGTTCACAGTGCCGGCTGGCTGGTTAAAATCGTCGATGATGACGTTCTTACTTATACCGCACAGCTGGCAGTTCCTGGTTACGCGCAGCAATCCACCGGCAAAATCTCTTTTCGGGTAGATAAACGCCAGGCGCTGGCGAGCTTTTACAGCCGCTCGGAGCTGAATCTTGTGGCCGGTGTACTGCGTAACCTTGTCTTGGTGGTTTTGCTGTTTATCGCATTCTATGTAAAGTTAACCAAACCGCTGGCGCGCCTATCCCACGAGATCAATGAAATTGACCCCGATCAGCCGGGGGTAAGACGCTTGACGCCGCTGCCCGATAAGCGTCAAGACGAGCTGGCCAGCGTTATTAGCAATACTAATCAGTTGTTAGATGTGGTCGAGTTGTCGCTGGCTAAGCGCCGCGCGGTGGAGCTTGCGCTGCGTAAAAGTGAAGAGCACTTGCGCCAAATCGTCGACAGTTTGCCGGTCTTAATTGGTGCCCGTAACAAACAAGGTTACTACCGTTTTGCCAACCAAGCGCTGGCCAATGCGTTGGGCTATACCCCCGAACAAATGTGTACCATTCACGTGCGAAATCTATTAAAGCACTCGGTGGATAATATCGAGCAAGTGCTTAATAACGATGCGCGGGTCATCGACCGGCGTGAAGAGCTTGATGTTGTGGAAGAAAGTTTTGTCGGCGCTGATGGCAGCCAGCTGTTTTTGCAAACCCATATGATTCCGCTGGATTATTACGACGAGGTTGTTTCTCTGGTGCTGTCGGTGGACGTCACTGAGCGCAAAAACGCCCAAGAGAAAATGCAGTACATGGCGCATCACGATGCCTTAACCAGCCTGCCCAATCGCCTGCAGTTGGTCGAGCGATTGGAGCACGAAGTGCGGCGGGCGGTACGTCATGGTTACTTTGGTGCTGTGCTGTTTATTGACCTTGATAAGTTTAAAAATATTAACGACTCCCTCGGCCACCCGGTGGGTGACTCTGTACTGCAAGAGGTTGCTAAACGCTTAAAAGCCGCCGTGCGCGAGGAAGATTTAGTGGCGCGTTTAAGCGGTGATGAGTTTATTGTGGTGTTAACTGTGCTAGACCAAGAGCTGGACATTGCAGGACTTAAAGCGGGCGAGATCAGCGAAAAAATACGTGCGGTGGTGTCGCAACCTATAATGCACGAGCAAATGGAGCTGCGCATTACTTGCAGTGTCGGGGTTGTGGTGTATCCGGATAAAAATAACGTGGTGCATGAGCTGCTGCGTTACGCCGATACCGCAATGTACCACGTCAAAGAAAAAGGCCGCGACGCTATCGAGTTTTTTAATGAAGATATGGCGGATAAGGTCAGCGCGCAGCTGGTGATGGAGGGTGATCTACACCGCGCCCTAGAGCAGCAGCAGTTTGTGTTGCACTATCAACCTAAACTCGATATTGAAACCGGCGAGGTTGTCGGTGCCGAGGCCTTATTGCGCTGGCAGCACCCCGAGAAAGGTCAGATCTCGCCCATGGACTTTATTCCGGTGTTGGAAACATCCGGCTTAATTCTTGATGTAGGGCAGTGGGTTATCGAGCAAGCCTGTCAAAGTTTGGCGATTTGGTCGAGCCAAGGATTGTGGCGTCCGGGTATGACCATGAGCGTTAATATTAGCCCTCGTCAGTTTCGTGGGGCGAGTTTTGTACAAGATGTTATTGATGCTTTACAGCGTTACGATGTGCCGCCGGGGGCACTGGATATTGAAGTAACCGAGGGCATTATCATTCAGCGTGTCGACGAGGCGATTGAAACTATGTCGACGTTGGCCGCGCATCAGGTGAGTTTCTCCTTGGACGATTTTGGTACTGGCTACTCCTCAATCAGTTACCTTAAACGCTTGCCGGTGTCGACGTTGAAAATCGATAAAAGCTTTATTCGCGACTTAAGCCATGACCGCAGTGACCGGGTGTTGGTTGAAACCATTATTACCATGGCGCGTTTGCTCGATTTAAACGTGGTGGCTGAGGGCGTAGAAACCGCCGAGCAACTGGAGATCTTGCATACCTACCACTGTCATAGTTACCAAGGGTTTTATTTTAGTCCGGCAGTACCCGAGATACAGTTTGAGGCACTTTTAAAACGTTAATGGCCTGATCGCGCTACCCACCGAGGCGCCCCAGTAAATAGGGTACAACGGTTTCTACCCGCATAATGCGGCGCCCTAGCGTAACACCGGTAAAGCCCGCCTCGCTTAGCATGGCAATTTCGTTATCGATAAACCCACCCTCGGGGCCAATGGCCAGTAATGTCGGTTTATTGGTTGATGTAGGGCAGGGGGTTGTCACATAAGGATGTGCCAGCAACGCATCGTGATCCTGTATCAGCTCGGGCAGTTGATCCTCCACAAAAGGGCGAAAGCGTTTGGCCGTATGAATGGTCGGAAATTGAGTGTCGCAGCCTTGCTCTAGTCCGAGCAGTAGCTCCTCGCGGATTTTTTGTGGCTGCAATTGCGGCGATTGCCAATAGCTTTTTTCAACCCGTGCACTCTGCAGAAGCGTTAGCTGCTTTACCCCGAGCGCGGCAATGGTTTGTAGTGTCCGCTTCAGCATCGGGGGGCGGGGTAGACCGAGAATCAAATGAATATTCGATGGCGGTGGCACGGGCTCAGTCAAGCTGACCTGTAATGTAATTTGCTGTCCGTCCATGGCGATTACCTCGCCGCTGCCCATTAGGCCATCGACCAGCCCGACACGTAAAGTGTCACCTAGCTTGGCGCGATGGACTTTGCAGATATGGTCTAACCGGCGTGAATCGCGCAGGATAGCGTGGCCGTGGGCGTCGAAATCGTCGGCAAATAACAGAATTAAGTTCATGGCTACGCTGCAATAAATGGTGCCCCGGAGACGATTCGAACGTCCGACCTGCCGCTTAGGAGGCGGCTGCTCTATCCAACTGAGCTACCAGGGCTTTGATCGCCCCAATCGAGCGAGGCGACATTGTAAAAACTTTGCCGCGATAATCCAAGGAAAGATGGTTTTTTTGTTAAGCCCGAGTGAGGGTGTTGCTTGAGGCGCTGTTGGTGGCGCTGCCGCTGGAGTCGTACAGGCCGGCACTTTGCGTTTTGCCGCGCATCAGATCGAGAAGTCGTTTGAGGGTTTGCTGAGATCGGGCAACCAGCTTGCCGTTAAGGTTGTTTAGCTCGTTGCACTGGCTGACTTCACTTTGCAGTTGCTGCCAAAGAGGGATCAGTTCGCGAAGGGCGTCGTCGGACGCTAAAAACTCTTGCCAGCTGGCGGCGTTGTCATCTACCTGCAGGGCTTGTAAGAGCGCGGCACGTTCTTTGGCGTGACCTTCAAGCAGTGCAAGGTGCTCGTTTTTTTCGCTAATAAGGGCGGCGAGTGCTTCGTGGTTGCGCGTTTGAAGCAGTTCGCGTTCTTCGGAGAGTAGCGCTTGCAGGCGTTGGGCGGCGTGCAAGTCGCGGTTGAGCATCTCACGTACCAGTTGGGGATTGGCCGACATGATAAACCTCTGTATGAGTGTGTATTGGCAAAAATCGGGTGCGAGCCCGACATCTCACTAAATAAGGTGAGATGGTAGCGGGGACGAGCTCAGGCAAATGGACTCGTCCCTCGCTAGTTATTCCGTGCGTTAGCCCAGTAGCTCATCCTGTGCGAGCATCGCCTCGGCCAAGCGCTCGGGGTTAATTTCAAATCGCCCCTCAGAAATCGCCTGCTTAATAGCGCTGACACGCTCGCTGTCAACGCCTGAGGCGTTGTCGATTGCCTCGCGTAAGCGACCGATGTTTTGCGCTTCGGGGCTCAGTGCGACACTGTCGTCACTGTTGTTAGCCGAGCTGTCGACATTCCCCGGGGTTTTATCCGCGCGGGCGTTACCGGCAGCGCCGGTGGTGCGGCCGCTGTTCGGGGCGTTTGTTTTTACTGTGTTTGATGTATCAATAACCATAGTGAGTTCCCAACGTTGCCTGATTCCGGTGTGCTACCGGTGTTTGCCAATACCAGAGTGCATGCTCGCCAAGGCGACACATGCAACTCGTCTATATCCGCTTTCGGCAGGCAAGCGTACAACTTTAGTGTTTTCTGTCACTTTTTTGTGAATTGGCTCACGTTGAGCCACAAAGCGTCTAAAAATTGGCACCGACACGTCCTTCACCTAAGATATTAGCCCGAACAACGCGTTCTGAGCTGGTGTTACGCACCCGGATTTGCTCGCCAACACGGCCGCTACTGAGTGCCTCGGCTTGCGTGGCCACCTGAATGGTGCCGCTGGTTGACTCTAAGGTGACAATGTCACCGCGCTCGACCGCCAGCGGCTGCTCCAGTACGCCTTCGCGCAGTGGCTCGCCGGCGTCAATGGAGCGTCGCAGTTGTTGCCCCAATACTTGATTGGCCGAGGTTAGGTAGCCTTGACGCAACGTGCTGGTGTTGAGCCTCTGGTGGGTAATCACCGAGCTGTCGATCAATGTGCCGCGCCCCAGTGGGACGGCGGCTACGAGTATTTCGCGGTAGACGTCGACCTGGGCGCTTAGGTAGAGCGACCAAGGTTGCTCTCCCTCGCACTGCGCCTTAACGCTAATGGCACCTCCGTTATCACCGATGTCTCGCACGCTAAATGTTAACGGCGCAGAGCAGTTTCTGAGGCGCAGCCGAGGGTCTAAATCGGCAACGCTGACCTCGCTGTCAGTGGTCGCAGTGTGCTGTTGCGTGTAGCGCTGCTCTAAAAAGTGTTTTGCCGCCGCTTTTAGTTGGCCTAAGTCCTGTTGCGCCGCCTCTAGGCTGCCAGCTGCCAGTGCGGCTATCACCGCTACTGCGCAGGGGAGCCTTGAGGTTAAGCGCTGTCGAATCATGGCAAGCATCCAGTTCATAGGGCGGTATAAAGTAAGTCCCAAAAATACACTCAATATAGGTGTTGTAATAAGCTATATTTGGACTGAGCGCTAAAGTGCGTCAAAAATCAGCCGTTAACATAGATATAAGGCAGATAGAGCAAGGACCGTGCCGGCGATTGATGCCGGCCTGTCGGTAACCGCTGTTAAATAAAAATGTAAGTTTTCGGCATAACTTATTGATAATATTGCGTTAGATTCGTTTTGCGCTTGATTGGAGAAACATCTATGGCCGGCGTGTTAGACAGTGTCAATCAGAGAACACAATTGGTCGGGCAAAACCGGCTGGAGCTATTGCTGTTTCGGCTGCGTGGCCAGCAACTCTATGGTATTAACGTTTTTAAGGTCAAAGAGGTGCTGCAGTGCCCACCCTTAAACGAAATACCGGGCCGTAGCTCAACGGTGCGCGGTGTGGCTCATATTCGCGGTGGCACCATCCCGATCCTCGATATGAATCAAGCCATTGGCCGCAAACCCTTGGATAATCTCGCCGAGTGTTTCGTTATTATCACCGAGTACAACCGCACCCAGCAGGGCTTTTTGGTCAGCGGGGTCGAGCGTATTGTCAATATGAACTGGAGTGATATTCATCCGCCACCATCAGGGGCTGGTAAGGCGCACTATTTGACGGCGGTAACTGAAGTTGAGCAAAAATTAGTCGAGATCGTGGACGTAGAAAAAATTCTGGCTGAGGTTGCCCCCGTTAATGAGCAAATTAGTGCCGGTGTTGTGGCCGACGGCATTAGCGAGCGGGTGGTACAAAAGCATGTGTTGATTGTGGACGACTCGAATATCGCCCGTAAACAAATTCAACGTGTAGTCGAATCTATGGGGATCCGTACTACCCTTAAAAAAGATGGCCGCGAGGCGATGGAGTACCTGCAAAGTATGCAGGAGCAGGGCTTAAACCCCCTTGAAGAGCTGATTATGATCATCTCAGACATCGAAATGCCCGAGATGGATGGTTACACCTTTACCGCCGAGCTGCGTGCCAACAGCTCGCTAAGCCAGATGTACGTGGTCTTACATACCTCGCTCAGCGGTGTTTTTAATGCCGCAATGGTGAAAAAAGTCGGGGCAGATGACTTCTTGGCGAAGTTTCACCCCGATGAGTTAGCAAAACGGGTTAACGACCGGGTGCTATCGATTTCGGGTGAAGATTTACTTGGTGATGCTGAGTAAAATCAATAAGGTAGCGCAATTGTTTGATGTTTTATCTACCGTCAGGCTTTTACCGCTCGCAGATTTTTGTTGCTAACAGTTGCTACTAAAAAGCACAAAATAAGGACGGGTATGACAAACGAACGTACCGCACAAGGCGGAACGCTGGCGCAGGCAGAGTTTGATCACTTTCGTCAGTTTCTGCAGGATGCCTGTGGTATTTCTCTCGGCGAGAATAAGCAGTATTTGGTGACCAATCGAGTGCGGCGCCTACTTGAAGAGCACGGCTTGCATTCGTTTACGGAGTTGGTCGGAGTGCTTAAAAGTAACGCAAACCGTCGCCTGCGCGATCAAGTCATTGATGTCATGACCACCAATGAAACTTTCTGGTTTCGGGATGGTTACCCGTTTGAATACTTAAAAAATACGATTTTGCCCGATTTAATGCTGCCGGCTAAGCGAATGTTTGGCCCCGTGCGGATTTGGTCGGCGGCGTGCTCGTCGGGGCAGGAGCCATACTCGCTGAGCATGATGATTGAGGAGTATCGCCGCCGCGCTATGGGGGCACTATCGCGGCCAGTGCAAGTAGTGGCAACCGATTTATCCTCAATTGTGTTAGAGCAAGCTCGCCAAGGTATTTACGATAAACTCTCGGTGATGCGCGGCCTGTCGCAAGAGCGGCGCGATATGTACTTTGATTCGCTCGATGGCAACCGCTGGCAAGTTAAGCCTAAGTTGCGTGAGTGTATAGAGTTTAGGGCGATTAACTTGCTCGACTCTTACGCGGCGCTGGGGCGTTTTGATGTGGTGTTTTGCCGCAACGTTTTGATTTACTTTGATGCGGCGCTGAAAAAGCGCATTCTTGAGAAGATTCACGCGAGCCTCAAGCCTGGCGGTGTGGTGTTTCTGGGTTCATCAGAGGGGGTCGCCGGTGCTGCGCACCTGTTTGAAATGGTCCGCTGTGAACCGGGTATTTTGTATCGTGCCTTGTAATCTAAAGGGCTTACGTTAGCTCACATTCCCGTTAACTCTACCTATTCCTCTCGCTGCTTGTTGAAACTCAATCTGCGCTGCGGCGGTGTTAAAGTCGAGCTCCTTAGGAAACTTGTTTACCTGCATGTCAATCAAAGGCGGCAAAAGAGGGCGGAAATCCATTGCCGCATTGTTTTTTATGTCGCCATTGGCGTATCTCCTCGGTTTTCCTCTCTCTTGTAAACCTCATAAAAAACAATAACTTATTGTTATTTTTAGCTTTTGGCACGGGCTGTGCTTTATTGCTTGCAACGCAATTTAATTAACACAGCGAGCAAATGAAAATGGCGATTTCTTTTTCAGAAGCACTTGGAATCCACGAGCCGGCATTAAAGCTTCGGGCGCGTCGCGCAGAAGTGCTAGCCAATAATTTGGCCAACACCGATACCCCCGGGTTTAAAGCTCGCGATATGGATTTTAAGGCCGAGCTGAATCGTCAGACCCGCCCCGCAGGCCATGATTTGAACGTGAGTTTGAGTAAGACTCAGTCGGGTCATCTGGACGGTAGCGGGCTCGCCGGTGGTGATACCAAACTTGGTTTTCGTATCCCGCATCAGAGCTCGGTAGACGGTAATACCGTTGAAGATCAAGTTGAGCACGCGGCGTTTATGAAAAACGCCCTGGATTTTCAGGCCAGTTTTATGATGCTCAATAAAAAGTTTAAAGGTTTGTCCAGCGCGATTGCGGGTCAGTAGTGCTGCTAACGAGCAGCCAGTAAAAATAAGTAGGCAGCGGAGATATCTCATGGCGATTGGCAATATATTTGACGTAGCAGGCTCGGGCATGAACGCCCAGAGCTTACGCTTAAACACCACGGCCAGTAACTTGGCGAATGCGCAATCGGCAGCCTCTAGTGCTGGCGATGTGTACCGCTCGCGCCAACCCGTATTTGCTGCCATGGCGCGCGATGCAATGGCGTTTGGTGCTACCCCGATAGATGGCAACGACCAGGCGGCAAGCGCTGGCGTGCAAGTGCTTGGGGTGGTTGAGAGCGATGCGCCTTACGAGCAGCGCTTTGAGCCCACGCATCCTCTTGCCGATGAAGAAGGTTATGTCTACTACCCGAATGTGAATGTGGTGGAGGAGATGACCAATATGATTTCCGCCTCGCGTTCGTTTCAGGTGAACGTTGAAGTAATGAACGCGGCCAAACAGATGGCGCAACGCGTGTTGACTCTGGGACAGTAAGGATAACGCCATGACTACGGTAAATGAGACCAGCTCAGTGGGCAATATACTTAGCAATTTAAGTATCAATAAAAAAGAGCCCGAAACCAAAAGCAACGAGTTGGGCCAATCGGCGTTTTTGGAGTTGATGATCACCCAAATGAACAATCAGGACCCGTTGAGTCCGCAAGACAATACCGAGTTTATTGCCCAGCTGGCGCAGTTCAGCTCCGTTGAAGGTTTGGAGCGGTTAAACACCAGCTTTGAAGACTTTAGCGGCAACTTTATGTCTAACCAAGCGCTGCAAGCGTCATCGTTGGTGGGGCGCTCGGTGACGGTGCCCACGGATACCACCTACTTGGCCGAGGGCGGAATAATTTCCGGTTCAGTCAATTTGCCACAAACCAGCCCCAATACCCAGGTCAGTATTTATGACGCCAGCGGTGCGTTGGTTGGGCAAATACCGCTTGGGGCTCGCGAAGCTGGCGAGACTGTATTCCGTTTTGACGGCCAGTATATGGAGGTTGACGGCGAGCTGACCAACTGGTCGGCGGGTGAAGAGCCGTTCGCTCCCGGTGATTATACGTTTGAGGTCAATGCCACGGTTGATGGCAAGACTGAATCCATAGCCACCTCGCTTAGCGCCAATGTAAACAGTGTGACGCTCGCTGAAGACGGCGGCATCATTTTAAACCTAGCCGGTGTCGGTGCGGTTAATATCTCGGACATTAAGCAGTTTAACTAATTAAGAATTTGCACACCGGTTGCCGGTTTGCATCAATAGGAGAAGCGAACGATGCCTTTTAATACTGCTCTGAGCGGCATTCGGGCCGCCAATACTGACTTAAAGGTAACCGGCAACAACATTGCCAATGCCAGCACTACCGGCTTTAAAAACTCTCGCGCCGAGTTCGGTGATGTCTATGCCAGCTCACTGCTCGGTAGTGGCTCTAATACGCCGGGCTCGGGTGTCAATCTACAAAAAATTCGTCAACAGTTTAGTCAAGGCAACCTAAACTTTACGGAGAACCAGCTCGATTTGGCGATCAATGGCGCGGGAATGTTTATTCTCGATAACGCCGGCGATAAGCTTTATGGTCGCGACGGAACCTTTGGCTTGGATAAAGACGGTTATATTGTCAATAACACCGGTTCAAACTTGCAGGGCTTTATCGCCGACGATGAAGGTAACGTGGGCGGGATTTTGGAGGACCTTAGGGTAGACGTTGAAAACCAAGCGCCGAAGGCGACTACTGAGCTGGATATTTCTTTTAATTTAGATGCACGGGAAGAGATACCGTCAGTACCTTTTGACCCTTTAGATCCAGAGCCCGCCAGCTACAATAACGCTACATCAGCCACGGTTTATGATAGCTTAGGCAACAGCCATACTATGGCACAGTACTTTGTTAAAACTGGTGACAATACCTGGGATATTTACGCTGAGATTGATGGTGTAAATGTCGAGGCTGGCGGTGGTCCGGCGGCCCAGATGGTTTTTTTGGCCGATGGCAGCTTAAGCCCAGCTGGCGATACTGGTATTAACATAACGGATTTCACCCCTACTGGCGGCGCAGCAAACCTTGGTGAAGATGACGGCACGAATTTTGTTTTAGCTGTGGACTACGCTAACTCCACTCAATACGGTAGCGGTTTTTCAGTCGAAGCTCTCACCCAGGATGGTTACACCACCGGCCGCTTAGCCGGTATCGACATCGATGAGCAGGGCTTAATCTTCGCCCGCTTTACCAACGGTGAGGCGCAGACCATCGGTCAGGTAGCCTTGGCCAGCTTTAATAACCTGGAGGCTCTAAAGCCTGTTGGCTCCACCTTGTGGGCGCAAACCGCTGACAGTGGTGAGTTGATTGTCGGGGCGCCGGGGTCGGCATCTTTTGGCGATATTCAGGCCGGCGCTTTGGAGGAGTCTAACGTTGATTTGTCTGAGCAGTTAGTTAACTTGATTATTGCCCAGCGAAACTTCCAGGCGAATTCTAAGACGATTGAGACGGCTAACCAGACCACGCAAACCATTATTAATCTGCGTTAACGGTTAGCGCCAACTGGCGCAAAACCGGAGGGTGGAACGGCGGCAAACGGCGGAAGCGGTTTGCCGCTTTTTTGTGTCTGAGTTTTAGTTTCTCGGGCAGTCGCGCTCTAGCCCCCGTATGACGCGGGTGTTGGTGTTGGCACAGCGGTTGCAACACTTGTAGTAAGTAAGTTCAACTGCCAATAAACCAACGGAGTCTGTTGTGGATAAAGCTCTCTATATCGCAATGACCGGTGCCAAGCACAACATGATCGCGCAGACCAGTCACGCGAACAATATGGCCAACATTAATACCACTGGCTTTCGTGCGGATTACGCTGTAGCCCGCAGTATGGGTGTGTACTACGGTGACGGTCAGCCAACGCGTGCTTACGCCATGACAGAGTCTCCCGCGTCAGATTTTACCCCGGGGCCGGTTCAGCAAACCGGGCGCGAACTGGATGTGGCCATTAATGGTGATGGATTTTTGGCGGTTCAGTCGCCTACCGGTGCCGAGGCCTACACACGCGCTGGCAATTTAAACTTAGATGCTAACGGTATATTGCGTACCGCCGAGGGCTTGCCGGTGATGGGTAATAATGGGCCCATCGCCTTGCCGCCAGCCACTCAGATTAGCATTGGTGAAGACGGTACTATCTCGGTTCAAGGGCAGGGCGAAGGGCCAGAAACATTGGTTGAAATTGATCGCTTAAAGCTGGTTAAGCCTGATTATGGTTCGCTGGAAAAATCCGCTGATGGTTTGTTTCGTCAGCTCGATGGCGTTGACTTGGTCGCAGACGCTGATGTGCGTGTGACATCCGGTGCGCTTGAGGGCAGTAATGTTAACGCCGTTGATGCTTTTACCGACATTCTAAGCTTGTCGCGTCAGTATGAAATGCAAGTCAAGCTAATGAAAACCTTTGAACAAAACTCCGAAAGCTCAGCGCGTCTGTTACAGATGTCCTGACCTGTTCGTTAACGACTAGAGGGTAACGCCATGCACTCGGCACTTTACGTCAGCAAGACCGGCCTAACGGCGCAGGACAAACAACTGACCACAATTTCTAATAACCTTGCTAACGTCGGCACCGTGGGTTTTAAGCGCGACCGGGTAACTTTTGAAGATTTGCTCTATCAAACTCAGCGCCAACCGGGTGCGCAATCGACGCAAGACACCGAGCTGCCATCAGGCTTGCAGCTTGGTACCGGTGTGCGGGTTGTGGGCACGCAAAAACAGTTTACCGAGGGTAACCTTGAAGTCACCGACCAGGCGCTCGATGTTGCCATTAACGGCCGAGGGTTTTTACAGATTTTACGCCCCGATGGCTCGGTTGCTTATACCCGCAACGGTCAGTTACAAATCAACGGTGAGGGGCAGTTAGTTAATGCCGACGGCCACCTGCTAGAGCCTGCCATCAATGTCCCCGAGAACGCCAGCAATATCACTATTAGTAAAGACGGTGTCGTTAACGCCTATGTGGATGGCGAAGTCGACCCGCAACAGCTGGGCGATATTCTCCTAGCCGATTTTGTGAATCCGGCGGGCCTTCAGGCGGTGGGCGGCAATTTGTTTTTAGAGTCGGTGGCCAGTGGTAATCCACTGATTGGTGCGCCGTCTGAAAACGGCATGGGCAGCCTAGAGCAAGGCATGTTGGAGAGTTCAAACGTCGAAATCGTGCAAGAGATGGTCGATATGATCAGTACGCAACGGGCCTACGAGCTTAACTCCAAAGTTGTTTCCACCGCTGATCAAATGCTGCAATACATAACGCAAACCTTATAACGGGTGCTGCAACAGGTGAAGGTCATGATGGGTAATATAAAATACGTGAGCATAGGGGGGCTGGTGCTGCTGTGGTTAACGGGCTGTGCCTCTTACGCGCCGCCACAACCGGGTGATCCGCATTATGCGCCAGTGGTGTCGGCCGCCTACCAAGAGCCGGTACAAACCAATGGCTCTTTGTATCACGAGCGCAGCATGAGCTTGTTTACCGACTCCAAGGCGCGCAACGTCGGCGATATTATTACCATCATGCTTACCGAGCGTACGGTATCGAGCAAAAGCTCGGGCGTTAACGTCAGCAAAGACAGCTCGACCAGCTTGCCGGCGGGTACTATTTTGGGAATGACGCCGACCTTAAACGGGGTTCCATTTGACACCAGTATCAGTCAAGAACGCGATTTTAATGGCGATGCCGGTGCCGACCAAAGCAACAGTCTAAGCGGTTCTATTGCGGTGACAGTTGCCGATGTATTGCCTAACGGCAACTTGATTGTGCGCGGTGAAAAATGGATGACACTGAATCGCGGCGATGAGTTTATTCGTATTAGCGGAATTTTACGGCCCGATGATATTTCACGTCAGAACACCGTGTCGTCTACCAAACTTGCCAATGCGCAAATCTCTTACAGTGGTACCGGTGAACTTGCCAACTCGCAGTCGATGGGTTGGATGTCGCGCTTTTTTAACAGCGCCTATTGGCCGTTCTAAGGGGGCGGTATGAAAACGTTATTAGGCTTACTGTTAAGCAGTTTTTTTACGGCACTTTTATTAAGTGCTGGCGCAAGTGCCGAGCGAGTCAAAGACATAGCCTCAGTGGCCGGTGTTCGGTCTAACCAGCTTATTGGCTACGGTTTGGTGGTGGGGCTGGATGGCACGGGCGACCAAACCACCCAAAGCCCCTTTACCACGCAGTCTTTTGGCAACATGCTAAAACAGTTTGGTATCAACGTACCTGAGGGTACGCGGATGCAAATGAAAAACGTCGCCGCGGTTATGATTCACGCCGACCTTCCCGCCTTTGCCAAGCCCGGTCAAGCCATCGACATCACGGTCTCGTCGGTGAGTAATGCCAAAAGTTTGCGCGGTGGCACTTTGTTGATGTCAAAGCTTAAAGGTATTGATGGTAATACGTACGCAGTGGCCCAAGGCAGCTTAGTAGTGGGTGGGTTTGGCGTTGAGGCGGGCGATGGCTCCAATATTACCGTTAATGTGCCGAGCGTAGGTCGGATTCCCAATGGCGCCACCGTAGAGCGCAGTGTGCCTAATAACTTTACCGGTAATCAGCCGATTGTTTTTAACTTAAACCGTGCCGATTTTACCACCGCAAATCGTCTGGCGACGGCGATCAATGAAATGTTAGGCCCTGACGTGGCTGCCGCTATCGATGCTGTTTCAGTCGCGGTGAAAGCGCCGCAAGATCCTGCGCACCGTGTTGATTTTATGGCGCTGTTAGAAAATATTGAGGTCAAGCCAGGTGAAGAGGCCGCCCGTGTGGTGATTAACTCGCGCACAGGTACCATCGTTGTGGGCCAGCATGTTCGGGTCTCTCCGGTTGCCATTACCCACGGCAGCTTGACCGTTTCTATATCTGAAGATTACGACGTCAGCCAACCCGGCGCTTTTGCACAGGGGCAAACTGCCATTACTCCCAATAGCGCTATTGATGTCGAAGAAGAAACCAATCCGATGTTTAAATTTGCCCCAGGTTCGACCTTGGAGGACATCGTTCGCTCGGTAAATAACGTCGGTGCATCGCCCGCCGACTTGATGGCAATCTTAGAGGCGCTTAAGCAATCTGGCGCCCTTAACGCTGAGCTATTGGTGATCTAATGAACGGATTTGATACAAAAGCGAGCGCCAACATTGCCCAAGACAGCTATTTAAACAGTCAAGGGCTTGAGGCTGTGAAGAAAATGGGGCGTGATAAAGACCCTGAGGCCCTGCGCCAAATGGCACGCCAGTTTGAATCCTTGTTTGTGCAACAAATGCTTAAAAGTATGCGGGCGGCGTCCGAATCGTTTTCGGAAGACAGTTATATGAACAGCTCCGATACCCAGTTTTATAGCGATATGCTCGATCAACAGTGGTCGTTGGAGTTGACCAAAGGTAAGGGAATGGGCTTGGCCGATACTTTGTATCAGCAGTTATTAAAAAGCTACGGCCAGTATTTACCCAATGATAAAAGCGCCGGTGACAAAGCAAGATTAGATGGCGCGCTACAAGGTACGGCCCTCAATTTTGATCAGCGCCGGGTCAGTGAGCGAGTGGGTGAGAGTGTAGACGTTCAGCCGTTTTCTGAGCCAGCAGCGACGTCTGTGAATGTCGCGGCCACAGATGCGGCGGGCTTTATCGATGCCATAAAACCTTACGCCACATGGGCCGCGCAAACCTTAGGTGTCGCGCCCGAGGCACTGATGGCGCAAGCAGCCCTCGAAACCGGGTGGGGCAAACATTTAGTGCGTGATGAAGCTGGCAGCAGTTTTAATTTGTTCAATATTAAAGCCGGCAAAAGCTGGGATGGTGAGGCGGTGACTGTCAGCACTACAGAGTACCTAGAGGGCGAAGCGCAGACCGTCGATGCGGCATTTCGTCGTTACGGTTCATTGCAAGAGAGCTTTGCCGATTACATCGCCTTGATGCAAAAGCCTCGCTATCAAAAAGCGTTGGCCGAGGGGACTGACGCAAACGCCTATGTAGAGCAGTTGCAAAATGCCGGGTACGCGACCGACCCCAATTATGCCAATAAATTAAAACAGATTATGCAGCGCGAGAACTTTTCTGGCAGCCCGGCACTTGCCGCCTATCAACAACATGTGGGTAATTTGTAATGTCCGGTCTACTTTCTAATGCGATATCGGGTTTGCAGGCAAGCCAAAATGCTTTGCGTACGGCTGGTAATAATATCGCCAACGCCAATACCGATGGTTACAGCCGGCAAAACGTATCGTTTGGCACGCGACCGGCGCAAAGCGCCGGTAGTGCAGGTTATTTAGGTAACGGCGTTACTACCGAGTCGATTGCCCGGGTTGTCGATGATTTTGTGTCGACGCAACTGAGGTTAGACATTGCGAATTTTAATCAACTAGATTCCTACAACCAAAACTTGAGTAAAATAGACAGCTTGTTGGCTAATAGCAGTACAGGTTTGTCTGGCGGAATGGAGTTGTTTTTCTCAGCCTTGCAAAGTGCGGCCGATGACCCCGCAGCAACTCCGTCGCGGCAGTTAGTAGTTGATCAAGCCGAGGGCTTGGCGGTTCGCTTTAATAGTTTGTATGACCGTTTTGCGTCCATCGAAAGCGCCATTGATGGTGAAATCTCGACACTCACCGGCCAAGTGAGCTCGCTCGCCAATTCGATTGCCGAGCTAAATAAAGCAATTATCGAGAAACAAGGGGCTAGTGGTGGCGAGCCTAATGATTTATTGGACAAACGAGACTCGGCGCTTAATCAGTTGTCACAATTAGTGGCCGTAAACGTGGTTAAGCAAGACAGTGGTCAACTTAATGTTTACATTGGCAATGGTCAGCCTTTGGTGGTGGGGCAAGATGCAACCCAGCTGAGCTCAGATGGAAACGGCAGGATTTTGTTTTCCAGCACCGGGGGCGAAACAGATATTACCGAACAAATCAGTGGTGGCAAGCTGGGTGGTTTGCTTAGCTTTAGTGACGACGTGTTGGCGCCGGCTAAGAATGAGCTGGGCCGTGTGGCACTTGTGTTAGCGGGGGAAATGAATCGCCTGCAAGGCGAGGGGCTAAACCTTGACGGTGACTATGGTGAGCCGCTGTTTAATCCGATCAATAGCGCTAGCGCTATGGCGGGGCGAGTGACTCCGCTTGGGGCTAGTGGTGGTAACTTCACTGCGGAAATTACCGATACCAGTTTGTTAACTGCCAGCGATTATACACTGCGTGTCGCCGATCCCGGTGGTGACTACGCGGTGGTACGCGAATCTGATGGTGAGTTGGTGGCGTCTGGGGTTGCGGTCCCGGCCTCGCCTGCAACAATCGATTTTGATGGTATTTCGCTCGAGGTAACCAGTGCCATCAGCAACGGTGAGTCGTATCGCATTAATCCCACCACGACGGCTGCACGTGATATACAGGCTATTATGGATGACCCGCGCGGTTTAGCGCTCGCCGCACCGGTGCGCACTGAGGCTAACCCCAACAATGCGGGCTCCGGTGTTATTAGCGCGGGTAATGTTTTGCGCGACCCGGATGTTACGAGTACTGCGGTTGGGCCGGGGCCCACTACACCTGTGGTGGTAGAGTTTATCTCGCCTTCTGAATACCGCTTCTTGGATGAGCTCGGCGCGGAGCTAGACCCTGGTGTCACTTATCCCTATAGTCCAGGCGATCCGATCTACCCCGAGTACGCCGCATTGCCCGGTGACCGAACCTACGAAATCAATATTCAAGGAAATCCTGCGACGGGCGATACCTTTACTGTTAGTTTTAATACTGATGCGACAAGCGACAATCGTACCGGCTTAAAAATGGCGGCGTTGGTGGCTGCCGAGACAGTAGAGGGTGGGTTAAGCATCAATGGCGCCTACAATAAGCTTGTTGAGCAGGTAGGGGCCAAGTCCAATTTGGCACGGATGAACACCGATGCGGCGCGCAGTGTACTGGAGCAGACGCAATCATTGCGGGACAGTATATCAGGGGTCAATCTTGATGAAGAAGCGGCCAATTTGATTAAGTTTGAGCAGGCATACAACGCCAACTCACAGGTGATCTCTATTGCCCGGCAAGTGTTTGACACGCTTTTAAATGCCTTTTAGTCGGCGTTTGTAGGCGATAACGAGGTATACAGGCTATGCGAGTATCGACATCACAGATTTACAGTATCGCCAATATTGGTATGCGTGATGCGCAGGCGGCGATTAACAAAACCAGTGCTCAGATGGCTGCCGGTCAGCGGGTGTTGACGCCAGCGGATGACCCAGTAGCCGCCACGCAAATTCTGCAGTTGGGTGAGCAGCTGAGTAAGCTTACGCAGTACAACAAAAATATCGACGTGGCCGAGAGCAAGTTATCGCTTGAAGAGGTGGCGCTTAATAGCGTCACGTCGCTGGTGCAAAGTATGCAAGAGCTGGCGGTTAGCGCGGCAAACACGGCGACCCTAACGCCTTCAGAGTTTAAAATTATGGCCTCTGAAGTGGACAGTCGCATGAAAGAGTTGCTCAACCTGCAAAACACTAAGGACTCGTCGGGACAGTATATTTTTGCCGGTTATCAAAGTGGCGATGCTGCCTACACAGAGCAGGGCGGTAGTGTCGTCTATCAAGGTGATGATGGTTCTATTTCACTGCAGGTGTCTGAAAGTGTCACCGTGCAAGCAACAGACCCTGGACGCAGGGTTTTTGAAGGGATCAACACCTCGCGCAATACCGTTAGCGCCTACAGCACAGAGGCGGGTAACCTTGGTTCGCGACCGGCTCCCGCAATTGTGGATCAAGACGCGTTAGATCAGCTCGATCATGGCCCCTTAGCGGTGACGGTGTCGGGTGCTGGGGTAGTAACGATAGAAGACAGTGATGGCAACCCGGTGCCCTTTACGCAAGGCCCACCACCGCCGCCACCGTCGCCTTTGGCTGCGTCTACCTATGTGATAGAGGCGGCGGGAATGCGCTTTGGTGTTGATGATGGCGATGAGCTTACGCTGACAGTCAAAAACGAAAAATCCAGTATCATGCAAACACTCACTGACTTTCGCGATGCTATGCTTGCGGTTAAGAGCAACAGTGAGAGTAAGGCCGAGCTGGGCGATGTGATTGCTAAAACACTCGGTACATTAGACAATGCGGTAACCCGTATTGGCGAGGTCCAAAGCGATGTTGGCGCCCGCCTAAACACTCTCGATTCGACTCGCAACCTAAACGCCGATACGGCCCTTGATACTGAAGAAGTGTTAAGGTCCTTACGTGACTTAGATTATGCCGAGGCGACCACTCGCTTAAAAATGCAAGAATTGGTGTTAAGCGCAGCGCAGCAAAGCTTTTCTAAGGTTAGTCAGTTAACTTTATTTAACTACTTGTAATCACAGGCTAAAAGGTTGACGTAAAAAGCCCCAATAGCCAGAGCCCCAAATATGAGCGACACTCCAGCCCCCCCAGAACTCTCCAGTACAGCGCTTGAGCGGCAGTTATCTTTGGCAATAAAAGCGTCTGAAGAGTTGTTGGTCTTGGCGCAAGCCGAGAGCTGGCAAGATTTTGAGCGGCAGTTTCGTCAACGAGACACGGTTCTGCAGCGTATCGACGCTGAAGTCACGCGACAGCTGCCGCTATCTGAAGAACAGGGTGAGCTCATCGCCGCCAGGCTAAACGAGCTACGCGCGCTAAATGACAAACTACTGCAGACGGCAGAGGTTAGTAAAAAGGCGATAGCGCAAGAGCTGGCAAAAGATCGCAAGGCACGGCAAGCGCTTAACGCCTATAAAAAATCCTAGCGACTCTTGGATGCTCCTATTGTCTGTTATGTCATTCCGGTGTCGAGGTCGTTCTCCTGCTAATCTCTTCGTATGCAGCCTCTAGCGCTGAATACACGCAAAATCCGCCTGGTTTTAGCGCCTGATACACATCTGATATAGCACTTGTACGGTATTAAAACTTGACATGAATGTTCTGCAAGTTATTGAAAAATATAATAATTAATTGCTCTCTTGATCTTTTTGTAAAAAAAACCTAAAGCAATCAAACCTCCTGACGATAACCTACACAGAAGTGCTGCAAATACGCGACTTCATCATCGGCTGATCACAGCTGGCAAGACTGTGAACAGGTAAAAAACTTAGGAGATTACTCATGGCTCTAGTAATTAATACCAACGTTGCCTCCCTGAACACTCAGCGCCAGCTGATGCAATCTGGGCAATCACTCGATCAGGCCACCGAGCGCCTGTCTTCCGGTCAACGCATTAACTCCGCTAAAGACGACGCAGCGGGCTTGGCGATTGCTAACCGCATGACCTCACAAATTCGCGGCTTGGACCAAGCTGTACGTAACGCCAACGACGGCGTGTCTATGATTCAAACCGCTGAAGGCGCGCTGCAAGAGGGTACTAACATCCTCCAGCGTATGCGCGAACTGTCGGTACAGTCTGCTAACGGCATCTACTCTGATGCTGACCGCGGTCGACTAGATGCAGAGGCGCAACAGCTTAAAGAAGAGCTGGGCCGCATCGCCGAAGAAACTACCTTTAACGGCCAAAAACTGCTTGATGGCAGCCTTAAAGGCGCTAAATTGCAAGTGGGCTCTGAGCAGAACCAAACCATTGAAATCACTGTGGGCTCTTTCAGCACAAGCTCATTGGGTGGCTCTTCAGGTGATATCGTTAGTGAGGCGGCGGCCAATGGCCTGGCTGATCTACAGTTGCTTGATGGCACCGATACCTTCAAAATTAACGATACTGTGATCAGCTCACTTACTGCTGCTTCTACCCTGAATGAAGCGCTTAAGATCATGAACGCTGACCTTGAAGGTAAGGGCGCACAAGTTTCCGCGCAGACTGAGATCAAGGCCGACAACACCGGTTCTGGTGTGCTGCGGGCGGGCACTGACACCTTGACGATTGCCGTTACTGACGGCGATGGTAACTCTCAATCTTACGTGATTAGTGACACCAAAAACATGGATGAGTTGGTTGCCAAGATCAACGACGAGACTAGTGTCGAAGCGAGCCTTGATGATAAAGGTAAGCTGGTACTTAATGCTCAGGGCGCTGAGGACATTACGGTAACCGATAGCACCACTAACGATGTGGCTTCTGGCTTCTCGACCACTAACACAGCTAACTTCTCACTGGTATTTAATGATACTAGCTCTGATAACGCTGGCGTAAAGATCCAAGCTGAAGGCGCGGCCTCGTTAGCTGCAGCGAACAGTGCCAATCTGGGTATCGACTTGCAGGACGACAATGGCAATATCGAAGGTGCTTCTGTTACTGCGACTACGGGTACTGATCTTTCTGAGGGTGATTTAATCATTAACGGCGTTGAGATCGGCGTGATCGCCGGTGGCTCAGATGCGGCCGCAACCTTGGCTGAAGCCATTAGTGTGATTAACGAGAAGTCGGCCGAAACCGGTGTGGTAGCCTTTATTGGCTCGGGCGGCGATGAGATCGCGCTAGCGTCTGCCAGTGGCGATGAGGTCTCCGTTGAGTATGGCGACTCATCCACCGCAGCCGATGTACTAGCTGTGACTGGCTTGCAAGAGCGTAACGCGTCGGAAGGTGCCGGTTCGGTAGCGAGCATCGACATTTCGACCGCCGCCGGCGCGCAAAAAGCCATCGGTATCCTGGATGAGGCGATTGGCCAAATGAGTGCCACCCGAGCGGACCTGGGTGCGATCAACAACCGTTTGGACTTTACCGTTGCCAACCTGAGCAACGTCAGCGAGAAAACCTCGGCGGCACGTTCGCGGATTGAAGATGCAGACTTTGCGGCTGAAACTGCCAAGCTGAGCCAATCTCAGGTATTGCAACAGGCGGCTCAGGCCATGCTGGCACAGGCAAATGCCCGTCCTCAGCAAGTTCTGTCACTGCTGCAGTAATCGTCAGGGCTTACCCCGCCGAGTTAATCGGCGGGGTTTTTGAGTGAGGACAGTACCATGAATGAAGTAAACGCTACAGGATCAGAGGTCTATACGTCTGCCAAGTCTGGGGCTGCTTCATCGGTAAACCGTCAGGGGGGGCAGGTGAGCGGCAATAAGTTGCCACCGCTAGCGGATGAACAACCCAATAGTGTTTCGGTAGAAAACACCGCTGAACGCACTGCCACTAAACCTGAGTTTCGCGACAATGTTCGCCAGGCCGTTGCTAAGATGAACGAGTATGTTCAGTCCACGCAGCGCGATCTGCAGTTTAGCTACAATGAAGAGCTGGGCGAGACCATTGTTAAAGTGCTTGATAGCAAGACACAGGAAGTGATTAGGCAGATACCCGACGAGGTTTTTGTCAGCTTGGCGCAAAAATTGAATGCTGATGAGCCAGTGCCATTGCTACAAGCGCAGGCTTAATCGTCGACAAGTAAGCAGATTAACGATTGGGGCGCCTTAGGGTGCCCTTTTTTTGTTTTGGGTGCTAAAGCAGGCTAAAGTTTACTCAGTAACAGCCGATACAGATATTAGGCACACACGCGTGGAGTAAGGTTATGGTCGACAACAACATTATCAGTCAGCTGGGGGGCGGTTCCGGGATCGATACCCAAAAGCTGGTAACGGATCTGGTCGAGATCAGTCATGCTCCGCAAGCTAATCGCTTAGACTCCCGTGAAGAGAAGCTGCAAACACAATTATCCGATTATGGAATTTTACGCAGTGCCTTGGCTGACTTAGAGTCGGTGGTGGCCAACTTGGCAAGCCCGGATATCTTTGATGCTAAATCCGTCTCGGTGCCCGATACCTCTCTATTCGCCCTAAGTGAGCTCGACTCCAGCGCCCAAGCGGGCAGTTATCAAGTTCAGGTCGACCAGATCGCCCGTGCACAATCACTTAGCAGTCAAACCTATGCCTCAAAAAGCGCCGAAGTCGGCACCGGCACACTGACGCTGCGTCTGGGTGATTGGAATAGTGCACTCGATGATTTTACTGTCAACAGCGAGGCGGTCGGCGCCACAATCGAGATTGATGAATCTAATAATAGTCTCGAGGGGTTGCGCGATGCCATTAACAAGGCCGACATCGGTGCGCAGGCCAGTATTGTGGCTGATGGTAACTCCTACCGGCTGTTGATCACGGGTCCGTCGGGCGCCACTAATGAGGTCGAAATTACCGCCAGCGAGGATGCCGGTGCGCCGGGACTGGCCAACTTTAACTTTAACGCCACTAATCAGGCCCTCACGCAAAATCAAGAGGGTCAAGATGCGCTGGTACGCGTGAATGGCTTGCAAGTGTCGCGCGCGTCTAACTCTTTCGATGACGTGATTGACGGGCTCACTATTGATTTATACAACGCCTCCGTGGATGAAACCGTCAATATTACGATCAACGAAGATCGCAACACCGCCGAGACGGCAATTCGTGACTTTGTCGACGCCTACAACGTTTTTATGGAGCAGGCAAAACAGCTAACGGGTGTTAACCAAGAGACGGGTAAAAATGGCAGCTTAGCCAGCGATTCGTTAGCCGATAACTTGGTGGACCGAGTAAAAGGCTTTATAGGTGCGGCTGTTCCCGGATTAGAGGGGGGCTTTGGCAGTTTGGCTAATTTGGGCATCCAAACCAAAATTAGCGACGGCACCTTGCAAATCAACGAAGACCCAGACCGTATTAACACCAACTTCAATGCCGTGATGGAAAATAATTACGGCTTGGTTAAGTCATTGTTTACACCGCAAACACGCTCAGACAGTGGCAGCATTGAGGTGACAGGCTTTAGCAAGCAAACCAACCCGGGCAGCTACGATGTACAGATTACCCAGCAGGCGACCAAAGGCAGCTTACAGGCGGGCAGTGTGGTTGCGGGGTTTCCGTTGGACACCACGGGTAAAGATTACAGCTTTGATATTGCGGTAGACGGTAATCAGGCATCGGTGAGCTTGCCTGACGGCGTTATTTATAACACCCCGGAAGAGCTGGCGACTGAGATCGAATCGTTAATTAACGTCAGTGAGGCCGTTTCTGGTAATCGCAGCTCTGTCAGTGTTAGCTACGATAGCGGCAGTGGTGCGTTTAACTTTATCTCCGATAATTACGGCAGCAGCAGTACCCTAGAGATCACCGCGATAGGCGGCGATACTGCCGAGCTTGGTTTAGCCGTGGCCGCTGGTACGGCGGGGCAGAATGTTGCCGGCACCGTTGATGGCGAGCCAGCGTTTGGCTATGGTAACGTCTTGCTGCCTAAAATTGGCAGTAGTGCTGACGGCTTATCGCTACTGATAAAACCGGGCGCTACCAGTGCTACGGTAGGCTTTTCACGGGGGTTTTCGGGGGGCTTAAGCAGTCTCATTAATGGCTTTATGGTCAATAATGGATTGATTGACCGGCGTGAAGATAATATCAATGAAAGCTTGGTTGACATAGAAGATGACCGCTCGGATCTAGAGCGCCGCACAGAGGCCTACCGCAGCCGGCTAAGCAGTCAGTTTTTGGCGATGGAGTTAATCGTTAATGACCTTAACAGCACCGGCAGCTTTCTTGAGGGGCTCAATGATCGGCTGCCCTTTACCTCGCCAAATAGGTAGATAGCCGACATCGCTACTGATACAAAGCGAATGGTTACCTCTAGCGTTAGAGTTGATATATGACATGTGAGCCGCTTAATAAGCCCGTCGCGATCGTACCGGCCAGAGCGGGCTCTAAACGGTTACCGGGTAAAAATTACCACCCGTTGCTGGGTAAACCGCTGATCCAATATACCCTAGAAGCCGCAAAAGAGAGCGATCTTTTTGCGCAAATTTTAGTGTCGACAGATGACCCGGTGGTGGCTGACATAGCCCTAAAGCTGGATTGTCAGCCACTGGAAAGGCCCAGTGCGTTAGGGCAAGATGACTCAACCACCGACGCTGTCATTGCCGATGTTATTACGCGCGTGAATCTCTCTGATAAGCAACTGATTGTTTTGTTGCAGCCGACTTCACCACTGCGACAAGCTCACCACATTGTGCAAGCTTACCATTATTATCAGTCGCTCCCCTCATCAGATAATGGTGTGATTAGCCTAGTTAAAGGCAGTAAAAAATACCTAAAAGCATATTGCCTGCTAGACCAAGAGCTGACACCGATCTACCATAAAGATGCCTCATATAGTTGCGAGCAGGCCCTGCCTGATGTTTATTTACCCAACGGTGCCCTATATTTGTTCTCGGTGGCGGCCTATCGGGCAGAAGGCTGTATCCCCAGAAGTGGATTAAAACCCTATATAATGGCTGAACACGATAGTATTGATATTGATACCATCGAAGATCTGCGAGAAGCGGAGCGGCTAATAAAAGCGAGGATGTGATGACCAAGCCAGAGTTTATTGTTGCGGGACGGCGCGTAGGTGGAGACGAACCCCCTTTGGTGATCGCGGAAATCGGCATTAATCACAGCGGATCGCTAGACATTGCTAAGGCCATGGTAGATTGTGCGGTTGCTCATGGCGCTGAGGTTGTTAAACACCAAACCCATGTCGTCGAAGACGAAATGGCGCCCGCGGCAAAGTTAATTAAACCAGGTAATGCCGATATCAATATTTTTGATATCATGGATTCGTGCGCACTGTCGTTTGAAGACGAGCGAGAGTTGAAACATTATACTGAGCAAAAAGGTGCGGTTTTTATCAGTACGCCTTTTTCCCGTGCAGCGGTTGATCGGCTTGAGATGTTAAATGTTCCCGCTTATAAAATTGGCTCGGGAGAATGCAATAACTACCCTTTAGTTAAGTATATTGCCCAGCAGGGCAAGCCTGTCATTCTCAGCACTGGCATGAATGATATTCAGGGTATTACAAAAGCTGTCGCTATACTGCGCGCACATAATGTTCCCTATGCTTTAATGCACTGCACTAATATTTATCCTACTCCTGCGCAGCTCGTGCGTTTTGGCGCCATGAGCGAGCTGATGAAAGCGTTTCCGGAAGCGATTGTTGGCTTGTCCGACCACACTACATCCAACCTTGCGTGTCTAGGGGCTGTCGCATTAGGTGCTGAACTGCTCGAACGCCATTTTACGGATTCTATGGGGCGTGACGGTCCCGACATTATATGTTCGATGGACGGTCCGGCTCTCAAAGAGCTAAAAGAAGGCGCTGCTTTGATGAAACAAATGCGTGGCGGCACCAAAACGCCATTGCAAGAGGAGCAGGCAACCATCGATTTTGCGTATGCCTCTGTGGTGACAATTAAAGCGGTTAAAAAAGGAGAGCTTCTGACCGAAGATAACCTTTGGGTTAAACGCCCCGGTGTTGGCGGCATACTTGCTGAGCATTATGATAGCTTGTTAGGAAAGCGCGCTACTCGGGATATTGCGGACGGAGCACTCTTACAATTCTCCGATGTTCTAGAGGAAAGTGCGTGAAACGTAAAATACTCTTTTTAACCGGTACTCGGGCTGATTTTGGCAAAATGCGCTCGTTGGTTGATGCACTGTGTGAGAGCGGGCAGTTTGACGTTCACTTGTTTGTAACAGGCATGCATATGCTCAGCCGGTATGGGCTTACTTCACGGGAAATAGAGCATCGCGGCTACCGAAATATTTATAAGTTTATCAATCAAAACTACACCGACACCATGGATGCGGTGTTGGGGAAAACAATTATTGGCCTGTCTGACTATGTTAAAGAAATTCAGCCGGACATGCTGGTGGTGCACGGAGATCGGGTCGAGACTCTAGCGGGGGCCTCGGTTGGTTGTTTAAATAACATCTTAGTCGCCCATGTCGAGGGCGGAGAGGTTTCCGGCACAGTTGATGAGATTTTGCGTCATTCCGTAAGCAAGCTATCACATCTTCACTTTGTATGTAATGAGCGCGCTCAAAATCGTTTGATGCAACTTGGAGAAAATAAAAACAGTATCTATGTTATTGGATCGCCGGATGTAGATGCGATTTTTAGCGATAAATTACCTACACAAGAAGCGGTAGCTGAGCGCTATAATATTCCGTTTAAACGCTATGCTATTTTGCTTTATCACCCAGTGACAACCGAAGCGGATCAGGTAGAACGCCAGATCGATCAGCTCTTGCAGGCGGCCCAAAAGTGCGGCGATAACTTTGTTGTGATCTACCCCAATAACGATGCCGGAAGTGGCAAAATTATCGAGCGTTATCGTGAGCTTGAAGCGCACTCCGAGCGGTTTCGTGTTTACCCCTCGATGAGGTTCGATTATTTTTTGTCATTGCTCCGAGGCGCCGATTACATGCTGGGAAACTCTAGCTCGGCCTTGATGGAAGCGCCATATTTTGGTGTGCCGGCGGTCAATGTGGGGACTCGACAAGCCAGTCGGGCATCGCTTCGCAGTGTGATTAACGTGGGTAACGATAAACGAGATATTCTGACCGGTGTGGAGCGTGTGCGGCAGTTAAAGGTTGAACCCGAACAGCATTTTGGTGAAGGCGGTAGTGATAAAAAGTTTTTAGGTATCTTGCAGCAAGCTGATTTTTGGCGTACGGAAAAACAAAAAACCTTTATTGATATGGATTTGTAAATGCAGGTTCTTCATGTGGGTAGCTTTATTGGTAATATTGGCGATAACGCCAATCATCAGGGGCTTCGGCGGGTCATAGAGCGCACCCTTGACTCTGGCGTGAACTACCATAACTGGGAGATTCGTCGCTGCTATCAAAACTATAACGCGCCTGATCAGTGGCGCTTTGATGACGAGTTTGTTCGTTGTGCCAATGAAGCTGATTTGGTTGTAATTGGTGGTGGTAACTTTTTTGAACCTTGGATAGAAGCCTCGGCTACTGGGACAACAATCGACCTACCACTCGAGCAATTAACAAAAATTACAGTGCCGGTTGCCTTTTACGGTGTTGGGTTTGATACCCATAAAGGTTTTAGCGATAACACGCTGGGACGCTTTGATCGCTTTGTACACGCTTGTGGCGGTATGCCCAATGTGTTTTTGTCGTTTCGCAATGATGGCTCAAAAGATAATTATCACGCGGCATTTCCTAATCATTCGGTTCAGCCGCATATCGTTCCCGATGGTGCATCTTTTTTCCAGTGTGAGGCGAGTACTTGGCTGCCTGACGGGAGCATCTATTGGGCCGTCAATATTGCAGGGGACATGAAGCCACTGCGTTTTTCAGGGGATTCCAATGGTGAGTGGCTGAGATTTTTACAGAATCTAGCGTGTGTCCTTGAGTCCAATTTAGGTGCTAATCCACAAGTAAAGATCGTGCTTATACCGCATATACCCAGTGATTTAGAGGCTATTAATAGTCTTTTGCAGGTTATGGATGATTTTCTTGTTAGATCTCGCGTGATTGTCGCGCCTATGTGGCAGGGCTGGGATGGTTGTAAGGTTACGTTTGGACTTTACAAACAGTGTCAGCTCTCTATTAGTATGCGCTTTCACGCCAATATTACGCCGATGGTAATGGGTGTGCCGACTATTGGGTTGGCAAGTTACCCTAAAATAGCGGCTTTATATCGTGAGATGGGCCTGAAGCGACAACCAGTGTCCGCGCAAGCGAGCGACTTTATGACAAAGCTTCAGTGCGAGATTGATCTCATTAAACACTCACCAGAGCAAGTCTTGACTGATTACACGCAAGTTTTAAAGGCCGCGCGCTCTATGGTTGAGCCTTTTGAGCGCTTTTTGCGGCAACAGTTCTCTTTACCTGAATAGACGCTTAAGAACACTCACGCTATTTGACCTTGTCGCTGATGTTACGAGAGCGGGAGTCTTTTCTCAATAGTTGATACCCTATACGCTCACGAGCTTCGTTGAGGTAATTTAGGTAGTGCGCCTTTGTTTGTTTGAAGTTAGAGACGGCCTCGTCAGGGTTTTCGCCGCAATAGAGTGATTTGGCTAATAGGTGGGAGAACTGTGCGGAGCTCCCACGCAGTAGCCAGTAAGTGTGAGCATTTTTATCGGCTCCTTTAAGATCCCCAAGCATGGTGTGTTGTCTCGTCAGAAGTTGATGACAGTCCGCAATGCTCTCAGGTTGTTCTGAAAAAAGCTTTATTATCTGGCTGATGGTCTCAGTCGCCGCTTTAAAATCACTCGTTACCGCTTGTTGAGATGGCGCTCTTTTAAAAACATTTGGGTCAAAATGAGGCCGAATCAGTGCGTCCACCATCGACATTTTGTTCGCGATTGGACTAGATGCGATAGCAATATCATCGATTTCAATGGGCTTAGCCCCGTCAATCAGTACGCCATCACTGGCATTGTGACACTCGAGCCCGGGTGTATGCCGGATAACATCACTCACCATCTCTCTGGCTGCAGCGTATATGTTGTTACTGATAATTTCGTCGCCGCGGTTGCCTGGTAAAGTTGTCGTGTTTTTAGCGTCACGCTGATATAGGTTTAAGCTGGCAACGTGCTCTTTTTTGATGTCATAGTGTTTACTGTGAGAGGAGTGGTGTTGCCCCGAGGCCGAAAAGCCCAAGTCTAGCCCAAAAAAGTAAAGTTTTTTGAACCCCATGTTAGCCATTAGCGCGATCGCCGCATTGGCAACAGTCGGGTTGCAAGAGCGTAGGCTGATAAAAGGTTTCTTCTGGCCAGCGAACCGGCTGACGTAGTGCGTCCCTAAATCGTTTGACTTCATCGCCATTGACCTTTTGGGGAAAAGGTCAAATACATCGGGGTGCACCGTGTTTAGAGCGATTAAAGCGATGTCATTGCGGAACTCTTGTGACGTGGAGGCGGTTATCCACTCGTAAACGGGCCGTGTACGTTCCATTTCAATGTGTATGTCAGGTTTGATGCCCATTTTTTGGAGAGAGCCAAGCGCGGTACCACAGGAGACGATCAACGCGTTGTTCTGTTGAGCGGTTAACAGGCCTTGGGCCTTATCCAGTGATGGGCCGTTTGCGATAATAAATACGGGGGTTTTGGCGGTAATTTCTGTCGCTTTGTTTTTCTTGGTTAAAATTGGCATCCTTTTTTTAAGGTTAGCAATGGTGTGAGCTATACTGACTTGCTCGTCATCAAAATAACCTGTCATGCTCAAAGTGGCTGGTAGTTGCTGTTTGAATGTCTTCAGGGAAGCCTTCATTTCATTACTGATTAAGTGTTCGAAGACATAGCCTTTGATGGCATTGTGGTCGCCTATTTGGCGAATATAATGGTTTACCAAAGTAAGGTATTCGGTAGTCGACTTCCCCAGAATTAGATTGATGGTTTTGTTGTCTTGGTCGAATTGCTCGGCAATCGTTTGCCAGTCGATACAATACAGCGATGAGTAAAAGCAGTCGGTGGAAGGTTCAACGATGCACAAGTTTTGAATGTTTAAGCGTTCGATAAGCTCGGGTATATGATAACCACTGCCGATCCCCAATATTTTCATAAATTGAATGGGCTCATCGGTGCCGGCTTTTCGTTCTTTCGGACTCACTTCTTTTAATTCTTCAATGGCGGCATTATGATTCTTGAAGTGAATATCCTGATCGGTGTTGGCCCCGTGTTTGGCGCTAAAATCAAGTACATAATGCTTAGGAGCATTTAGGTAGTAATCGACGGCTTCACGCAAATATTGTTCGGGGTTGTAAGGGTATAGGGCTTGATTGGTTTTGATGTCAACTAAATTGAAGTGACCGTCATCATCAACCATAGGCCTGACGATTGCTGGTTGGTAGTGACGGTATTGATCGTAGATATCCGGCAGCACTTGCTGGAAAAACGCCAGGTTTTTTTCGAACTGGATGTTGGCCTTTAAGGCGTTTTGTTGTGCTTGCGCTTGCCGCAATGTCTCAGAAATGTCACTCATGGACCCAAGTTCCTTGTTGCTGCCAGATTTTGGGCGGCAATTGCCTGCCGCTATTGAACACTATGCTTTATTAGCCCTCAAAATAGCACGAAGTGTGCCACAAAAAAATCTGTTAAAAGCTTAAAGTTATTGGAATATCGGCCGTTACGGTTATTGGGTGAGATGTCTCTGTAAACTTTAAAATTGTACTTCGCCGCTAATTGAGAGTGACTTTATGAATGCCTACAGCGCCGCCAAGCAATACCAGCAAGTTAATGTGCAATCGAGTGTGATGGACGCCTCGTCGCACCGGTTGATCCAAATGTTATTTGAAGGCGCGCTGGAGCGTATTGCCCAGGCCAAGGGTGCGCTGGCGCGTGGCAGTTTTGTGCAAAAGTCTGAGCGGATCACTAAAGCGGTCAATATCGTACAGGGGTTGCAGGGCAGCTTGAGCGATACCGAAGGTGGTGAATTAACCGCCAATCTTGATGAGCTGTACGATTATGTGATTCGCACCTTGATTCAAGCGAACCGGGGTAACGATGTCGGCAAGCTGGATGAATGCGCGCAGTTGTTGGGTGATATTAAGTCCAGCTGGGACCAAATCTCTGATCACTCAAGTGCACAGCCCGCCGGAGCCTACTCTTGAGGTTGGTCGCCACCAGCGCGCCAAGCCTGGCAGGAGAGGGCGGCGTTGCTCAGTTGCAGCAGCTACAGGCGGATATGCGTGCGGCTTTAGGTGCCGGCGATTATCGCCGCGTGCGGCAGCTGGATGATACCTGTACCCTGGTGCTCGATAGGCTTATTGAGATCAACCGCCAGCAGCCCGGTGCGCTGCTTCAGGCCATGCTCGATTTGAAACAGATGTACGCCGATTTATTAACCGAGTGTCAAACGCGCCCAGCACGGGTTTGTTGACGGCGAAACGTCCACACGCAGTATTATTTTAAAGCCTATAAGCCGACCAAATGTTGGCTTATAGGCTTTTTTGATTGCCATCTCTATAGCGCAAAATTGCAGCTGTAAGGTCTTGTTTTATATGCTATTGTAAATAGCCGCGTCAATTGTTTGACTAATCCCAGTAAACCCGCTATCTATATAAATACCGCTTTTCGTTCTGAGGGCTTGGGCCTATTCCCGAGTGACCGTCAGAACGACCGTTTTAAGGTCGAGTATGTGCCGAAACAATAAAATTTTAATTGTCGATGATAACGACTCAAGTCGCCAAGAATTGGCGACGATTTTTGGTTTTCTCGAAGAAGACACCTGTATTACCACCTCGGATGAGCTAGAGGCGACCCTAGCGGACGGGGATCAGGCCAAATCTTTTATGTTGGTCGTGGTTGGCGAGCAGTGCCGCCTGTGGGGGGAGCAGCTGCTGGATCGCCTAGAGCAGTGGAACGACGAAACAGCGGTGGCCCTGGTGGGGCAGTCGCGGTTACAAGCGCTGGATAACTATGCTGCCAAGCTTCGGATTAAAGTCGTAGGCGCGATTTCTACCCCCGTCAGTTATACGCCACTAATCAATATTCTGCATCGCGCTCGTTTGTTTGGCGACGCGCAACACTCTAATAAGCAGCGCGCCCAGCGCCGCCCGGTGCATCTGTTTCGCTCCTTAGTAGGCACCAGCCGCGAGGTACAATCCGTTCGCGATATGATGACTCAGGTGGCCGATAAAGAAGTGTCGGTACTCATTACCGGTGAGTCGGGTACGGGTAAAGAGGTGGTCGCGCGCAACCTGCACTACCACTCGGCGCGTCGAGAAAAGCCCTTCGTACCGGTCAATTGCGGCGCGATTCCCGCCGAGTTGCTAGAAAGTGAGCTGTTTGGCCATGAAAAAGGCGCCTTTACCGGAGCAATCTCGGCCCGCGCTGGGCGCTTTGAGTTGGCTGAAGGCGGCACCCTGTTTTTAGATGAAATCGGTGATATGCCGCTTAACATGCAGGTAAAAATCCTGCGGGTATTGCAAGAGAAGTGCTATGAGCGCGTGGGCAGTAACCGCACTGTGCCGACCAATGTTCGTATTATTGCGGCGACTCACCGCAACCTAGAGTCCATGATTGACGAGGGAAGCTTTCGCGAGGACTTGTATTACCGGCTCAATGTCTTTCCCATTGAGCTGCCATCGCTAAAAGATCGCTCCGAGGATATCCCTCTGTTGATTAACGAATTGGTCTCGCGCATGGAGAGCGAAAAGCGCGGCTCGATACGGTTTAACTCAGCGGCTATTTTATCGCTGTGCAATCACACCTGGTCGGGCAATATTCGCGAGCTCGCTAACCTAGTCGAGCGCATGGCGATTATGCACCCTTATGGCGTGGTTGGGGTTCAAGATCTACCTCCCAAGTACCGTCATGTAGATGTTGAGGACGAATCCTTTACCCTCGAGGAAGAATCTGCCCCCGGTGCCGCCGTTGTGAGCTTACACGACACGGCCCTGCTGCCAGAGCAGGGCATTGACTTGCGAGAGTATTTGACTAACTTAGAGCGTGACCTGATTCAGCAGGCACTGAACGATTGCGGCGGCGTTGTCGCGCGCGCCGCTGATAAACTGTCTATTCGGCGCACGACGCTGGTCGAAAAGATGCGCAAATACGATTTACAGCGTTAGCCCCGGTGGTGGCCGGCGGATGCCGGCCACTGCAACGCGTCTTGTTGTCACCTTCCTACCTAATACGTCCGCTCGTCATACTATCTCTTTCTCTGCCAAAGAATTGACTCCCATTTTTTTGTGATATTTTAAGTTGTTGATATTTATAGACAATTTCTGTTGGCACTGTGCTTGCAGTTACCCCCTGTAACACAGCAATAGCGATGGGTTTGCATTGCGCCGATTGCTTGCACGATGATTGCGAGCCGAGCCAAAAGGTACTGCTATGACGGTCAAAGCTGACGTCTTGAACATTGAACGGATCGATAAAAATATCGCCACCACACCGGACAAAGCGGCGGCTCTGGCGGATGCGTTTGAGCTGTTCTCGCAGATGTCCGATCAACTCACCACCTCATATCGCGCGCTTGAGCAGCGCGTGGCCGACTTAAACGATGAGCTAATCGAAGTCACCCAGCAGCGGCTTGATGAGCTGGCCGAAAAAGAGCGTATTGCCAATCGGCTTGAAAGCTTACTCAATGTCCTGCCTGGCGGCGTTGTTGTACTGGATAGTAAAGGCCGGGTACGCGATTGTAATCCGGCCGCCACCGAGCTGTTGGGCGAACCCCTTGAGGGCGAGTTGTGGCGCGATATCATTGCTCGTTCGTTTGCGCCACGGCAAGACGACGGGCACGAAATCTCATTGCGCGACGGCCGGCGTATCAGTATCGCGACGCGCAATCAGGGCAGTGATGGGCAAATAATCTTACTGACCGATCAGACTGAAACCCGTCGCTTGCAGAGTGAGCTAAGCAAGCACGAGCGCTTATCGGCACTGGGGCAAATGGTCTCTGCGTTAGCGCATCAGATCCGTACGCCACTGTCGGCCGCTATGCTGTACTGCGGACACTTACGTAAAGAGCAGTTGCCGCTTGAGCAGCGCCGTCAATTTGCCGAGAAAGTCTCCAATCGACTCAATCATATGGAGCGGCAGGTGCAAGACATGCTGCTGTTTGTTAAGGGCGAGCTGCCCATCAGCGATTGCTTAAGCGTGGCAAGTTTGCAAAGCGATCTGGCCGAGGCGATGGAGGTGCCGGTATTAACCTCAAATAGCACCGTTAACTGGAGCGTAACAGGCGACGATTATTCGCTGTCGTGCAATCGCGATGCGCTGGTGAGTGCGCTGCTTAACTTGGTCAATAACGGTATTCAAGCAGCCGGCCGCGAGGCTCGTATCAGTATCACCATAAGCCCGCAACAATTGGCGGGCGAGCATTGGCTGGCCATTGAGATTTGCGACGATGGCCCCGGCATTGATGCAGATTTGCTGCCCAGTTTGGGCGAGCTATTTGTTACCACTAAGGCGCAGGGGACTGGGCTCGGTTTGGCGGTGGTGCAGGCGGTCGCGCGGGCCCACGGAGGCCGGTTTAATTTGCGCTCCAATAAAGGCGAGGGCGCTCAGGCGCTGGTACTGTTGCCGGCGATGGCGCCGGGTTCCCCCACTTCTGTTTAAAGTCTGCCGGAGACTTACTATGTCAAACACAGCTACGCACCTCACTCAGGCCACCGCTCCCGCTGTCATGGTGGTGGAGGACGACCCCAACCTGCGTGAAGCGCTCGTCGACACATTGGTGTTGGCCGATTATCCGGTTGTCGAGGCCGATAGTGCCGAGTCCGCCATTGCCCACTTAAAGGCCGGAGCCGAGGTCGGCATGATTGTCTCGGATGTGAATATGGGGGTAATGAGCGGTTATGATCTGTTAAAGCAAGTGAAGTCCGACCATCCACATATCCCGGTATTATTAATCACTGCCTACGCCAGCATTGCCGATTCAGTCTCGGCGATCAAAGAAGGGGCGGTGGATTATTTGGTTAAACCCTTTGAGCCGGATGCTTTGCTGGAGTCTGTCGCCCGCCATGTCGGCGGTGTGGTCAGTGTTAAAGATCAGCCGGTGGCTGAGGCGCCGGGCAGCAAGCAGCTATTGCAGTTGGCACAGCGCGTTGCTCAGTCAGAGTCCACCGTATTAATTATTGGCGAGTCTGGCACTGGTAAAGAGGTGTTGGCGCGCTATGTACACGACCATTCACCCCGCGCCGATAAGCCTTTTGTCGCCATCAATTGCGCAGCCATCCCAGAGAATATGCTAGAGGCCACATTGTTCGGCCACGAAAAAGGCGCCTATACCGGCGCGCATACCAGTGCACCGGGTAAGTTTGAACAAGCTAACGGCGGGACGTTACTGTTGGATGAACTCTCAGAAATGGATGTTGGGTTACAGGCGAAACTGCTGCGAGTGTTACAAGAGCGCGAGGTCGAGCGCGTCGGCGGGCGCAAAACCATTTCGCTGGATGTGCGGGTGATTGCCACCTCAAACCGCGATATGCGCGCCGAGGTAGTGGCGGGCCGCTTCCGTGAGGATTTGTACTTTCGTTTAAGTGTCTTGCCTTTAGAGTGGGCGCCGCTGCGCGATCGGGTGGAAGATATCGTACCGCTGGCGGTTAAACTGTTAGAGCGCCACGCGCGCAAACAAAAGCGTGGCCGGGTGGTGCTGGATGCTTCTGCAAAACAAGCCTTGCTGGCTTACCGCTGGCCGGGCAACGTGCGTGAGCTGGACAATATTATGCAGCGCGCCCTTATTTTACAGGCCGGCACTAGCATCAATGCCACTGATTTAGGGTTGCACACCACCGCCCATTATAGTGACAAGCCTAGCTTGCTCGATAACCCTAGCGTGCCTACAGCGCAACCTGAGGCTCGGGCACCTAGCGCAATGGATTTTGCCGAGCCGCAAAAGATAAATGATGCCGCAGGCTTGAGCCAAGCGCCGGCCGAGCTCGGCAGTGATTTACGTCGCCATGAGTTTGAGATTATCGCCGATGCGCTTCGAGCTGAGCGCGGCAGCCGTAAAAACACCGCCGAACGATTGGGTATTAGCGCGCGCACGCTGCGGTATAAGCTTGCCCGCTTTAAAGATGAGGGTTTTGCGCTCGATATTTAATGGCGAGTGCTACCTTGACCGTTGGCCGCCGGGGTGACCCGCGCGGCCATTTTTTATTTTGGGCACTTAGGTTTACAGCTTGTTTATGACGGGTGTTTTTTTGGCCCACTTTGTGCACTAATCGATATAAACGCGGCAAAAAAACGCAAAACGCCAAAATCCTGTCGCCTGTTCGCCCACTTAAATAGCGAGTATGACCATGAGTAACCGGGTCGATATCAGTAATCTGCTGACCGAGATGCGAGCGCTTAAAGCGCAAACCAACGCCTTTCAGAAGCCAGAGGCGCTTAACGATATCAATCGTCCGGCCAAGCCGGGTGAGGTTCAGTCGACGCAAAAAGTACCGGGCTTTTCTGAGGTAATGAGCGACGCGGTGAACAAAGTAAACAACCTGCAAAGTGAGGCCGGCACCATGGCGGAGTCTTACCAGCGCGGAGACGCCAACGTGGACATTACCGATGTGATGATCGCCTCGCAAAAAGCCAGTGTCTCGTTTGAGGCAGCCGTGCAGGTGCGCAATAAATTGGTAGAAGCCTACCGCGACGTTATGAACATGCCCATTTAACAATAAGGACTGGGTAACAAGCTTATGGCACAGACAGATACCGCGACAATGGATGCTGAACCCTCGGGAAAATCCACCAAGGGCAGCGACCTGATTGAAGGCTTTGGTGGTTTAACTCTACTGCGCCAAATTGGCCTGATGTTAGGGTTGGCGGCCTCCGTTGCCATTGGTTTTTATATTGTGCTGTGGAGCCAGGGTGAAGAGTATCGTCCGCTTTACGGCAGCCTTGATCGGCTCGACTCGGCCGAGGTTGTATCGATTTTAGAGCAAAACCAAATCCCCTATAAAATTGAGCCCTCGACCGGCGCTTTATTGGTCACCACTGAAAATATTCACACCGCTCGCCTTAAGTTGGCCGAGGTAGGCATTGGGCAAAACCAGTCCGTCGGTTTTGAATTGCTCGAAAAAGAGCAAGCGCTAGGCACCAGCCAGTTTATTGAAAACGCCCGGTATCAGCGGAGCTTAGAAGGCGAGCTGGCGCGTACCATTACCAGTATTCACGCCGTGCGCTCGGCGCGGGTTCACTTAGCCACGCCCAAGCGCTCGGTGTTTGTACGCGACGCGAGAAAACCTACCGCCTCGGTGTTTGTCGAGCTGTTTGCCGGCCGCGACTTGGACCCTAAGCAAGTTAAAGCCATTGTTAATATGGTGGCCTCCAGTATTAGCGAGTTGCAAAACGAAGACGTTACAGTCATTGATCAATACGGCAACTTGCTCTCGACGGGTGAGGAGTCGCCCGAGTTAATCTTGGCCGACAAGCAGCGCCAGTACACCCTAAATCTTGAGGAGAAACTCGCCAGCCGGGTAAGCAGTATTTTGGCTCCGGTAGTGGGCGCCGATAACTTTCATGCCGAGGTAAGCGCCGATGTCGACTTTACCGCCATTGAGCAGGCAGAAGAGGCGTTTGATGATACCGAGCCGGTTTTGCGCAGTGAGCAGACGCAAACTGAAAAACAAATAGGAGATGTCGCAATCGGCGGCATTCCGGGAGCGCTTAGCAACCAACCACCGGTTGACGGTCAAGTGCCCCAGCAAGTCGACCCCAATTTTGCCGGCGACGAAACGCCGACGCCGCAGCACAGCCGCGAGAATATTACCCGCAACTACGAGGTTGACCGCACGATTAGCTACACCCGTCGGCAGCAGGGCAATATCGAGCGTTTAAGCGTGGCTGTTGTGCTGGACAATAAACGCACGGTTAACGCCGAGGGCGAATCTGTTAGCGAGGCGTGGAGTGACGCCGAGCTTGAGCGCTTTAGCACACTGGTCCGCGATGCGGTGGGCTTTTCGGCGGCGCGAGGCGACAGCGTCAATGTTATTAACTCGGCGTTTGTCGAGCGCGAACCCACTGAATTTGATACGCTGGATGTGCCTTGGTGGGAACAACCTTGGTTAACCCCCTATATTAAACCGCTGGTGGGTTTTTTACTGGTCTTAGCCCTTATCTTTGGCTTGCTGCGCCCGGTATTAAAAACCATCGCTCGTTCGGGCTCGCGCTCGGCCGAGGAAGAGGAGGCGCGCCAGCTGGCAGCGCTTGAGGCGGCAGGCCTAGGCGGCGACTCGGCCGATTCGGTAACCCTTACCGGCGGCGCGGTGGCCTTACCTGGGCCCGAGGAAGGGTACGAACAACAACTGAGCGCGATTAAAGGTCTGGTGGCAGAAGACCCAGGCCGGGTAGCGCAAGTGGTTAAATCCTGGATCAACAAAGACGAGTAATCTGACGTGGCCGAGCAAAAAACTGTACCTACTACCCAAATGAGCCCGGTCGACCAGGCGGCGGTGTTGCTAATGTCACTGGGCGAGCAAGACGCGGCCGAGGTGTTAAAGCACATGGGGCCGAAAGAGGTACAGCGCATAGGGGCGGCCATGGCAACCCTAACCAATGTACAGCAAAGCGATGTACAAACGGTGATGCAGAATTTTCTGGAGGAAGCGCGCACCCTAACCGGGCTGGGTATGGGCGCGGACAGCTATATTCGCAATATGCTGGTTACCGCTCTGGGTGAAGACAAGGCCGGCTCGTTGGTTGACCGGATATTGTTGGGTGGCAACACGACAGGTCTTGATACGCTCAAGTGGATGGACCCGCGTTCGGTGGCGGATATTATCCGCAATGAGCACCCGCAAATTCAGGCGATTGTGATCGCCTACCTCGATGCCGATCAGGCCGCTGAAATCTTAGGTTATTTTACCGAGAAGGTCCGAATCGACATTATGATGCGCGTGGCGTCACTGGATATGGTGCAGCCGAGCGCACTGCAAGAGCTTAACGATATTTTGGAAAAACAGTTCTCTGGCAAAACAGGCTCACAAACGAAAGCGATGGGTGGTTATAAAGTCGCGGCCGAGATCATGAACCACTTAGATGGCACCGTCGAAGCCGAGTTGATGGACTCGATTAAAGAAGTCGATGAGGATATGGGTAATCAGATCCAGGATCTGATGTTTGTGTTTGAAAACCTCAAAGATGTGGATGATCGCGGTATCCAGATGCTCTTGCGTGAGGTGTCCTCTGAGGTGTTAATTGTCGCGTTGAAAGGTGCCGATGCCACGCTGCAAGACAAAATATTCAAAAATATGTCCAAACGTGCCGCCGAGCTATTGCGCGATGACCTGGAGGTAAAAGGTCCGGTGCGAATCTCGGAGGTCGAGTCGGCGCAGAAAGAAATCCTTACCATTGCTCGGCGTATGGCGGATGCGGGCGAGATTGTTCTTGGAGGCGGTGGCGAGCAACTGCTCTAGCCCCGAGCTAATCCATGGCCGATAAACCCAAAGCCAACCCCAATCGTATTCCCGCCGATCAAAGCGGTGCCTGGCAATCTTGGTCGCTCCCCAGTGTTGGCAATAGTGGCAGCGTTGTCGAGGGCACCAGTAAGCCTGGCGCAAGTGCCAGCGCTAACGCGGGTGAAACCATCGAAGATGTCGAAGTCGAAGGTTTGTCGAGTACCGGCCTGACCGCCGAGCAGATGTCTGAGATAGTGCAAGCCGCCGAGCAAGAAGGGTTTGCTCAGGGGTTTGATCAAGCGCAACAGCAGGGCTATGAAGAGGGCTACCGGCAGGGCCAAGAGCGCGGCGCCGAGGATGTCCGGCAATTGCTTAGTATCGAGCAACAAACTTTTGCCAGCCTAGTAAAGGCACTTAAAGAGCCCGTCGATCAGCAAGATGAAAAACTCGAGACCTTGTTGCTCACCATCGTTGAGCGTATCAGTCGCGCCGTGGTTGCACGGGACTTGGCCACTCAGCCGGCCGATATAATACCGCTCATTCGTCAGTCTATTGCGGCGCTGCCCACCCCGGGCAACAATGTAACCCTACATTTTAACCTTGCCGACCACGAGTGCGTTAAGCGTTACGCCGAGCAGCACGGCCACGACTGGAATTTACAAGTTTCGCCCGAGATTAGCGCCGGCGGGGTGCGCGTTAGTACCAAAGACAGCGTGGTCGATGACACGGTAGAGCGGCGCTTAGATGAAACGATTGAGCGTTTTATGCTTCGTCAAGATCTAGACGAAACCACCAGCGATGAGCAGTTGCTGGAGCGCGAGCATCCGGCGCCCCAGTCCGCGCCCGAACCCTCCAATGATTTTTCGCCGAGCGCATCAAAGTCTGATGAGCTAATGTCTGATCGCGAGCAAAACGATAGTCCCGACGCGCGTTATTTTGAGGAAAGTGACCATACCGAGGATGATCAGAGTGTCTGAGCGTCGCGACCTCTGGTATCGCCTGCGTCCCTATCTGCCAGATCCTGTCCCTGTCGTGCCTGAAGCCGAAGGGCGCTTGGTGCGCTCTGTGGGGCTGACGTTGGAGGCGGTAGGGCTGAACTTATCGGTGGGACGGCAGTGTGTCTTGTTATCGCGCGACGGCCGCCGGGTCGAAGCCGAAGTGGTGGGTTTTTCTGGCCAGAGCGTTTTTTTAATGCCGGTAAAACGTGTCGAGGGGCTAGAGCCCGGTGCCCGCGTGATTCCGTTGGCCCACAGTCAGGCGATGCGGATTGGCCTACAAACCCTCGGGCGTGTCATCAATGGTTTAGGCCAACCGCTCGACGGCAATGGTGCTCTGCAAGGGGGCGACTTTCTCGACTTTTCCCCCAGTGACATCAACCCACTAAAACGTCATCCCATCCACGAGCCACTCGATGTGGGTATTCGGGCCATTAACGGCTTGATTACCGTGGGGCGGGGCCAGCGAATGGGCTTGTTTGCCGGTAGTGGTGTGGGCAAAAGCGTGCTGATGGGGATGATGACCAAATACACTACGGCCGATGTCGTGGTGGTGGGCCTAGTGGGCGAGCGCGGTCGCGAGGTAAAAGAGTTTATCGACCATATTCTGGGGCCCGATGGCATGGCCCGCGCCGTGGTCGTCGCATCGCCGGCTGATGACGCTCCCTTGATGCGGCTGCGCGCCGCGCAGCTGTGTAGCCGTATTGCCGAATACTACCGGGATCAGGGTTTAAACGTATTACTGCTCATGGATTCACTCACCCGATTCGCGCAAGCCCAGCGTGAAATATCGCTGGCTATCGGTGAGCCTCCGGCTACTAAAGGCTATCCGCCATCGGTGTTTGCTCGCATCCCCGAGTTGGTGGAGCGCGCGGGCAACGCCGCTGAAGGTGAGGGTTCAATCACCGCGTTTTATACCGTGTTAACCGAGGGGGACGATTTACAAGATCCCATCGCCGACGCTGCTCGCGCTATTTTGGATGGCCATATTGTGCTCTCGCGCCAGCTGGCGGAAGAGGGCGTTTATCCCGCCATCGATGTTGAAGCCTCCATTAGTCGCGCCATGCCCCAGATTGTTTCGGCGAGTCACCTAACGCGTATGCAAAAGTTTAAGCAACTGCTGGCGCGCTACGAGCAAAACCGCGACTTAGTGGCAATCGGTGCCTACACGGCGGGCTCCGATCCGCAAACCGACGAAGCCATCGACAAGTTTCCGCGCTTGCGCCAGTTTATCCAGCAGTCACTCACCGAGGCGGTGAGTTTAACCGAGGCTCACAAAGGCCTAGCCGATTTGCTGCAACCCAACGCGCAGCCCGCTCGTAAAAGCCCGCTGGCGGCCGAACATGGCCGGGCCAATGGACCCGTAAATGGCTAGGCAACGCTCAGAGCGGCTTAAAGTTGTGCTTAAAGTAGCGGAGCACCACGAACGTGAAGCTGCGGGGTACTTGGCTCAGTATCAGCAGCAGCTAAGCGCTGAGCGGCTACAGCTAAGTCAGCTGGATGAGTACCGCACCAGTTATTTGCGGGAATACGGTGATATCACAGCGGTTCATACGGCGGCCGATATGACGCGTTACAGTGATTTTATCCAGCGTTTAGTGGGGGCAATGGACGAGCAGGTTCGCAAGGTAGAGAGTGCCCGCGAACAGTGTGAAAAAGTCCAACAATATTGGCAAGTACGACGCCATAAACGCAAGTCGCTAGAGTCGCTGATTGAGCGTTTAAAGGCCAGTGAGAGTGCGGAGCTTGATCGCAAGCTGCAAAAAGAGCTGGATGAACTCGCCAGCCTTAACCGTCAAAACCCACCTTATTAGATCTATTGTTAGCGGGCAAAATAGTCTATTCTTGGGGCATTGGGCGGTTATGCCCATAGGCGAACCACCAGGGAATATCCGCGCGTTATTGAGGCGTGAACAACAGGTAAATAAGTGAGGCGAGTTATGACAGTCACGTCGACGGTTAACAGTGACGGCAGCGAACTGACCATTGTGATTAAAGGCCGGTTTGATTTTAGCGCCCATCAGGATTTTCGCGGCAGCTACGAGACGCTTTCTGCCAAGCCGGACCGCTTTGTTATCGATATGGCCGATACCGCCTACTTAGACAGCTCGGCACTGGGGATGTTACTGCTGTTGCGCGATTACGCCGGTGGTGATGCGGCTCAGATCACTATAAAAAATGCCAGCAGCGATGTTAAACGAATACTGACAATATCTAATTTTGAACAGCTGTTTAGCATCGAATAGCGTTGCTAAAGTATGCATCCGAGCAAAGATGAACGGCTGATTACCGTTTTAGTTGCTGACGATACGGCAACTGACCGGGTCATTCTCGAGGCGATTTTGCGCAAGCAAGGCCACCGTGTGTTAAGCGCCCAAGATGGTGAGCAAGCGGTAGAGTGCTTTCGCACGGAGCGGCCCGATATTGTCCTGCTAGACGCCTTAATGCCAAAGCTAGATGGCTTTGATGCGGCGCGTCAAATCAAGTCAATTGCCGGTGAAGAGCTGGTACCGATTTTATTTCTCACTTCCCTGACCGATACCGACTCGCTGGTCCAGTGCCTTGAGGCGGGCGGCGATGATTTTTTATCCAAACCTTATAACCCGGTTATTCTGCAGGCCAAAATACGGTCGTTTTTTCGCATGCGCACGATGCAGCGCACGATGCTGGAGCAGCGCGACCAAATTGCTCAACACAACGAACATTTTTTGCAAGAGCAAACCGTCGCCAAGCAGGTGTTTGATAATATTACCAGCGGTGGCCATGTTGACGCCGAACATTTGCGTTACTACCTGTCACCGCTGGCGGTGTTTAATGGCGATGTCATGGTGGCATCGACTACGCCGGCGGGCAACTTAATGGTTTTACTGGGCGATTTTACCGGCCACGGGCTACCCGCGGCTATTGGCGCTATGCCCCTTGCCACAACGTTTTACGGCATGGTGGACAAAGGCTTCGCCATGTCCGATATTCTCGCGGAAATTAACGGCAAATTAAAAAGCATCTTGCCCGTCGGACTTTTCTGTTGTGCGGCGATGGTTGAAATGAACTTTCGTAAAAACACGGTGCGCATATGGAACGGCGGTTTACCCGCCGCCTACGTGTATCGCAAAGATGGTAGGGTTGAGCAAATTAAATCGACCCACTTGCCCCTTGGCGTTTTAAATAATAAAAAGTTTAAGGCGGACCCCGCACTAATCACCATGGCGCACGGTGAGCGCTTGTATCTGTGGTCTGATGGTATTCACGAGGCGCGCGATGCAGAGGGCGAAATGTTCGGCGAGGAGCGTCTGCTGGCGGCCTTTGCGAAAAACCAAAAGCCGCCGGCTTTGTTTGATGAACTGCTTCAAAATGTAAAAACGTTTGTCGGGCACGGCCAAAAGAGCGACGATTTATCGTTAATCGAGCTGTTAATGGCGCCGCTTAGTTCGGCCTATGTTACCCCCGGTGCCGAGCAGGCGACGTCTCAATCCCAGTTGGCAGAGTGGAGTTTGGTGTTTGAGGTAAAACCTTCAAGTTTTGCCATATTTGACCCATTGCCGTTGCTGCTTAGCGTGTTGCTTGAGGTTCCCGGGTTGCGCAACCACAGCGGTACTTTGTACACGATTATCTCCGAGTTATACACCAATGCATTAGAGCATGGCGTGCTGGGCTTGGATTCGTCCATCAAGGACGATCCGGAGGGGTTCGAGCGCTATTATCAGTTGCGCCGCGAGCGCACTCAGGCGATCAAAGAGGGCTACGTTAAAATTACATTGGCGCACAAAACTCATACCGAGGGCGGCTCGCTCGCCATTACCGTTGCCGATAGCGGACGAGGGTTTGTGCCCAATGAGCGCACCGAACAAACCGGGAACGAATACAGCGGGCGCGGTCTAAAACTGGTCGAATCGCTATGCGACGCATTAGAGGTTCGCGGCGCGGGCAACGTCGTCGCGGCGACTTATTGTTGGCATACCGACGATTAACGCCTCGCAGTGAGATCCGCATCACTTGATGCCCCGAGGTAAAAGGTTTACAAGTGATACTCAAAATAAGCCCGATTAGGGAGAGACTATGAGCGACAGGCAATTAATCGATCACGATACCTTATCGACATTGCAGGAGGTTATGGAAGACGATTTTGCTCGACTTATCGAGACCTACCTTAATGACTCTGAAGATCGCCTGAGTGCTATGCAAAAAGCACTGGCCAGTGGGGATGGCGAAGCCTTGCGCCGCGCCGCTCACAGTTTTAAAGGTAGCTGCAGCAATATCGGTGCGGCTACTTTGGTGGCGCAGTGCCAGCATATTGAGTCAGCTGCGGCCAACAATCGGTTAACGGGCCTTGAAACGGCGCTGGTATCGCTACAGGGCGAGTTTAGCCAGGTGCGTCATCAGCTCGTGGTGTATCAATAAACGCTCGGTGGCGCCTTGTCTGGCTCGCATATACGCGAGGCACAAGGTGTTGAGTCATCATGAACCTAGGCCCACGTTTCCTTCCCAGCTTACCTACCTGAACCTCTGATTTAACCTTATTGTTCGGTTTGGCACTTTGCTTGCTATTACCATCCTGTATCCCAAAAAATTGTTTGCAAGCGGCAAATGCTTGCCGCCCATGGCCTACAGGAGCACTCATGGCAACGAATGAACCGACTCTTCTTAGCATGTTGTTGCGGCCGCAGGGCGCGGTGCAGAGCAGCCAATCTCGGGCTGATGCCAGCCGCGATGCGCAGCTGTTTAGCGAGTCGCTTGATACCGCCTACCGGGACCAGCGCACCAGCCGATCGGATGTGAGCGAACGCTCTAGTAATCGGTCAGCGGCACAATCAGATTCGCAGTTTCGAGACGACCAGCGCAGTCAGCGGCTGGCCGGTAACAATGATCGGCAAACCGCGCATCTTGATGAGCGAGCCCAAGCCCGGGAGCGCGCCGCTGATTTAGCACAGTCACGCAGTTCCAGCGCTGAATCGCAAGATCGCTTAAGTGCACGCCAGCGAGAAGCGCTGGATCGGTTAGAGCCCGAGCAGCGCGAGGCGGTCGAGGCACTGCCGCCGGCAAAGCAGGCGCAGGTGCTGGATGAGTTGGCCGATAGCGCTGAAAACGGGCTGAGTGATGACTCCTTGAGCGCTATTCTTAACGGGCTTGACCCGCAGTTGCGCGAGCAGCTGCTGGCGTTGATGCAATCGTTAACCGATCAAGCGGCCGCCGGCGCGCAGACGGAGACGCTGTTGACGCAAGTTGAGCAGGCCAGCGAGGCGGGGCAGATTCCCCCTGAGCTTGCCGCCTGGCTCAGCGATCAGCTCAAAGCCGGAGCAAAAACCGCCGGTCAGGGGGTTGAGTCTGTGTCCGCTCGTCTAGATGCCATGCAAACGAGTTTGAAGCAGGCGTTGGCGAGTGTGAGTACCGCACCGGCTGCACCGGGCGCCAGTATCGCTAAAGAGGGCAGCGCAGCGCTGGGACTAATGGAGCAGTCGACGACACAGCAGGCGGCCAATGGGCAACCTGTTTTTGCCAAAGAGATGCTCACAAGCTTGGATGGTCAGCGTGAGCAGGGGGCCTTGCTCGAGACCGCTAAGCTGCACAATTTGCTGGCGGGGCGCGGGGAGTCTGTTGATCGCCCCACCGCAGGCAGTATTACCGCATTAACGGAATCTTTGGGTCTTGCCAACCGCACTGTCGCCACGCCAGCCGCTCCTAAAATGGCTGCGCAAGTACTGCCTGGTTTTAACCAAAGTGGTTGGGGCGATGCCGTGGGGCAAAAAGTGCTCTGGATGGCCAAGCAAAATATTACCAGTGCCGATATGCGCCTTGACCCGCCCGATTTAGGCACCATTCACGTGCGGGTGTCGATTCAAAATGATCAGGCTCATGTGAGCTTTACCAGCGCCCAGCCAGTGGTGCGGGAGGCGCTTGATCAACATTCGGCGCGTCTGCGCGAGATGTTAACCGAGCAGGGAATGACCAGTGTGGATGTTGATGTATCGGATCAACGCTCGTTTGCCGAATCTGATCCTCGCGCCGGTGGCGACGAGGGAGCGCGTCACTCCAGCGGATGGTCGGCAGGTGGCAGTGAAGGCGACGCTGAAGATGAGCTAGGCGCGGCCGCTAATCTCACCCAACTTGGCACGGTATCGCTGATCGATCATTACGCTTGATAAGCGATCAGCGGCGGTGGGCGGCGGGTTCGCTGCCCACCGTGCCGCTTTTATTACTGCACACCAGTATCCCTCTGTATAAACTACTCCTTTCGTTTATCTCCTTTTGCGCGCTAGTGTTTTTGTCTTGTGCCAATCCTTTGTGGCGCTTGCTATGCTATCTTGCATGGCACGGCTATTGCTCGTAGCCTTACAGAACAATGTGGATGACGGATATTTGACATGGCAGAAGACGAGCCCGAAAACTCGGGGGAAGACGCGGAGCAGGGTGAACAAAGCCCCCCCGCAAAAAATAAGAAAAAGTGGATTATTTTGGCACTGGCGCTACTGGTGTTAGTGGCGATTTCAGTGGCGGCCACGTTATGGGTGCTATCAGATTCAGACGAACTGCCCGAAGGTGAATCCGATGCTGAGCCGGTCGCCGAAGAGCCCGCTCGTGAGGCCGCGATTTACTTTCCATTAAAACCAGAATTTATTACCAGCTTTGAGGTGCGCGGCCGGCAGCGTTATATGCAGGTCGAAATGAACTTAATGTTTCGCGATAACAGCGCGGTCAGCGATATAGAGTTACATATGCCCGCGATTCGCAATGCTTTAGTTATTTTACTGCGCGGACAGGTATATCCCGAGTTACAGACGCCAGAGGGCAAAGAATTACTGCGTCAGCAAGCATTAAACACTGTGCGTGACGTGCTGGAAGAAGAAACCGGAAAACCCGTGATTGAACAGGTGTTGTTTACCAATTTAGTGTTGCAATAGAGGCGACCCCAAGTGCAAGACTTACTGACACAAGACGAAATTGATGCCTTACTCCATGGCGTCGATGAAGGCGACATAGAGACTGATGGGGACTTAGAGCCCGGTGCGGTCCGCTCATACGATTTAACCAGTCAGGATCGTATAGTTCGCGGGCGCATGCCAACCCTTGAGATGATCAACGAGCGCTTTGCCCGTTACACCCGTATCAGCATGTTCAATATGTTGCGGCGCACCGCGGATGTTTCGGTCGGGGGCATCCAAATACAAAAATTTGGCGAGTACGTACACACGCTGTACGTTCCCACCAGCCTCAATATGGTCAAGTTTCGACCGTTGCGGGGCACCGCTTTGGTCATATTGGATGCCCGGTTGGTGTTTAAGCTGGTCGATAATTTTTTTGGCGGCGACGGCCGTCACGCCAAAATTGAAGGGCGAGAGTTTACTCCGACCGAGCTGCGAGTGGTACAAATGGTACTCAACCAAGTGTTTGTCGATCTAGGCGAGGCTTGGAAGGCGGTAATGCCGATTGAGTTTGAATATATTAATTCAGAGGTTAACCCATCGCTGGCAAATATCGTGAGCCCGAGCGAGGTTGTCGTCGTTAGCACATTTCATATCGAGTTGGATGGCGGCGGTGGTGATTTACATCTGACGATTCCCTACTCAATGATTGAGCCTATTCGCGAAGTGCTCGATGCCGGCTTACAAAGTGACTCAGATGAGCAAGACGATCGCTGGGTAAAAGCGTTGCGGGAAGATGTGTTATCGGCTCGGGTAGAGCTCGAGTGTGAAGTGGTTAACCGTGAGATAACCTTGCGGGATATCGTTGATTTAGATGTGGGGGATATTATACCCGTCGAATTTCCGCCGCATCATGTGCTTACCGCGAACGGCGTGCCGGTGTTTCGCACCGAGTTAGGCCAGCGCAAAGGCAACCTTGCCTTAAAAATTAAAGAGTTTATCGATCATAGCAGTGCGCACAATATCAGTGTCGCCGAAGGAGGCCCCAATGGCAAATGATGACGAAACAGGCGGCGGTGAAGATCTCGATCAACAGGCGATGGCCGACGAGTGGGCGGCTGCGATGGAGGAGCAACAAACAGTCGATGAAGAGGTTGAGGCGCCAGCGGCTGACGATAGCGCGATGGCACTTAATGAGCTGGAAAATGAAGGCGCACCAAGGGAGTTGGGCCCTGAGTTAGATTTAATTTTAGATATTCCTGTGAGTATCTCTATGGAAGTAGGCAGCACCGCCATTACCATTCGTAACTTGCTACAGCTAAATCAGGGCTCGGTGATTGAGCTGGACCGCCTTGCGGGCGAGCCATTGGACGTAAAAGTAAATGGTACCTTGATTGCTCACGGTGAAGTGGTGGTGGTGAATGAAAAGTTTGGCATCCGCATGACGGATGTTATCAGCCCTTCCGAACGTATTAAAAAGTTACGCTAACATGAAGAAGCTGTTTACGTGGGGCTTCGCAGGTGCCGGGATTAGCGTACTTGTGGCGCCCGTCACTTGGGCCGTGGAATCGGCCACCGGTACGGCCACTATTACTGCTGCTAGTAGCAGTAGTGCCGTCAGCACGGCTGCTGTTGCGCCCGTTGGTGCCGATACTCTGGTATCCGTACTGCTCGGATTACTGGGTATTATTGCCTTGATATTGGCGCTTGCCTGGTTTGCCAAACGGGCTGGTGCAACTGGCTGGTCGCGCTCCAGGGATATGAAGGTGGTGGCGAGTTTAGCGCTAGGCACCCGCGAGCGGTTGTTAGTGGTCGATGTTGCCAACACGCAAATTTTGTTGGGTGTGACGGCGCAAAGCATTAATCAGCTGCATGTGTTTACCGAGCCCGTCATTAATACCGATGGCACTGCCAGTTCGGATTTTAGCCAAAAACTAAAAAGTATTATGAAGGGACAGGGGGTTGGTGCCGGATCGGGCCGCGAGCAAAACCATACTGAGAATAACGATCAACAAGGCCATAAAAATGCACACTAATCGGCCTTTAGAATTCTACGCTGGTTTTTTTTCTGCGCGCTATTTGCTGCTATTTTTACTCCTGTTTACTGCCTTGTTGCTGAGCACTCAGGCGCAGGCGCAAAACCCCGAACCTCTCGCACCTACGCCATCGCAGCCGGCTGATATTGCCGGCAGTGCGCTTCCTGCGATACCTGGTTTACCGGCATTTACTGTGACGACGCAGCCCGATGGCAGTGAAGAGTATTCGGTAACACTACAGATTCTTGGCATCATGACGATGCTGACGTTTCTCCCGGCGCTGTTGATGATGGTGACATCGTTTACACGCATTATTATCGTCTTTGCTATTTTGCGCCAGGCGTTGGGGTTGCAGCAGTCACCGTCTAACCAAATACTGATTGGCCTATCGCTGTTTTTAACGCTATTTATTATGCAGCCGGTTTTTGAGCAGGCTAACGCCGAAGCGCTGCAGCCTTATATTAACGGCCAGATTAACGCTCAGCAGGCGCTGGCGTCGGCTTCGGAGCCTTTTCACAGCTTTATGTTGGCGCAAACTCGCGAGAGTGACATTGCCCTGTTTGTCGGTATTGCCGGTAACGAGCCTATCGCCACACCGCAAGACACACCGTTTTCGATACTGGTACCGGCGTTTGTCACCAGTGAACTAAAAACCGCGTTTCAAATTGGCTTTATTATTTTTATTCCCTTTTTGGTCATTGATATTGTGGTTGCCAGCGTGTTGATGGCCATGGGGATGATGATGTTGTCGCCGCTGATTGTGTCATTGCCGTTTAAAATCATGCTGTTTGTCCTGGTCGATGGTTGGGCTATGATTATCGGCACCTTAGCCGCAAGTTTTGGCGTGTAGGAGGCAGACGTGACTCCCGAAATCGCACTCAGTTTATTTGCCGATGGCTTGTACTTAACCATATTGATGGTGCTGGTGATTGTCGGCCCAAGTTTGATCGTTGGGTTGGTGGTGAGTATGTTTCAGGCCGCGACGCAAATTAATGAACAAACCTTGAGTTTCTTGCCGCGTCTGATTGTGATGCTGATTACCATCATGGTTGCTGGTCACTGGATGGTGATTCGCCTCAGTGATCTGTTCAACCGTCTGTTTAACGCCATTCCGCAACTCATCGGGTAGCGTGGTGGAGCCTCTCGTACTCAGTGAGACGGCCCTTTATCAGTTTATTGGGCAATATTTGTGGCCCTTTATGCGCATTGGCGCGATGTTTATGGCGGTGCCCATCATTGGCGCCCGCACCGTTCCCGCTCGCGTGCGCTTAGTGTTGGCCCTATTGGTGACGGCGCTGGTAAGCCCATTATTGGCACCGGCGCCGACAATAGAGCTGCTGGGTATGCCGGCGATGCTGCGAGTATTACAAGAGGTGTTAATAGGGCTGGCGCTGGGGTTTAGTTTTCAGGTGGTCATGCATATCTTCGTGCTCTCGGGGCAGTTAGTCGCCATGAAAATGGGGCTGGGCTTCGCGTCAATGAATGACCCTAGCAACGGGATTTCAGTTACGGTGCTGTCGCAGTTCTATTTATTGCTCTCTACGGTATTGTTTTTGATTTTTAACGGTCATTTGCTGGTGATTGATTTAATTGTGCGCAGCTTTGACAGCATTCCTATTGGTACGGGTATCGGATACGGTGAGTTTGCCATGATTGCCGGTATGGGGTCGTGGTTGTTTAACGCGGCCTTGGTGTTTGTTTTGCCGCTGTTTACCGCGTTGCTGGTGATCAATATGGCGTTTGGCATTATGAACCGCTCAGCACCGCAAATTAACGTGTTTACCGTAGGGTTTCCGATTGCGCTGATTTTTGGCTTGATTTTTATGTGGCTAAGCTTGGTGGCTTTTATCCCTTACTTTCGCAATGTTTTTGACGCAGCGGCGATTTTTGCCGAGCACCTGTTGAGGCTTCGCTGATGGCAGAAGGTGGCGACGACAGCAGTCAGGAAAAAACGGAAGAGGCAACCCCCCGAAAACTTGAGAAAGCCCGGGAGGACGGCCAAATACCGCGCTCGCGTGATTTAACGACGACGTTTATTCTGCTGGCCGGAACCATTGGCCTTTATAGTTTTAGTGAGTCCATTTCTGGCAGCATGATGGGCTTGTCGAAAAATAATTTTAGCCTCAGTCGGGTCGAGGTGTTTGATACGGAGGCAATGTTTGCCCATTTAGTCAGCTCCTTTGCCGAAGGCTTGTTCTCGCTTATCCCTCTGTTTATTTTACTTTTGATTGCCTCGGTGGTTGGGCCTATCGCGTTAGGTGGCTGGCTGCTGAGCGCCAAAGCTATGGCGCCCAAATTTAACCGCATGAATCCAGGCGCTGGTCTTAAACGAATGTTCTCTTTTAAGGCTCTGGTCGAATTGGCGAAATCGCTGGGCAAGGTGGCCACCGTTATGGCGGCGGCCATTTTGGCGTTAAAGCTGTGGCAGCAGGATATTTTACAGCTCGCGGGCGAAGAAACTCAGTCTGCGGTGGTGGAATCGTTAAAAATCAGTGGGATTACCACAATTTTGATGGCAGCGGTAACGATATTAATTGCGTTGGTTGATGTGCCGTTTCAGATTATGGACCACAGTAAAAAGCTAAAGATGTCTAAACAGGAAATAAAGGACGAGCACAAAGATAGCGAGGGTAAACCCGAGGTAAAAGGCCGAATCAGGCAGCTGCAGCGCGAGATGGCGCAACGTAGAATGATGGCCCAAGTACCTGATGCCGATGTGGTGATTACCAACCCGACCCACTATGCCGTTGCGCTAAAATACGACCCCGAGAAAATGGCAACCCCGGTTATGTTAGCCAAAGGCGGTGATCAAATAGCGCTAAAAATACGTGAAATTGCCAAGGCCAACGGCGTGGAGATTATCGAGTCGCCGGTGTTGGCGCGCTCTATTTTTCACACCACCGATATCGATGAGGCAATCCCCACTGGGCTGTACGTGGCGGTTGCCCAGGTATTAGCCTATGTTTTTGGCTTGCGCAATTACCGCCGGGGGCAAGGCGAGCGGCCGCCGTATCCACGGGTCAATGTGCCGCGAGACTTGCGCTACGATTAAACTCGGTTGCTTTTACTAATTATTCTACCTCTTCCGTAAAACAGGTACGCTTCTTGCGATACCCCTGGTGTTATTCACTTGGGGCGTCAAAAAACCGTACATATGGCCATATCACTCGGACAGTTTAATAAAGAGAACGGCAAAAACGCGTTGCTGCAACTGCAGGGAATGGGCCAAGGCAATATTGGCATTCCGGTGTTGTTGATCATGCTGTTGGGCATGATGATTCTGCCAGTGCCGGCGTTTATGCTGGATGCCTTCTTTTCCTTTAATATCGCTCTGTCCATCGTTGTTCTGTTGGTTGGTATTTACGCCATGCGGCCGCTGGATTTTGCCGCGTTCCCCACTATCTTATTGGTCGCCACCTTGATGCGCTTGGCTCTCAATGTTGCCTCTACTCGCGTCGTCTTGCTCAATGGGCACGAGGGTGGCGATGCCGCTGGTAAAGTTATTCAAGCCTTTGGTGAGGTGGTCATTGGCGGTAATTACGCGGTAGGTTTGGTGGTGTTTTTGATCTTAATGATCATTAACTTTGTCGTGGTGACCAAAGGTGCTGGCCGTATTTCTGAGGTAAGCGCCCGATTTACGTTGGATGCCATGCCGGGTAAGCAAATGGCGATTGACGCCGACTTGAATGCTGGCCTGATTGATCAGGAAGAGGCGCGCCGGCGTCGGGAAGATGTCGCCAGTGAGGCAGACTTTTACGGCGCAATGGATGGTGCCAGTAAGTTTGTGCGCGGCGATGCTATCGCGGGTATTTTGATTCTGGCGATTAACATTATCGGCGGTATCGGTATCGGCATGGTGCAGCATAGCCTTGAGTTTTCCGATGCGCTGGAAAAATACGTACTGTTAACCATCGGTGACGGCTTGGTTGCGCAAATCCCCTCGCTGTTGTTGTCGACTGCGACGGCTATCTTGGTAACCCGGGTCAATAGTGCGCAGGATATGCGCACGCAAGTGCTGACCCAAATGTTTGACTCTCCCAAAGCCTTGCTGATCGCAGCTGGGATTTTGTTCATTATGGGGGCGATTCCCGGCATGCCTCATGTCGCCTTTTTAGGGCTCGCTATTATCTGTGGCGCGCTGGCGTACTTTATTCACTGGCGCAAAGGTCAGCCTGAAGCGCTGGATGATGATTATATCCCCAAAAATCAAAATCGCCGCGCAACCAGTGCGCCAACTTCGGGTGGCCAAGCTCAAATCGCCGAGCCCGCCACGGCCTTGCCGCCAGGCGAGCAAGCGGTGGAGCTTAACTGGGACGATGTGCAACCGGTGGATATTATCGGCCTAGAGGTAGGCTATCGCTTGATTCCCATGGTCGATAAAAGTCAAGGCGGGGCGCTGCTGGGGCGTATTAAAGGGGTACGCAAAAAACTGTCGCAAGATATGGGCTTTTTAGTTCCCACGGTTCATATCCGTGACAACTTGGAGCTGGTGCCCAATGGTTATCGTCTGACCTTGATGGGCGTAACGGCGGCGGAGGCCGAGGTGCATCCGGATCGCGAACTGGCCATTAACCCCGGTCAAGTGTTTGGCGAGCTGGAGGGCATTAAAACGCAGGACCCAGCTTTTGGGTTGGATGCGGTGTGGATCGCCAGCTCGCAAAAAGAGCAAGCGCAAACTCTGGGTTATACAGTGGTGGACGCGAGCACCGTGGTCGCAACGCACCTGAATCAAATATTGCAGCAGCATGTGCACGAGCTGCTGGGGCATGAAGACGTACAAAAGTTGCTGGATATGCTGGCTAAGTCATCGCCCAAATTAGTCGAAGAGTTGGTGCCCAATACCTTAAGCCTGAACACCCTGCTTAAGGTGCTGCAAAACTTACTGCGCGAGAAAGTTGCCATTCGCGATCTGCGCTCAATCGCCGAAGCTTTGGCGGCGCATCCCAATAAGAGTCAAGATCCCGCCGCTTTAACCGCTGCGGCGCGTGCCGCGCTGGGTCGCCAAATTGTCCAAAACATCGTAGGGACGGCGCCTAGCGTGCCGGTTATCACCTTAAGCCCCGAGCTGGAACAGTTATTGCTGAATACCGTAGTACAAGCTCAAAAAGCTGGCGCTGATGACGGCGCGTATGTAGAGCCCGCACTGGCGGAAAAACTACAGCGCTCGTTACTGGAGGCGTCACAGAAGCAAGAAGCGGCCGGTAAGCCGGCGGTGCTATTAGTCGCAGCTCCTCTGCGTCCGATGCTCTCGCGCTTTTGTCGCCACAGCTTGCCAGACATGCCGGTACTGGCTTACACAGAAATACCGGATAACAAACAAATTACGATCGAAGCGTCAGTTACGGCTGATCGCTAAGTGCGGGAAGAGGGTAAAACATGCAGGTAAAACGTTTTGTTGCGACAGATATGCGGCGCGCCCTTGAGTTGGTGCGTCAAGAGCTGGGCTCAGACGCTGTTATTTTATCGAGCCGTCGGGTGCGCGAAGGGGTCGAGATCTTAACCAGCGCCGCGAACACCCCCGTTACCAACGCGGCGCCTGCGGTCTCTGCGGCGGCGCCAGCAGCGGCAACCGAGGCCGCCGTGTTCGCAGGCGTCGGCGGCAACAAGTCAGCTCTGAGTGCCCGCGAGATTCACGACGAAATCGCGCTTGCCAGCCGCCAGCGAATGGCCCGACAACAGGCGGAGGCATCGGCTGACGAATTCTTGGGGAGTAATCAAGTGGTCAACGCCGGTATTGCCCGGCGAAACGCGGCCCAGACAGAGCCGCAAAATGCGGCACCGGCGCGAGTACAAACCGCAGCCGAGCGCTACGGCTTGCTTGACGACGTTGCCCCCAGCAGCACTAACACCAGCAAAAATAGTGATGAGATTGGCCAGCTGCACGAGGAAATTGCGCAAATGCGTGAGCTGTTAGAAGAACAGCTTAGCCGTCTTGGGGCGCCCCCCTCTGGCCCCAACAGTGGTCAAGTGGCGAGTTTAATCCGCCGCTTTGAACGTATGGGTTTTGCGCCCAATGTCTGCGAGCCACTGTTAAAGCAACCGTTTAAAAGCCGAGTGTTGGCAAAAGCTTGGCCCGAGGCCATGGCGCGAATGGCGAAAGCGGTACCTGTAATCGATCAGGATTTTACGGCGAGCGGCGGCGTGTTTGCGCTGGTTGGCCCCACTGGTGCAGGTAAAACGACCACTATCGCCAAACTTGCCGCACGTTACGTGCTTGAGCACGGTGCCGACAAGGTAGCATTGGTAACGACGGATACCTATCGCCTGGCGGGGCACGATCAACTGCGCTCGCTGGCAGCGATTTTACAGGTGCCTGTCAGAGTGGTTGATGACAATAATTCACTGTCGAGCGTGCTGCGATCGTTGCGTCGCTGCGATCTGGTACTGATCGATACCCCTGGGCTGCGCCACGGCGCACCGGAGTTAAAACAACAGATGGCGCAATTGGCTGGTATTGCCAAAATTCAAAGTTTATTAGTGCTGCCGGCCAACAGCCAGGCGCAGATGCTGCAAGCCTCTCGTCACGCGTACAGTGCGGCCGGCTTGAGTGGTTGTATTCTGACTAAGTTGGACGAGACTGCCAGCTTGGGCGAGGCGATGAGCTGCGCCATTGGGTCAAACCTGCCAATCGCCTATACTACCAATGGGCAGGACATTCCCGCCGATATCGCGCCGGCGCGAGGCCATCAATTGGTAGCGACAGCGGTACAGTTGGCGCAACTCAGTCAACACAGCGCGCAAGCGCGCGGCTAACGGCGCGTGGCGCAGGGCGATCGGTGGTGCCGATAAGCCTCAGCAGACAACGAGTGCGTGTTATGCGCGCAATTAGTACATAAAGAGACCAATAACATGAGCCAAAGTCGCCCAGTTCAAGTAATCGCGGTGAGTGGTGGTAAAGGCGGTGTCGGAAAAAGCAATATCTCGGTAAACCTTAGTATCGCGTTAGCACAGATGCGGCGCCGGGTAGTGCTAATGGATGCCGACTTGGGCCTGGCGAACGTCGATGTACTTTTAGGTATTACCCCCAATTTCACACTGGCGGATGTCCTCGCAGGTACCCACAGCCTTCAAGAGGTGCTGGTTACCGGCCCCAGCGGCGTCAAAATTGTACCGGCGGCCTCTGGCGTGCAGCGTATGGCACATTTAAGCGAGGCAGAGCACGCCGGCTTAATTACCGCGTTTAGCGAGCTGAGCAACCAAATTGATGTGCTAGTTATCGATACGGCGGCGGGCATCTCTGACTCGGTGGTGAGCTTTGCGCGGGCGGCCAATGAGGTTTTAGTGGTCGTGTGTGATGAGCCATCGTCAATCACCGATGCTTACGCCTTAATCAAACTGCTTAACAAAGAGTACGATGTACAGCGTTTTCGAGTGGTGGCCAATATGACTCGTACCGCCGCTGAGGGGCAGCAGCTGTTTAATAAACTAAGCGGTGTCTGTGAACGCTTTTTAGATGTTGCGCTACAGTATGTAGGGCAGGTGCCGTTTGACGAGTCTGTACGCAAGGCCGTGCAGCGTCAGCAGGCGGTACTGGAATACGCGCCTCACTCAAAAGTGGCGCAAGCCATGCGGGTGCTGGCCGAGCGGGTCGATAACTGGCCGTTACCCGCTGGGCCAAGTGGGCGATTAGAGTTTTTTGTCGAGCGGTTGTTGCAGGTAACAGCCCCGGAGTATTGATCCATGAACGCGGCAAACGGGTTATCTATGTACACGGAGACAAAAGAGCAGAGCACTGAGATTCGGATAGAGGATTACGCCGATCTCGTCAAGCGAATCGCCTATCATATGATGGCGAGAATGCCTGCCAGTGTACAGCTTGATGATTTGGTTCAGGCTGGCATGATTGGACTACTGGAGGCCTCGCAAAAATACGATGGTAGCAAAGGCGCAAGCTTTGAGACTTACGCGGGTATTCGTATTCGCGGCGCAATCGTCGATGAGATGCGCCGCGGCGACTGGGCTCCACGCTCAGTTCACCGCAACAGCCGCCGGGTAGCCGAGGCGATTAGCCGGGTAGAGGGGCGCGAAGGGCGCGACGCCGAAGATGCCGAAGTGGCCGCCGAACTCGAGATCGAGCTCGATGAGTACCACAGTATTCTCAATGACACCAACGCCAGCCGCTTATTTAGCTACGAAGAGACGTTTGATGACGACGCGAGCGCGGTCGATATCGCCACAACCAGTGAATTTGCCAATCCCCAAGAAACTTTTACCTCATCCAGCCTAAAGCAATCGCTCGCGCAGGCGATAACCCTATTGCCGGAGCGAGAAAAGATGGTGCTGGCCCTGTATTATGATCAGGAGCTGAACCTTAAAGAGATTGGTCAAATTTTAGGCGTTAGTGAGTCTCGGGTTAGCCAGATACACTCTCAGGCGGCTGCGCGACTGCGAGCAAGGTTGTCAGATTGGGGTAGAACTGATTGACCAATGGAGAAATTCCCAGTAATTTCTCGGCTCGCTGGCAATTAGCGTTACCGTTTGTTGTAAGAGCATCGGTGCACTGCCGGTGATACCATCGAATATTGAGTTAAATACACTCCCGGGCGGGTAGACGGAGGACGCATTGGATAAAAACATGAAGATTCTCATTGTCGATGACTTTTCGACAATGCGACGGATCATTAAAAACCTGTTGCGCGATTTAGGTTTCGCCAATACCCACGAGGCAGATGACGGTGTTACCGCACTGCCAATGCTAAAAGGTGGTGGGTTTGATTTTTTGATTACCGACTGGAATATGCCGGGCATGAGCGGTATTGAACTGCTGCGCGCTGTGCGTGGCGATGAAAAACTCGGCTCTTTACCGGTGCTTATGGTAACCGCCGAGGCCAAGCGCGATCAGATCGTTGAGGCCGCTCAAGCGGGTGTGAATGGCTATGTGGTGAAACCTTTTACGGCTGCGGCCTTGAAAGAAAAGATCGAAAAAATCTTCGAACGTGTCGGTTAAACTCCGCTCGTTACGTTGTAAACAATAAGGCACAGCGATGACTTCTGATATACAAGAAAAGGACAATGAATTTTTTGTCAAAGAGATCAAAGAAAGTGCCGGCCTGTTGGTTGAAAAATTACAAGGCAATGACTTTGACGAGGCTTCACGGCTAATTGAGTCCATTACAGAGTCTCGCAATAAACATTTGTATCAGTCCGTCGGTCGTTTGACGCGCGGTTTGCATAACGCCATCGTAAACTTTAACGTTGAAGGCGACCTTGATGGCGAGCCCCCCTCGATTGAAACCTCCGAAATCCGCGATGCCTCCGATCGATTGAAGTACGTAATTGAGCTGACGCAAAAGGCGGCCGACAAAACCATGGACATGGTAGAAGAGGCCGCTCCTATTGCCATGAACCTTGGGCAAGAGGCGAAGTCGCTGCGTACCGAGTGGGTTCGTCTAAAAGACGGTGACATGAGCGCTGAGGAGTTTCGCTCGCTCTATTCGCGGATGGATGATTTTCTTGGTCAGATGGATTCCGGCACTGAGTTGTTGGGACGTAACCTGCAAGAAATTATTTTGGAACAGGGCTTTCAGGATTTAACCGGCCAGGTGCTAAAGCGCGTAATGGCATTAATATCTGAGGTCGAGCAAGACTTGGTAAGTCTGGTGCGAATTGCGGGCCAGGTAGAAGAGATTACAGGTTTGCAAGTGGATGCCGATAACGAGGGTAGAGCGCGAGTTACTGATCGTGCTAACGGTGAAGGTCCACAGATAGATACCAGTAAAAACGATGTGGTTTCCAGTCAAGATGATGTGGATGACTTGCTTTCCAGTCTCGGCTTTTGAGGGTTTCGTAAATGGGGTTTAGTGAAGACGAAGAAATTCTCCAGGACTTTTTAGTAGAGGCGGGAGAAATACTTGAAAACCTCTCTGAACAATTGGTTCAGCTCGAGCGTCAGCCCGATGACGCCGACCTTCTTAATGCTATTTTTCGCGGCTTTCATACGGTAAAAGGTGGCGCTGGCTTTTTACAGCTAACCGAAATGGTTGAGTGCTGTCACGTTACTGAAAACCTATTTGATATTTTAAGAAACGGTAAGCGCACCGTGACCCCCGAGCTGATGGACGTGGTGCTTGAGGCGCTTGACGTTATTAACCAGCAGTTCGATCACGTCTCGCAAGGTCAGCCGCTAAACGCGCCGGCCCCAGAGTTGATTGCTACCTTAGAACGACTGGTGGCCTGTGAAGATCTGCGCGAGCCAGCTCCGGCAACCGCAGAGCCAGAACCCCCTGCCGTAAGCGCCCCCAGTAAAATTCGCGCCAGCAATGATATTACCGACGACGAGTTTGAAACCTTGTTGGATGCCTTAAGTGGAGATTCAGCGGGCGCGGCGGCTGGCGATAGTGGTGAAAGTACGACCCAAACGTCTTCCTCGGCAAGCGACGATATGAGTGAAGATGAGTTTGACGCGCTGCTGGATCAATTACACGGTAAAGGGCAGGGCCCAGGCGTTGCCGCCCCGGCACCGACGAGTGCAACCTCAAACGATAACAATATCAGCGACGACGAGTTTGAGGCGTTGCTTGACGAGCTGCACGGCAAAGGCAAAGCGCCCACGGTTGCGGCCTCAGCCACCGAATCGGCCGCATCTCACTCTGGCGCCACAGCCGCTGGTGATGAAATTTCAGATGATGAGTTTGAAGATCTACTCGATCAGCTGCACGGCAAAGGCAAAGCGCCTAGCGTTGCTGGCGCCAGTTCAGCGCAATCGTCCGCGGCGGCGCCTGCCGAGGTGGGCGCAAGTGATAAGCCCGAGCAAGCGCCCCCTGAACAACCGCCAGTAGCCAAGGCAGCGCCTGCGGCAAAGCCCGCTGGGGCCGGCGCAGCGGTCAAACCGCAAGCCGCGCCGGCGTTACAAGCGCAAGACGCTAACGCCAAAAGCGCAGCCCAAGGTGAAACGACGGTGCGGGTGGATACGCAGCGGCTGGATGAAATTATGAATATGGTGGGCGAGCTAGTGCTCGTTCGCAATCGCCTTGTTCGTCTTGGTGACAGCGCCCAGAATGAACCGTTAAGTAAAGCCGTTGCCAACTTGGATGTGGTGACGGCCGACCTACAGTCATCGGTGATGAAAACCCGGATGCAACCCATTAAGAAAGTGTTTGGGCGGTTTCCTCGGGTGGTGCGTGACTTAGCCCGCAGCCTGAAAAAAGATATTACCTTAGAAATGGTGGGTGAAGAGACCGACCTAGATAAGAATTTAGTAGAAGCATTGGCCGACCCGCTGGTTCACTTGGTGCGTAACTCGGTCGATCACGGCATTGAGTTGCCCGAGGTGCGCGAAGCGAATGGCAAGCCCCGTCAAGGCCGTGTGGTGTTGGCCGCCGAGCAAGAGGGCGATCATATATTGCTGTCGATTACCGACGATGGCGGCGGGATGGACCCGGATAAGCTGCGCCAAATTGCCGTCAACAAAGGGCTATTTGACGAAGATGCCGTGCAAAGGCTGACGGACGCGGAGGCGTTTGATTTAATTTTTGCGCCGGGTTTCTCAACTAAAGTAGAGATCTCGGACGTGTCTGGTCGCGGTGTCGGCATGGACGTGGTAAAGACTAAAATCAACCAGCTGAATGGCTCAATCGAAATTCAATCGACGATGGGCAAGGGCACTCGCATCAATATTAAGGTGCCGTTAACGCTCGCCATTATGCCGACCTTGATGATCATGCTGGAGAACCAAACCTTCGCCTTACCCTTGGTCAGTGTGAATGAAATTTTTCACATGAACTTGCGAAAATCCCATGTGGTCGACGGTCAAGAGTGCGTTGCCGTGCGCGATCAAGCGATCCCTATTTTTTACCTTAAGAACTGGTTGGTTCGTGGCGCCAGGGTTGATGCGCGCTCAATGGACGAAGGTCATGTCGTTATTGTGACTGTTGGCACCCGCCGCGTCGGCTTTGTCGTCGATCAGCTTATTGGCCAGGAAGAAGTCGTGATCAAACCTTTGGGGCAAATGCTGCAAGGGACGCCTGGGATGGCCGGTGCCACTATTACCGGCGACGGCACGATTGCGCTTATACTTGATGTGCCAAGCTTACTTGCGCATTACTCAAACTCGTAACGGCTGACCTAAAAAGCCAGCCTTACTCGCGTTTTTTGAGCGCCTAATTTAATGGAGTAACAGCATGCCCGTACGGGTGTTAATTGTAGACGACTCGCAGTTCTTTCAATCTCGTCTCAAAGACATTATTAGTCAGCACCCCCGGCTTGAAGTGGTTGGTGTCGCAAGCAATGGCCAGCAGGGCGTTGAGTTGGCGCGCTCACTAAAACCAGATGTCATCACCATGGACTTTGAGATGCCGGTGATGGATGGCGTTACCGCTGTGCGAACCATTATGGCCGAACGGCCACTTCCTATTTTAATGTTTTCGTCGCTTACCTACGAGGGTGCGCGTATTACCTTGGACGCACTAGCGGCCGGGGCTGTGGATTTTATACCCAAGGACTTTGCCGAGGTATCGCGCAATTCGGTTGTTTTAAAACAAAAGTTGCACGAGCGTTTACTTACTCTGGCCGGCGGCGCAGCGAGTGGTGCTCCCGCAAGTAGCGCGCGTAGGCCCTCCGAGCCGGCAAAGCCGCAAGATATTGATTTTACCCGTCAGCCGACACCGGCTGAACTGAAGCCCCGGCCACGTAAAAGTTATGCAAAACCCAGTTTAGTCGTTATCGGCGCTTCTACCGGTGGTCCGGTAGCGCTGACCGAAGTGTTGTCTAGCTTACCGGCAAACTTTAGCGTTCCTGTGTTGTTGGTGCAGCACATGCCCGAGAACTTTACCAGAGCGTTTGCCGAGCGCCTCAATAAGCAGTGTGCTTTGGAGGTTCGCGAAGCCGTCGATGGCGATCTTATTAAGCCCGGGTTGGCGCTGTTGGCCCCCGGCGGAAAACAAATGATGATTGACCGGCGCGGCGTGGTGAAAATTTTACCCGACGACGAGCGAGTTAATTACAAACCGAGTCTCGACATTACTTTCGGTGCCGCCGCTAATGCCTACTCAGATCGGGTGTTGGGTGTGGTGTTAACCGGTATGGGCTCCGATGGTTGTAAAGGCGCCGGCCTGCTAAAGCAGCGCGGCGCACAAATTTGGGCGCAAGATAAAGACAGCTGTGTGATTTACGGTATGCCCATGGCGGTTGCCCGTGAAAACTTAACCGATCGTGTGTTGAGTTTAAAAGATATTGGCCCGGCGTTGGCTGCCGAGGTGCGCTGATGGATATCTTAAGCATACTCGGGGTACTCATTGGGTTTGCGGCGATTATTGGCGGTAATTTTATCGAGGGTGGTACTTTATCGTCGCTGGCAAATTTTCCGGCAGCGTTTATAGTGCTTGGCGGTACCGCCGGCGCCGCGATGTTGCAAACCCCTAAAGCCTGTTTAGTGCGCTCTTTGCGGATGATCCGCTGGGTGTTTCGACCGCCGCATTTTGATTATCAAAAGGGTATCGAAAAAATTACCGCTTGGTCGGTCACCGCCCGTAAAGAGGGCCTGCTGGGACTCGAGAAACTTGCCGATGAAGAAACCGATCCGGTTGCGCAAAAAGCGTTAACCTTACTGGTCGATGGTAATGAACCAGATACTATCCGGCGCGTCATGGAAGGGGATTTAATTCTCTCTGAGCAAAACCATTTAGACGCCGTTAAATTTTACGAGAGTATGGGTGGCTATGCGCCAACGATCGGCATTCTCGGTGCGGTTATGGGGTTGATACATGTTATGCGCAATTTGGCCGACCCCGAACAGCTTGGCCCCGGTATTGCGGTCGCGTTTGTGGCCACAATTTACGGTGTGGCATTAGCCAACTTATTTTTACTCCCTATCGCCAATAAGTTGCGTATGTGCGTCGATCGCGAAATACGCTACGGCGAAATGTTTATCGAAGGAGTTCTCGGCATCGCCAACGGTGAAAACCCGCGAGCGATAGAGGTGCGGTTAAGTGGTTATGTCGATTAATAGGTTGTGTTATGCCTAGGCGTCGATCTCGGGAATTGAGCGTTAATCACGAGCGCTGGCTGGTGAGTTATGCGGATTTTATTACGCTTTTATTTGCCTTTTTTGTGGTGATGTACTCGATCTCGCAAGTTAATGAAAGCAAATATCGAGTCTTGTCCTCGACCCTGACCGACGCTTTTGATTCGCGGTCACACGCGAAGCGAGCAGATGGCAAGTTCGAGGGCGAAGCCCTGGTACCACCAATACCTTCGAGCCCTGTTGGCGATCACAAGGGCAACCTTGATTTGCTTGAACAAGCGTTTAAAGCGGAATTCGCCGGCTTGATTGACGATCAGCTGATGCAGGTGTCGAGTAACGAGATGTGGCTGCAAGTAGAGCTGCGGGACAGTATTTTATTTTCATCCGGTAGCGCCGAGGTAAGTGATACCGCCCGCGAGATTTTTACCCGGGTCGCTGAAATTATTGCCGATGTCGATAATCCGGTTCAGATCGAAGGTTTTACCGATAATGTACCGATTCAAACCAGCCGCTACCCAAGCAACTGGGAGTTGTCCTCGGCGCGAGCGGCGGCGATTGTTAAGTGGCTTATTGATGCCGGTGTCGGGCCGAGTCGGTTAGCGGCAGTGGGTTATGGTAAGTATCAGCCAGTGGCCTCTAATGATAGCGCCGATGGTCGGGCACAAAACCGACGGGTGGCGATTATGATTGCCCGCGATCACCGAGTGCGCCCCCAAGCGGCGGCGCCCGAAGCGTCGGCTGGAGCGCAAACTACGGCGACTCGTTCCAGCGCCGGCAGTGCCGATATTAAACCGGTAGAACTGAACGACGGCGAGCTACTTTACAGTAGCGACCCAGACTTACCCCGGACGAACGGTACGCCTTAATCTGATCTAACCCAGGGCGAGGCACGATACTTGCTCAAGGTTTGCTAATCAGAGCCGATTAACACTAGATTGACGCTATCGCTGTACTTGAGAGGATTTTGTGAAAATCTGGACCGTAGCAAACCAGAAAGGTGGTGTGGGTAAAACGACTACCAGTGTCGCGCTTGGCGGTTTAGCCGCCGAGCACGGGCGCGTATTGCTATTGGACCTCGACCCTCACGGTTCCTTGACCAGCTATTTCCGTCAAGATCCCGACACCCTGACCCGCAGTGCGTATACGTTATTTTCGGATCGTCAGCGTTTAAGTGAGCCCCAAGGCGGTGGCCGACGTTTTGTAAAATCCCTGATTTGCGCGACCGACTACCCCAACCTTGAGGTTTTACCGGCGGCAACAGGTTTGGCAACCCTCGAGCGGCGATCCCTCGGGCCCGATGGTTTGGGGTTGGTCGTTAAACGAGCGCTGGCCTTGCTGGCTGACGATTACGACTTAGTGATTATCGATACGCCGCCACTGTTGGGCGTTTTAATGGTCAACGCACTCGCCGCGTGTGACGAGTTGCTTATTCCAGTGCAAACCGAGTTTCTCGCTCTTAAAGGCTTAGAGCGTATGGTTAATACGTTAAATATGATGGCAAAATCCAGCCGCCAAGGGCTTAATTACACCATAGTGCCGGCACTGTTTGATCGCAGAACCCAGGCGTCGGTAAGCACCATGCGGACGATTCGTTACGATTACCCCGAGCGCACGTGGCCGGGTAAGATCCCCGTGGATACCAAGTTTCGCGATGCCAGCAAAGCCGGGGTACCGCCGAGCTTGTACGAGCCGCAAAGTCGCGGGGTCGAGGCGTATCGCTCGCTCTATAAGTGGTTGCGTCAGCGCGAGGTCACGCACTCGACACAAGCAGCAGGCAGCGTAACCGCTGCAAAAGCGCCGGCAAGCAGAGGTGTACTATGACCGCGGGTGGCAATGATTTGTTACAGGGCTACATTGATGAGTTGCTGCGTGACGCGCCTGCACCAGCCCCCGGCTCAGAGGTAAAGCCTCAAGCCGTTACAGAGGAGTTGCGTTCACCCCCGACACCAGTCGCGCCGCTGTTGGATGACGACGACCGCCGCGAGCAATTACAACAGCTGCTGTACAGCGCGCGCGCCTCGGTAACGCAGCATATGACGCCAGAGCCTGACGCCGCGCCTGCACCAACCGCTTTAAAAGAAACGCCCGCGCCAATCGCTACGCCGGATGTAGCGCCTTTGCCCCGCGCCACGCCCACCGCCGAGGTGGCCGTCAGTGAAACACCGGCGGCAGAACCCCAGGCGGTATTGGATGAAGCGCTGCAGTGGCATAAAAACGGTCGTCCGGGCTGGGCTCAGGAGCCCTTTGAGGTACTCTTATTTACGGTCAGTGGTCTAACCTTGGCCGTGCCGCTTATCGCACTGGGGCAAATTCAACCGCTGACCGATGAGCTTACGCCGCTATTTGGCCAGGCTGATTGGTTTATGGGGCTACAGCCCACCAGCTCGGGCAAAGTACGCACGGTGAATACCGCAAAATTTGTCATGCCTGAACGCTACGATCCAAGTTTTGTTGAATCCGCCCAGTATGTGGTGTCCATTAACGGTGTGCCGTGGGGACTAGCGGTGGATCGGGTAGAGCAACCTATGCGGCTCGCCCCGGACGACGTAAAGTGGCGTAGCTCACGCTCCAAGCGGCCCTGGCTGGCCGGAACCGTTAAAGAGCATATGTGCGCACTGATCGATATACCGATGATGGGCAAACTTTTGACCGACGCCGATCGCAATAGCCGTAAATAGACGGTTTTGCCCGTCTGGCTTCGCCAGAGTGTAGTAAACTTGGGTTAAGGGCGGGTTATCGCCTAGACTGAAGAAATTGGCAGCGCGGCCGATAGCGTCATAGTAAAGACTACTGTTAATAGGTAAAGGGTTTAACCGGTGCCGCTTAAGCGGGGCCACATTGAACAAGCGCCTAATATTCTTGTGCGAGGAGCAACCATGGCGAACAATGCCAATCAACAAAAAAACTCAGACGATGCGGTATTGCAATGGGTCACCTTTCGCCTAGACGGTGAAACCTATGGCATTAACGTTATGCAGGTTCAAGAGGTGCTGCGCTACTCAGAGATCGCCCCCGTGCCTGGCGCCCCCGCTTACGTTTTGGGGATTATTAACTTGCGCGGCAATGTGGTGACGGTGATTGATACCCGCCACCGGTTTGCCTTGCCCGCCGGTGAGGTGACGGACAATACGCGCATCGTGATTATCGAGACCGACAGCCACGTTATTGGTATCTTGGTAGACAGTGTTGCCGAGGTGGTTTACTTGCGCGAGTCCGAGATCGAGATGGCCCCCAACGTTGGCAATGAAGAGAGCGCTAAGTTTATTCAGGGTGTTTGTCACAAAAACGATGAACTGCTGATTTTGATTGAGCTGAATAAGCTGCTCACCAATGAAGAGTGGGCCGAACTCGACGATATTTAAGGCAGTGCTGGGGTAGGGATGTAAAACTATGGGTGCGTTTGCCGGTGTCGCAACTGAGACCTTAATAGCCGCTGCTGTTGTTTTTGGCGTGGCGGTGTTCGCACTTTTATTGGCTTTTACGGCTTTGGTTAAAATAAAGCGTGCACAGCAACAAAGCCAGCAGGCTCTGCAAAAGTTTGAACGCGAGTTGGCGCTACTGCAAAGTGGTGCCGTGGGTATGGGGCAGCGAATTCTGGCTATGGAATCGCAGAAAAACACCCAGATCGACACCTCAAGTGGCGACACTCGCCTTAAGCCTTACTCCGAGGCAACACACTTGTTATCGTTGGGCGTGGATCGTGACGAGGTCGCTAATCGCTGCGGCTTGTCACGCGCCGAGGCATCATTGCTGGATGCCTTGCGCAGCAAACCGCAGTAAATAATTCGTCACGCCGGCTTTACTTTCCTATCGTATTTTCTTTTGGCAGGCATTACCGCGATAAACACAAACAGAGGTGCTATCGCGATAACCTTGCGGGGCAACGCTACTGAGCGTTAAAACATTGCCCGGTTATATCGCGGCTGTCCTTTCCCATCAAATACAAATAGAGCGGCATATGATCCTCGGGGGTTTTAAGCTCGTTAGGGTTTTCGGCCGGGTAGGCAACGGCGCGCATGGCGGTGCGGGTGGCGCCTGGGTTGATGCTATTAGCGCGAATACCGGTTACCCCTTCGAGCTCGTCGGCCAGCGTTTGCATAATGTTTTCTTGTGCCGCTTTACTGGCGGCGTAAGCGCCCCAGTAGGCACGACCTTGGCGGCCAACGCTGGAGCCGGTAAAGACAATGGCAGCGTGCTCGGGTTTTTCTAATAGTGGCAACAGGGCTTGGGTCATCATGAACGGGGCGTTGACGTTTACCTGCATTAAGCGCTTCCAGGTGTCGGCGGCATAGTCGCGGATGGTGGTCCGGTCGCCCAGCTCTGAGGCGTTGTGCAATATACCGTCGAGCTGGCCAAATTCTTCATTTAGCGTGTCGCACATATCGCGGTAATCTTTTTCCGTGGCGCCTTCAAGGTTCATCGGGTAAATAGCGGGCTGCTTGTGACCGGCGACCTCGATAGCGTCGTAGACTTGTTCTAGCTTGCTCATGGTGCGGCCCAGTAAGATCACGGTGGCGCCATGGGCGGCAAACGTCATTGCCGCTGTGCGGCCAATGCCATCGCCGGCACCGGTCACCAAAATAATTTTATCGGCTAATAAATCGGATGATGGTTGGTAGCCATCTGGCAGGGTATTTATGTTGGGATGGTTCATGCAGGTTGCTCAGCTGTTTGTCGCGCTTGAATCAATCGCGCAATTAATGGCGCTAACTCAAGGCTGTGATTGACGAGGTAATCGGCTTGCCAGTTTTTGGGGTCGTCGCCTTCATCGATATAGCCATAGCCGCAGCCGATGGTGATAGCGCCGGCGCGCCGGCCGCAGTCGATGTCGCGAATATGATCACCGAGATAAATAATTTGACTGGGCTCGCACTCAAAGTGGCGCGCTGCAAATAATAGCGATTCAGGGTCGGGCTTGCGATGGGTGATGTTGTCGGGGCAAATCACGACCTCGGGCGCCGGTTTTAAGGCGAGCTTATCGAGTAGTGCCTGGGTGTATAGCTCGGGCTTGTTGGTGGCGATGCCCCAGCCTAAACCGCAGCGCTTAATATCGTGTAGCAGCTCAATAATACCGCTAAACGGCTGGGTATAAACCGCGATATGTTGCATGTACAGCTCTAGCAAGCGGCTGCGTAGTGGCGCAAACTCAGGGTCGCTCTCGGTGACATTAAAACCTAGCTCTATCAGTGCACGCGCGCCGTTAGAGACGGTGCGACGAATGGCTTCATCAGTAAGCTCGGGGAGTTGATGCTCGCGGCGCAGCTGGTTGAGCACAACGATAAAATCGCCGGCGGTGTCCAGCAGTGTGCCGTCAAGATCAAAAACGACGGCACGGATTGGCAGAGGATTGGGGCTCACGGTATCTCCTGATTTCAATATTAGGCAGTCTCGGGGGCTTTACGAGTGCGGGCAATGTAGTTGACATCGACGTCGTGGGGCGCCAGTGAAAACTGTTTGCTGAGCGGGTTGTAGCGAATGCCCGCGATATCTTCAAGCTGTAACCCCGCGCGCCGGGCATAGCTGGCAAGCTCAGAGGGGCGAATAAATTTTTTGTAATCGTGGGTGCCTTTGGGCAGTAAACCCAATACATATTCGGCCCCAACCACGGCTAAACCCCACGCTTTAGGCGTGCGGTTAATGGTCGAAAAGTAAACCGTACCACCGGGTTTTACCAACGCCGCGCAAGCGGAAATCACCGAAGCGGGGTCGGGGACATGCTCCAGCATTTCCAGGCAGGTGACAATGTCGTAGTGGCCTGGTTGCTGGGCCGCGAGCTGCTCGGCAGTGCTGTGCAGGTAATCCACCTGCAGGCCGCTTTGCTTAGCGTGCTCGCGGGCGACCCTCAGCGGTGCTTCGCCCATGTCGATACCGGTAACGCGCGCGCCGCGTTGGGCTAGCGCTTCGGCCAAAATACCACCGCCACAACCAACGTCTAATAGCTCGCGCTCGGCGACCGGAGAGTGTTGGTCGATATAGTTGGCGCGCAGCGGGTTCATGCCGTGTAGAGGCTGAAATTCCCCCTCTAAGTCCCACCATTTGTCGGCTAATTGCTCAAATTTGGCGATTTCAGCCGCATCGGTATTTGGCGTGGCTTGGGGCTGCTCGGTATTGTCATGGGATTGAGTCATAAATTACTCCGGTCTCAGCTGGACGGATTTTGTTGCGCGATTTTTTGCGCCCAGTGACGAGCTTTAATGGCGATGTCTCGCTCGTTGAGTGTTTGCAGGTGACCCGACAGCATCAGTGCCTTGCCCGCCACCCACAGGTGCGACGCCTTTACGGCGCGATTGTTATAAACCAGCGTTGCCGCCACATCATAGATGGGCTGGGCGCACAGATCGTCCAACTCAAAAGCGACGATATCGGCGGCCTTGCCGGGCTCCAGCGAGCCGGTAATGTCGTCGATACCCATAGCCTGCGCGCCTTTTAGGGTTGCCATAGTGAGTGCTTGATGGGCGTCTAGCGCTGCGGCATCACCGGCGACTGCTTTGGCGAGCAGGGCGGCGGTGTGCAGCTCGCCTAACATAGATAAATCATTGTTGCTGGCGGCGCCGTCGGTGCCCAGAGCGACATTAACCCCGGCGGCGGTGAGCTTGGCCACCGGCGCAAAACCGCTGGCGAGCTTAAGGTTTGATTCTGGGCAGTGAATAACATGGCTGCCGGTGCTGCTGAGCGTGGCAATATCGCTGTCGTCAACTTGGGTCATATGCACGCACTGAGCAAGAGGCGATAGTACACCCAGCTCGCGCAAGCGCTCTAGGGGGCGCTTGCCGTGCTGCTCAATAGAGGTGGCGACTTCTTGCGCGGTTTCGTGCACATGGATGTGAATAGGCGCCTGTAGTTCGTGTGCCAGCACGGCAATACGCTTGAGTGGCTCATCGCTCACAGTGTAAGGGGCGTGGGGGCCAAAAGCGATGCGAATCAAGTCGTCGGCGCGGTAGTCGTCGTGCAGTGCGAGACCTTTGTTGATGTAGTCATCTGGGTCATCGCCCCAATTGGTGGCAAAGTCCAATACGGGAAACGCGATCTGCGCGCGCATGTGGGCGCGGCGGGTCACTTGGGCGGTTTGTTCGGGGTAAAAGTACATGTCGGCAAAGCAGCTTGTGCCAGACTTGATCATCTCGGCGAGTGCCAGCTCGGTGCCATCGCGCACAAAATCGGCGTCGACTAACCGCGCCTCGGCGGGCCAGATATGCTCATTCAGCCAAGTGTCTAACGGTTGGTCGTCGGCAAAGCCGCGCAGCAGGGACATTGCCGTGTGACCGTGGGTGTTGATCAGGCCGGGCATCAGGACGTGGCGATCTAAGGTGAGGGTTTGTTCGGCACGGTAGCGTTTCTCGGCTTCGGCAATAGGCAGTAAGGCTTCGATCTGCTGCCCATTGACGATAATGGCACAGTCCTCGTATACGCGTCCGGCGGGGACGATCGGTATGATCCAGCGGGCTTTGATCATTAATCGAACGGCTTGCTGGTTGGGCATGGAGGCTCCTCGACGATGGCAATATCCTGATGGGCCACTGCTTGGCCCGTCGCGGCGCAGTATAACTCAAACCCTGCAGGTGGCGTGAGGCCCACACTTATACCGATGGCAGCCTAGCACACCTATACGTCTGATTTTATGGTAATATTACGCCCTTTAAGTCCACGCGAGACGCACTTGCGGGGCATACGTGTGTCGCGGGCGCCAACCCGGCTCTGACAGCAGTCAACACAATAAGGAAAGCGTTAATCCATGGGCGATTTAGCGAAAGAAGTATTACCCGTCAGTATCGAAGATGAGCTCAAGCAGTCTTACCTCGACTACGCCATGAGTGTGATCGTTGGCCGAGCACTTCCCGATGCTCGGGATGGTTTAAAGCCTGTTCACCGGCGCGTACTGTTTGCCATGAGTGAGCTGAATAACGATTGGAACAAAGCGTACAAAAAATCGGCTCGTGTGGTCGGTGATGTGATTGGTAAATACCATCCCCATGGCGACTCCGCCGTGTACGATACGATTGTTCGTATGGCGCAGCCATTCTCGTTGCGCTATATGCTGGTAGACGGTCAAGGTAACTTCGGTTCGGTCGATGGCGATAACGCCGCGGCGATGCGTTATACCGAAATCCGCATGGCGAAAATCTCGCACGAGCTGCTGGCCGATCTCGACAAAGAGACCGTCGATTTTATCCCCAACTACGATGGCACCGAGCAAATCCCTGATGTTTTGCCGACCCGAGTGCCCAACTTACTGGTGAACGGCTCCTCTGGTATCGCCGTGGGCATGGCCACCAATATCCCGCCGCACAACCTCACCGAGGTGGTGAAAGGTTGTTTAGCACTGATCGATAATGAAGACATCACCATCGATGAGCTGATGGAGATTATTCCCGGGCCTGACTTTCCTACGGGCGCCATTATTAATGGTCGCGCCGGTATTTTACAGGCGTATCGCACCGGTCGCGGGCGTATTTACATTCGCGCCCGAGCCGAGGTCGAGGTTAATAACAAGACGGGCCGCGAAACCATTATTATTCGCGAAATTCCCTACCAGCTTAACAAGGCGCGTCTGATCGAGCGTATTGCCGAGCTGGTAAAAGAGAAAAAGATCGAAGGCATCAGCGAGCTGCGCGACGAGTCGGACAAAGACGGTTTGCGTGTGGTAATCGAAGTTAAGCGCAATGAGTCGGGCGAGGTGTTGCTCAACAACCTCTACTCTCAGACGCAGCTGCAGAACGTGTTTGGTATTAATATCGTCGCCTTGGTCGACGGACAACCTAAAATATTAAACCTTAAAGAATTGCTTGAGGCGTTTGTTCGCCACCGCCGTGAGGTGGTCACCCGGCGTACGGTTTACTTGCTGCGCAAAGCGCGCGAGCGCGGGCACATTCTCGAGGGCTTAGCGGTTGCGATTGCCAATATCGACGAAGTGATTGAGATGATCAAAAGCTCTCCGTCACCGGCAGAGGCCAAAGAAGGGCTAATTGCCCGTGGTTGGGATGCCGCCGAGATGGCACCGTTTTTAGAGCGCGCCGGCGAAGACGCCTGTCGCCCTGAAGATCTGCCCGATACCTTTGGTTTGCGCGATGGCAAATATTATTTGTCGCCGGCGCAGGCACAGGCCATTTTGGAATTGCGTCTGCACCGTTTAACCGGCATGGAGCACGACAAGCTGCTGGCCGAGTACAACGAAAAACTGCTGCAAATTGCCGAGTACTTAGAAATTTTAGGTAACTTCACCCGGCTAATGGAAGTGATTCGCGAAGAGCTTGAGCTTATTGTTAAAGACTACGGCGATGAGCGCCGCACCGAGATTATGGCGTCGACGCTCGATTTGACCGAAGAAGATTTGATTAACGAAGAGCAGCGCGTCGTGACGCTCTCCCACGGTGGTTACGCTAAGAGTCAGCCGCTGGCCGATTACCAGGCGCAAAAACGTGGTGGTATGGGCAAGTCAGCGACGTCGGTTAAAGACGAAGACTTTGTTGAGCACCTACTTATTGCCAGCACCCATGACACCATCTTGTGTTTTACCAGTGTCGGTAAAGTGTATTGGTTAAAGGTGTATCAAATCCCTGTTGCGGGCCGGCAATCTCGGGGGCGCCCGGTGGTAAATTTAATGCCGCTGGAGGCAGGCGAACGGGTCACCTCGATCTTGCCGGTGAAAGAGTTTGATGCCGATCACTTCGTCTTTATGGCGACCGAAAAAGGCACCGTTAAAAAGACACCGCTGGATCAGTTCTCGCGTCCGCGCAGTGTCGGTTTACGGGCAATCGCTTTAGACGAGGGCGACAACTTAGTCTATACCGCCATCACCAACGGTGAGCGAGATATTATTTTGTTTGCCTCTAACGGTAAGGCGGCACGCTTTAACGAATCGGCGGTGCGCAGCATGGGCCGTATTAGTCGCGGGGTGCGCGGTATCCGCATGGCTGACGATCAATCGGTTATCGGCATGGTAGTGCCTGTCGAGCACGGTAAAGTGCTCACCGTCAGTGAAAACGGCTACGGTAAACGCACCGACGTCGAAGAGTTTCCGGCTAAAGGTCGCGGTGGTCAGGGTGTTATTGCGATGACTGCCAGCGAGCGTAACGGCGCGCTCGTAGGCGCCGTGCAGGTGCTTGATGGCGAAGAGCTAATGCTGATTTCAGATCAGGGCACTTTGGTGCGCACCCGCGTTGATGAGGTATCGGTACTGAGCCGTAACACTCAAGGCGTGCGTCTTATTAAGCTGCGCGACAATGAACATATGAGTGGCGTCGCGCGCATTGAAGAGCCAGAAGAGGATGACACTGACGTTGAAGGCGAAGCCGCGTCGGATGAACCGGCAGCTGAGGAATAAGGCGTTATGAGCGATACCCACAACGAGCGCGAGCAACTGCTGGCGCTGCGTGATCGCATCGACGAAATCGACGCGACCATCGGCAAGCTTATTTCTGAGCGCGCCGGCTGCGCGCAAAAAGTGGCCGAGGTAAAGTCGGCCAGCACTGAGGGCGATGTTTTGTTTTATCGGCCTGAGCGCGAGGCACAAGTATTGCGCAAGGCGATGGAGCGCAATGAAGGGCCGCTTAGTGATGAAGAGATGGCGCGCTTGTTTCGTGAAATTATGTCGGCGTGTTTGGCCTTGGAACGTCCCATTAAGGTGGCGTACCTAGGTCCTGAAGGTACGTTTACACAGCAGGCGGCGCAAAAACATTTTGGCGCTTCCGCCGTTGCCATGCCGTTTTCGGCAATCGATGAAGTTTTTCGCGAGGTCGAGGCAGGCGCTGTTAATTATGGCGTGGTACCGGTCGAGAATTCTACCGAAGGTGTGGTGAGTCATACCCTCGATAACTTTATGAATTCTAATTTAAAAATTTGCGGTGAGGTCGAGCTGCGGGTACATCATAATTTAATGGTGTCCTCTGTCACCGATGTTAAAAGCATCTCTCGTATCTATTCCCACGGACAATCGTTGGCACAGTGTCGCAAGTGGCTGGATGCACATTACCCCAAAGCCGAGCGAATTGCCGTGTCGAGCAACGCTGAAGCGGCCCGTCGTTTAAAGGGTGAGTGGAATGCGGCGGCTATAGCGCCAGAAAAAGCCGCCGAGCTATACGATTTACAGGTGGTTTCCGAGAAGATCGAAGATCAGCCGGACAACAGCACCCGCTTTTTAATTATCGGCACCCAAGCGGTTCCCGCCAGCGGCGTCGATAAAACCTCACTGTTAATTGCGATGCGCAATCAGCCCGGGGCGCTGCACAATTTGCTGGCGCCGTTTCACGCTCACGATATCGATTTAACACGGGTCGAAACCAGGCCTTCGCGTTCTGGCGTGTGGACTTACGTGTTTTTCGTGGACTTTACCGGGCATGTGGACGACCCCGTCATCCGCGCTACGTTAGACGAAGTCTCGGCACGAGTGTCCGACTTAAAAATTCTGGGTTCTTACCCCAAGGCCGTACTCTAGGGATGTCGGCCGTGTCGGAGCCCGAGTTTAAAGCGGTTGGAAAATTGGTGGTTATTGGCCTGGGGCTTATTGGCGGTAGCGTCAGTGCTGGTTTGCGCCAGCGCCATGCGTGCCAAGAGGCGATTGGCATTGTTCGCGATCAAGCAAACGCGGCATTAGCGCTAGAGCGCGGCGTGGTTGACCGCGCCTGTTTGTCACTGCAAGAAGTGGCGGCCGAGTTGGGCGAGGGCGATGTTATCTTTGTCGCTGTGCCCACACTGGCCATTGAGTCGGTATTGCGCGATATTCATGCGCTTGTCAGTCCAGAGGTTACCGTAACCGACGGCGCCAGTGTAAAAGGCAGTGTGCGTGAGGCGGCTATTGCCGCGTTTGGTGAAGTGCCCAGCAACTTAGTGTTGGGGCACCCGATTGCCGGCTCGGAGCAAAGCGGCGTTGCCGCAGCCAACCCCTCTTTATACCAAAAACACCGTGTTATTTTAACGCCCGAGCCGTCGACCGGCGCGGCGCATATCGCCAGAGTGACGGCTCTGTGGCAAGCGCTTGGCGCCGAGGTTTTGTCCATGTCGGTTAGCGAGCACGATGAGGTGCTGGGGGCGACCAGTCACTTGCCTCACGTTATCGCGTACTCGCTGGTTGACACCTTGGCGCACGATATTGGCAACCCCAACATCTTTCGTTACGCCGCGGGCGGGTTTCGTGATTTTACCCGCATTGCCTCCAGTGATCCGATTATGTGGCACGATATTATGCGCGCCAATCGTGGCGCTGTGCTTCACTCGCTGGATAAGTTTGTCGATAACCTACTGCGTTTGCGTGACGGCATTGAGCGCGAAGACGGCGAGTATTTGCTGGGCGTATTTACCCGCGCTAAAGCGGCTCGAGATCACTTTACCCGGATGTTAGCCGGGCGCACTTTAAAAGACTCTGCAGCGTTAACGCCTATCAAATTTCGTGTCGTTGCAGGTGCGCCCTTACAGGGCCGGTTACGCGTACCGGGCGACAAGTCGATCTCTCATCGCGCGATCATGCTCGGCTCGCTGGCAAACGGCAAAACTACGATCGCCGGATTATTGGAGAGCGAAGACTCGCTTGCCACGCTGCAGGCGTTTCGCGATATGGGCGTAGTGATTGACGGTGCTAACAATGACGCCACCGGTGAGGAGCGCGTGACCATTTACGGCGTCGGGCTGCACGGGCTTAAGGCACCACAAAAGCCGCTGTATTTGGGTAATGCCGGCACCAGCGCCCGATTGTTGTCCGGTATTCTGGCCGCACAAACCTTTAGCTCCACCATCACAGGTGATGCCTCTTTGTCGGCCCGGCCCATGGGGCGAATTATCGAACCTTTGAGCTCAATGGGTGCCAACATCCATTCGGAGTCAGAGAACCTGCCGTTGACGTTTGCCCCGGCTGAGCGCTTTGCCGCTATTGATTACCAGCTGCCACTGGCGAGCGCCCAGGTAAAATCTTGTTTGTTGCTGGCCGGTTTGTACGCTGATGGCGTCACACGGGTGCGGGAATCTCAGGTAACGCGCGACCATACCGAGCGTATGTTGGGCGGTTTTGGCTGCCAGGTGACTCGCTGCGACGAGGGCTGGCTCGCCATTGATGGCGGCAGTGAGCTGCAGGCGTGCCATATTGATGTGCCAGGCGATTTCTCGTCAGCGGCATTTTTTATCGTCGCTGCGAGTATCACCCCAGGTTCGGATATTTTACTGGAACACGTTGGTGTAAATCCGTCGCGCACGGGTGCGCTGGACATCTTGCGCCTTATGGGCGCCGACATAGCGCTACTTAACGAAGATACGGCAGGCGGTGAACCCGTGGCCGATATTCGGGTGCGCTACCGCCAGTTACACGGTATTAGCATACCGCCGGAGCTGGTTTCCCGAGCGATTGATGAGTTTCCCGCGCTGTTTGTCGCCGCCGCTAGTGCTCGGGGTGTCACCGAGCTCTCGGGTGCGGCGGAGCTGCGGGTAAAAGAAAGTGATCGGCTGGCGAATATGGCGGCCGGGCTAAAAGCGTTGGGCGTTAGCGTGGATACCCATGCCGATGGTTTGCGCATTACCGGCTCGGCCATGCAGGGCGCCGAGGTAGATTCGGCGGGCGACCACCGGGTTGCCATGGCCCTGGCGTTGACAGGATTGTGTTGCGACGGGGCGGTGACGGTTGATCACGCTGAGTGCATTGCCTCGTCGTTCCCGGGCTTTGTGGCGCAAGCCAAACAATTGGGCATAACCATAGAAGCAATTGATTGTTAACAAACCGTTAGAAAACCGCTACCGTTGCCAACGCTAGTGCTGGGTGGAGTGGATTAGTGAAATTCGTCCAGATCACCTATAATACGCGCCGCCGACACTGGGTCGGCCCCAAATTGACCAACAAATTGTGAGTGGCATGTCCGAGCAATACACACAGACGCACCTAAAACAGCTTGAAGCTGAAAGTATTCATATCATTCGCGAAGTCGCGGCTGAGTTTGATAACCCTGTTATGCTCTATTCGGTGGGCAAGGATTCTGCCGTAATGATGCACTTGGCCATGAAGGCCTTCGCACCGGGTAAACCGCCATTCCCCTTAATGCACGTAGACACGACCTGGAAGTTTCAGGAAATGATTGAGTTTCGTGACCAGCGTATTAAAGATCTCGGCTGGGATCTGCTGGTACACATCAATCAAGAAGGTGTCGATATGGGGGTTGGCCCATTCACCCACGGTAGCGCCAAGCATACCGACATCATGAAAACGCAATCTCTAAAGCAGGCGCTTAACAAATATAAGTTTGACGCCGCTTTTGGTGGCGCCCGTCGGGATGAAGAAAAATCGCGAGCCAAAGAGCGCGTTTACTCGTTCCGTGATCGCAATCACCGTTGGGATCCTAAAAATCAGCGCCCCGAGTTGTGGAATATTTATAACGGCCGGGTAGATAAAGGCGAAAGCATTCGCGTGTTCCCCCTGTCTAACTGGACTGAGCTGGATATCTGGCAGTACATCCATTTAGAAGGCATTCCTATCGTGCCCTTGTATTTTGCCGCTAAGCGGCCTGTGGTTGAGCGTGACGGCACCCTGATTATGGTCGACGATGACCGTATGCCGTTAGAGCCGGGCGAAGAGATCCAAGAGAAAATGGTTCGCTTTCGTACCCTTGGTTGTTATCCGCTGACCGGCGCGGTTGAGTCCGATGCGACAACGCTGCCTGAGATTATTCAGGAAATGTTGTTAACGACGACCTCCGAGCGTCAAGGGCGGGTGATTGATCATGACAGCTCCGGCTCGATGGAAAAGAAAAAGCAAGAAGGCTATTTCTAAGTAATAGCGGATAACGTATTTGCACTGAATCGGTGGCGCAGGGCGCGTCACCAATTTGTTAGGCACCGAAAACGCCAAAGGCTAAAAGTTTATGTCTCACCAATCAGAACTTATCGCTAGCGATATTGATGAGTATCTCGCTCAGCACGAGCGCAAAGAATTATTGCGTTTATTGACGTGCGGTAGCGTTGACGACGGTAAAAGCACACTAATCGGTCGCTTGCTGCACGACTCGAAAATGATTTATGAAGATCAGCTCGACGCCGTGCGCTCCGACAGCACAAAGCACGGTACGACAGGCAACACCGTCGACTTGGCGCTGCTGGTAGATGGTTTGCAAGCTGAGCGCGAGCAAGGTATTACCATTGATGTGGCCTACCGTTATTTCTCAACGGCTAAGCGCAAGTTTATTATCGCCGACACCCCGGGCCACGAGCAGTACACTCGCAATATGGCCACCGGCGCCTCGACCTGTGATTTGGCCGTCATTCTTATTGACGCCCGTTACGGCGTGGTGACGCAAACCCGTCGGCACAGCTATATTGCCTCCTTGCTGGGGGTTAAAAACATCGTCGTTGCCGTCAATAAAATGGACTTGTTGGATTTTGATGAGCAGGCGTTTATCAAAATTAAATCCGATTACTTGTCGTTTGCGCAAAAGCTTGGCATGGAAGACGTGCAGTTTGTGCCGATCTCGGCCCTTGATGGCGACAACGTGGTCAATGCATCAGAGCGCTCGGCGTGGTATACCGGCCCAACGTTAATGGAAATTTTGGAGTCGGTGCCGGTTACCGCCGATAAAAACTTCGATGACTTCCGTTTCCCGGTGCAGTATGTCAACCGTCCTAATTTAGATTTTCGTGGGTTTTGCGGCACAATTGCCTCCGGTGTGGTTAAGGTCGGCGATGCGGTTAAAGTGTTGCCTAACGGCACCAGCAGTACCGTAAAAGCAATTGTGACCTATGACGAGAACTTAGATCAGGCGTTTGCCGGGCAAGCGGTCACCCTGACCTTAGATGATGAAATTGACGTTAGCCGTGGCGATATGCTGGTGCTGGCTAATGATGAGGTCAAACAAACCAACAGCCTCAAAGCGCATGTTGTTTGGATGAACGCTAACGCCGGTAAAGTGGGCGATGAGTATTTGTTTAAGTTTGCCAGTCGTGTCATCAGTGGCCACTTTGATGGCCTCGATTATCAGATTGACGTAAACACCCAAGAGCATCATCCGACCACGGCCCTTGAGCTAAATGATATTGCGGTTGCCAACTTGGCATTGAGCCAAAATGTTATCGTTGATAATTATCAGCACAACCGTGCCACGGGTGCCTTTATTGTGATTGACCGACTGACAAATATCACTGTTGGCGCGGGTATGGTAATGGAAGCGCTCGATTACAATGCTGATACGCAAAACGCGAATTACAGCGAGTTTGAAGTCGAGCTAAACGCCTTGGTGCGCAAGCACTTTCCTCACTGGCAAGCGCGCGATATTAGTAAATTACTAAAGTGAGATAATCTGCTGGCGCCCGGCGCCGCTGGCTACCTTACGCGCGTTAAAGCGAGCCCCTGACCGGGCTCGCTTTTTTCGTTTTGGGTTTCTGAGCCAAGCGCTGAATGGATCGTGACACTTTATAAAAACATCAGTAACCGTTTGTTCAGGCGTAGCCTGACGTTAGTAGGCAGGGTGTTGCAGAGGCACTTTTGTCGAGGTTGTGACAGGGGCTTGAACCGTCGATGGCGTGCGGTGTTATGATGTTTATAGTCCAAATTTTCTGTTACCCACCGTTTTTGGCCCGCCGCAATAAGGTATGTTTAGGCAATGCACGTTTGCTAAGCTACCGGTTTAGCTCTGACGTTTTGGGGGCAGGGCGCTAGCGTAAATTGTATGTTCAGCAAACAAACTTTGAGGAATCGCAATGACTAGTAACGCAAATACTCCAGCCTTTAAATTAGAGTGCCCCGAGTTGTGGCGCGAACAGTGTTTTTTTGCCGGAACCTGGTCTGCAGGTAGCTCTGGTGAATCCATCGAGGTGGTCAACCCGGCCACCGATGAAATCTTAGCGCGGGTTCCTAAGTTGTCAGCAAAGGACCTCGATCATGCATTAACGGCCGCCCACCAAGGTTTTATCTTCTGGCGCGGATTAAGCGCGCCAGAGCGATCGGCTAAATTGCGCCGCTGGTTTGAGCTGATGCAAGAGCACAAAGAGGACTTAGCCCGCATCATGACTGCCGAGCAGGGCAAGCCCATCGCAGAGTCACGTGGCGAAATCGATTATGCGGCGTCTTACATTGAATGGTTTGCTGAAGAGGCAAAGCGTGGCTACGGCGAGATGATTCCCGCATCAAAGCCGGGACAGCATCTTTTGGTTCGGCCTGAGCCGATCGGGGTCAGCGTCGCGATCACTCCGTGGAACTTTCCCGCTGCGATGATTACCCGTAAAGCGGCGGCAGCGCTAGCGGCGGGTTGCTCAATGGTGGTCAAACCCGCCTCTATGACGCCCCTAAGTGCGCTGGCGCTGGCTTATTTGGCCCAGCAAGCAGGTATTGAAGAGTCGGTGTTTAGCGTGGTGACTGGCGACTCAGAGACAGTAGGTAAAGCCTTTACCGAATCGACGCTGGTGAAAAAATTAAGTTTTACCGGTTCGACCTCCGTGGGTCGCAAATTAATGGCGCAGTGCGCGCCCAATTTACAAAAGCTCTCATTAGAGCTGGGCGGCAATGCGCCTTTTGTGGTGTTTGATGATGCAGATGTTGCCCTTGCGGTGAAGGGTGCCATTGGCTCTAAATTCAGAAACTCGGGCCAAACCTGTGTTTGTCCTAATCGCCTTTTGGTGCAGGCGGGTATTCACGATAAGTTTGTCGCAGCGCTAAAACACGCAATGAGTGAGTTAAAGGTCGGCGATGGTTTTGACGAGAGCGTTAAACAAACGTCCCTTATCAATGCCGGTGCCGTCGATAAAGTAAAGCGCCACTACGATGATGCTCTGGCAAAAGGGGCTGAGTGTGTGTTGGGCGATGTGCCGGGTAGCTTGCCGCACAATCGCGTCGCGCCGATTTTGCTGGTGGGGGTAACCCCTAAAATGCAGTTGTGGCAAGAAGAAACCTTTGGGCCAGTGGCGCCAATTATGAAATTTACCACCGAGCAAGAAGGCATTGAGCTGGCCAACTCTACTCCTTTCGGTTTGGCGGCGTATTTTTATACCCAAGATGTAGATCGCTCTTGGCGCGTGGGCGAGGCACTGGAGTCTGGCATGGTGGGGGTTAACGAAGGCGGTATCTCTAACGCTATGGCACCCTTTGGCGGTGTCGATCAGTCTGGCTTTGGCCGTGAAGGAGGGCGCCAGGGGATTCAAGAATATCAGCAACTTAAATACCTTTGCTATGGCCCGGCAAGGTCATAATAATCGGCAGCGGCGATGACCCGGACACAGCTGAATCAGCTGGAATTTAGTTTAGACATTAGTGCGGCGCAACTCGAGCGCTACTATCGCGGCAGGGTGCGAGAGGTGCTGGCTCATACCATCGACGGTCGCCGGGTGCGTTTTCCGCTGTCGTTGCTGCGGCCGTTTGTAAGCCACAGCGGCGTGCAGGGTTGGTTTCGGATTGTTTTTGATCAATCAATGCGCTGCGAGCGGCTCGAAAAAATCGACGTAGGGCGCTAATTTCAGTATCCTTGCCGCCGTTTTGACGTTTTTAGCGAGAAATTGCCATGTACACAGCTGTGCGCAACCTGTTGTTCCGCCTCAACCCCGAAGCTTCACACGAACTTAGCCTTGAGTGCATTGGTGCAGGGGAGCGTTTGGGGATAACCCGGCTGCTAAGCAAAGTCCCCGACGATCCCGTCGAGGTGATGGGGCTGACCTTTCCCAACCCCATAGGCTTGGCGGCAGGGCTGGACAAAAATGGCGATTACTTTAACGCGCTCGGCTCGCTGGGTTTTGGTTTTGTCGAGATTGGCACCATCACGCCGCTATCGCAGCCGGGAAACCCTAGGCCGCGCCTGTTTCGGTTGACTGGTAATAACGCCATTATCAACCGCATGGGTTTTAATAATAAGGGCGTCGAGCACCTGGTGAATCAGGTGAAAACCCGTCGCTATGATGGTGTACTGGGTATTAATATTGGCAAAAATGCCAAAACTCCGGTCGAAAATGCGCTAAATGATTACCGTGTGTGTCTTCGTAAGGTCTACGCTTGGGCAGATTACATCACCGTCAATGTCTCATCGCCCAACACTCCGGGGCTGCGCAACCTGCAATTTGGTGAAAGCCTGACGGAGCTACTGGGCGGAATCAAGCGTGAGCAGCGCAAGCTAGCGCAAGAGCAAGAGCGCTACGTGCCTATTGCCGTAAAAATTGCCCCCGATATGACAGAGTCCGAGATCGCATCCGTTGCTGAGACCTTGCTAGCATTAGAAATAGACGCGGTTATTGCCACAAACACCACGATCGGCCGCGAGGGAGTAGAGACCGACCCGCAGCACACCGAGGCGGGTGGTTTAAGCGGTGCACCGGTACGCGACAAAAGTACGGCGGTTATTGCCGCTCTGGCCAAGGTTTTGGGTGGCCGAATCCCTATTATCGGTGTCGGTGGTATCGATAGCGCCGACGCCGCAGTCGAAAAAATAGCCGCCGGTGCGAGCTTAGTGCAGATTTACTCGGGCTTTATATATAAAGGGCCTGCGTTAATTAAAGAGTGTGCCGAGGCGGTGGCGGCCTATAGACGCAATCATCCAAAAAGTTAGGTGGCGGTCGAACGGGGTTAGGGTAAATGCCGTGACGTGTTGATCGGTTGGCTGAGCCTCGTGAGGACATAAAGGGTATAGATTAAAAAGCCCGCACTAGGCGGGCTTGATCTGCGGGTGGCAGATCCTGAGTCTTATCACAATGAGCGTTTGTTCAAGTTTGTGTCATTCCAAGCTATGTTCAAATACGTCGTTGTCTCGGTGCCTCAGTGGTTAATGGAGGTTGCTCAGCTTTTGTACCTGCGCCGCGCGATTAAACCCGTCCCATTGATCGGTGCGCGATTCGCGCCAGCCGCTCATCCATTGCTGCCGTGTTAAGCCGGTTTCATGGGGGCAAATGCTTCTGGATCGCCCGTCAATACCGGCTTTGTAGCCTTTACCGAATGCTCGTTCAAGTTGATCACGTTTTTGGCGTTTCATGCTTTGCAATACCTCATCGGTTATAAACTGAGCGGGCCAGTTAGAGCACCGTTACGTGCTCATCGGCAGTTTAGTTGCCGCACTCGCCATGCTCGCGGGTTGTGTATGACAAATTGCGAAAACCACCATCTCCTTAGGTTTGCGGCCGATATTGCGGTGTTGGCCTAGGGTTAAAGAGCCACTGCCGCACAACACATTTGCTATTGCTTTGGCGGTGGGGCCTTGATCAGTCAAGCGGTTTACTCGTCAAGCGTGGTGCGTCGCGGGCTGCCAATGGTGCTTACCTCCTTAGCGTGAACGCCGTTGGATACGATAGGCGCTTTAGCAAACTTAAGCGCTGCTAGCCTTTGACTTGGGTTGCGCGGCCTGTGCGCCGTTGTGGCGCGTATCCCCCGCGCTAATATCGCCGGGGGAGCCCTTGAGGCCATTGGTTGCAGGGCGCAAATCCCCTTGACGCTCACTCACTGAGTCGGGCGTCTCGCTTGACGCATAGCGCCGTTTGGCTGATGTGCTTATCCGCCGTTGCCGGTAGGAATTTACCAACATGCGCTGTATGATTTTCAGCGGCGGATAGCCAGTACAACAAAATCCAGCCGCGCTGTGAACGAATTAATTTTTATAGCGGTAGACGTTAATAGATCGCAAGGGTCTTAACAAAACCGTCATTTTATGGAACCGCCGAGCGCATTGAATGTCTCGTCGGCCAAATAAACAGGCATAAAGCTTGTTTCTACTAGTGTTGAGATAGCGTAAGTCATGACTGCCGAAACCCAATTTTTTGCCACGTGCCCCAAAGGCTTAGAATCACTATTACTGGATGAGCTGAAAGCTCTAGGGGCACAAGAGGTGCGTGAGACTGTGGCCGGGGTGTACTTTAGTGGCGATATAAAAAAAGCCTACGAGGTATGCTTGTGGTCGCGTCTGGCCAATAAAGTGCTTATGCCGTTAGTGCAAGACCGCGCTGATACTGCCGACGACTTGTATCGTGTAGCGCGCGCGATTGATTGGCAGCAGTACCTAAAGCCCTGCGGCACTTTAATGGTCGACTTTTCAGGCGAGAACCGCAATATTCGCAACACGCAATTCGGTGCGGTAAAAATTAAAGATGCGGTGGTGGATTGTTTTCGCGACGATACTGGCGAGCGACCAGACGTTGCCAAACGCGACCCGGATTTACGCATTAACGCCCGGTTGTCACGGGGCAATATAACCATTGGCTTGGATCTATGTGGTGAGAGTTTGCACCGCCGTGGCTATCGTAAATCGCAAGGTGAGGCGCCACTAAAAGAAAATCTTGCCGCCGCTATTTTAATACGTGCCGGATGGGGCAAAGCCGACCACGATGAAGCGTTGCTTGACCCTATGTGTGGCTCGGGTACCTTTTTGATTGAAGCCGCTATGATAAGCGCCGATGTCGCACCGGGCTTGATGCGCTCGGGCTTTGCCTTTGAGCGCTGGCCCACCCACGATACTAATGCTTGGCAAGAGTTGCGCGAGCAAGCGCAATCGAGAAAACGCCATGGACTTGAGCGTGAACTTCCGGAAATTCGCGGTTACGATGCTAACCTCGGCGTCATTCGCGCGGCAGAAGAAAATATAACCCGCGCCGGTTTTGACGACTGGTTGCGAGTAAGCCGTAAAGAGCTGCGCGAGTTTGTTAAGCCCACACATAAAGCCATGCCCCACGGCATTATTGTAACTAACCCACCTTACGGCGAGCGTTTGGGTGAAATCGAAGCGATGAAAAGTTTGTATCGTCACCTGGGCGAGCGAATGCGTGAGGAATTTACCGGCTGGCGTGCGGCGGTTTTTACCGGCAACCCCGAGCTGGGCAAACAGATGGGCGTGCGCGCACAAAAGAAGTACAAGCTGTTTAACGGCACGATCGCCAGCGAGCTATTAATGTTTGCGATTGAGCCGGAATACACGGTGCAAAACCGTGCCACGCCAGTAGGGCCATCAGAACAACTTAACGAGCAAGGCGAGGTTGTATTGTCAAATGGTGCACAAATGCTGCTAAACCGTTTGCAAAAAAATGCCAAAAAACTTAAATCATGGCGTAAACGCAGTGGCGCAACCTGTTACCGCTTGTACGATGCGGACATGCCCGAGTACGCTTGTGCTATCGATATTTACGAGGGGGTGGTTGACGGCACCAACACCATTCGCCGCCAAGTGCACGTACAAGAGTACCAGCCACCGCGCTCTATTGATGAAAAAGGCGCGGCAGAGCGCTTTAAAGAAATTGAAGCAGCGGTGCCTATTGCCTTGGATGTCGCTTCTGAATCGGTCAGTTTTAAACAGCGCCGCCGTAATCGCGGGGTTATGCAGTATGAAAAACTTCATGAAAAGCCCATGGGTGAATTGCTGCAAGTGCAAGAGGGTAATGCTCGGTTGCTGGTCAACCTGTGGCAGTACTTAGACTCCGGCCTGTTTTTAGATCATCGCCCCTTGCGCTTGCGTATCGCCGCCGAGGCGAAAGGTAAACGCTTTTTAAACCTGTTTTGTTATACGGCGGCCGCCTCAGTACAGGCGGCCTTAGGTGGTGCGCGCTTTACGTTGAGTGTGGATATGTCGCAAACCTACCTTAATTGGGCGAGTCGTAACTTGGCCATGAACGGTTTAAGCGAATCGCGCAACCGTTTAGAGAAAGCCGACTGTGTCGCTTGGTTAAAAAGCGCCGAGCAAAAATTTGATTTAATCATGCTTGATCCGCCTAGCTTTTCCAACTCGAAAAAAATGCTGGATGTGTTAGATGTTCAGCGCGACCACGTTAGCTTGATTCATCAGTCGATGAATCTACTAGACGAGGGCGGTGTGTTGTATTTTTCTAACAATTTACGCAGCTTTAAACTCGATGAAGAAGCTTTGTCGGGCTATCAGCTGGAAGATATATCAAAAGCGACTATCGATCAGGACTATTCACGCAATCAAAAAATTCATCAGTGCTGGCGTATTACCGCACTCTAGCAATTGGGCTAGGTAATGCTATGTGGCTAAAACGCGGGGCAAACTACCTGTGGCGGCGCAACCCAATCACCCGGGTTGTGTATGCCCGCGCCGATCGCGGTTTAAAAATTATTGCGCTGAGCCTAATGCTGGTGCTTGCCACCGCATTGCCTTACGCCGCAGCCGTTACGTTGGGTTGGCTGACTAACGCACGGACCGAGCTGGCGTGGCTATTTGCTTTAGGTGCAGCGGTAGCGCATGTGGGCTTTGTGGTGGGGTTATGGTTGTTAATATATGATCGCTTGTGGCGAAGGTAGGGCGCGCCTTTGGTGAGGCTCAGGCTATTTTATTACGGCTGACCTCGTCGCTATAGAGCATCGCCATCGGACTTACAATAGTCCAGCGTTCGATTTACTTTCCCACGGTCGCTGGGGGCGGACGAGTTACTTGTCGCGATGTGGCAAGCAATTCCCGAGAACGCCCCTCGGCGCCCGGCATTATCTTCAGTGGGTGTATCAGCAGGGCCATATGCAGTGATAAATGTGATGCTTTTTGGCTTCATGATTTTGTCATTGGTGGGCGTTTTCTATCCTTTGCAAAGGTTTCCGGTTCTAATACTCGAACTACTATGGAAAGCAATATGGTTATCCTTTTTTGTGCTGCCAATTCATTTGAACACTGCACTGGATGACTATGCTGCTGCAGTGGCGTTTGCCTGCATGGCTGGTGTGGTGTTGACACCGTTGGTTTTACCGTGGCGCTATATCTTTAATAATTTTTTTGATGATGTATCGGAAAGATATCTTTAATAAATCACGGTTTAAATTAGTATTCTAAAGCATGGGTTGTGGATTAATCGTTTCCCGAGATCTAAAGTTAGATTGGGTATTCTTTTCGTTAGTTTGCTTTGCCAAAAAATAAAAGTAACTTTCTATAGGCGGCATCAAAAGCGTCTCAAAGCCCATTCAAGGGGCGCGTAACGCAGTGAGGTGCGGCTTATAAACCAAAAAAAATCCCAGACAAGTCTGGGATTTTTTAACCGCTAAAACGCCATCTCAAGCGTTACCCGCAAGCTACGCGGCTCTAACGGATGGTAATGCACATCCTCAACCGGCGATGCTTCCCCAGCTAACTGCGAAGCATAGTAGTAATCAATATCGTGGTCGTCGCTATCCAGCAAATTAAGTACATCTACGCTAAGCGTAAACGGCTTAAAGCGATAGCCCAGTTTAGCGTTTAGCAAAGTGCTGGCGTCTGAACTGACCTCATTGGTTTCTACTAATGGCCGTGGGCCAAAGTAACGTAGGCGCAAACTACCAAACACGCCGCTGGCGTAATCGGCGCTTACCCCAAGCTGTAAAACGTCCTCTACTGCCCCCGGTACATAGCGGCCAGGTTGCTCGTTAACAAACCGGGCGTGGGTGTAGGCATACTCTAAATCCAGAGTCCAGTTATCGTTTAAGCGGTAGTAACCGGTAAGCTCTAGCCCCGCGCGTTCGGTTTTATCACTCGCCTCGGTGTTGCCGGCATCACCGACAAACAGTAACTCGCTGTCAAGCTCTAGATACCAGAGCGCAGCGGAAATATTAATACGCTCGTTGAAGTTGGCGCGTAACCCCAGCTCGCTGCCAAAGGAGCGCACCAAGGGGTCTACGGCATCAATGGCGCTGCCGTCTGCCGGATCAATTTTAATCGTCGTGCCACGGGCATCGTTGGAGTGAAACCCGGTGCCGGCCGACAGATAGCCTTCCCAGTTTTGCGATAAACGGTACACGGCGCTGGCTTTAACCGATGCGATCCCGTCGTCTGCCGTACCGCTGTTGGGCGATAAGTTAATGCCGGCGTTGTTGCTGCCAGCGCGATCATTGACATCAAAGTCGTAAAAGTCGTAGCGCAAGCCCAACACTGTTTTAAAGCGCTCGGTCCAGTTAATCTCGGTATCGGTAAAGGCTGCGATGCTGCTCTCGGTGATGCTATCGCTGCGCACTGTCCCTAAACGTTGACGCGCTTGAGTGTGATATAGGCCTACCTCATTAATGTCATCAATACGTGTCTCTAGGCCATAACGATTATGAACATCTAGACCGCCCAGGGTCAGGTCGTGTTGGTACTGCAGTTTACCGCCAAATATTTGTCTCTCATCCACTTGCTCAAATTGATCACCATTGACCGGGTCATCAAGAAAGTATGTGAAATTTGACCAAAGGGTTAAATCGTAATCAATGACGTAAGCGCTGGCTAACCAGTTGTCGTTCTCCCAGCTAATATTGGCGCTGTAGCGTGAGGATTCGCCCCCGGTGGTGTTATCGATAGAGCCTAGTTCGTCAATCAAACCCGCATCAACCGCACGGGCTGGAATCTGATCTGCGCTGTTCCAGGCGTTGCTGTAACCCATCAGCCCCCAGCTAAGGGTGCCACTGCCTAAGGCACGGGTGGCTTTAAGTTGACCGTTGTATTCGTCTAAATCTTCGTCGATATCCGTCCAGGGGCCCTGGTAACCGGTGGCTTCAAAGCCCCACATCAGTTCCGTCTCACCCGCATGAAATGAATCGGCAGCCAATAAACGATAGTACTCATCAGAGCCTGCGGTTAGTTTTAATTGGCCTTCATTAAAGTGGCTTTTGCTGTTAATAAAGCCGGCACCTGCACCACTAAAATCGCCAACGTCGGCGTAGTAAGGCCCTTTTTGATAACGCAGAGTGGCAATCAGCTCGGGGATCATAAAGTTTAGATCGGTATAGCCTTGGCCATGACCGTGGCTACGCATATTGATGGGCATATCATCGTAAAAAGTGGCAAAGTCAGTGCCGTGATCCAGGTTAAAGCCGCGCAAAAAGTATTGGTTAGCTTTGCCGGTACCACTGTGTTGGGTGACTACCATCCCGGGAATCAGCTCCAATACCTCCCCCGAGCGCAACAGCGCGCGAGTTTCTATGTCACGCTGTGAGACAACGCCTTGTGAGGCCGATACACTCTCGCCAATGAGGTTGACCCGGTGGCCCGATACGGTGATTTCCTCCACTTCATGGGCGAACAACGGTAGTGCAATAGGCAATACAAGCAGGGGAGTTAGGCGGTGACAGTAGCGCGCGCGCCGTGGCTTTGATTGTGGCAGCATGAGGCATCCTTTTGTGGTTATTCAGTAAGTAGTACTATATTCGAGACTGATCTAAATACAGATCAACTGCGTATCTATAAATACCAATCACAAAATGATATTTTTATACATATCAGATACTTACGAGCCATTTTGGCCGTGTTTTAACAGGAGGCGAACACCGATTGCCAATCGGTGTTAACAAAACGATGGATCAGCCCGTAACCACCCAGCGCGAGCAACCTAGCCGATGAAGCCGCGCTCGCAAAGCAATACCCTGCCACAACTAGGCGAGCTGGAGCTGGCATTAATGCGCGCGCTTTGGGACGCGCCAGGGCGCGACGCTAAAAGCCTGCAGTGTGAGCTGCCGATACGTTTAAAGAGCAGCTTAAATACAGTGCAATCGGCACTTGAGAGGCTGCACCGCAAAGATTTAATTGACCGTAACAAACAGGGGCGTGCCTATCTTTACCGCGCCAGTGTTGGGCGCGGTGAATTTTTAGGGCAGCTGATAGGTCGCGTTGTTAGCCAAGTGCACAGTGGCAGCATGACGCCGATATTGAGCGGGTTTGTGGATTTTGCCGATGAGATCGATCACCAATCACTCGATGAGCTTGAGCGGTTAATTAACGCGCGGCGCGGCAAGCGTAACGATGGCAGCCAAAGCGCCGCGAACGAAGTGGTAACAGGCGAGGTAAGTACGAATCGCGACACGACCGGAGATCAATCGTGATATTGCTACTGGTAGGCTTTTTTATCTGGCTGCTACTTTTGGCGCTATTGCGCTTGTGCGCGCCACTATTAGAACGTTGGCTCGGCCAACTACACCCCAATGAGTCGAGTTTATTGCTGTTGGTTATTCTGACATTACCGTTACTGGCGGCTACGTTAATAACGTTAGAGTTAGCATCGCCAGCTTGGTCGCACTGGTTTATTGCCAGTCATTGTCATGAGCTGCGGCAATCCCTTGCCTGCGGTCAGCATGCGCCTATTACTCCACATATTCCGGTACTGCTCGCGATAGCATCGGTGTTGGCGGCCGGTCTTGTTGTTTGGTTACTTTACCGGCTGTGGCGCGCGCAAAAAACTTTAACGACTTTTATTGCCTTGGCCGATGCTCACGAAATTCGCGATGTTTATATTCTACCCAGCGACGCCCCTTTGGCTTTTACACTCGGTTACTGGCGGTCACGTATTTTTTTATCGCAAGGCTTGCTTGAGGTGTGTGACGAAAACAGCATTCGCAGCGTCATCGAGCACGAGCGGGCGCACCAATTGCGCCACGACAATTTGCGGCTGTTTGTGGCAAAGCTAGCCACGCTGCCTTTTTGTTGGGGAGTGGGGCGCTTGCTTGAGCGACTAGATTTGACCCACGAGCAAGCCTGCGACTGGTACGCGACCGGTACCCTAGAGGCCCATGAGGTGGCCGCCAGTATTGTCCAGATCGCGCGCCTGAATAGGGACTTTGCCGATGCTAAAAACCTTTACAGTGCGAGCTTTTTTTGTCGCAGCCATGTGCGCGAGCGCGTTAACGCACTCATTAAAAACGATTACCCACAGGATGCGGGATGGCGCCGTGCGTTAATCACCGGGGGTAGCACATTAATGGCTATAACGCTGTTGCTTGATCCTCTGCATCATTGGATTGAGTGGTTCTACTAACAGTTTGACGGTAGAGCTCTAGGTAAGCTCGTGCGCTTTTACCCCAGGCAAAATCTTGGCTCATGGCATTGTCTTGCAATTTGCGCCAGAGAAGCTTGTTGTCAAAACACGTTAAAGCATGACGTAGTGCCTCGCTAAGCGCCGTAACTGACGCTTCAGAAAACAAAAAGCCGGTTTCGTCAACATTTACTAACGCACTCATGCTGGCGGCATCTATCGCATCCGAAAAATTCGAGAAGTTGACAATAGTATCGCGCAACCCGCCGACAAAATTGGCCACGGGTATCGTACCGTAGCGCTGGCTGTACATTTGATTAAGGCCACAGGGCTCAAACAGCGAGGGCATTAAAAAGATGTCACTGCCGGCCTCAATACGATGCGATAGACTCTCGTCATAGCCAATGGTCACCGACACCCGCTGTGGGTAGCGCGAGCGCAACTCTTGCAAAGCCGCCTCAAACTCTGGCTGCCCCGAGCCAATCACCACAAACTGACAGCGCGCCTGAGATAACAGCGCAGGTAACGCGCCTAGTATCAGGGCAACACCTTTTTGCTCTACTAAACGGCCAATAAACCCCACAAGCGCGACGGATTCATCTTCTGGTAAGCCCAGCTCACGCTGTAACGCCAGTTTATTGTGAACTTTGCGTTTGATCGTCCGGCGGCTGTATGGCACGGCAAGGTAGGGATCGGCCCCGGGGTTCCAGGTATCGGTATCAATACCATTAACAATGCCGGTTAACTGGCGGGCGCGATTAACCAGTACGCCCTCTAGGCCGCAGCCAAACTGTTCGGTCTGAATCTCTTGGGCGTAGCTCGGGCTCACTGTCGTTATTGCATCGGCGTACACCAGCCCGGCTTTTAGAAATGAAAAGTTGCCCCAAAACTCTAATCGCTCGTAATGCCACCAGTGCTCGGGTAACTGTAAATCGACAAATGTTTGGTAATCAAAAATTCCCCGGTAGGCAAGGTTGTGAATCGTAAAGACAGAGGCGGGGGCATTTTGTTGGCCTGCCAACAGGGCGGGTACTAAACCGACTTGCCAATCGTGGCTGTGTACTACATCGGGCCGCCAGTGTAGACCGACCTTGTTTAAGGCGATGTGCTCGGCAACTTTACTAAACAGATAAAAACGGTAGGGGTTATCTGGCCAGTCAGTGCCAGAGTCGTCGCCGTACAAACTGCCTGCGCGATCAGAAAACTCGGGAATATCCACCAGCCACACCGGTACCCGGCTGCCGGGCAAGCGCGACTGCCACAATTTAACCGGCACTTGGTTAACCTCGAACTCACGCAGTAGCTTCAGCCCCTGCGGCCGGGCTTTTTCCAGTGTCGTTTTATAGGCAGGTAAGAGTAATCTAACCTGCACGCCCAAGCGCGCGAGAGCACGAGGCAAGGCGCCGCCCACATCGCCTAAACCACCGGTTTTTGCCAGAGGGTACGCCTCCGAGCACGCAAACAGTACTTTCACACAAAGCTCCTTTAGATGTGTGGTTTACGACATTATGTGAGTTATCCGTTTTTGGCGCCGCCTTTAGGTCTTGCTGACGGCATTATACATCGCGACACTTAAGCACAATACCCGCCAGCGGCGGCAAGGTTAGCGAGAGTGAGTAGGGCATATTCATCCACGGCTCCGCGTCGGTAATCAAACCGTTGCCGTTACCCACATTGCTACCGCCGTAGTACACCGAATCAGAGTTAAAAATCTCTTGATAGTGACCGGCGTCTGGTACGCCCACGCGGTAATCGTGTCGCGGCGTCGGGGTGAAGTTTAAAATAACAATAACGCGCTCGTGCTCACCTTGACGCACATAACTAATTACGGACTGGCGGTTATCGTGACAATCAATCCAGTCGAAGCCGCTGTCGCTATAACAGCGTTCGTGCAGCGCTGGTTGCGCGCGGTACAGTCCGTTTAAATCGGCAACCGATTGCTGTAACTGTTGGTGGCGCTCAAATTGCAACAACGGCCAATCTAGGGCGCGCTTATCGCTCCACTCGGACCATTGAGCAAATTCGCACCCCATAAATAATAATTTACTGCCGGGGTAGGTAAACTGATAGGTGTAAAGCAACCGTAAGTTAGCAAATTTTTGCCAGTCGTCGCCGGGCATTTTGTTAATCATGCTACCTTTGCCGTGTACGACTTCATCGTGACTAAAAGGCAGTTGAAAATTTTCGCTAAACGCGTACATCATGCCAAAGGTTAGGTTGTCGTGATGATACTGACGGTATATCGGGTCTTTGTTCATAAACTGCAGTGAGTCATGCATCCAGCCCATGTTCCACTTTAATGAAAACCCCAACCCTCCTAAGTACACTGGCCCGGAAACTTGCGGCCAGGCGGTGCTCTCTTCGGCAATCACTAACACGCCGGGGTGCTGGCCGTGGCACTGCACGTTTAGCTCGCGAACAAACTCAACCGCCTCTAAGTTTTCATTGCCACCGTAACGGTTGGGTACCCACTCGCCTGGCTCACGCGAATAATCGAGGTGAAGCATGGAGGCGACGGCGTCCACGCGCAAGCCATCAAGGTGAAATTCATCCAACCAAAATAGCGCGCTGGCGATCAAAAAGTTGCGCACCTCGTTGCGGCCGTAATTAAAAATTAGCGTGCCCCAATCTTTGTGCTCACCTAAGCGAATGTCCTCGTGCTCGTACAAGGCAGTGCCATCAAAGCGGGCAAGGGCGAAGGCATCTTTGGGGAAGTGCGCCGGCACCCAATCGAGAATAACGCCGATATTTTGATTGTGCAGATGGTTTACAAAGTAGCGAAAGTCATCGGGCGTGCCAAACCGGCTGGTGGGGGCAAAATAGCCGGTACTTTGGTAGCCCCAGGAATCGTCCAGCGGGTGTTCTCCTACGGGTAAAATCTCAATATGAGTAAACCCTAAGGGGGTAATGTAGTCGACCAAGCGGTGGGCTAAATCGCGGTAGTTTAAAAACTGGTTGTCGTCGCTGCGCTGCCAGCTCCCCAAATGAACTTCATAGACGCTAAAAGGCCGCTGCTGCCAGTTCCATAAACGGCGCTCGTTCATCCATTTATCGTCGTTCCAGGGGTTTTCTTGGGCGGGACTGTAAACTTTGGCGGCGGTATTAGGGCGAACTTCAAAGTGGCGCCCATAAGGGTCGGTTTTAACGCTTACTGCGCCATTGTTGCGGGCGCGCAGCTCAAACTTATACACCGAGTGTAGTGCCAAGCCGGGGATAAAAATCTCCCATACGCCACTACCACCGCGCGAGCGCATGGCATGGCAGCGGCCATCCCAACGGTTGAAGTCACCGACTACGCTGACGCGCTCGGCGCCCGGCGCCCAGGTGGCAAACAAAACCCCGGCTACGCCATCGATGGTTTTAGGGTGCGCACCTAAAACCTGGTGAATATTCCAGTTGCGCCCCTCGGCAAACAGGTGCAAATCGTAGTCGGATATTTGCGGCGCAAACCAGTAAGGGTCGTGTTGCTTAAAGGCATTGTCGTATTCGTCGCGCCAATGCAACTGATAGGGGCGAGTGGGTCGCTCGGCCAAGTGCTCGAGCACATAAAAGTCGCTATTGGGCAGTTGGGTTAGCGCAACCTCAATGTCGTCCACCTCGGCCGTTACCGCGCCACGGGCGTGGGGCAGGTAAGCGACCAGCGTCCAGCTGCTTTTGTTAGCGCCGCTTACGGTGGCGGGCGAGCTTGTGCTTGGGTGTAAACCCAGCACCGTAAAGGGGTCGTGGCTTGTGGCTGCACTAATTCGTTGCATTTCGGTACTAAGCTGTAATCCTTTGGGGCGCGGCATAAGCTGCTTATTCCTTTTGCCAGTGGCTAAACACAAAACCGTAACACAGTTTAGTTATAGTTTTGGCTATTCGTGCCCACTGATTTAGCACGAGTAATAAAGTGGTTGCACTATTTATGACTAACAGCACGTTTGTAGCACGTTTGGTGCCACAGACTCATGGAACGACTACCCACATCCATTGTCAGCGACTATTGTTAGTACTCGTTATGGCAAAAACCATTGCGGTTACGTTAGGCATTTTAGTGTAACGTCGGCCCGTGACAGATCTGTGAGTTATGCACGCATACCAAAGTCAATTTACAGCATCCTATGGCACTCAACTTGCTATTAAATATTTCTGTCATATCCCGATAGGTAATCATGGACGACAACCAAGTCGTTATCGGAGCGATATAGACAGGCAACAACTACAAAGCTTACGGCCGGATACCGCCGAGAGCCAAGCGATTATCGTTAATCGCACCCTACACGGTGACACTTAAGCAAGGAGCAACACAGTATGACCAACCCCGCTTCAGGACGTTTTGTCAGTCGCTTAACCCGCGAAACCCTCGCGTTGGTATTGGCTGGCGGACAAGGCACAAGACTAAAAAATCTGACGGAATGGCGCGCGAAACCCTCGGTGCACTTTGGTGGCAAATTCCGCATTATCGACTTCCCATTATCCAACTGTGTTAACTCGGGCATTCGCCGCATCAGTGTATTAACACAGTACAAGTCACACTCACTTAACCGTCATATCCAGCGCGGCTGGGGGTTCTTAGGCGGCCAGATGGGGGAGTTTGTCGAGCTACTGCCGGCGCAGCAGCGCCTGGGTGAATCTTGGTACGCGGGCACCGCCGATGCGGTGCGTCAAAACCTAGACATTATTAAGCGCCACGATCCAAGTTATGTGTTGATCTTGGCGGGTGACCATGTTTATAAAATGGATTACGGCACCATGATTGGTGCCCACGTCGAAAGCGGTGCAGACATCACCGTCGGTTGTATCGAGGTCGCCAGTGAAACCGCCACCGCTTTTGGGGTCATGGATGTAGACACCGACTTCAATATTGTAAAGTTTACCGAAAAACCCCCCGAGCCGGAGCACATTCCGGGTAAGCCTGGCGTCTCTTTGGCATCCATGGGTATTTACGTCTTCTCAACTGACGTCTTGTTTGAAGAGCTAGAGCGCGACCAATTGTCCGAGGGTTCTTCCCACGACTTTGGCAAAGATATTATTCCCTCTCTGTTAAAAACCCACAAAGTTATTGCCTTCCCGTTTCAGGATCCTGTTAGCGGTGGCGAGGCCTACTGGCGCGATGTGGGTACAGTCGATGCGTTGTGGCAGTCAAATTTAGAATTAACCGGTATAACCCCGGAGCTTGATCTTTACGATTCAGAGTGGCCGATCTGGACTTACCAAGAGCACGTGCCACCCGCTAAATTTATTTTTGACGACACGGGCCGCCGCGGTATGGCGGTCGATTCAATGGTGGCTGGCGGCTGCATTGTCTCGGGCGCTATTGTGCGGCACTCGCTGTTGTTTCCTAGGGTGCGGGTCAACTCCTACGCCGAGGTGACCGATTCGGTATTGTTTCCCGGGGTCGAGATCGGTCGCAATTGCAATATCAAAAAGGCCCTGATTGACCGTGACTGCGTCATCCCCGAGGGCACCGAAATTGGCTTTGATGCAGACGCCGACCGAGAACGTTTTTATGTTTCCCCCGGCGGGGTGGTACTAGTAACCCCCGCCATGCTGTCAGGAGACTAGCAATGAGTGGTGTACCCGAAACATCAGTGGTATTTTTGTGGCACATGCACCAGCCCGATTACCGCGACTGTTTAACCGGCGAATACTATTTTCCCTGGACGTATTTGCACGCGATTAAAGACTACACCGATATGGCCGCGCACCTGGAGAACAACCCCGGCAGTAAAGCGGTGTTTAACTATGTTCCGATTTTAATTGAGCAGCTGGTCGACTACGACCAGCAATTAAACGCCTACCTAACCAAAGGCGAGCTATTAAGCGACCCTTTGCTGGCGCTGCTTACCAACGCCGAGCGTCCCGAGCCGGGCAGCGAGCGCTTTGCCGATTTACTGCAAAAGTGTACTCGCGCCAATCGCGAGCGTATTATCGATCGGTTTGAGCCCTACCAGCACCTAATGGGTCTGTACGATAACGCGCAAGAAGTTGAAGGGGCCGATCGTTACTTTAATCAGCAATACCTAACCGACCTATGCGTTTGGTACCATCTGGGTTGGCTGGGCGAAACTGTCCGCCGCGATAACCCCATCATCGAGCGCCTGCAACAACAGTCGTTTAATTACACTGCCGATCACTGCCGTGACTTGTTGCAAGTTATCTATAGCGCCATTAGCGGTATTATCCCAAGGCATAAAAAGCTGGCCGAATCTGGCCAGGCGGAGCTGATTACCAGCCCCTACGCACACCCGATTTTGCCGTTACTACTGGATTTTAACAGCACCCACGACGCTATGCCGGCGGCACCGCTGCCTAATTCGGGCGAGTACCCCGGAGGTGAGGCGCGGGCGCACTGGCAGATGCAAAAAGGGCTCGACGTTTTTAAGCAGCATTTTGGCAACATGCCAAAAGGATGTTGGGCATCCGAGGGGGCGTTAAGCGATGCGGCGTTAAAGGTGCTAAGCGAGCACGGCATACGTTGGACGGCCACCGGTGATTCGGTGCTGTTTAACAGTTTACAAAATAGTGCCAACAATACGGCCGCAGACAAAATCAAAAGTGAGCCAGATACTCGTCACACCGCGTTTCAAGTGGGGGAGGGTGATGTACACGTGTTCTTTCGTGACGACGGGTTATCCGACAAGATCGGCTTTGAGTACGCCAACTGGCACGCCGATGACGCCGTAGGGGATTTTGTTCACCACCTAGAGAACATTGCCAAGGCCGCGCCGGCAGATAACCACACTGTTATTTCGATTATCATGGATGGTGAAAATGCCTGGGAGTATTACCCCGAAAACGCCTGGTACTTTATTGACGCGCTCTACAAAAAAATCGAGGCGCACCCTTACTTAACCACTCGCACTTACTCTGAGGTGCTTGAGCTTGCCGATAACCAAGCGCCTTTAAACACCATACCCCTCGAACACTTGTGTGCCGGCAGCTGGGTTTACGGGACCTTTTCTACCTGGATCGGTGAGGCCGAAAAAAACCACGCGTGGGACATCCTGTGTGAGGTGAAGCGCGCTTACGATCAAGTTATAGACAGCGGCGCACTTGACCAACAACAATCTGCCGAAGCCAGTTTGCAGCTTGCGTTGTGTGAAGGCTCCGACTGGTTTTGGTGGTTTGGTGATTACAACCCCTCAGATAGCGTAAAAGACTTTGACCGCTTATACCGGCAACACGTTAGTAACCTCTATACGAGTTTAGGGTTAGTCCCGCCAAGCTCTCTCGACACGCCCATCAGCACCGGTAGCGGGGCGCCAGCCAACGGCGGTGTGATGCGTCAGGGGCACCAATAAATGACGGCCGCCACTCACTACCAACCGGCCGCTATTTTTAATGTCCGCACCGCTGGGGTATTACTGCACCCTAGCTCTTTGCCTGCGCGAGCAATTCACAACCGCCAGCCCAACGCCGGCAATCTGGGGGCGATGGCCGAAGAGTATTTAAATTTTTTAGCCCGCGCCTCGCTAACGGTGTGGCAAATGTTGCCCACCGGCCCCACCCACGATGACGGCTCGCCGTATCACTCTTGGTCAGCGTTGGCCGGCAATCCCGATTTAATTTGCCTCGAGCGTTTGTGCGAGTGGGGCTGGGTCGCGCCGGCTAAGCTTAAGGTTGAGGCCTCACCCGAGCCGCTCAGTAAAACCGAGCTGGCCCAATTGCGACAAATGGCCTGCAGCGCTTTTAACGACTTTATTACGTCGTCGGCGGGTAGCGCGGTTAAAAAAGACTTTGACACTTTTGTCGCCGAGCAACACTACTGGCTTGATGACTTCTCGCTGTTTTACGCCATTCGGGCACAAGAGCGTGGCACCAGTTGGCACCATTGGCCCACGCCTTTACGCCTGCGTACCAACACCGCCCTTGCCGTGGTGCGCGAGCAGCGCCAAGACGATATTTTTCAGGCGCAGTTTGAGCAATTTGCATTTTACTCCCAGTGGTGCCAATTGCGCGAACATGCCCGGCATTTGGGTATCGCGCTGTTTGGCGATATTCCTATCTTTGTGGCCAGCGACAGCGTCGACGTATGGGCCAACCCCGATCAGTTTCAACTCGATCGTGAGGGCAACCCCACCAGCGTAGCCGGTGTACCACCCGATTACTTCTCCAAAACCGGGCAACACTGGGGCAACCCCCACTATGACTGGGCCGCCATGCAGGGCGACGGGTTTCAGTGGTGGAAAGATCGCCTGCGGCGTCAATTGGATCAGTTTGATTTAATTCGCATCGATCACTTTCGCGGCCTCAGCGCCTATTGGGAGATTCCCGCCGGCAGTGCCGACGCCAGCTCTGGCCGTTGGGTAGAGGCGCCAGGCGCGGCGCTACTAACCGCACTGTTTGCCGAGTTTGATGAGCTGCCCATCGTCGCCGAAAACTTAGGTTTAATCACCGTCGAGGTCGAACAACTGCGCACCGGCTTTGCGCTACCGGGCATGCTGGTATTGCAATTTGGCTTGGATGGCGAACCCAAAAATATTAACGCCCCGCACCATTGTGAGCCGATCAATATTATTTATACCGGCACCCATGATAACGACACCAGCTGTGGTTGGCTCGCCACGCTTAGTGCCGAGCAAAAACAGATGATTGTGGAGTATTTTGGCGTATCCACCAAGGCGGGGGAGCTTAGTCACTGGACACTGATTAAGTCCGCACTGCGCTCGGTGGCGCGCATGGCCATTGTCCCCATGCAAGATTGGCTGGCACTCGGGTCTGATGCGCGCATGAATACTCCCGGAACGTGCCACAACAACTGGGCCTGGCAGCTGCAGTGGAGCGCACTAACGGATGCGCTGGCTGATGAGATCGCCCGCGAGGTTAAACGCTACGACCGCACCGGTGACCCATTGCCCGAACTTGAATATATGCCTACATAACGATTGCACTGATGATTTCAAACCAAGAGGGAACGACCTATGGAGCACCGTTGTAGTCCGCGTTTAACAACCGACCTTAAAGTTCGCCTGCGCCACCAAAAACAACAGCGCAGTGGCCGTCTACTTAACTGCAGTACCCTAGGCTTTTATATTAGTACCGAGGGGCTCGAATACGCGCTCCACCAACGGGTAGCCGTTGACGTGGCCCTGCGGGATATCGATGGCAATGCCTACACGTTTGTGTTTGACGGTCGCGTGGTGCGCAAGGGCGAAAATTACATAGCACTAGAGCTCGAAGCGGCCCATGTCCCCACCCAGAGCGCGTTAAATTTTATCGATATTTTAAAACAGCTACAGGCACCTCGCGCCCAGCAGCGTCAGCTAGGCTAGTACCCTGAGTTGCGCCGCTAAGATATTTAGTTGACTAACGGGGTTTGGCTCCGTACTTTTCAACCGCCAAGGTGCCGCAACTATGCTAAATTATGGTCTAGTTAATTCGTAGGTCGCGACAGGGCTTGCGGGTTCCCCGAGCACGGATGATAGTAGATCACATTTATGGCATTTAGCACCTTGGCGGGCGTTGCTCGCGCTATACTCGTCAGCCTTTTTGCCCTGATAGCAGTTGCGGCAGGCTCAGCTAGGGTTCAGGCTCAAGAGTTTGATGCCTATGATCAGCTAGTCAGTGATTTTGTCGCGCAATACCTTGCGCGCTCTATTGTTATCTCCGATGCGAATTTGATTACTTTGGGGATTGTCGATTTTGACCCTAACGAATTTGTCGATTTGGGCAACATCAATACCGGCGACGCAGAGACCTTAAAGCAACGCAGTTCACTCACCAGCTATGCCTTACCGTGGGTTGGTAAATGGCAAACCGTCACAGATAAATGGCGTACCCGGGCCGTACTGCGGCTGTCTTACGTCGCCACCAAGCAAGAACTCGCCTTTGAAGACGACGTGCAAACATTAAACACCATGCGTGACACGACTTACATCGGCTACGCCGAAAATACGTGGGAGTACCGCGTTAATGATCACTGGCGTGCCAATCTTAGCCTGGGCTTAGACCTGCTGCATTACAACAATGATTTCACCTACCGAGAAGAAGCGCTAGAAGCGCTTAAGCCCTTGCTGGATGGCTCGTTATTTAACACCTCCTACGACGCCTGGATGCTCGACCCGGGTATCGCCATCAGTTACACCGGCAAGGTGTACGGGCACAAATGGGAGTACTCAGCCAACTATCGCTACGCGGTGGGGCGCACATTTAATGTCGACTCACACGCGCAACGTGTCTCGCCCGAGGTTGGGCGCCTGAGTAATTCTTTGGTATTACATTACGACACGCCTGATTTTTACAATCGGCGCAGTCAGGTACGGCTTTTGGCGCGCCGCATCGACCTAGACGCCGATGCCGTAGAGCCTATGGGCACCGATCACTATTTTGAGGTAGGCGCAGGTTGGCTTATCGAAACTAAAAACGACATTAGTTGGCTGCAGAATGTCGGCTTGGGTTTATCGCTTAACATCGATAGCGACTTAAGCGGCGGCAGCGTTGTTATTTTGTTTAACGAGTCGATGTAGCTCTGCGGGTAATCATCAATCACAGCCGCGGGATACTTCAACGCGTATTATTAGATACAACTCCATTCGTATACTCTAGCCCCCGCATCAGGTGATCTAAGTTAGGCTCTGCTGCGTTTATAAACAACCGGTGTGATACCTGCCGTTAACTCCGGGCAATACGCCCTTGGACACACCCGCCAACTCCTGTATATTTAGCCAGTCTTTTACGCTCAGGTGCAGTCTTTATGTCCTTCGATGCCATTAAAATCCGCGGCGCTCGGCAAAACAACCTCAAAAACCTCGATCTTGATATCCCCCTAGGGGAGATGGTCGTGGTGACCGGGGTAAGCGGCTCGGGTAAATCCACACTGGCCTTTGACACTATTTACGCCGAGGGCCAGCGGCGCTACGTCGAGACTTTTTCGGCTTATGCCCGGCAGTTTCTCGACCGCATGGATAAGCCGGCAGTCGACAGTATTGACGGCATTCCCCCTGCCATCGCCATCGAGCAGAGCAACACGGTGCGTACCTCGCGCTCCACCGTGGGCACCATGACCGAGCTTAACGACTATTTTAAGCTGCTGTTCGCCCGATTAGCGCATTTATATTGCGCCGGCTGTGGCCAAGCGGTAACCACAGATTCACCACAGAGTATTCTTGCAGCGCTTTACCAACAGTTACCAAGTGATCAGCGTTTGATGGTGTGTCTGCCCATCAACGTGCCCGAGCAGCTCAGCGATGACGATGTGTTGCAACTGCTTAACCAACAAGGTTATGCCCGTATCCACACGCGCGAAGGCAGCAGAGTCGAGGTAGTGCAAGACCGCCTGCGCTTAAACGAGGACAATCGATCACGCTTAACCGAGGCCCTAGAGGCCGCTCTGCATTATGGCAAAGGCCATGTACTGGTTTACCCCTTAAGCGATGACAAATCCGCTGGCAGTGCCTTGCGTTTTTCCAGCCACCACCATTGTCCTAGCTGCGACATTAGCTACCCCGAGCCCACGCCCGCGCAGTTCTCGTTTAACTCGCCGATTGGCGCGTGCGCCAGCTGCAAGGGTTTTGGCCGTATTATCGGGGTCGATTGGGGCTTAGTGGTGCCCGACGAGCGCAAAAGCTTAAAAGACGGCGCCATTAAACCTATCCAAACCCCAAGCTACGATGAAGTGCAGCGCGACCTTCTTAAATACGCCAAAAAGCGGGGCATACCCATCACCACCGCCTGGATGGATTTAACCGCCGAGCAGCGCCAGTGGGTGTTAGACGGCGAGGGCGATTGGAGCCAAGGGGTTTGGTACGGCATTCGCGAGTTTTTTACGTGGCTTGAGAGCAAAGCCTACAAAATGCACATACGGGTGTTGTTATCTAAATACCGCGCCTACACACCGTGCCAAAGTTGTGGCGGCGCTCGTTTAAAGCCAGATTCGCTCTGGTGGCGCATCGGCAATTTTGATGCCGCAGAACAGGCGTTGGCGGGGCGCCCGCGCTTTAAGCCGGTGGGTGCCACACTGCCCGATAAAATCTTTAACCAGTTGCCCGGCTTAAACATTGCCGATGCGATGCGCTTGCCGCTGGCAAATGCACTGGAGTTTTTTAATGGTTTAAGTTGCCAAGAGGACAACCAAAACAGCGGGTCGGTTGTTGATGAGGCCGCCGAATTACTGCTTAGTGAAATTCGTTCGCGCCTTGGGTATTTATGCGAGGTCGGGCTCGATTACTTAACCCTCGATCGCCAATCGCGCACCCTAAGTGGCGGCGAGGTGCAGCGCATTAATCTCACCACCGCGTTGGGTACCTCGCTGGTCAACACCTTGTTTGTGCTCGATGAACCCAGCACCGGTTTACATCCGCGCGACATCGGCCGTTTAGTGAATGTGCTGACGCGCCTGCGCGACGCGGGCAACTCGCTGTTGGTGGTCGAGCACGACCCGCAAGTAATTCTGGCCGCCGATCGTATTTTAGACATAGGTCCAGGGCCCGGTAAACGCGGCGGCAATATTGAATTTTTTGGTACACCGAGCGCATTATTAAAACGCAAAACGAATAGAACCGCGCGCTATCTAAGCGGCCTGGATCAAGTAGAAGCGTTAGCGCCAAACATCGAGCTAGGCGTCGCCGAAATGTCGCCGCAGTATTTAGCTAAAAGCCAGGCGGCCAGTGCTAGTTTACCGGCCCTAAAAAGTGCGCTGGGCTCAATAACCATTCGCGGCGCCTGCGAGCACAACCTTAAAAATATCGACGTGAAGATTCCGCTCGGGCAACTGGTGTGCTTAACCGGCGTGAGTGGTTCAGGCAAATCCACCTTAATGCGGCAAATATTGTATCCTGCATTACTTAAACACCACGGTGAGCAAACCGAAGCGCCGGGCGATCACAAGTCTATTTCAGGCCTCGCGAATATTGACCGTGCGGTTATGGTCGATCAAAGCCCCATCGGCAAAACCACTCGCAGTACGCCCGCCACTTACGTCGGTGCCTTTGATGCCATCCGTAAATTATTTGTCGCCGCGCCACTGGCCAAAGAGCGTGGTTACAAACCCGGCACCTTTAGCTTTAACTCGGGTAATGGCCGCTGTCCAAGCTGTCAGGGCAACGGGTTTGAACACGTCGAGATGCAGTTTTTAAGTGATGTTTACCTGCGCTGCCCCGAGTGTGATGGCAAACGCTTTAGGGGTGAAGTGTTAGAGGTAAAACTACTGCGCGATACTCACGCGATATCCATTGCCGATGCGTTGGATATGACCGTGGCCGAGGCGCTGATGTTTTTTGCTGATCGCCCCGAGGTATTGCGCAGCCTCCAACCGTTGGCCGATGTTGGGCTCGATTATGTGCAACTGGGGCAAGCCGTACCCACCTTAAGTGGCGGTGAGGCTCAGCGCTTAAAATTGGCCGGGCACTTAGCCGCGAGCCAGGCCAAAGCTCAAGATCATATTCTGTTTATGTTTGACGAGCCCACCACCGGCTTACACTTTGCCGATATCGCCACTTTGATGAGTGCGTTTAGGCAATTGCAAAACGCCGGCCATTCGCTGTTGATTATCGAGCACAACCTCGATGTTATCCGCAGCGCCGACTGGCTGATAGACATTGGCCCCGAGGGTGGCGATGCCGGCGGGCAATTAATAGGCGAGGGCACACCGGCGCAGTTTATCCAGTGGGCTAGCACCAATAGCAATAGCGGCTTTACCGCCCAGGCGTTGCACGATTACGAACAGTCATTAAAGGCAGGCGCCAATTTAGCCGCTATCACTAAGTCCTCCAAGCAAAAGCGCACAGCCAATGCCGTGCGCGAAATTAGCGTGCATCACGCCCGCGAGAACAACCTTAAAAATATTAACGTCAGTATCCCCCGCGATAAACTCACCGTTATTTCTGGCGTAAGTGGTAGCGGTAAGAGCACCTTGGCGTTCGATCTTATTTTTGGCGAAGGCCAGCGGCGCTATTTAGAGTCGCTTAATGCCTATGCCCGGCAGTTTGTGCAGCCGGCCTCGCGCCCAGATGTAGACGCCATTTACGGCATTCCTCCGGCCGTAGCTATCGAGCAGCGCACCAGTCGCGGGGGCCGCAAAAGCACCGTGGCAACCCTAACCGAAATTTATCACTATTTGCGCCTGCTGTACGTCAAGCTCGGCACGCAACATTGCCCCAGCTGCGACGTTGCCATTGAGCCGCAAACCCTCGATGCGATTGCCGCGCGCCTACAAAAAAACTACCGCGACAAAGAGGTCACCTTACTGGCGCCGATGGTTGTCGCTCGCAAAGGCATTTACCGCGAGCTGGCCCAGTGGGCATCGGAGCGCAGTTATGAGCAACTGCGAGTCGACGGTGAATATCAACCTACCGCCGATTGGCCTACGCTAGATCGCTATAAAGAGCACGACATTGAGCTTCCGCTGGCAACACTTAAAATCGCGCCACAAAATCATACGGCGCTGCTCGATGCATTACAGCAAACCCTCAACCTTGGCAACGGTGTGGTTATAGTCGCGTCCGCCAATAAAAGTCGAGCCAAAGAGCGTTTGTTCTCGACTCAGCGGGCATGCCCTAGCTGTGGCTGCGGCTTCCCCGAGCTGGACCCTCGGTTGTTCTCGTACAATTCCAAACACGGTTGGTGTGCCGGCTGTTTTGGCACCGGTAAAGTCATTGCCGGTTTTGATGAAGAGCAAACCGGCGAAGAGCGCACGTGGCAACCCGATGAAGAAGGGGTTGAAAAAACCTGCCGCCAATGCGATGGCCAGCGTTTAAACCCCACGGCATTAGCGGTACGATTTCGCGATCGTTCTATTGCTCAGCTGGCCGCGTTACCGGTAGACGATGCCGAGAGTTGGTTTGGCAAACTTAAACTTAAAAGTAACGAGCAAGCCATTGCTCGCGATTTACTTACCGAGATGCACAGCCGACTGCATTTTTTGCAAAAAGTCGGCCTTAATTATTTATCCCTCGACCGCGCCGCGCCTACCTTAAGCGGCGGCGAGGCGCAGCGTATTCGCCTCGCGGCACAATTGGGTTCCAGCCTGCGGGGCGTGTGCTATGTGTTAGACGAACCGACTATTGGCCTGCATACGCGGGACAACCGCAAACTGATCGAGACCCTGCGCGAATTACAGCAACAGGGCAACACCGTCATCGTGGTCGAGCACGATGAAGACACCATGCGCGAGGCCGATTATTTAATTGATATGGGTCCACGGGCCGGTGTTAACGGCGGTGAGGTGGTGGCCTTTGGCAGCGTTGCTAAAATCATGAAGACCAAAGCATCACTCACCGGTCAAATGCTCGCCAACCCGCTGCGCCACCCTATGCCCGACTTGCGTAACATTGAGATGCGCAAATTATGGTCGCCCGAAAAGCTTAGCCTTGAAGGCGCCAGCCAAAATAATCTCGCCAACGTCAGTGTCGATATCCCCCTGCGGCAACTGGTGGCCATTACCGGCGTAAGCGGCAGTGGCAAAAGTACACTGGTGCGCGGCGTGCTGTACCCCAACGTTAAAACCGCCATCGCCAACGTGCGCAAAAAGAAGCACAATTGGCAAGGGGTTAACAGCATTAGCGGCTGGCAGGGCATAGACCGAGTTTTAGAGGTAGATCAAACCCCCATTGGCAAAACTCCACGCTCGTGCCCGGCTACCTACATCGGCATCTGGGATGCAATCCGCAAACTGTTTGCCGGCACAGTAGACGCGCGCCTGCGCGGTTACACCCCCGCACGTTTCTCGTTTAACGCCGGCGATGGCCGCTGCGACGGTTGCGGCGGGCAAGGCATGCAAAAAATCGAGATGAATTTTTTACCCGATGTTCGCGTACCCTGCGATGTTTGCCACGGCTGGCGCTTTAACGACGAAACTCTAACTGTACGTTACAAGGGCAAACACATCGGTGATGTACTCGCCATGAACATCGACGAAGCTGCCGAATTTTTCCAGCCCATCAACAAAGTCCACCACGCTTTATGCCTACTGCAAGACGTCGGCCTTGGTTATTTAACGCTGGGCCAACAAAGCCCGACGTTAAGTGGCGGCGAAGCCCAGCGCATTAAGCTGGTGGCCGAACTCGCCAAAGCGAACATGACCCCCGAAGACGCCAAAGGCCGCGTAAACCAACACAATTTATATGTGCTGGATGAACCCACGGTGGGTTTGCATATGGCCGACGTGGATAAACTACTGCACGTACTTCACCGGTTGGTAGATGCCGGCAACTCGGTGTTGGTGATTGAGCACAACTTAGATGTCGTCGCCGAGGCGGACTGGATTATTGATATGGGGCCAGAAGGTGGTTCTGGTGGGGGTAGGGTTGTGGCGCAGGGCACGCCGAGTACCGTTATTAAGCGCAAGCGGTCAGAGACTGGGAAGTATTTGGCGGAGGTTTTGAAGGGGGCGTAGGTACTTAGGCTGGCTTTTCATGCCAGCCTAGACCCTCCTATTCTTGGTTGGGCACTTAAGCGCCTCACCTAGCGCGGGGTTGCTCTCTTCTGGCCAAGCTATATACTTTACCTAACAACTATAAAGCCCCAAACGAGTATTTGTATATGGAGCGCAACCTGCTACGCACACTAGGCGATAATACCCATGATTTGATTTACGCCAAGGACCTAAAGGGACGCTTTATTTATGTTAATGCCAAGCTGGCCCATATAGCCGGCATTGCGACTACGGAAGAAATCATCGGTAAGACAGATTTTGATCTGTTTCCTCAGGCATTAGCTCAAGGGTATTACGACGATGACCAAGAGGTGATTCGCACCAATCAGCCTCTTATTGACCGCGAAGAGCTGATGCTTGATGCGGATACCGAGCAAACCCGCTGGCACTCAACGACCAAAATCCCCTTGCACGACGATAACGGCGACGTGATTGGCATTATGGGTATTACCCGCGATATAACCGCCAGAAAGCAGGCTGAGAAAAAGGCTCAGGAGCTTAACCTCGAGCTTGAGCAGCGAGTATTGCAGCGCACGCAAGAATTAGAGGCTATAAGCGATGCCTTAGCCCACGAGCGCAACCTAATGCGTACGCTAGTGGACTTGCTGCCCGATAATATCTTCGCCAAAGATAGCCAGAGTCGGTTTTTGTTGGCCAACCAAGCCATAGCACGCAGTATGGGCACCACCGTCGATGAGCTGCTGGGTAAAAACGATTTTGATTTTTACCCGCAGGAGATGGCTCAAGGCTTTTTTGATGCAGAACAAGCCGTTATTCACAATGGTGAGCCGGTGCATCTAGAAGAGCCTTACATGAACCGTGAAAAGAACCAAATTAGCTGGGTTATGACCAGCAAAGTACCAGTCCGTAACAATAACGGCGAGGTTGTTGGTGTTGTGGGTATCGGCCGCGATATTACCGAGCGCCGCGCTACCGAAAAAGCCCTGCGCGAAGGCGAAGAGCGTTTTCGCAGCTTGACTGAGCTGTCATCAGACTGGTACTGGGAGCAAGATCAAAATCTAGCTTTCGTCAATTTAGCTGACCCAAACGGCAAGTCTGGCTACAGCCGATCCGATGTAGAAGGCAAAACCATCCAACAATTGCCCCACGCTGAGGTACTCAGTGGCGATTGGAGCTCGCACGAAGAGAGCGTTGCCTCGCACTTGCCGTTTCGTGATTTAGAGTTGCAGGTGATGGCCGCTCAAGGTCAGCGCCGCTACCTAACATTAAGCGGATTGCCTATTTTTGACAGCGCTGGCAATTTTGGCGGTTACCGGGGCATTGGCCGCGACATTACTGAGCGCAAAACGGCCGAGGCTCGCACCCACCACCTGGCCACGCACGATAGCCTGACCGACCTGCCCAACCGTACCATGTTTTTCGAGATGCTGGACTTGGCCATTGAGTCTGCCCGCCGTAATCAGCGCAAGCTAGCGGTACTGTTTGTGGATTTGGACCGCTTTAAAAATATCAACGATACACTCGGACACGATGCGGGCGATATTTTGCTTACGGAGATGTCTGCCAGGCTCTCGCAGAGTCTTCGCTCTTGCGATGTGGTGGCTCGTTTAGGTGGTGATGAGTTTGCTATTTTGGTACAGGAGATCAACACGCCGGAGCAAATTGCTACTGTTGCACGCAAAGTGTTGAGCGCGGCGGTAAGCCCAGTAATGGTGTTGGGGCAGGAGTGCCGCGTCACGGCTAGTGTAGGGGTGAGCATTTACCCGGTTGACGCCGAAGACACACAGACCCTGATGAAGAACGCCGACATTGCCATGTATCGCGCCAAAGACGAAGGGAAAAACACCTACCAATTTTACTCGGCTGATATTAAAGCTCGCTCGTTGGAGCGGCTAGTACTGGAAAACAACCTGCGATTAGCCTTGGAGCGGGACGAGTTTTTTTTGCAGTACCAAGCGAAACGCGATCTACAAACTGGCGAAATCGCCGGTGTAGAGGCGCTGGTACGCTGGCAGCACCCCGAGCTCGGAGTGGTACCGCCCAATCAGTTTATTCCGCTGGCCGAAGAAACCGGGTTGATCGTGCTAATTGGCCGCTGGGTGTTACAAACCGCCTGCGCCCAAAGTGTGGCGTGGCAACAGCAAGGCTTTCCGCCTATTTGTATGGCGGTTAATTTATCCGTCAGGCAGTTTTTTGATGAGCACTTAATAGATGACGTTGCCGCGGCATTAAAAGAGTCGGGTATTCGCCCTGAGCTACTGGAAATGGAAATAACCGAAGGCATGGTCATGCAAGATGCCGAGCGAGCCATTCATATTTTGCAGTCCATCAAAAACCTTGGCGTACGCCTCGCTATTGATGATTTTGGCGTTGGCTATTCGTCACTGGCGCAAATCAAACGTTTCCCCATTGACACACTAAAAGTCGACCGCTCGTTTATCCGTGATTTGCCCCAGAATGCAGAGGATCGGGCCATTGCTGAGGCGATAATTGCCATGGGTAGAACCCTTAGCCTAACCGTTATTGCCGAAGGGGTAGAAACCATCGAGCAAGAAAGCTTTTTACGCGACCACGCCTGTGACCAGTCGCAGGGGTTTTATTTTAGTCGTCCGATTTCGTCCGGTGATTTTTCCGAGCTGATGCGTGAGCAAATTGAGCACCCGCGAGATTATCCCGCGAATAAAAGCATTAAGGATGAATAGGGGGTTAAGGCGCTTTTTTACAACTTAACCCTTTTTTATATTTTTCGTGCCCTTTAAATTTCCCTTAATGAGGTGCCGATCTAAGGCTGCAAGAAGTTGAATAAATCTTTTGCAAGGATCGCGCTGGGTGGGTTAAAAACAAGATGCCGGCCCCCATAGTGATGACGCATTCATTTTCCCTCGAAAGAAGGCTGTTGCTTTTTCGCTCGGTAAAGCCCTAGAGTTTTGATGACCAAGATTTGGTCTTCTAAGAGCAGGTATGGTTACAGTTGAGCTGTCAGCGCAGCCTGAGTGTTTTATGTTGTGGTGGCTGGATAATTTACAATGCACAATAACATTGAGGCAGTTTTATGAAGAGTCCTCTGCTTTCATTGAGTTTTTGCTTGGCGGTTTGTGGGGGTTGCACCACCAACGATTTTGCAACAAACCTGTTTTGCGGAAAAGTTCACACCAAAGTTGATGAGAATATGAACAGCTGTGAAGGAAGGGTTGATTCTGTCATTGAGCGAACCAAAGAAAACACCAAGAAACCGGATCCAAGGTCCCATTAAGTGTTGTTAAGAAGAGTGTGACTTGTAGAGTAATGGTTATTACAAATTTATTAATTTCAGGGTGAGTTGATTGCTTTTTTGGCAATCCGCCAGACGGTAGATCAGCAATAAGTTTGATGAACGAAAACGGATATATACCAAATAAGAATGAGCGTTCGATGCACCTTAGTTGAAGTGGTAATCCCCCCAGAAATTAACAGGGGCCAAAAGTAGAATTTTCTCGTATTATTTGCGCAGGAGATTTTGCATGAAAAAATCGAAGTATTCAGATAGCCAGATCATGGCCATTCTTAAACAAGCTGAGGCCGGAACCCCGGTCCCAGAGCTGTGTCGCGAGCACGGCATGAGCTCTGCCACCTTCTACAAGTGGCGCAGCAAGTACGGCGGAATGGACGCTTCTATGATGGCCAGGCTCAAGGAGCTGCAGGAGGAAAACCGGCGTTTAAAGAAGATGTACGCTGAAGAGCGCCTGAAGGCCGAGATTGTCCAGGAAGCGCTTCAAAAAAAGTGGTGAAGCCATCTCGACTCAAAGAGGTGGCGCAGGATGCAGTTAAGCACAAAGGCGCCAGTATACGTGTGGCTTGTGCGGCCGTTGGCATCAGTGATACCTGCTACCGCTATCAGCCCAAACTCAGCAGCGAAAACGCCGAGATTGCCGATTGGTTGATCCGGTTAACCCATAATCAGCGCAACTGGGGTTTTGGGCTCTGTTATCTGTACCTGAGAAACGTCAAGGGCTATGGCTGGAACCACAAGCGTGTTTACCGGATATACAAGGCGTTAGAACTTAATCTGCGCATCAAGCTGAAGAAGCGGCTTGTGAGAGAGAAACCGGAAGCGTTATCGGTGCCCGAGGCTGTGAATGACTGCTGGTCAATGGACTTTATGCACGACCAGCTTGAAGATGGTCGAAGTTACCGGCTATTCAATGTGATTGATGACTTTAATCGTGAAGGCTTGGCGATCGAAGTGGACTTTTCCTTACCGGCAGCGCGGGTAATACGCGCCTTGGATCAGATCATTGAATGGCGCGGCAAGCCCAAGCAGCTACGTTGTGACAACGGTCCCGAGTACATTAGCGGTTTATTGGCAACTTGGGCGGAAAACCGTGGTGTTGAGTTGGAGTTTATCCAGCCCGGCAACCCACAGCAGAATGCTTATATCGAACGCTACAACCGCACAGTTCGCTATGACTGGCTGGGGCAATACCTCTTCAGTTGCATCGAAGAGGTTCAGCAACACGCTACCAACTGGTTGTGGACTTATAACAACGAAAGGCCGAACATGGCCTTGGGTGGCATAACGCCAATACAAAAACTGGCGTTAGCCGCATAGCCTTCTACTTTTAGCTTCGGTTAAAAATGGGGGGATTACAAAGTGACGAGCTAAACTTTAGACAATCTCACAATGCTTTGGCCTACGCATTTTCGATGTCTGAGAAAACGCATAAACCTGAGGAAGTTAACAAGAGGATGGGCGCTCGGTACAGTGACGGGCTTATTTACCCGTAGGGTATTACAAGCTATTTAAATGAGTCTGGCAACCAAGCTCGAAACGGAGTCGAAGTTGGTAATATAAACGTAGACGCGAACTGTCTGGTGTTTAGCATAGGGCGGGTTCAATTTCGCGGTATATCGCCTAATTTATCCACCTCTTACTAGCCGACTCATTGGATACTATGAATCATTAAATTCTACCATCAGAAGGATTTTATTGTCTGCCGGTACTGCGTTGGAGTTACCCCGAATATCTGCTTAAACCGCTCGGAAAAACGCGCTGGGGATTCATAACCGCTAGCGAGCGCGGCTTCTGTAACCGTGCAGCCTTTTTGCATTACGGTTAGGCTGTAACCCATTCGGATATCCGCCAAGATTTGACGAAACGGATAGCCTTCTGTTTTTAAGCGCCGGTGCAGGGTAGCCCGGCTTACGCTCAATGCTTGGGCCGCTTTTTCTAGTGAATGCTCCGCACCTGGTTCGGCCATCAGATATCGGCTAACCCGATCACGCCAGGTCATTTTATTACCGGGAAACAGCAGACTCAGTGCTCCCGTATCGTGCAGTTGTGCCAGCAGGGCCATCGCGAGATGTTGTTGAGTGGCTTCGGCTAGCTGGTGTTCTGTGCCATTAACCAGTGCATCAAAGCAGAAGGTCAAGCTTGCATCGCTAAAAAGGCAAGGGGCTTTTTCTGTGAGGGTTACGTTGGCGAGCCAGTCCGCTGGTGGCTGCACCAAAAATGACAAGGTGACTGACTCGAACCCCGTTGCGCCGGGCTCGTTTACAAAGGTAAGCGACTGGCCTGCGGGGAGGGCAAGCCAGCGCTCTGGTGTAACCTCTACACGCTCACCACGCCACAGTAGCAACTTGGAGCCGCGCAGCACCCGCGCCAGTGTGGGTGCCGGTATATATACGTTGCGCAAAGGCTGTTGCCGCTGTCCTTTATAGTGGCTGACATATACGACGTTACGACTTTCCATAAAGTTAGCGGGCGTAGGTCGCCGTGAGGGTGTCTTTCGCTATTACTGCGTTATTGAGCATGTAGCCGACAATCGCCGCTGGGGTGTCGGCATTCACATCCAATTTATCGGTGTTCAACGCCCACACGGTGAACTGATAGCGGTGCATACCGTGACCAGGAGGCGGGCAAGCTCCGCCGAAGCCGGGCGTACCATAGTCGGTTTCTACTTCCAGCCCCTGCTTCAACTTTCCGGAAACGCCAGTGGGCAGCTCGCTGGTGTTAGCCGGAAGGTTCACCACGAGCCAGTGCCACCAACCACTGCCGGTTGGCGCGTCTGGGTCATAGGCGGTAATGGAGATGCTTTTTGTGCCCTCAGGCAGGTTTAGCCATTTAAGGTGAGGCGAGATATTATCGCCGGCGCAGCCAAAGCCATTAAACTCCTGCGCCTTACTTAGCAGGCGGCCTTCGTGCATATCATTACTACTCAGCTCCAGTGCTTGGGTACTCACGGCAATACCGACCAGCAAAGCAAATAAGCTAAAACGTTTCATCGCTACATCCTTTTTGTTAATGGGTTAATGAGATGAAATCTTACAGGATTGGGCTGAAATAGTACTATCAATTAGTCTCAACATCTTTGAATTTATTTATTTTTTGATACTTTGTGTAAACAGGTCTTGAAGAATATGGGATTCAAAGAGGTTGTTGAGCCGTGAGGTCCGTTCCTAAACTGCTATGAAGATTCGCCCCAATCAATTGAATGGTTAGAGGAAAGAAATTTAGGGGGCAGGGTGTCGGGAGTATTAATGCAACACTCAAACAATCTGAGCAATCACCAAATATACATATAGCTCACGCTAACACTGTCAAAATCGCCGGCGATTTTTGACTCTATGGCGGTGCTGGCGGCGAAACGGATGGCGTGATGCCGGTTAAGGGGGTGCAATAACGTCAGTCCGGCGCGAGAGTTTTGCAGTTCGGCTTGCTCGGCACCTTCGCCGACGGTGGCGGCGCCGCCTTGATACCAGTTGGCGTCTAAAGAGAACCAGGTACCGTTTTTTACCACATGAACTAGGTGAAACTCAGACGAAAGAACAGGCTTTTGAGTACGGGTTTTGCCCTGATAATCGTCGTTATCTTCATAAAACCAGGTGCCGACTTCACCTTCAAACAACCAGCCGTGGCTGATTGGAACAATAAAGCCCAAGGCGGGTTTTACGGCCCAGCGATTGGTTCCGGCGTTAAACAGTCTGTCGCCGTCGTAGTCCCCGGTGGGAATACTAACCAGCAGGCTGGCACCTATTATTGGCTCAGGGTCTGCCACCAGCTCCCGAAACGCTTTGCCATCCATACTGGGGGCGCCCAATAGGTTAATGGCAAAGCGCGCGCGGGCGTCAGCGGATGCGCTGATGGAGCGCTCTCTAAACTCACCGTTAACCATCGCCGAGGCATCGCCTTGTACCAGTGGGTAATTTAATTGCAGGCTGGCAGTGCGATCAAACAAGCCAAAAGTTCGCTGATAGGTCAGTGAAAGGAAGTCCAGAGTGGCCTCGGCGCCTTCTATAGGCACTGAGGCATCGACGAGCACCTCACCTTGCGAGTGCTGATAGCTCATTACCACCACATTGGTACCCGTTGGTGCGGGCCAATAGGCTCTCGGTGCCAACTCTTGTGCCTTGGTTTGGGCCGCCAAAATCGAAATCAGCAGTATAAAAATCACATCCTTGAGAGGGCGCCGCATGGATCAAGCCTGTTGTAAGAGGTCAGTTACAGTATAGCTATGCCTGCAGGAAATTAAATATTTGTTAGCAAAATAAAGCTGACATAAAAACGATCCCTTGACGGCTATATAATAAGTGTCGTTTTGAATGTGGCCGTCAACGCCACTAGATTCCGCTCGCCGAAAATTTGTATACCGCCTGTCGCTCTTGGTAGCAGAGACCCTACGAGCTGGCCGCAGAGCCTGACATGTTTTGGTCCGTGGCTTTGGCGGGCTCATTAACACGATTGATGATTAAGCACTGCGTATAAAGGCTTGCATTACAACTATCAACAATCTTTTTATATGTCATTGCAAAGGGATAAGCGTTAAGTCTTTGCCGGGCTTTAATACGGCTTTAACCAAATAACGATAAATGTCGCGATCGAGCAGCGCCTCGTTATTTGACGTTGCTTTAAGTTGCTCCCAATCCGGCTCTCCTGTGCCATGTGCGGATGCTAACAGACACCAGTTATCGAGCAAAAAGGCTGTGTGTGGCGACTCGTTATCATTCGGATTCTGTTGTTCAACTATTGCCACGGGACCCCGATAAGGCCAAGCTTTTAGGGCCTCGCTGCCTAGTGCATCCATTAACGCTGTGTTGTGTTGCAGTATCGACCAATCGTTAGTACATAAACCTTTGCAGCGCTTTAGTTGCCGGCTCATACAAGGGCCGCGTAAAGGCCCTGGGGTGGTTACTACACAATCACACAGACCAAACGCTTTAGCGGTATTTGTGAGCGTCTCTCGCGCCTTTTTTTGCCCAGCAAACAAGCCATACATTTTACTTGTGCGCGCTGCTGCGTGAACATCGATAATTTCTGGGCGCAGCAAGCCTTGTTGGTCTTCGTGCAGCTGTATGGTATAGAGCGTGCTAAGGCGGCGTAGGCGGCGGTTGTAAAGAGGCTGGTGCGTCTTGATCTGTTGTGACTCAAGTAATAGGGCGCTTAACTCACCAGTGGTGCTGTCGGTTCTAATGTCACGTATTTGCTGACACATGGCCATTGCTTTAGCGCTGGCGCGGTCGGCGTTGAAGTGCGATAAAACACGCGAGCGAATGTTAATGCTCTTACCTACGTATAACAGATTGTTGTTTTCGCCGTAAAAATAGTAAACCCCCGGGCCCGTAGGAAGCTGTTCGATAATCGCAGGGTCGAGTCCCGGCGGCAAACTCGGCCGCCGGGTTTGCGCTTGCACCGCGGTCATAAACGTTTCGCCGGGTTTGTCATCAGCGGCGATACGTAAAAACTGATAGGTGGCGCGCGCATCGGCCAGCGCCCGGTGTCGAGCATCGGTGTTGATACCAAAGCGCTGGATGATGGCCTCAAGCCCGTGGCGTTTATGTTCAGGGTAAAGCGCGTGCGACAGTTTTACTGTGCACAATAATTCAAGCGACAGCGGATAACCTAATTCGGCAAAGGCGTTGCGTATAAATCCGTAGTCAAAACGCACATTGTGCGCGACAAACGTTTTACTTTGCAGGCGTGTAACAATTTCTTTGGCCACTTGCTCAAAACGCGGTGCGCTGGCCACCATCTCGTTAGTGATGCCGGTTAAGCTTTGAATCATCTTAGGTATCGGTACGAGCGGATTAATCAATGTGCTCCATTCACGCACGCCGCGCTCGTCAATTTCGATAATAGCGATTTCGGTAATTCGATCACGGGTAACGTTACCACCTGTCGTTTCGATGTCGACAATGGCCAGCGGGCGATCCAGGCCGGGGAAGGGCGTAGCGATATTATGGTCTGACAAATAGCCTCCGGGAGTGAGTATATTGCGGTATTACATTAGCACGATCACAAGACAGATCGCATGCCCATCGCCTAAGCGGCGCTCCATTTAGTCTTGTAGGCTGCCCTCTGCGCTGCTTAGCCTCTACCGGTAGCAGCAAGTCTGCCATGAGTTCAGAACGCTGTCCGCAGGTGAGCTTGTATTCAAAAAGACAATATCTTTAAGGGCTACAAAACTAAAAAGGTCTTCACATTGGTATACCAAAGTATCTATTTTTTACTGATTGGCTATGAAAATCGTTTTATAGAGCAATAAAATTCGCGGGATATGCTTTTATTGGTGGGTTTTCAGTACGGGGTCACAATATCGGTTGATATATTGGTTTACATATTGGTGGCCTATGATCTATCTTTTGTTCACTGTTTTGGTAAGCCTTGCATGGCTAAAGGTCAGCTCAGCAAACCAAGCATTAGACGCCAGGGTGACGGGCCGAGCTGCGAATGCGCAGAAGCCTTGATGAGCTCTCTGGATCGTCTGCGAATAATAACGTTGCTAAACGCAAAGCCCAACGCCCGCCATCAGGCAGCATTGTGCGAATCTTCTGGCGGGCGGTGTAAGGCGCGTATGTTCGCGAGCAGTAGCGCCCCAAAGGCGTAATGACATGACATAAAACCGATAAATTAAATTCATGCAATACCGCAAATAGCTCTAACTCGACTTTTACATTCACGATTTTTTGCCTCGGCAGATAAATTGCACCGTGTTTTAGCGAGTAGAGACTTTCACTGGAGAACGATGATGAAATGTCTTACAAGTAGTTCTGTTTTTGTCTTAAGTATGTTGGCTGCATCCGCCCACGCGGTCAGTATCGACAACCCAGGCTTTGAAAATAGCTTTGAGGGCTGGGTCGATGACGATCCCTCTGCCATTTCGAGTGATGCTTATTCAGGCAGTAAATCGGCAAAAATCACCGGCAGCGCAGGGCGGGTAGACCAGCAAGTTTCACTCAGTGCCAACACCAGCTATCGCCTTACGGCTTACGTATTGGATAGCGGCACCGTCGGCGTCAACATAAACGGTGCTGTTTTCGATGTGGACTCGGATAGCGAAGACTGGGCAAAAGTAGAGGTAGACTTTAACTCTGGCTCGAACACATCAGCTGAAATATTTGCCAAGTACCACAATGGAACGGGTCGGTTTGATGATTTCTCACTGGTAGAGGTGGGTGGCTCTAACTCCTCTTCGTCCTCATCATCGTCATCAGCGGGAGCAGGAAATTGTAACAATTCAATAAACCTGAACATTGCTGGTGCCAGTGATGATGGCTCCAACGATGGCAATGGCCCTGGCAATGCCATTGACGGCAGTTTGTCTAGCCGCTGGTCTTCGCAGGGTAATGGCAAAGCCATTACGTTAGACCTTGGTGGTTTAAGTACGGTGACAGAGCTGCAAACCGCGTGGTTTAAAGGCGATCAGCGCACCCAAACATTTGATGTGGCTGTGTCAGAAAACGGCAACAACTGGAGTACCGTTTTGTATAACGTTGATTCTCAAGGCAGTGCAAACCTTGAGTCGCTCGCAATTGCTGATGTCGCTGCCCGCTACGTAAGAATTACCGGTTACGGCAATACGGCAAACGCTTGGAACAGCTTGCTTGAGGCGGATGTGTACGGCTGTGGTGATGCCGACACGGGGAGCTCAAGTAGTACCAGCTCGAGCAGCAGTTCTAGCAGCTCCAGCAGTACTGGTGGCTCGGGCAATGATATTCCATCGTCAATTACAGACGGGAGCTTATTTGACTTAGAAGGCGAAGACCCCGATCCATTGGTAAACAGCAGCACTTTACGCTTTGTGCCGCTAGAGGCCCGTGTTACGACTCCAAACGGTAACGGCTGGCGCCACGAGTACAAAATAAAATCCGGTCTCCGGATTGCTATGACAGACACTTACGAGATGTTTGAGGCAGACATTAAAGTGGAAATGTCCGACGGTGGTAAGACAATTGTTGCGCAGCATCATGCCAGCGACACTGGAACTATCATGAAGCTTTATGTGTCCGATTCGTCGGAATCAGGGTTTGATGATAGCGTCGCCGGCAATGGTATATTCGATGTCTACGTACGCTTGCGCAATACCAGTGGCAATGAAGAGAAGTACGCACTGGGAACGATCCAGAGCGGTGACACCTTCGACTTAAGGGTGGTGAACGATTATGGCGATGTACACGTCTATGCGATGGGCAGCTCGTTTGGCATTCCGGTAGAAGACGATTCCGCCTCTTACTTTAAGTTTGGTAATTACCTGCAGCCTCAAGACACTTCAAATAACGAAGACTGTGGCGAGTCTGGTGACTCTGACTCCTTCGAGCAGTGCTTTGAAGAGCTTGGCATTACTGAATCTACGGTTACCATGACCAATGTGAGTTACGAGCGTATTGAAAACTAAGTAAAACCGACGCTTTATTAAATCAGCGTCACGCAGCCCGCTCATACTTTTATGAGCGGGCTTTTTTGCGTTTGTCGTATTTTGGGTGGGGATTGGTTTTGGCTGTTTCAAACACGATAGTACGTGAGTCTCGGCACCGCGCTTGTGCGATGCGCTAGCAATCGCTTGCCTCAGTCTCTGCGGTAGAGTTAAAGCTATTGCACCGGCCATACTCGCTTTATTGCCGTTAGCTGAGACGAGAGGCAAGAAGTACGCCCAACCTACGGCTACCTTCCCCAGCTCCTGCGCGATAGCGTGGGGCCTCTTTTTCGATGTGTTACGCTTTAAATACCATTAAAAAGTTGGAATGGTTGTTAAACATTATATAGATTAGAATAAGTTGTGCCTTTGTCCATCAATAAATACTAAGGATGTATGCTTTTGAGCCCCCGAACCAATAACTATTTAGAGAGAGCGGCCGAGTACGGAAAAAACATCACTTACGATCGTCCGGCCAGCGGGCAGATTTATGGCTTTATTCGGGATGCAATAGTGAGTATGGAGCTTTTGCCAGGGCAGATGATATCGGAAACCGCGCTTGCCGCTAAGTTTGGCGTAAGTCGGACGCCGGTAAGAGAGGCTTTGATCAAACTGGCTAATTTGGGTTTTGTCGATGTGCTACCCCAGCGAGGCACTTATGTTTCTCGGTTTAGTATGGAAAAAATTCTCGAAGCGCGTTTTATTCGCGAAGCTTTAGAGGTATCCGTTGTCAGTTATCTTGCCGAAAATACTTGCGATGATCTGGTGAGCGCCGCTGAGGCGATTATCAGGGAACAAAAAGTTGCGGCAGAGGCCGATAATGCGCTGTTATTTCAACAGTTGGATGATGAGTTTCATCAAATGTTGGCAGGTCATACTGGCCACCAGCGTGTCGCTGAAAAAATAGAAGAAGAAAAAGCCCACATGGACAGGGTGCGCAACTTAAGCTTGCACATGAGCGGGCAATATAAGCGTGTACTTACCCAACACAAAGCCATTGTACGAGCCATTAAAATGGGCAAAAAGGAAGAGGCGATAACGGCTATGAGTGTTCACCTGAGAGAGATATACAAAGTGCTGGCAACGTTACCAAAAGACCACCCAGAGTATTTTCAATAGCCAAACCTTTGATTGTGATAAAAAAACGCCCCGCAGTAGCGGGGCAAAGCAGTAAGCCGTGCCAGGAGAGCACTGTGAGAAACAGAGGGTGCCGGCGAGCGGCACCTTACGTTAGTTAGAAAGAGGCGCGCACACCTAAGGTATAGGTCGTGCCCGGGTAGTAAACATTGTAAGACTGAGAATCCTCTAACACGCCGTCACCGGCAAAGCGCGTAGAAAGCGGCTCGTTGTTCAGGTTGTAGGCGTCAAAGGTTAAGGTTACATCGTTATCTTGCATAACGGGCAAACGGTAGCTGGCCGACACATCCACTTGCGAGCGATCGCGCGTTTCCACATCTTGCCCCCACGAGTTAAACGCTACCGCGCCTTCCTGGTGATACAGGGTTACGCGCGCCTGAAATGCATCGTTTTCGTAGTAGCCGGTTACGTTGTACGAGTCCGCCACACCGGTAATTTCGGCACCTTCGGGCGAGTCGTCCTCGATTTTGTTGGCACTGGCATTAAAGCCCAACCCTTCAATTAGAAAATCCAGTGGCTGAACCCAGATTAATTCAAAGCCTTTCAGGGTGCTGGCCTCGCGAGTGTTTACCCGGGTAATGACTTGCACGGTGCAGTTAGGGCTACAAATTGCTTCTGCCTCTAACTGAGTGGGTGTCAGCTCATTAAGATCAACCCCGTACTGCCCCAGGTTGTCCAGATTTTCTAAAATGGTGTCCTGATACGTAAACCCGGTGATGTCTTTGTTGTAGTAGGTTAAACCAACATAGCCCAACTCACTAAAATACCATTCACCACCAATATCAAAGTTGGTGGATTCAAACGGCGCGAGCCCCGGGTTACCCACACGTACCACATCAATGCCAGAGCCATCCCACTGCGCGCCAGGGAACATATCACTGGGGTTGGCACGGGTCAGGCTGCGTGAAGCACTGGTGCGCAGCTTAACATCATCGGTTAAATCATACACAGCGCTAAAAGAGGGCAGTATACGGTCGTAACTTTCGTTGGTAGCACCGGTTTGGTCTTCGACGTATTGGTCGGTCTTTAACGCACGTACGCCACTGTTGGTACGCAGAATACGGCCGGCGACTTCTGTTTCGGTATTAAACTCTAAATACAGTGCGGTGACTTCTTCGGTGATATCGGTTAGGTTTTGCTGCTCTTCTTGCCACTGGTCAAAACCAATTAGATCCTTCATAGCTGACCAATCAGTAGCACCAAAACTTTGTACGCCGTTCCAACCGTCGATGTTAGAGCCAAAATTAACAGTCCGGATATAGCTCTCAATATTATTGCTGAGTTCAGCTGTCGCCCCTGAGCCCTCAAGGTACTCGGCCATTGTGACAGAGCCGTCGGCATTACCGTCGTACTCCATACCAAACACTGGCAGGAAGGTTTGTCGGGTGGATTCTATTTCATCGTGATGGATACCGAATTTAAAGCCGTTGCGATCGGGATCTTCACCGTACTCAAAATCAACATGAAAACCTTTGGTGCTGGTTTCACGCTCGGTGTGGCTGGCGCGAATCCGGTCTTCCCCGTCATGGGTTGTGTAATTGGCGTAATCACTTGTGCTGCCATAATTAACAGAGGGCACAATGCCATCATTGGCGTACTCAAGCGTAGTCGAGGCGCCAAACATTAAGCCGTAGGGGTTGTAACGAGAAAACTCCGAGTCGGTAAAGCTGGCCGATGCCGCCATCGAAAAGCTGTCGGATATTTGCCAGTCGACACTGGGCATAATACTGGTAAAGGTGGTTTCTTCGTCGTAATCCTGCGAGCCAATCCAGGGCGACGTGCCATAAAAAGTGCCTGAAACCACTTGGTTTTTACTGTCCAGTTGAATATCAGAGGGGATCGGCTGATACACATAGTTGCGACGATAAAAGTGAGATATTTCATCCCGGGTGTATTCGTTGGCTGTGTCGGCACTCAAAAAGTCTAACGCCGCCGTAATATCGTCGTTGGGTGTGTACTCTAAAGACACCAACGCCGAGACGCTGTCTTTCTTGCCATTGGTTGACACCATGCGCCCGATGTAAGGCAGCTGCATCGCGTCAAACGTTGACTGCTGACCACTAATATCGATGACATCACCGGCATTAACGCCCGGATGGGCAGCGGCGTAGTCGGCCGACGCAATATTGGAGTAACGTAATCCGTCGCCACTGCCATCGGCGCAGGCATTGCTACCCGGCTCACCCAGACAAGCGCCTTGCAAGACATTGCCGATAACTTCATAACCGTCAACACCATGGTCATTCGATTGCGCCACCACGCTCGCTAACACCCCGAACGTCTCATTAGAGAAACTGTAGGTGAGTGAGCCTTTGGGGTTGGTTGAACTGGTCGCTTCTTTATAAATGCCGTCCACACCTACATTGAGTGTGTGGCCTTCGCCTAAGTCTGACGGACGCAGTGTTTTCATATTTACGTAGCCCGACACACCGCCTTCAATTTGTTTCGCCGTCGCCGTTTTATTAACGGTTAGGCTTTTAAACAACTCGGGCGGAAAGATATCCAAACTTACCTGACGACCATCGCTACCGTTTTGATTCATATCACCCATAGAGGCAACCGACATGGAGTTGCCGTTTAATACCACCTTGGTAAAAGAGGGGCCCAAGCCGCGAACGGATATTTGCTGGCCTTCACCGGTCACCTCGCGGTTGATATTTACACCGGGAATACGGCTTAAGGATTCTGCCAGGTTTTGGCTTGGCATTTTACCAATGTCGTCCGAGAACACCTCGTCCGAGAAACCAACCGAATTCCGTTTTGCCATGGTCGAATTTAAAAGGCTGCCGCGATAGCCTGTAATAACCACCTCTTCAATAGCGGCGCCGTTTTCAGGTACGTCGGTATTTTGTGCCATGGCGGTGGTCGAGCTGGCAATCAGAAGGCTTAGCAGTCCGAGTTTTGAATGCTTAAACTGTGGTTTGTTAGGCATGAACCCAATCCTCTTGTCATTAATAAATTATTGTTATCACCTGTTCTAGCTTTTTGTAGGTGCTGCGGTCATCTTGGCCACTAGTATACAAGTTGTAGCTTGGGGTGATATTAGCCCTGGAAAATCTTTGTGTCAAATGGACTATAAGAAAAAGTGTGACGCAATCGGGCACGTAAGCAGGCTGTTTGTCGACTAATTGATGCTTTGCGAAGTAATGCGCCACTCTAAGGTCCGCGCTAGTCCGCCGCACAGCACAAATTTACTGTAGGCATTAGGTCACAGTGCGCACCAAGAAGCGCGCACGAGTGGCCGCGCCAGAATTGCGTTGAACGTAAAAGAGGGTTTTGTTAGTCGCTGTTGGCGGCCATGTGTAAAGTAATGGTCATGCTAGGTAGGCAAATGCGGGGCGGTGCGGCAGCCGTCGATTTGCCCCAGATAAAATGGCAAACAGTGTTTTAAGCTGCTCCTGTTGGGCCTCTTGTGTTGTTCAAGTGGGCTTAGGGGTTAAGCGCGCCATTCAGCCATTGCAAGAACTGAGGGTAGGGTAGAGCGCCCGCCTGTTGCGCAATGGCTTGACCATCGTGAAAAACCATTAACGTGGGGATGCTACGAATACCAAATTGGGCGGATGTTTGTTGTGCCAACTCGGTGTTTATTTTGATGAATCTCGCAATTGGCTCTAAGCCGCTCGCCGCGCGGGCAAAAGCGGGGGCAAAGGTTTTGCAGGGGCCGCACCATTCGGCCCAAAAGTCTACCACGAGGGGTAGTTGCTCATTGTGAAGCCAGCGGCTGAACTGTGCATCATCGGCCGCTATTGGTTGCGCTGCGAACAAGGAATTGCGGCACTTGCCACGCTTTGGACCGTCATTAAGGCGGGTCTCGTCGACACGGTTGGCGGTTAAGCAGTGCGAGCATAACGTTTGGATGATTGCCATAATGGCCCCCTAAAAAATAATGTTACGAGTATATCAAGAATTACCTTTTAGGTCGCAAGGACTATATTTGCCTATTGGCTTTAAGCTTACAGGCAAAAAAGCCGCACCTTAAAAGGTACGGCCTTGGGTTTTACTTTGGTGGTAGCGAGTTTATTGCAGCAACACTCTGTAGCCCCAGGGTTCAATATCGAGCGTGCTATTCGTTTCTAATTTAACAGTATTGCCGCTGGAGAAATCTTGATATTGGCCGGTAAACAATTGCTCGTCAAAATCAACTGTGACTGGCATGTCTGAAAAGTTGAATACACCAAAGACTTTATCTTTATCATTTTGCCTAACAAAGCTAAATACCTTATCTGGTATAGAGTTTGGTACTTTAATCATGGTTGCACCCCAGTGGCCATTCCAGAGTGCGGTGTTGTCTTTCTTTAACGCAAATAAACGTTGGTACAACTCGCCCATTGGGTCTTTTTTCCACTGGATTGGGTCGCGTTTGAAAAACTCTAAACGCTTATTGTTACCGGCTTCTTGGCCGTTGTATATCAGCGGCATTCCCTCGCCGATCACAGATAGAACGGCTACCGACTCTAAAGCCTCACCAAACAACTCTCGGTCAGTACCATCCCAAGAGTTTTTGTCATGGTTGGTGACAAACGTCATGCGGTAGCTGTCTTTAGGGTAAAATTTTTCGTTCCAGGCGTAGTAGCCGGCCAGCTCACCTAGGCTCGCTTTGCCCTTGGCAAGATCGTGCATGATCTCCCACCAAGACCACGCATAAGAAGCATCAAAGGCGTGTTCGTGCATATCACGAGACTCCCACTCGGCCAACATAAATACGGGTTTTATCTGGCGCAACTCTGCACTTACATTGTTCCAGAAGTCGAGGGGAACAAAGCCCGCAGCATCACATCGATAGCCATCAATACCTACCTCTTTAACCCAATACTTTAGTGCCGAGCTCATGTACTGGCGTAGTTCGGGAGAGCGGTAATCAAGGTCGATAATGTCGAACCAATCAAACCAAGGAGTCGGGTGGACGTCACCTTTGTAATCTTTTGCGTACCATTCGGGATGCTCTTGCCGAATAACATTGTCCCACGCGGTATGATTTGCCACCCAGTCAATAATGACGTACATGCCAAGCTGGTGTGCTTCGTCAACAAAATATTTAAAGTCCGTCAGCGTGCCAAATTCAGGATTTACCGCAAAGTAATCTTTAACCGCGTAGGGACTACCTAGCTCACCTTTACGGTTTTGCTGGCCAATAGGGTGAATCGGCATCAGCCAGATAATGTCAGTGCCCAGTGCTTTAACACGGGGCAGCTCTTTTGCCGCCGCGCGAAATGTACCCTCTTGCGTGAACTGACGCGTGTTAATCTGATAAATACTGGCATTTTTGGTCCAGTCTTGGTGTTCAAATTTAATATAGGGTTGGGGCTGGTAACGGCTAAGATCTTGATTGCTAGTGTGCGGCAATGGCGCACTGCAGCCGTTAAGGACAAGCACTGCAGCCAAGACTGTGCAGGAGAAAAGCTGGAAACATTTCATAATCGTACGTCTTTATTAGAGTGTTAACGATGAGATCCGACAGGGCGAGTTTATCGTTAATCTATTTTAAGTTCGTAATGAATACGTATGTAAATGGAGGGCGCTAGGGTGAGGTGACAGCGTGTGTGTTTGTCGGTACATAGTGCTGCCCCCTTAAGGTAGCGTGATTCTTTTGTGGTTTTCAGTCTAAACTTGTAACCGGATACACATGGTAGACCTGAGGTAAGCGGTATTGCGCACGCCATAAATAGCGATATTTAAGTGCATTCCCGTTTTATGAGGTAGTTCTACACATTGTAAAGAAAATGCAGTAGACTAAAAATGTAACCGGTTGCAAAATCTAATAAAAGACAATATCGGAGTCATCATATGCTTAAATTTCATCGCTACCTCAAACGCATAATGGCCGCAATGGCGGCCGCAGCTCTGTGCAGCTCCGCCTACGCGGGGTTTTATACCGATGGCGCCACCTTAAAAGATGGCAATGGCAACCCCTTTGTTATGCGCGGGGTTAATGTTCCTCACGCATGGTTTAGCAGCCAAACCAGCCAATCGCTGGCCGATATATCCGCCACAGGTGCAAACTCTGTGCGCGTCGTGTTATCCAGCGGCTCTCGCTGGAGCCGCACGAGTGCCAGCGACGTGCAAGCTATTATTGATACCTGCAAAGCCAACAATTTAATCGCGGTGTTGGAAGTGCATGATACAACCGGTTACGGCGAACAGGCCGGAGCCCAAACACTTTCTGGTGCCGTTGACTACTGGCTGGATATTGCCAGCGTCCTACAGGGCGAGGAAGATTATGTCATTATTAACATTGGCAACGAGCCGTTTGGTAATGGTGCCAGTGCGTCTGAGTGGATCAACGGCCACGCTAACGCCATTAATCGCCTGCGCAGTGCTGGCTTAACTCACACGTTGATGGTGGATGCGCCAAACTGGGGGCAGGATTGGCAAGGGTTAATGCGCGCTAATGCCCCAGCGGTACTCAGTGCAGACGTCGATAACAACGTGGTTTTTAGCGTCCACATGTATCAGGTGTATGACACCGCCAACAAGGTACAAAGCTATATCAATGGATTCGTGAGCGATGGTTTACCACTAGTCGTCGGGGAGTTTGCCGCTGATCACTTTGCAGAAGACGTGGCCGAAGGCGCTATTTTACAAGCCGCACAAAATGCCGGAGTGGGCTATTTAGGTTGGTCGTGGTCAGGCAATAGCAGTGATCTTGCCTCGCTCGATATCGTGGAAAACTTTAACCCGAGCAATTTAACAAGCTGGGGACAAACACTCATCAATGGCGCCAATGGTATAGCGGCCACATCGGCGACGGCCAGCGTGTACAGCGGTGGTGATAGTAACAATGGTGGCAACAGCAATGGTGGTAATGCGAGTTGCGGGACGCAAGATGGCAACCCAATTTGTTGCGATGTTAACTCCGACCCTGACGGCGATGGCTGGGGCTGGGAAAACAATCAAAGCTGCGTAGTAACAAATAGCAGCAATAACAGTAATAACAACCCCGCCTGCGGTACGCAAGATGGCACACCCATCTGCTGTGACGCGAATTCTGATCCTGACGGTGACGGCTGGGGTTGGGAGAACGAGCAATCATGCATTGCCGTTAGCACTGGCGATAATAGTAGCAGTGGTGGCAGTTGTGACTGGCACGGTTCGATTTATCCCGTGTGTCAAAATACGTCGTCTGGTTGGGGTTGGGAGAGTGATCAAAGCTGCATTTCACAAATGACGTGCGACTCGCAATAGTGAGTTAACATGAGTTAACAAAGCATCGTCGCGCTTTCATCCTGTCAATATGACAGCGCGACGCAGCCTTCTATACATTTAAATAACGCTTACCGCTGGCTTTATCGAGACATTCTGGAAGTTCACATCCGTGGTTTTAGCTGAGTGTCGTAAAAGAGCTATAAAACAATCAATACGCCAGACAACACAAGCAGTCCAAGCGTGGCGCTAACGACGCCGAGTTTGGTAAGCCACGGCAAATAATAAGTCACTGTCATTGTCACGATAACGGCCGATAACGTAAGGCTGCCCAGCGCGGAGACAAGTCCGAAGCTCCAGCCTTGCAGGGCGACACTGACGATAAAACTGAGGGAGATTTGCCCCCAGCCCAACACCCGCAACAGGGGCGAACTTAAGCGCGACTTACCGTCAAGCTTGCTTAGCTCCCATGCGTGGCGGTTCATTGCCAGACACAAGCTCGCCAAGGCACCAACCCCGATTAACCACTGTGTTAAAAACAATGCATAAGGCGTAATCATGGCGTGCGTCCTTGGCCTAGCTTGTTGTTGCTTCGCCGCGTGAGAATGGAATTTTCTGGATTCGGCAAAGCGCCTTGCCTGATACGGAAGACACACCAAGCTGCCCAACTAAAAGCGAACCCGATAACCAGTATGGTTAGATCAAAGCCCACAAAGACCCAGTCGCCGGACATTACACTGCGCACCACATTGCGTTCCGTTGTGAGCGCGTTTAACAAGGGCAGGGTAATGAACAACACGCCAGTAACGGCCAGTAGCTCTTGCCAGGCGCTGATTCTCGGCCGTAGGGCGGCGTATAACAACATTCCAAGCCAGGTTAAAAATAGGCTGTGTATCTCCCAATCACTGCGCCCAACCATATCTATAGGCAGTAAACGGTTGGCCGCAAAATACACAGCAATGCCTGCCGGTAAACCATTAATCGTACCTGTGTTTAATCTCTCGACCAACACCAACCCGATGTGCGTGCGGCCCGGCTTGCGCTCGGCTTTTTTTCGGCGTTTAGCTGTCCACAAAATTAACCCGGTTGCCACCATACCAGTGCCCAGCACACCGGATAAAAAATACAGCCAACGCAGTGTGGTACCAGCAAACAAGCCCTCGTGCAAACCAAGAAACACATCGCGCACATGCTTGGCCATAGAGGCATCAGCCGGCTCTATGTGCAAAAGATCACCCGTTACACCATCAAACACCAAGCGCTCGCCACTGGTGCTAACCGTTTGATCGATGCTTTCGTACAATACCACCCGCGCGCTGGCATCTTGTGGGTGGTGAACATCAACCACCTGAACCCGGCCTTGGCCCCAGCGCTGTTCGGCATGATTAATAACACTGGCAAAGGGCACCAGAGGGGCAGGGGTGTTAGCAGCGCCCACGATGCCTGGCGGGTCAAATACTTCGGCATAAAACTGCCGCCGGCCTTCATCGCCATAGTGCGATGCGACTATTAAAGGCATCAGTGAAAACCCCATAAACAATAAACCCGAATAGGTGATCATTAAATGAAAGGGCAGTGCAAACACGCTAAAAAAGTTATGCGCATCCAACCAAGAGCGCTGGCCTTTACCGGGCCTGAAGGTAAAAAAGTCGACAAATATTTTTTTGTGAATAATGATGCCGGTGATGAGCCCCACCATCATAAACAACGTGGCAAGGCCAATAATCCAATCGGAGTAACCGCGCCCAAGGTAGTGCAGGCGCCAGTGCATCTGGTATAGGGTTTGCCCGCCGCCAGTATCGCGTGGGGTAAGCGTCTCACCGGTTTTAGCATCCAGCGTTAAACGCCCGCGGGCCGAGCTTGCACCAGCCTCTTCAGAAGCGCCTTGCCAAAACACGCTGGGGTAAAGTTGGTTGCGCCCAGCTGGCAAACTAATGTACCAACGCTCTGCTTGGGGTGCCTCCTGCTCTAAACGGGCACGCACCACATTGGCCGTCTCCAGCGTGCTTAACGGGGCCTCTACGAACGGGAGCTCGGGCTGCATCCAGCGATCAATTTCAGTATCGAAATACCCAGCCGTACCTGTAACAAAAATTAAAAACAACACCCAACCCAGGGTTAACCCGACCCAGGTGTGCAACCAAGTCATGGCTTGGCGAAAGCCACCATCGAGTGAGACGGAGGCTTTTTTATTCTTCGATGACGATTGACTCATAAGCCCACACTCGCTAACACATCCACTCCCTTGGCCAGGCAAAGGCCTGTCAGAATGAGCGCCGGAATCAACAAGACAAGCCAGGCGCGCATCGGCTTTCGTACCGCGCCAACCCAAATAATGGCAGCGACGTACACCGCAAAACTGACCAGGTTACCCGCCAAAACGGCATCGCTTTTACTGGCAGGTAAAAAAGCGGCAACAAAAATACCCACGGAGTTGGCCAGAGCGTAGCCACCCAATAATGCCGCGGCAATCAATGAAACAAGGCGCCAACCGGTTAAGCCCATAACGGATTCCAATAGAACGTTAAACGTAAAAAGCCCGCAGGTAGCTGCCAATCGCGCCTACCTGCAGGGCTATAGAGTCAAGTCGTCACGCTAATACGCAACACCTAACTGAGCGTTAGAGCTTATAGTTTACCGATGCGGTAATATTGCGCGGCTCGCCATACTCTAGCTGGCTGTAAAACCCGATTTGGCTGTAGTAGGTTTCATCCAACACATTGTCCGCGTTTAACTGCAGCGACAGTTGCGACGAAATGTCGTAGCGCGCCATCAAGCTGACCAATGAGTAGGATTTTTGCTCCAGGCGCTCGGGGTCCTTTGTCACAGGGTTAGTCGCATCGGTATAGTTGCCACCTTGCCAGTTAAAACCGCCAGAAAGCGTTAGCTTATCGAGTGCGCCGGAAAATTGGTACGTGGTGTACAACTTAAACAACTCGTTAGGCTGATTGGTGTTCACCGCGTCCCCTTTGGCATCTTCAGCATCGAAGTTGGTGTAACTAACACTAATATCCCAGCCATCGGTTATTTGGCCCACCACCTCCAGCTCGACGCCGGTTGCTTCAGCGCCCTCAGCGGGGCGGTACGCCTGCTCTTCGGGCACCGTGCCAGGGATTGTTATATTGCCATCGGGCTGAGCCAGATTGTCCTGAACTACATTAAAAAGACTGATCGTGGTGTGCAGGGCATCGTTAAAGAAGCGACTTTTTAAGCCCAGCTCGTAGTTGATGCCATCAATCGGATCTAGGTAGTCGCCGTTGCGGTCGCGTTCGCTTTGCGGTTGGAAAATCTCCGTGTAGCTGGTGTACAGCGAGTGGTGTTCGCTCAGATCGTACAAGAGTGCAGCGTACGGCGTAAAAATATTATCAGCGCTAAAATCGCCAGAACCGTCGATGTGATCGGTTTGCTCCCAATTAGACACTCGTCCACCCAGAATCACTTTAAACGCATCGGTGACCTCTAAGCGTGTCGCGGCGTACAACCCCTCTTGTTTGGTATTGAGGTTGGTGGCTACGGACTGTTCGCCCCACGTCGGTTGCGGATAGCTGCCATCCCATTCAAAGAAGTTGCCCACGGGCGCCACATCCGAGCGTGCGCGAGTTTGCGAGATAAAATCTTGCTCGCTACTGATGGCACCGACAGTTAGATCGTGAGTATTGCCAAACAGTGAATAGCTGCCAGACAGCTGCGCGCTGAAACTGATCTGATCGCGCTCGGTCTCGGCATTATAGGGTGAGGGATTTAAGCCTAAGCCGGTTTCGCGATCAACGGTGCCCGACATATAAAGTAGCATCAAATCTGCTTCGTTCACATTGCGGTTAACGTTTAGCTTTAAGCGCCAGTCGTTGCCAAAATCGTAAATCAAATCGGCAAACTGATTTTGTACGGTTGAGGCCCACGAGGTCCAGTCTGCACCAATGGTTTTGGAACGCTCCCAATCGGTACGGCCACCGTCGCTAAACCAAGGAGTTAGGCCGCCCCAGGTAGAAGCTGTGGGTTGGTTATCCTGGTAGCTTGCCCCCACGCGCAGCAACATATTGTCGGTCACATCGGCGTCCAGCACGCCATAAAATACGGTGGTTTCATCGCCGGCCAGATCGCGGAAAGAATCACCATCTTCGTAGTTAACAACGGCTCGGCCACGCACGCTGCCCGAGCGATTCAAAGCAGTACTCACATCAGCGGTAGCGGTGTAGGTATCCCATGTGCCCACCGATACGTTAGCTGAGCCGGTCAATACTTTGCTGTCGGCGTGCTTGCGCACTAGGTTGACCGAAGCGGACGGGTTGCCGGCACCGGTCAGCAGGCCGGTGGCGCCGCGCACAACCTCAACACGTTCGTACAACGCGGTGCTTGATTGAGTTTCTCCGGCATCGCCGCCAGAACTCCAGCTCATGGGAACACCATCAATCTGATAGTTATCGATGGCAAAACCGCGTGCCGAAAAACGATGACGCGCGCTATCTGTCGCAACCGACGAGACACCTGCGGCGTTATTAATCACATCGGTTAACGAGCGCAAATCCTGATCCTGCAAACGCTGACTGGTCATGACACTGACCGATTGAGGCGTTTCGTACAGAGTCAGCCCAAGACCTGTGGCGGTATCCAGGCGATCGTTGGTGGTGTACTTAGTGGTGATTAAAATTTCTTCAACGCCAGACTTGGCTTTGTGCGTTTCGTCCGTTGTTTGAGCGTAGACCGTCGAGCTAATCACGGCTGATAACGCCAACAAGGTAAAGCCAGGCAAGGCGCGCCAGCGGCTGAGATAAATAATAGTAGACATTGTGACCCCCAAGTCGTCACGTTCATTTGGCCTGCAATCTTAATGACAACGATTACCATTTGCAATATGTCATTACCTCTTGGCTTATTTGTAGTTGCGGTTTAAGACAGTCAAATGCAGCGAATCCCGCGAATCCCGCGAATCCCGCAGCGCTAAACCTAGCACGCGTCAGGCTTGTGGCGATTTACGCCTTGCGCTAGCCAATACACGATGTGATAATACTTATCATTAAGATTAACGTTAAATTGTATTTAACCTTGGGGGTTAAACTCGTGAAAGCTCGTTCATTTATGCTCAAAACCGGCGGTTTGCTCAGTCTGGCTATCATCACCGTTAACGCACAGGCTCAAACCGAGCCCGCTAAAGTTGAGGAGCTCGTGGTTACCGGTCAAAAGATCGCGCGATCTTTGCAGGACACCGCAGCCAGTGTGGCGGTACTAACCGAAGAAGCCATGACCGATCAACAAATTGAGAGCTTTTACGACTTAGTCGCTCAGGTGCCCAACGTGCACGGTACGCTGAGTACCGGCTTTAGTATTCGCGGCATCGACGCCTTTATGATGCCGCGCGCGATAAATCACAGCTTCCAGCGCGATAATTGAGTGGCGCTATCTGTTACGCACAACGGAACGGAATCACACCTATTGAAACACTAGAATAACCCAGCCGGCTCCGCCTTCACATCCCAGCTAAATATCAACACCTCCTTTGCCTGACTACTTGCACCACCGCCCACCGTGTACTTGATATCGGTTGTCTCGGTGTGGAAGTCTGAAAAGCAACGGCGGATGTCTGGGTGGTCATTCAGGCTGATAATTGCCTTACCCTGTAAGCCGGCCAGCACCTTTGCCATCTGTTCGTATTGCTCAAAGCCAAACTCCACGCCGTAGCCAGCTGTCTCCCAGTACGGTGGGTCCATATAGAACAGCGTGTGCGGCCGGTCGTAGCGCTTAATGCAATCAGCCCAGCTAAGGTGCTCGATGAACGTGCTAGATAACCGAAGGTGTGCGGCCGAGAGCTGCTCCTCTAAGCGCAGCAGGTTTAGACCAGGCGGTGTTGTTGTCGCGGTGCCGTAGGTTTGGCCCTCCACCAGCCCACCAAACGCTGATTGCTGCAAATAGTAAAACCTTGCCGCTCGCTGGATATCGGTCAGCGTCTCCACCCGCGTGTCCTGTAGCCACTTAAACACCTGGCGCGAGCTCAGCGCCCACTTAAACTGCCGTACAAACTCCTCTAAGTGGTGCTGTACCACGCGATATAGGTTAACCAGGTCGCCGTTGATATCGTTTAACACCTCCACGTCCGCTGGGTTCGGCCGCAAGAAGAACAAGGCCGCTCCTCCAGCAAACGGCTCGACGTAGCATTTGTGGCTGGGGAACAGTGGAAATATGCGGTCTGCAAGCCTACGCTTGCCGCCTATCCATGGAATGATTGGGTTTGCCATTATTGCCTCCGGGGCTTCCGTCCAGAGGCTCGGTGGCCTTCACATGATGATTAAGCGCTTTACAGCGCGGGCACTTGATCTGTATCTCTTTAAAATCGGCCACGGCCAACTTACGACCGCAGTCGTAACATCTAACATCTTCCATCGTGCGCAAACCTTTTTCATTCTGTTAACATGCGCCTACTCTCGCGAGAGTGGGCGGCCTTGGTCGGTTTGCAGCCTTGTACTGCTAATCGACGTCGGCAGCGGTGTTACAGCACCGTTGTCGTCGCCGCTTTTATTACTGAACTGGTGTGGTGGTCCGGTTATCCGATGCATCGTTGTAGCTGTCAGAGCTATCGCTGTTGTCCACCGGCCCTGGCGAGTAGTTGGCGCAGCTGTCACCCAGGCAGCTATCGGCGTACCGGTCACCGTGCCACTGATCGCCACCTACGCTGTCCCCGCCAATCTGTGTACTGCTGTCGTTTAGCTGGCGGCCGCTGACTAGATCACGCCCCGCGTATGAGCTGCTGTCATTAATGCGATCGCCGCCAATCTGGTCGCCACCTACTGATAACGAGTTATCGATATAGCTGCGATCCATCGCCGTCACCGCACCGGTCACGCCCACAAGCGCGTCTGACCACTGCTGACCAACCATGTAGCTGCCGTAGATTGGCAGCGCCATTGATAGGGTTTTATCCAGCAGCCCCCAGGCTGGGTGGTAGTCGCTTCTGGGCTGCGGGGTTGTCACTTTGTTGCCTTCCTGGGCGACCATGACGCGACATAAATCTGTTTCACAGCTTGCCGCTTGCATCGATAGCCTGTCTTGCCGGGCTTGCTCGGCGGCCGCCCACTGCAGCCAGCGATCGTCGGGTTGGTTGCTGGCGCATCCTGCAAGTGCAAGAGCGAGAGATAAGAAGATTAGTAAGCGCATGATATTCCCCAGTAGTTGTTAGCGGTCGTTAGAGCGCTTATTCAAACGCGGGGGCCGTGCTGTGTCAGTTGAAGCGCTTCAATAGTGAAACCGACCGAACGCCCGGACGGCGTAATAAATCGGGTAGCGGTAGCGCTTTCTCACTCCTTCCCATGTCATTGCCTGCAGAAACAGTACATCGCACTCGGCTCGCGGAATCTTTTTGCGGTAGCAAAAATCGTGAACGATGGCGCCCAGAATGGAGCGGCCTTTAAACCAGGCATACAGTGGTCCCAGTAACCGGGGCACGCTGTCGGTATCGCACGTAAAGCCGGCGGGGACGATATCGCCGTTGGGGAGGTGGATATCTTCGAGGAGCTGTACCCGCTTGCCACCGGGAAGATGGCAAACCTTTACGCCCTGGTACGGCCCACCAAAGAGCGTGATCATTATTCGGGTTCGGGTTCGGGTTCGGGTTCGGGTTCGGGTTCGGGTTCGGGTTCGGGTTCGGGCTCTGCCCACGTTTGCGACATTATCGCTGTTACTTTTTCATCGTCTGTTAGCAGCTCACTTGCCGCGATGGCTCTTATCTCTTCTTTCAGCACCCAGCTCAAATACCAAATTGGTTCCTGGCGCTCTTCCTCCTTTAAGCTGATCTCAGCAAACAACGCTGTTGTACGTGGGTAGTTAACGTTGTCGGCACCGCGCCAAATTGCATCAACCGCAAAGCCGCCGTTTAAATCGGCATTGGACTTTGCTTGGCTCATTAGATCACGGCTTACTGGGTCAGTTTGAAAAACACGGCCATCGGCTAGCGTTACAGTGGCATCTGCAGCATTGCGCAGCGCATCACGTTCGCGCTCAATGATCGCTTTGCGCATTTCAAGAGCTTCATCTACGCTTGGGTTCATGACTACCCACGTCGTGCTCCACCTGCCGGGCACCGATTTGTCTAGTGGCCCCTCAACCAATGTTTGCCACTTTTCGACTGCGGGCTTTGGGGTTTCGACGTAATCGATAACCTCAACGCCAACATTCGCTAGCCAACCAGAGTCGAGAGCGTCCAAACTGTTAATAATCTCAGGCGCAAAGCGCTGTTTTACATCGCGCTCACTTAAAATAGTTTGCTCTGCATTATCAATGTATTTTTTGATCATGATGTAATCCCCATAAGCTGCACAACACCGTTGTTTGCATTGGGCGCGAACACTCCCGTCCACCCGCCGCCTTGACTGTACGCGCCGCCCAGCGGGTTGTACCCAAATGACAGTGCTCTTCTGTTTCTGTCATAGCTCTTATCGCCACCCGCAACAAACGCGGATACAGCGCCTTTTCCTAATTCGCCACCACCCGTCGCAAGCAAGCTTACGCCTGACGAGGCCAGCGTAGTGTCACCACCAGCATCGGCGTCCTCGCCGTACACATCCGACCCCGAGACAATATAGTCGCTTTCTCCGTGAGCACTGGCGGCGCCAATATTTACGGTTATTTCTCCAGACAGGTGCCGTGTAGTTGCGTCCACTTTATTCCCGTGGTCGCCATATTGTCCGTAGTTTTGGCCGTAAGCGCCGTCGGCATCGCCGCCTTTACCTTGTCCGGCACCCCCGAGATAAACATCTGCAATAAAATAACCATCAAACGTAGCACTAGAGTCTATGATTAGCTCTCCGCCACGGGCGTATATGTCACCATCTATCTGAACCTGCAACTTTTTTAAGCTAAGCATTACATATACCCCGACGATCTACCGTCGTTGAGTGACAGCAGTAGCTTGGATGGATTGAGCGGCATTGTGTAAAAGTGAATGTTGTCAAAGCCGGTTGTGTTGTTGTTAAACGCGCTAGGCGTAGAAATCCAGCTAACTGTCTTTCCCGCGCAGGTAATTGACGCCGTGGCTTTACGTCCTAGCCTCACCGCAGCGATGTGCCCATAAAACACATCGTCGGTGCCATCTGGGACGTTAGTTAAATTAAGTGTAATAGTGCCGCTGGTCGAAATAGAGCCGTCACTGAAGTCGAGCAAGAAAAAATTGGACTGGCTACAGTCGAGATCGACTGTAATGTTGTTGCTCGACTCATCTGCGCTCGTAAATGCACGTACCGAGTCTGTTACAAAACCGCCAGAGCCGGATGAACCCGCTTCTTGCCAACCTTGCCAAACGCCAGAAACCTTATAATCAACAAAGGTTTTTCCACTACCGGGCCTGTACACCTCTAGTTTTTCAAAAACAGTTGTGTGAAAAGTTCTAGTAACTTGTGCCGCGCCGGGTTCCGGTGTGTTCGACGGAGAGTTACCCCCGGTATAGTCGTAATACGCAGTGCAGTTAATCCCCAGAGAGGGAAGATCATAAAGGTCATCTGAGGACGTTAATTCAATAGGGTTACCCAACCCCAGCCAGCCCACAAAAGGAACACTCCCCACTGTAATGTCAGTAGATGAGCCTGCCATAGCAAGGTTTTTATCTGTCCAGATCGTAGTCCACGGAGACCAGTTATTGCCCGCAATAGACCTAACCTTTGTCGCGGGCTTAGAGCTAGAAAGTTCTGATGCAATTTGCAGGCAATACTTACCCGGCACACCAAGACCTTCCCCAGTGACACGCAAGCTAAAGGCGCCGCCGCTGTTAGGAAATGGGTTATCCCCCGCGTTAGCGTTAGGGTGCAGCGAGCCGTAACAAGTGTAATTCCTGCCCGTAGTTACAGTATCTATGTCTACATTAGGAATACTTCTAGGGAAAGGGATGCCCCAATATGCAACCATTTCATGGCCGCGAGCGGCATCAAGTATTGCGCCCGCTGTACCCGCCAGAGCTTCCGCTGTAGTGGCGATATTAATAGTGCTGGAAAGTATCTCCCAATCAGAATTAGCCCCAGCCGGCTCGCTAGCGGTAACATCAGCGATTACCTGCACCGCTTTCCATAATTTTTGCGTTGCTGCGTGATAGACAACATCATCTACTGCGACTGCCCCGGTCAACTCTTCCCATCGTCCGACATAACCCGGTACGGCAATAGATACATATTCAGCAAACGCACTTTCTAAACCAGCGTTAGAGTTTACGCCTCCGACGGCGGCATCCACCGCTTGCGCCAGCGCCTGCAGCTTTGCCAAATACTGGCCACCAACATCACTTTGGTTAAACTCTACTCCAGGTACAGGTATGGCCATGATTATGCCTCTCTCACTTCAATAGGTGCGGTAAAATTGTTAAAAAAGGTGCCGGTGAGTGCTGGATTACTGACAAATTTTGCGCTCATGGCGTATTCAATTTCTGTGCGGCCACCCGCCTGCGGGAACATGCTAATAAAAAAATCCTTAGTAATGCCTACAGTGCGGAATGCCTCGCTCATGTGCGGACGCTCTTGGTCGCTTAGGTAATCTAAGGCAAAAGCAAAACGTCGGTTGCGCGGGCGATCAGTGCTAAAAACCGATTGTGCGGCTGTTACGCGCTGCGCCTCCGCGCTTAGCCATTGGTGCTGGTGCCCGTAACTAAAGTTAAACGTTGGCTTAAAGCTGCGGCCCAAAAAAACGCGGTCAAACTCGTGCAGTCCGTCTCGAGCAGCGTTGTCAGTGATCGTAATGCGCCCGCTGCGTGCAAACGTCGGTGCTAGCCAACACTGGCTAAACTTAAACGGCCAATTGCCAAATACACTCACCACAAGCGTGTCTACTAACCAGTCAAGCTCACCTAGCGTTTTTGTTGCCACAGCGGGCACAGTGCCCGAGTCATAGACTTGCGTGCCGGTTAACCCTACGTCATCAAAAAGCTCCACTCGCCACGTCGCAAGGTCACTCAGCCAATGCCGGTACAACACCAGCCCGTCAATCAGCTGGAGCGCGTCTAGCTCAAACGTAAACTGAGAGGTACCCGCGCCATTGGGCGTAATGGCTGCAGTTTTACTGCGGCCGTACACTTGCGAGTTAGCCACCGGTAAGCTGCTCACCTCGGTGCCGGTGGCCACGCTTAAAGTGGCTTCATCCCATAAATTATCAATCAACATCCGCATGTTATTGCTCACTGCCATACCTCCATGCGCACGCTGTTTTCTTCGGGTAAGTCCGTTAACCGGGTAATAAGCGCATCGCCACCGGCGGCAAAATACTGTGGGTATTGGATGCTAATGCTCTGGCCCAGCTGCATCGCAAATGGGCTGGCAAACGCGGCCAGCTCAAAAATTGTGTGCGGGGTTGCTGCTATACCGGCGCGGCGGACGGCCTCGAGGGCGGCGTCGGTTTCTGTTGCTATGAGCGTGCTCACGGTAATGTCAGCCGCGTCCGGGTAGTTCGTGGTGATGCCCGCGTTGGTGCTCACTACAACGCTCTCGGTTTGCTCGTACAGCGTGGCCAGCTCGGGCTCGTTCTCACGGATCGACCCCGCTAAACCGTCTGCTTGGGGCGTCCAGTTGCGCTGGTAGCCGAGTGTGATGGTTTTGGCCGGTGCAATCCGGCGTACCGGTAGCAGGCTTTCATCCTCAATATCATCCGGCGTTAGGCTGTCGCTGGTCATTTGAAGCCCATCAAAATGCACCAACGCGACCTGGTTTAAGCGGTTAAAAAACCATGCAGCGCCAACGCTGGCGGCAATCTTGTCCAGGGCATCCGCAACCGTGGTTTCATCCACTATGTACAAGCCCAAGGTGTAAGCCGGCAGCGTATCGCCAATGGGCGCGGCTAGGCCCATTACGTCGGTAACCAGGTGCGCCATTAAATCGTCGGCCGTTGCTAAATAAGTGCCGCCTACAACAGCACCTTCCACGTCAGCGGTAACCCGGCCGGTGGCGTTGTTTGCCAGGGTAAAGGTGCCGGTGGCTACATCGGCGGTAAACGGTATGCTCATGCCGTTCTCGCGCACATCAGTAATGGCTTGCACGGCTCCGTCGTGTACATGGTACTTTTTAATCGTGTGGTCTATCAGTACTGGGCTTACGTTAAAACATTGGCCATAGCAAAGTGGTATGGGCTTGCCGGTGCTGGGGCCGGTGGCCAATGTGTTTTGCTGTACGGGCCGGTCAAACAACGCGGCACGATCGCGAAACGTTAGCTTTGCGTGGTCGTAGCTGGCGGCTTCTAATTGCTCGATGCGACCAACCACAATTTGCCCAAAGTCGGCCAGGGGCCAACTGGCATCACCTACGTACATTCTAAATTCACGGCCACCAAAAACGGCCGCGCCAACCAAGGCTTGTAGCTCTTCATCTAAAAACAATTCAAGCTCACCAATGGCAACCCGGCTCACACCAATAAAGGCTTCGCTCATTTCGCGGTCAAATTCCGGCAAACTCAAAATAGTATCCGGGTAAGGCGTTAACGCCGGGGTGTCGATGGCGGCGGTGCGGTATGGGTGCGTGCTGCGGCGCAGTGTGTACTCGGTGCCGGCCAGCAGGTAGTCCATCTCGATCAAATAACAGCGATCGAGCGCCGGCGTTTTTAGCCATTCACTAAACAGCATTAGCCAGTTCTCCGGTCGTTATATATCACGTCTTGCGTGCGGTTTAGCTCACTACGCACACGGCCCAGCTCTTTAACTACGCTAGCGCTTTGCTTGCGGGCTTCATCGCGTTGAAAACGCATTTCCATAATCATGCGGTCTGTCTCGCGCGCCTGGGTGGTTTGTATCGCGTTAACAATATCGGCTGTGGATTGGTTTACGGCGGCAATCTGTGCCTCTTGGGTTGCCAGCATCTCGGCTTGCTGTGCTTCCAGCGCGGTTTGCTCTTGCTCGCGCAAGTCATCGAGCAGTGTTTGCAGCTCGGTCAGCTCGTTAATGGCGCTTTGCTGTAGCTTCGCATCGCGGCTTTGATAGTTGCGAACAACGCTGGGCACGACAGGCTCGGGCGGCTCATCGGGTACCGTTGCGCCGACGTTGCGGTACGCGTTTTGGATCTGCTCAAAAATCGCTTTGTACTCGTCAGAGCCCTGTGCGTAGTACGATTTTGCAATGTCTAAGTAACTGCTGCCCACGCCCTGCAGTTGTCCGGCTGCATCCGCATCGCCGCCTTGCGCCTTGCTAGATAAGTTGCTGAACTGGCTTTGCGCCTCACTCAGTTGGCTACCCAATAACGCGGGGCTAGCGGCACTAAGCAGCATCGCATCGGCGGCTTGCAGCAGCTGGTCGGCGGCGTTGCGCATGGCATCGTATGCGGCTTTTTCAGCTTGGTAGCGCTGCTGTGCGGCCGCTTGCAGCTGCTGGTGACGGGCTTGCTCGGCCTGTTGCAATTCGCTATTGCGGGCCATCTCGGCTTCATAGCGCGCCATAATCGCGCTCTGTAAACCTTCAATAGTGCCGATTTGGTCGCTCGCGTCGCCCACACCTAAGTTGCCGCGCAAGTCACCAATAATGCCGTTCTGGTACCCAACTTCATTCCAGCCGACGCCGGCGCGCTGGATGCTTAAAATGTCACCGCTAATACTGCTGGCTAAACTGTCGATGCGACCAAACACTTGCTCGTATTCGCTTACCAGTTTTTCTGCAGCGGTGGTGTGTTGCTCGTTAATCGCGGCAAGTTCGTCGGCAATAATGTCAGCGCGTTTGCGGCCGTATAAACGTTCGAGCATGGTGGTCTCGGCGCCCAGCTCTTCAGCGGCCGCAATTTGTTCGTCGTACCAGGCGTTTAAGTCGGTAAGCGATTGCTGCAGCGCGGTCGCGTCCAGGGCGGTCAACTCACCTGCCATGCTGGTCTCAAACTCGGCGCGGTCATTCAGTACGCTGTAAAACTCATCCATGCTCGGGGCAAGTTGCAATAGCGTGGCAAACAGTTGTTGGCCACTGGTGGTTGTGCGGTCTATGCCGTCTACCAGCGCCCTAAAACCGTCGCGCGTAGCGGGCAACGGTTGGCCAAGGTCAGTAAAAGTTTGCTGCAGGGTGCCGCTCAAGTAATCAAACTGTTCAGCACCACTGTAAAAGGCATTTAGGTAGTCAGCCGTCGCATCTCTAAACGCTTCGATGCCGCCGGTTAGGGTGATAATGCTTTGCGATATCTCCAGTTGTGCAGCGGCGGTAATGCCGGCTGCGCTGCCCATGGTTAAACCCAGCGCATCCATTTGCGCGTTGTACACGGCTTGTTCTTGTGCCACGCGTAACAGTGTTTCGTATAGGCCCTCATTCATTTTTTGGTATTGCTCAACGCCTGGCACCAGGTACTGAGTCATAAGGTCGGCTTGCTGGCTAAAAATGGCTTGCAGCTCTGCCTCAATTTCGTCGCCGCTTAAGTCTTTAAAGCTAACGTTAGGTAAGTCGATCGCAAAGTTGTCGATCATGTTTTGCGGGTTTAACCCGAGTATGTCGATCGCATCGGTAACCGAGCCGCCCACGTAGCCAAACAGCTTGCCCATGCTTGCGCGCACAGCGGCATTGATACCGCTGTACTCGGTGTTTTGGCTGCTGTCTTCACTCAGGCCCCACCAGCTGCTCTCGGTCTCTTTTATAACGTTGTAGTAGCTGGCCTCTATCGTGCCGCTGGCGAGTACTTGGCCCATCGTTTGGGCATCAAAGGTAATGCCGCTATCAATCAGCTCGCGGGTGGTTTCGCTAAAGCCGCCGAAAACGTCATCAATTAAGCCGCCCAGTGGGTCGCCAATCCAGTTGCCCAGGGCGGTGCCTAAAAGTGGGTCAAGCATCTGGGTGCCCAACACACCGGCGTCTTCGAATAGCCCACCGGTGTTAATGTTACTGCGGGTACCCAATTGCCCGGAATACGATGCATCGTTAAAGCGGCCGGCATCCTGTACCAGGCTAATCGCTAACCGCGATATGCCGCCGCTTAACGCCTTAATATTTTCATTAATCTGGCGCAGCTCTTGGTACTGGTCTAGCTCTAGCTCTTCAATGCGGTCAAACGTGTTTTCTATCGAGCTGCTTTTTGCAGTGCTGTCACCCAGCACGGTGCCAGTGCCTTGTGCGTCTTGCCGGTCAGCGGCGAGATTCATGTTCACGTTGCCGCCACCGTTAAACACACCCAAACCGGCCATAATGCCGATCATAGCGGCGCCGGCCGCAAAGTTAACAGGGAACGGTGCGGCAAAACTGCTGGTGATGGCGGTTAGCGCGTTGGCCGAGGCTTTTTGCAACGCCATAGCCAGCTCAACCGCACCAAAGGCCATCTCGATTTTGTGCAGGTTCTCACGCTCGCGTGATTGCACACCGAACATCTCAGAGGCAGCGCCGGCAAGCGCGCCGTATTGGCTTATTTGGTCGGTATAGTTTTGGCGATTCAGTGCGGTTTCGCGCTGCTGGAGTTCGTTTAATTTTGCTTGTTTGTCCGCGCTATCGGCCCAAAGGGTATTAACCTCGACTCGCTCTTTTGCAATTTTTTCCAATCCTTTTGCGTAATCCGCTTGGGACTCGGTCATTGCATCCAGAAGCGCAGCTGCATCACCAAACGCGTTGACAAAATTACCACCAAGCTCTTTTACCGCGTCCGATATCTCGCCCAGCTCATCGCGCATGTCGCCAAAGCCGCCACCGGCTAGCTCTTCGGTAATGCGGATTTGCTCGTTAAGCTCTTGCTGGGCACGCAGCTCGTCCTCGATGGCGGCTAGGGTGTCGGGGTTGCCGCCTTTAAGTTGGAATAATGCTTTTTGAATGGCGTACTCGTCTTCGCCTTGTTCTAGGCGGATGCGCAGTAGGTCGGTTTCAGCGCGTAACGATTCCAGCGTGGTTTGATCGTCGGCAAGGGCTTGCTTGCGGGTAATTAACGCTATTTCTTCACGCAGTGTTTCAAGCTGCTCAGGGCTGGCGCCGGTGTACTGCGCAAGTTGCTTTTGTATGTCGGCTTCGGCTTGGCCTTTTTCTAGGCGAACGTCCATCAAACCTATTTGCTCACGCAGTTGGTCTAAGTGCGCGTCTAGCGCCAAGCTCGCTTGCGCCGCTGCACTGGCCTTGGCAAATTCACGTATCGCGGCCGTGGCGTCTTCTGGAAGCTCTTTGGCTTTTTCAAACTCTGCTTTAAACAGCTCTAAATCAATACCGTCAAGCGCACGGCCTTGCTCATCTACAGCCGCTGCGTTTAAGCGCTGCGCGTTATAAAGGCTGAGCATGGCTTTTGTTAGCGCTTCTGCCTCGGCTTTTTCTTCCCCAGCGGCACGGTTTTCACGGTTCTTTTTTAACTGCTCGTTCAGCTTCTCGTTTTGGCGGCGTAAATCTTGGTGAGCACCCGCTGCACTGGCCACAGCGCCCTGAAGCTCCTCCATCCGCTCTTTTTGTTTGAGCGCGCTCAGCATCATCTGCTGTCCGGCTGAGGCATTCATTGCGCCGGTTGTGCGTGCAGCCTCTGCCTGCGCGCGCCAATCAACTTCAGCTTGTTTAAGCTCAGCTCGTAAGTCCGCTACCTTCTCGCGAGCGGTTTCCAATTTGGCCGCGTTACCAGCAATGGCTTGCTCAATGGTCGCATCGGACAACGCGTTAAAATTTTGCGTCGCGCCATCTAACTCGGTGGCCAACTCTTTGGTTACACGTTGCGCGTCAGTGGCGCCATCGTAGTAGCTGCTAAACGCTGTTACCGCCAAGCCGGCGGTGGCTATTAACAAACCTATCGGCCCCAGCGCAAACCGTGTCGCCATGCCCAGCGCGTTCATCGATACCGTGCTGGTAGCAGCGGCAACGCGCACTTGGCCCAAAGCGTTTACGGTGCGTACCGAGGCGGTATTCATAAACAAGGTGTTACGGATCACAGGCAGTTGTGCCGCCGCGTATTTTGCCAGCGCTACAGTACCCACTGCGGTTAGGGTATAAGCCAGCAGCTCGCCGGTTTGCAATGCCGCCGATAACGCCGCCTGCATCTCATCGGTATCCATACCGTCTAAGGCATCGGTGGCAGTTTGTAGCAGCGTAATCCAACCCTGAGTTGCGCCAGAGGCTTCATCAAAGCGTGCCAGAGCCGAGCCAAAGGCGTTATCGAATGCCGTGCGGGTGCGCCGCAACGTAGGATCTAGGCCTTCAAATTCAGCGTTTATCTCGGGAATTTGTGAAAGGATTGCTTGAAATACATCCTTACTCAGCACCTCACCCTCAAGAACCATGCGGCGCAATTCGCCCACGCCCAAATCGCCCATGCCCTCGGCAACACGCTGGGCTAACTCGGGGATGTTTTCCAGAACAGAGTTAAATTCTTCAGCCCGAACGATATCGCCGCTCATGGCTTGGCTAAGTTGGCCCAAGCCAAACTTCATGGCTTCAGTGCTAGAGCCACCTATAACCCCGAGTTGCTGCACCGCATCGGTAAACACCAACATTTCTTCGGTGCTGGCTTGCAGCTCTTTTTTACCAATGCTTAGGCGCTGAAATAACTCCACGGTGCTTTGCATAGCGGCGCCGTTGTCCTGCGCATTCGTATACAGTGCATCCCAAACCTCGTAGAACTCACCCGTTTCTTTGGTGGCTGTTCTAACCCGCTGGCGCAATACGTTGGTGTCGTCGGCGATATCCGCCATCACCCGCACACCCTGGAATGCTCTCATGCCCGCGTAAAAAAGTGCGCCTACCGTCACGGCTTGGGTAAGGCGCTTGTTTAGCCTGTCAATGGCGTTATCGGTTTCGCGGGCGCCTTTGCCGGCCTGGTCTAAACCCTGCTTAGCTTTGCGACCTGACTTATCCGTTTTATCAAGCGCATGGGCGGCATCGGTTGCTGCTTGCTCTACGCCGTCGATTTCCTTAACGACAACTTTGCCGCCTTCGGTCGTCAACTTGATGGATAGTTTCAGGTCACTCATCGTTGCTCGCTCATCGTTTGCTTTGCCATTGTTTTAGCGCGGCCAGCTCCATGCGCTGCAGGCCGTCCCATACCCGGTCTTGCAGCTCAATGGATAAGTCTCGGTAATCGGGAAATATACGAGCCCGGCTTTCTACACCGGGGTAGTTCAACCCTGTTCGGGTGCCGCTCATACCGGCGTACACCCACTGGGTACTGCATTTAAAAAACAGCGCTACCGTTATTTCGTTGGACGGTTGTATCTCTGGCCCGCAGGCATCGCCCTGGCGCACCTTGGCGACAACCTCGGGCGGCGCGCCGGCTGCCTCTAGCGATTCGGCTACGCGGTTAGAGTTTTTGACTTCGCCGCCTGCCCACCAGCGGGCGACGGCTTCGAGTTTTTTCCAATCACGTCTCCCTTACGCGCCTCGGTATAGGTTCTTTGCAGTGCATCGCGCACTTCGCGGCTGCACAGCATCAGCTCTATGTTCTCGGGGGTATTGGTTAGAGGCTTGTCCTCATCATCGGTAAAGGGCAGCTCTTCGCCCTTTACCGGCTCAAAGCCCACAAAAAACTTTTTCACCTGGTCTGCGCCGAGATTAATAGCGGTATAGGTATCACCAGCTTCGCGCAGCGCCTCCAGCTCGGTTAAATGCTCACGCGCTTCAGGCACGCTAAGGCAACGATAGTGGCCAATGAATCGGGCGGTGCCGAATACCGGCTGGTTGTCTTCGTTCAACTCCTCGGTGGGGAACTTCACTTCTACCAATGCTTTAAATTTCTGCTGGGCAAGGGCTTTAATGTTCATTTTCATAGGGCGGTAATCTCTTACTGTGTGCGTAAAGGGGCGGCATCCTTGCCGGTGTTAGGTTTTTGCCGGCGCGGCTTAACGCCAAATCAGTTCAAAGTCGTTATCGCGCTCGGTGGGTACCACATCGGCCACAATTTTTAGGTGACTAATGCCATCAATAATGGTCGGCTCAATGCTGTTAATTTGCAGGTTGGGAATCGCCAGCTCAAAAATGTTGCCCTCGTCGGTCACATCTTCACCCAACTGATACGCTAACGCGCCGTAGGTGCTGAGCTTGCTCCACCAATCAAAATCATCCACCAATGGCTCTTCAAAGGTGATCTCGATTTGCGGTTTACGCTCGGTAATTTGCACGCTCTCATCGTTGGTCACGCTGCGGTACACGACGTTGTTGCCTTGCTTAAACATCAGGCTGCTCATGTTTACGCTTTGGCCAAAAAAGGTCATGGTGGTAATGGATACCGGGTCGGTTACCAGCGGTGTAGTAAAGGCGGTAAAGTCAGCGTTTTGGAACCCAGCCACTTGCTCGGGGGGTACGTACAAACCCATCAAATTATTAAAGGTAATTTTGGGCAGTGCATCGGGGCCTAAGCTCATCTCCATGTTGCAGCGCGCGCCCAGCACGCCGTGCTTGATTTTGCCCCGGTACACAATCAGCGTGCAGCTGTCGTGGTCGGTCGATACCGGCGTGTAGGTCACATCGGTATCGGCGGTTACGGTGGGCAGCAAACCGGCCATTTGCAGCAAGGGTGCAATGGCCGGCGCTACACCGGCCTCGCCACTGCCGGCCAGGTAACCGGTCAAGCTGCCACTAATGCGTTTGTTGCGCTGAATACTGCCTTTACTGCCACCACGGCCGGCGTCGTACTCCAACGCCTCTTGGTCGCCATCGAGCAATGTTAAATCGACCTTTACGCGCATGGCGTTGGCGGCAGCGGTTGGGGTGGCATCTGTGCCGTAGGTGGTTTCTACACCGGCAACACAGACTGTGTCCTGTTCGTAAATTTTCTCGCCCATGTCGTTTCTCCGGGTCAGTGGGGTTTAGGGTTGGTGCTACTTGGCTTTACGGCGTGCCGCGCGGCGCGAGGCTAAATAGCCGTTTTTGCTGTTGTCGGTTTTAACCGGCTTAGCGGGTGTTTTTTTGGGTGCCTGTGTGGGGTTTGGTGCTGCACCCTCAGTGCTGGTAACGTCAGTTTTTTTAGTCACGGTTAGCTCCTGTTAATAAAGAATTTGGTTTTAAATGCATCGGCCCACAAGAGCGTGCCGGCGTCGTAATCCAGCACATCACCCTCTAGCCATAGGCATTCTCTAAACTCACGATTTTGTGGCATCCAGCCCACCAGCGCGGTACGTATGGCACCTATCAGCGGGCGGGCCTCGGCGATCGCTTTGGTACCGCTGACGCTGCCGTAATGCCTAACCGCAACCACCACACCAAAGCCGGCGGTTACCTGGTAGGTGTGGCGCGCTTCATCGTTAGTAGCGCTTTCTCTTGTGGGTACAACAAAGGCACTGGGGCAACGGAAGCTGCCTAAATCTTTAACCGCCGCATAATCGGCCGCGCCGCCCACTTGAAAGTTTTCAATGTGGGCAAGCTCATCGCGCAGGCGCTGCTCGATAACTTCTGTGTTTAGCGGCTCGTTACTCATCTAAAAGCCTTTAGCTCGCGGCGGCTAAACGCTTTGGTGTCGTAGTTAAAACGCACATCCAATTTGTTAGGGCTGGTGGCTACTGGGTCGTTACCGCCCAGGCTAAATTTACCCTCGACAATTTGTTGCAGCAGCTTCATGGCATCGCGGTAGCCGCGCAAAATGGGGTCTGTGCCTTCAGCGCTTAACCGATCTTTGTGCAAGTAGTAGCGGGCAATGTCGCGTGTCCAGCCGGTCACTAACAGGGGCACGGTGGCCAGCGGTACGTTGTAGCCTCGCTTTACCAGGTAACCATCAATAAGCGCCTCGGCTTGCGCTACGGCGGCGGTAATACGGGCCAACGCATCGTCGGCTACCGCGATATCGTCCGCATCAAATTCGGTGCGGTCGGTGTTGCGTAGCGTGGCTTCCATTAGGCTATCGGCCACCACCCGCTGGTGGGTGGCCGTGGCCACTTGGGCCAGCTCTACCGCGCCGGGTAAATCGGCCAGATCGGTGGTGGTGATGTACTGCATGGTCTGCCTCTACGTTAAAGGTTTAAGCGCTAGCGGGAATCGTGCACTCGTCAACAATCAGATTCGCATCGGCTTTTAGCGTGTCGATCTGATCATCGCTCAGCAGCTCTAACGCAACACCGTGCCCCTCGGGCGTAAAGCGCATACCGCAACGTCTAAAGCCGGTGGCTTGGCGCGATTTAATAAACAGCGCAGGGGCTTCGCCTTTTGGCGCGGCTGCCGTTTCAGGCTCTTTTTTCTCCGGCTCTTTTTTCTCCGGCTCTTTTGGCTCTGGCGCTTTAGCGTTATTGCCGTTGGTGGTTTCGGCTGTGGCAGCTGCAGAGCCATCTGCGTCATCGGTAGCGGTTGTTACCGATGCCTCAGCGCCGGTAATAGGCGCGTCGGGTTGCTTCGCCTCAGCTGTAGTGGTTGCGTCAGTTGTCGTGGCTTTTACTTCTTCCGCTTTGGCTGGCGCCGTGGCTTTAGAGGCAGGTGCTTTAGGCGCGGTATTTTTACGTGCGGCCATGGGAGTACTCCTAAATCAAAAAGTGGGGTTAGTTAACGCCGCTGTTTTAAGCGGCGTTAGCAATAGGCAGCTTTGGTTAGTACAACCAAGGCTTACTGCAGCCAAGGCGTGCTAAGTACGTCCACGACATCGCGATTGATGTTGGTGGCACCGTTGGCCGCACGCTCTGCTTTAACGATATCAAGCGCTTTGGCGCGCAGCGATGGCGGTACCACCAGCAACTTAGGGCGAATACCCAATGGGCGGCCGTTGTCACCTTTTAAGCCCTGCATAGCCGCGTAAGCGGCGTTAAAGTTGGCGGGGGTTAGCTCTTGCTTGCTGGCATAAGCCAACTGCCATAGGCCGTAACCCACGTTCAAACGCGCATCTACACCGTACAAATACTCTTTGCGCATAAAGACGTTTTCGTCTTTCTCCTGGTCCATCATCACAAAGTTGTAGGGCTTACGGTTTTGGTAAATCAGCGGCTTAATATGGCGGGTATCGTCTATCAAGTACCACGCGGTACCCGAGCCACCGGCAAAGTTACTTACGCTGGTTTCTTGACCGGCGGCGTTTAGTACGGGGTGGTCGGTATCAAAAAACGGTTGGCCGTCGTAGCACTTGCCGGTAAAGCCGCCGGCTAACAGTGCGTATACCAACTGCGCTGGGTGCTCTTTAGCGTCTTGCCCCAGCTGTGCCATTAGCGGGGTGTAAACACCGTACTGGTCGTCTTCGATGTTGTCGCGCGCTACGCCCACGGTGTTCTCAAACGATTTATTTTTAATGCTGTAGCCGTGTTGCTTTAACGCCTGGATAACGCGATCACCCACCCATTCGCGGAATTGGGTTGTGCTACCCAGCCACGCGTACTCTTCTACGCCAGTGGTGGATTTAACTTCCAGCACCAAGCGGTCGTGGTCAATAACGGCGCCTTCAAACGCTTTGTCAAAAGCGGATTTAAAGGCGGTAAATAACATTTTTAAGTTTTGGCGGTTAACAATCATGGTGTTGCTCCTGGTAAAAAAGGTTTTCGCGCTGGGCGCGGGTTAAGCGGTTTGTGGTTTTTCGGCTTAGGCGCCGATACGCACCCACACACCCGCGTCGTCTACGTCTTCAATCACGCCGGCTGCCGATCGGCTACTAGAGCCATCGGTGGCCGCTACGGTTTCGTCGTCAACGATGTAAGCGGTGCCTTTAATATCTGAGCGGTCAATCTCATCAGCGCCGGCGCTGTTGGCAAAACAAAACACGCCGGTTTCGGTTTCCACGCCAATATCACCGGCAGCGCCACTGCTGTTGTCGGCGCGCTCGGTACAAAGCCCTCGGGCTTTTAAACCGGTGGCGGTGCTACCCGGTGCGGCGTTGCCGCTGGCATCCAGCACTACCAACGCGCCGGTATAAATGGTTGTGGCTGCGGCTACCGGATCGTTAAAGCGATCACCGGCCCGGCGCTTGGTCATACGGTCTTGTGCTAGTGCCATGACGGCATCTCCTCTGCAGTGCTAAAAGTAACGAGTAAAAAATCGAGCCGGTTTGTTCAGGGTGCTCCGGAAACACCTCACGCCCTTGGGGGTTCGTTACACCTTTTTCGCGGCGGCGTAATCTTCTTGGGTAATGCCCATGTTGCTGCACACGGCAATCTCATCGGCGGTTAAGCCGTGCTCGTTGTCGGCAACGGGGGCGGTACCGTTTGTCTGGCTGGCCAGCACATCTTTTAAAGGCTTAGCCGCGCCCAGGTAGCTGTTCAGTGCGGCCACATCTTTTTTGCCCAAGTCGCGCGCCCAGGTCTCTAGCCCTTTGGTTAAACGGCCGTCTTCTAGGGCGCCATCTATTAGCGCATTTACATCGGCGGCATCACGGGCTTGTAGGCTGGCGCTAAGCGCGGTCACTTGCGTTTGCAGTGAGGTAAGCGCGGCAACGGGTGCGTACTTGGTTGGGTCTGGGTTATCGGTGGTGCCCGCATCGGCTTTGGTTTTAAGCGCGGTACAGGCGGCTACCAGTGTTTGCTCGTCGGTGGCTTCATCCACACCCAGCGCGCCGCACACGGCTTTAAGTGGGTTGTGGTTTTCGGCTTGGTCAAAGTGCGCACTTAGCGCCACTACGGCCTCGGCATCGGTGTTTGCTTGCAAGCCAAATTTTGCGAGCAGTTTCTTTAAATGTTCGTTCACGCTGTCGTCCTCCAGGGTCGCCCCAAAACAAGCGGCAGCGCGTAGGCTCATCGCCTCCATGCCGTCAATTGCCGGGGTGTTCGTAAATGCGCCCATTTCAATCGCTAATACATCGCCGGTCTTAGCGTCAAAACGAAACACGGGTGAAAAAAATAAGTACTCACGGTTGGCAATGGCTTGCCGTGCGCTGTCGGTTAGCTCTACCTCGGCAAACAAGCCGGCGCCTTCGCGCCACTCCAAAGCACGAAACCATGCCGCCGCTGGTGCGGGTTGGCCGTTCTCTTCTTTGCGTAGGGTTTGGTGTTCGTAATCAATGACTAACGGAGTGGCGCGTTGGTTAAAGCGCGCAATAACGTGCTGGGCGCTGGCTTGGTCAATACGCCAAGCGGGTACGGCCATTGGCCGGCCGTCTCGGGGCTTAAACTCGCCGGCGGGGCACACTTGAATAGTGGTGAGTTTTTCGGCATTAGCAGGCAGCATAAAACTGCACGCCGATAGCGCTATGCCTACTCCTACTGAAAGTGCTTTTTTCTTCATTCGCCTAACTCACTGATCGCCCGGTTAAGGTTTGTTGTCGATTCAGTGCTCAGGTTATGCGCGATGGTGCTGAGGGTCAGTTGAAGCGCTTCAACACTTTTTGCGGTGGGTGGGTAGCGGTCTGTGCAATGGGCGTGTGAGCTGTGGGGTTTGCAGCGGCGTGAACCCCTCCATAAACGTTTATAAACGTGGGCGGGGGTAAAACTCGGGTGAATAGACCAGTGCGGGGTGTAAGCGGCTTAAATCGCCGCTTTTACTGCATGGTATTTTTTAAGAAGCGTTGCGCTAATTTTATAATGTGTTTGTCGTCTTTCTCGTTGGTGCCCAAAAATTCCCGGCTGGGTATTTTAATCTCGTAGCTGCCCACGTTAACGCTTTGGGCAAAGTTGCTTTTGCTTTTTTTCACAAAGCGGTTACCCACGCTGCCATCGCGGTTTTGTTTAAAGTACACATCGCGCTTACTGGCCTTGCGCTTGATGGTGCCGCCTAATTGCTGAATAGCGGCGTACACACGATCGCTACCAAACTCCAGGCCCTCGTCATCGTGCTGGCCGCGCAAGGTTCCGCTCAAATACCCATTCAGTACCAGTATGCGGTTACTGTTTCGGCGTTTGCGCTTTTTGTAGGCGGGCGATAGCGGCGCCCAAGGGACACCGCTGGGTGAGGTTTGCGTTTTAAACCGGGCACGGGTGCTGCGTAACAGGTATTCGTTAATTTGCCCAAACAGCGGCGCGGGGTGTTCAAGGCCGTCTATTAATCCGCGCAGCTTGGGCGCTACGTCGCTGGTTATCTCTACCTTTACGCCTGCCATGATAGTACCTATACTGGTTGTACGTTCCGTCGCATGTGCTGCCTCCGGCTGTTAAGGCCACCAGGTGTGCGGGGTGCCCACGGTAGCCGGGCCGTGGGGTTCACTTTCTTTGGTATAGCCTTACACCTACCCGCATATCGTTTATATCCGCCTCTGACTTAAACACCGTTACGCCCGTCCAGCCATCAGGCCCAAGCTCGTACACAGCTAACACGGGCACTTGCTCACCGGGCAAGGTAAAGCGGGCAATGTAGCGCCGGCGCACAACGGTTTTTTTAAGTGCCTCGTGGTATTCCATTCTTACCCAAATTTCATCCGGGTCAATAACGCCCGCCGCCAGCACACGCATGTATTGGCCTCGGCCGTTTTTATCGGCTTTAAGTGCGCCGTTACGTTTGGTGCGAAACAAGTCTGCGCCAATCACCAAACGCTCACCCAGCACATCTTTAAAAATGGCCGGCTCTGTGAGCGTTGCCCCAAAGGGCTCTAAAAAGTTACGTGCGTAAAAATCCTCGCCGCCGTCTTTGGGTAAACGCATAGCGTCCGGCAAAGCTCGCGGTGTTTGCAGCGCATCGCTCGGGCGGGCATTGGGTAAGCCACGGCCACCGGTCGAGCCGGCAATCGGCGGTGTTGGTTTCTCGGGTGGTATTTGGCTTTGTAAGCGACTGCGCCCCGGTGCGTGCTCAAAGCCGGGGTCTATGCCCTCGGGCACTTGCACGGTGCGCGGGCCGTTGGGGCTGCGTTTACCGATAACGTGGGTCACCATATTTACCTCCGGTGCCTGGTCAACGGTAATGCCCTCGTCGGTTAAATCGTCTTCTGTTAAGCCCTCTACGTAGCACTGGCAGCCCCACGCGTTTATCGGGAAGTGCGTTGTCCACCAAGGGTCGTCACGGCGCAGTACCATGCCATCCCACGCCTGGTGTTGCGGGCGCGGGGTTTCTACTGCATCGCTGTGGCGGTAGCGCCAGTATTCAAACTGTTGCAGCTGCTCGTAACGTCCGGCGCTGTAGCTGCTAAATAAGTTTGTCTCGTATATCACGCGGGTGCGCCAGTTGCGGCCGCCGTTATAGTCCCACCCATGGCGCGCCACGATATCGTCAAAGTCTGTACGAAACTGCTCAAGCGTTCCGCCATCGGCAATGGCTTTTTCTACGGCGGTACGAAAGTCGCCCAGCAATGCATCGCGGTTGGCACCGGCCACCATAAACGCGTAGTCGTGGTGGCGGCCGTAAATGTCGGTCCAGCCGCGGGTAGGTATGTTTAGCTTGCGCTTAAAAAATTCTATTTGCTCGCTAAAGGGTACCGAGCCGTAAGTGGCCGCTGGCATTACGTGCGCTCCTCGCTTACGTCATTCATGCCGGCAAGCTCGGCGGCCAGTGTGGCTTCGGTTAAGGCATTGGCGTAATCGTCCAAGCTCATGTTGGGGTACAGCGTTAGCAGCTTATCGCGCAGCTCGTCCAGGCTGTCTACTTCATCCATCAGCTCGCGCACTTGGTTTATCCAGGCATTACTGGCCGGCTCGCTGTTGTTGCGCGCTTGCGCTTGCATTTGCTCGGGCGCTGGGGCCGGTACGTTTAACTGGGCGCTGGCGGCGGCTTGTTGCTCTTGCCGGTTTTGTTGTACGGCCTGCTTAGCGATCGGGGCGAGCAGCTCGGCACCGTCTTCTGGCTCGGGTATGCCCACGCGCTCTTGTGCCCATTGGCGGTCGATACGCATCCCCATGTTTAACAGCTTGGGCGCCGCGTTAGCAAAGGCGACCATGTCTTCGGGCTCGTTGGTGTCAAACACCAAGCGCGGGCAGCGGCGCCAGTTATCAACTAAACCATTGAGCACAGCAATGGGGTAAATTAAATCGCGGCTTAGGGTTTTCGCTATTTGTTTGGCATCACCATCGCGCAGTTCTTTGCGTACATCATCGTGCACGGTGCCCAAAGCATTCGTGCTGGTTTTGCCATCGGCCTGGCTGGTAAGCGTGCCGCCCAAAATGGCTTTACTCTGGGCCTTGTCGCACCAGCTCATCATTAGCTCAAAGGCTTTAGGGTCACCTTGGGCCGCGTTCTCAAATTCGATCTCCATGCCCAACGGGATAATGCCCGCCGCGTTGTGGCCAATTTGTGCCAGCGCGCGCATCAGGGTGATCTTTTCGGATTCAGTCGCGCCGCTGGGGTATTTACCCAGGCGCAAGGGTATGCCGTAAATCTCTAAAAACTCGGCAAGGTCGCCCACGCTGTAGTTTTTAAACAGGTACGGCCACGTGAGCACGCGGAACAATGCCGAGCGCTCAAGCCAGCCGCTTTTGGCTTTGTGGGTGTGCACGATCCAGCCAAAGGGTTTTAGTGGTTCGCCATTACCCGCGCCGCGCAGGTGGATGCTTTGCTCAAAACCGCGCACGAGCTGAAACCATGTTTGCGGGCGGTGTTGCACGTTAATAGGCAACCAGTCGCCATCTACCCGGTGCCAGCCGCCGTACTCTTGGCAAGCAAAGCCTTTACCGATAGCGTCGGTGGTATCAAAAATAATGTCTTCGATATCCTCCAGCCCATCTAAAATCTCACGCACGGCCATGGCGGCATCGCGCTCTTTGGCGGTGGCGTTGCGCGGTGGGTCGATGCGCCAATCTAGGCCCGATACCGCGCGCCGGCGCTTGCCCATTTCGCTCATGATGTGGGCGTCTTTTTCTTCCATGTCTTCAAACAGTTCGTACTGGGCGATAATGTCGCCTTGCTCGGCGGCTATTAAAATTTGGCCCAGCTTGCTGGGAGTAAGCCCACGGGATGGGTGATCTTGAAACTCTCTATGCAGCGCCACCGCGTGCGCGGTTTGCGCGGTTTTAATGTCGTTAAGAGGTATCGGGTTACCGTCTACGTCTACTATGCGGCTATCTACCATGCGCTTTGCTCCGGTATTAAAAAGTCGTCGTTATCAGGATCGTCTGCGTTATCAAAGCCTCGGCTGTGCTTGGGCACGGCCCGCCAATCTATCTCGCCGCTTTGCATCCAGCTCGCGCGGATGGCCATAGCCAAGGCCACGGCAAAGTCACCGTGGCGGCGGCCCTTGCCTTTGCCGGTTTCGGTATCTTTGGTGCGGCCCTTATCAATCAACGGTATGCCGTTAACTACCTTGATGTGCAGCAAGTCATCTAAGATGTTCTGGTGGCGAGGCACCTCTACGTTAAAGTCTTCAAACTCGCCTTTAAGTTTGGGCATCCACTCGGCGTACCACGCCTGGCTAAGTTGCACCTGGTCAATCATGCCTGTGCCAAACTCTAATGCTGCTTGCTCGGCCAAGTAGCCGCCGTTGGCGGTGGCATCAAACGCGGCGCCGCCAAAGCGCGGCAGCCGCTTGATGATGAACTTCATTACTTGTTCTTGTTGTTGGTAAGTCAGGTTGCGCAGCTCTACGACAAACGGTGTGCGCTTGCGTAAGTTGGGTTTAATGGCCAAAGGGGCAAACACGGTTAAATCGCCGCTCCGGGCAAAGTCTTCACCAAACACGTGGCGGTCGTTTTTATTCAGCGCGTTAAGCTCGGGTAGCAGGTTATCCAGGCACCACTTACTGATCTCGTCTTCGCGCTGCTGGCTTGTCCAGCTTTCAAAATCCGCTGGGGCCTCATAGCGGTAAATGGGTACGCTGTGGTCGGCCACCATTGCAGCCTCAACCAGCACGCGCGAGAGGTAGTTGCCGCCGCTCTTTTTGGGTACGCAGCCGTACTCTTCATCGGCGCTTTCTTGGTTGGGGGCGTTTTTGTACAGGTCGCTGCGCCACTTGGCCTCAGCCTCAGGTGACCATGTTTGGCCGGTAACGTAGCAGATGCGTTTATACAGCCCCTGTGCGATCGCATCGTCCAAAGTGATGCGGTGAATGCTGTAATCTTTGCGGCCCTCGCGGGAGTCTTGTATGTAGGTGTTAAAGGCGTTGTCTACGCCGTTGTGGGTGCTAATCAGCCGTACTTTGTTGCCCCACATAGTGAGAGCGAGCGCGGCCTTTAGCAGCTCTTCTAGGCTTTCGTGGAACGCCGCCTCATCGATCACGACGTCGCCCTGCAAACCACGCAGGTTGCTGGGGCGTGAGCTTAGCGCCTGAATCTTAAAACCGCTCTTAGGGAAGCGGATCATGTAGGCGAGAATTTCTTCTTTTTTGCCGGTGTCCCAAAAGGTTTGCTCGTAAACATCCGCCTCGGCCAGCTCATTAAACGCTTTAGCAAACAAGGCACAGGCGGCGATGTATTCCAGCGCCATCTCTTGCTTGCTGCCCACGTAAAACGTATTGCAGCCGCCACGCTTGCGGGGCTTAGCGCCGTTAATCACGTTGCGGCCAGCTTCGGCCCAGGTTAAACCGGTACGGCGGGATTTCTCGGCCAGCATGATCTGGCTTTCATCCTCAAACCACTTTTGTTGGTACCGCAAAAACACGGCATCGCCGCCCGGTACCGCATCGGCGATATCCTCGGGCACGACTACGCCGTACAGCTCCATCTCCTCGGCTAAGTTGATTTTGCGCGGGGTATTTGTGGGCGTTAAATTGCCTTGCTTATCGCTCATTATGCTTTGCCTAGCAGTACGTTACGAATGCGGTTTTCAAGCTGCTCGCTCATGCCATCGGTGCCGCGTAGTTCTTCCAGCCGCTCCTCTTGCTCGGTGAGCTGCTGCAGGCGAGCCTCTTCAGCAATGGCTTTGCGTTGCTCGATGCTGAATTTCTTTTGCGTCACGCTGGCGCGGCCTAGCTCGGCTACGGCTTTGGCAATTTTGGGTAAGTCGAATTTGCCTTCATCGCTCATTAGCAGCTTAAACAGATGCTCTTGTACCAGCCGCATTAGTGCCTCGTTAACGGCGCCTTCTTCATCGGGGGCGGCATCGACGACGGCGCGGGCTTGCTCGCTGGCCATTTTGAGTGCCGACAAACGCACCTCAAAGTCTTGGCCGTAGCGGTTAAGCGCGCTTTTGCTAATGTCAAAGCCACGGGCTGATAGCTCATCGGATAACGCCTCGTAGCCTGAGAAGTTATTCTCGGCCAAGGCGCTATCCAGCCAGCTTTTTACCTCTGTGGGTAGCTGCATCACTTTGCTGCGCGGGGGCATAGCTCACCCCGCCCAGTATTTGGTGGGGCGGGCAATGCCGGGGTGGCATTCCACTGTGTACTCGGCCACGTCTACGCCTAAGCTGGTTAAGTCGGCATACCACACGCCGCTGGGCTCTTTTTTAAGTACCAGCAACGAGCGATCGTTTAGGTAGTCCAGCTCGCGGCGTACCTCCATTGGCGTGGCATCGGGGTACACGCCTTGAATGGTGGCGAGCACTAGGCTCTCGTGGGTAGATACGGGCCGGGCGTTGTTAAGCGTGAGCATAATCGTCCAGCGCATAGATTCGCGGCGGGACTTGGCGTGATCAACGTTCATGGTTTAGAGGCCTCTTTTAATTGCCAGTTATCAAACTTCAAGGCAACCGCATCGAGCTTAGATTCGATAACGGTTTGGTTGCGCACGTAATCCTCGCGGCGCACATAATGCAGGGGTAAATCGGCCTTAAGCTTAAGTAGGTCGCGCTCTACTTGTTGCCATTGCTTGGCCTCGTCTTCTAGCGTGCCAAAGCGTTTATCAAACGCGCCAAACTTTTCATCCAGCGTTTTGCTGAACTGTAAAAACAAAAATTTAATGGCGGCTAATAGGCCACCGCAGACGGTCAGCGCTATGCTGATTACTTGCCACGCTTCTAATTGCAGCACGCTGCCCCCTCGTTGTTTTGTATTACCGCATCATCGCGCCGCACAAAATTGGTGTAGCCCGCCGGCTCGCGGCTCACGTAACCGAAAGCATCTTCACGTATAAACGGCACATGGGTGCCGACCAAATCCGCGTACCAGTACTGCGGATCGCTGCACTTTTTAATTAGCAGTGTTTTGCCCGTTGTGTTCATTAATTAGCTCCCAGAAGCGGCCTGCGCATAGCGCGTATAGGTCGTACATTTGTTTAAGCGCGATGGCGGCCGCGTCTTGCGAGTTATCACTCGGCCTCGCCACCGGCGGGCAAATCACCGTTAAGGCCGCCGGTAGCGGCTTGGTCTGCGGCGTTGGCGGCTTGCTCAATAATCCGCATGACGCCATCGTCAAACACGCAAGTAACGCGCTTAGGGGCAGTGGCTTGCAGCGCACGGCGTATCTCCTGTGTTGTTTTTGCATCGGCGGCTGTGCGGGCGTTAATGCTTTTGCCCAGCGCCAAACTGGCCGCACCGGCCTGCTGGGTAAGCTCGGCCGTGCCGGTAATTAAGTTGTTCAGTTGGTCTATTTGCGCGGCTTGGCAGGCGGTTTGCTCGGCGTGGGCGCCACGCTCGTAACCCCAAAAATACGCAAAGGTATGGCTGGCTATTAAGGCCGCTAATGCCAGGGCAATTAAAAACAGACGCAGCTTGGTCATAGGGTTACCCCGTCACAGACGCCACGACCCCAGCCGCTGTATTGCGGCTCAAAGCGGGTTAGTACAACGCGGACGTAATGGCGGTTCTCTTTAAAGTTGGCCGCACTTCGGCCCGCGTTGTTGTGCTCTATGTCGCGCCATGCGAGTGGCTCACGGGCACCCAAAGCCCGCGCCGCATCGCTGTCGCGATATACCCAGCCTAAGCCGCCGTTGTAAGCGGCCAGCACCATTGCCCATTGGTCACACTCGCAGAGGCTGCTAACCCGCGCCAACAGCCATTTGTCGTACTGCACCATGGCCCGCAACGCCCAGCCTGGATTAAAGGGCTGCGCAGGGCCAAGAGTGTTGGGGTAAAGCTCGGCCATCCAATCGGCGGTGGCAGGCATAAACTGGGCGATGCCTTGCGCGCCTACGGGTGATTTTGCGTTAGGTTGCCAGCGGCTCTCTTGGTGTACTTGAGCCGCTAGCGTGGCAATAGGGGCATCCATGCCAAAGCCGAAGCGCGCGGCGCGCACTAGGGTGTTCCTGTGGCGCTCGGGGGCGCTCTGGGTTGGGCGCTCTTGGGCGCTCACGGTGGAGGCTGTTGCGGGCTGGCACTGCGCTAACATCAGCAGCGCTACACCCACCAAAATTACAATAGATGCAATGCCGCCTGCGCTGCAGGGCACTGACCCTGCCTGAAAATCAGAGCGCAGCCGTTCGGGCGGCGTACGGCCTAGCGCTCGCTCCATGAGAGGGTGATTCATCACTAAAGCCCCAGCGCCATGGCCAAAATAACGGCGGTCATAATCAGGGCGCGGCGCAGCATGGCAGCGGCAAACACCCAGCGGTATTCGGTTATTACGGGGTAATCGACAACGTTTGGCAGGCCGGTTTGGGGCACCTTCCACACGCGCCAATCCTCGCGCAAGTAACTATCAGGGCGGGCGTACGGGGATGAATGGCGGTCGATCCAGTAGCCAGTAATGGCGGCTAAGCTCACAAGAGCGAGCTTGTACACCACCACAGTAAGCTGGTGCGGTGCGGTTAAAAACACCACCAAAATCAAGGCAGCGGTAAGTAATACCCACGTGGTTAAGCGCGGCACTAACAGACGAATGCGGGTAAACAGCGCGGTGAGTTGTTCCATGTCGGGGCTCCGGTTGGTAACAGCAAAACAATAAATACCGTGAGCCCCCACAATAGCCAGTGGGGTTGGCGTTGTAATTTGAAGCGCTTCAAATTACATGGGCACGCGTGGGCGCGAGCATGGTGACTCTTTAAATGGGAGGTGAACTATGAAGGTAGGTATTTTATTTCGGCCAGGTAGCCTTTGGATCGGCGGGCATTACTCACGCTATAACCGCCGGTGGTGTATTAACCTAGTGCCCTGTGTGACGGTGTGGGTGGTGCTTAAGGGAGGTATTGCACCCGATGCCGGGATGGATATTTGCAGAAGTGATAGAGCCGCGCTGGCGCTAGAGAAGCAACGCAAGGCAGAAGAATTAGCTGCGTTGGCAAAATATGACTATGTGTTTGCAAGCCTTGATCTTGACAAGCTCTTAGAGCCAGACGCGTGGGAGCGCCTAAAAAACCTCGTGGAGCACAGCATTAAAATAGGCACATCATTTGAAAGCTTTAAAGCAAAAGCTGACTTAATACTGCAAGAAGCTCGAGCGAGATCAACCTAGCTTCTCGGCCTCTTCGGTGATGAGCCGCTCTAAAGCATCTTTGGAATCACTAAACTTATTAGTGGCCTTCATCACCATTTCTTCATCTGTGACACCTCCAAAATAGAGGGTATTAAGTGCATTCATTAAACGTTGAGATTCGAGTTTCAGACGAGGGAAGTACAGTAACGATAAAACATGAACCCGACGCGCCTCATCGCTTGAGCGCGGAGACTCGCCGGAAGATGCATGAGGTTTTACACTCTTCGACTCCCCATGACCAAGCCACACGTCAAACCAAAGAATCGTTTTTTGAAGATGATCGGCCAACTCCTCCAGCTTCTCCCGCTGTAAAACTTTGTATTGGTTTTTACGTTCGGCGTTGGATTGCAGCATTGAAAAGAGTTGTGACAGGAAAACACCCGCCAGTGCCGAGCAAGCGCCAATGACCGCTGAAACAGATAGGCCTTCCATATCAGAAACCCGTAATTTGCTTAATAGCCGCAGCCTTAAGCACAGCAGCCAGAACACCCAAAGACCAGTTTTTGCCGGGTTTAACAACCTTTTCTTTTACTTCATTCCATAGAGTGTCATCCTCTAGCTCAGCAGCAAAATCGTGTCCTTTGCTAGTGAGCCTTTCAATAATCGCTCTCTTTCCAACCGTCGGGCTAAAGTCTCTCGTAAGCGCATATCCGTCGTCATCAAGCAAGAATGCGTGGTCCGCGAATTTTTCGGCGTCTACACCTTCCAGCCCTTTTAGCGCTCCATTGTGCTCATCGGAAGCCATTTTCAAAACTATTCGTCTTATTAAATCTGCATCTTTTTTCATGTCGCAATTATTCCCTTTTGAGTTTTAGATTCCCCGCCCCAGTTACTAACCGACCTTTGCATCGTGTAGCATTCGCATTGCTTTACTCACTAGGTCTTTGTTGATTTGCTTTTCTATACGCTCGACACTCCAGCCACCAAAAATATTGACTACAAACCCTTCGCAAATCTCGCTATTACAAACTAGCTCAGAATTGTGATCGGGGTCGTTTGCATCTGGGCGCAAAATTAACTGTTCACCACACCTTGTACAAAAAGGCTTTAGATGCATTATTCGAGGTGGTGAATACGTCCACTCCCATGTCCATTTAGCGCCAAAAAAAATCATGGACCGGTGCCGATTCAGCACGTCTATAGCTCTTGGTTTATTTGACGCTGACTCCAGCATCCGCTCTAGTCCTTGGTTTATACCGTTCCAGCGCTTACTAACTTTCCTTTTTTTATATTCTATACGAAACCACCTAAAAGCCACGGCAGCTGCTGTGATGAACGCCACCACGAAGCACCAAGCAGGAACGCTATATGAGATGAACAACCAGCCATACATGAATGAGTAGTAGGCCTTTATGTATTCCCATAAATTTAGCTCTACCCCGAGGCTCTTATTTAACCACTCGACAAAGCCCCACAACGCTGGCGGGGCGGTGAGCACGCCGACGAGAAGAGCAAGCCAAGTGTTTATTTTTTGTAATTTAGTCATTTACCGTAAGTCATCTCTTACAAAAACTGGTGATATTTGCCACATGCAACCCGAATAGCGGTGGCTACACTGGGGGTAGCCGCTGCCCAACCGACGCCCCTATGGAGCGGGAAGTCAGGGATTTGCATTGGATTGCCTGGGCAGCGGCTTTTATTCTTCTGGTACCACCGGCGCTTTAGCACCTTTGACCTCGCACCCAGCGCGGCGCATGGCTTCTTTAAGTGCAACCTGCGACATATCAACGTCGTTGGATTGGCGCACCGTCTCTTTATAATCGGCAGCTCTTTTAGCAGTGGGCGCGTTATCTAAGCTCATGCCAGCATCGAATGCTTCACCAGATAGCTTTGAACCAAGCTCAAGCTGGTATTGCAGCTCATACTTCATTTCTAGGCACGACCACCCTTTATATTGCGTCGGTGACACATAGTCGGCAAAAGCCGGCGCGGCCATTAATAACGGTATACACAGTAGCTTTTTCATCGGCTCTCCTTGTTGTTAAAACTTAATATGCAGAATTTTAATAATATGTCACAACAGCCCCTTGCCGTCGTTATTCATCATTTGCCGCGTCCTGTTTGTTTAGCACTGTCCCTGTGCGCGAGAGCACTCGCCGTGCTCTCCACGGCTCGGCGTCCCTCCTCATTACTGCCCCGGTAGTTGTCCAGTAAGTGGCGCTCGCGTACCGATAATGGCTCTGTTGTAGGCGCCAGATCGTAACTTAGCTTTCCCGTCAGTATATACATGACATTGAGCCCAACGGCGGCTAACGCTGCAATGTAGTTGGCGTCAGGGTGCCTTTCACTTTTCTCGTAGTTTCGCTGAGATCGCATAGTCACACCGCAGGTATCGGCCAGCTTTTGTTGGCTCCACCCTAAGCGCTCGCGCTCCTCTTTCAAGCGTTCGCCCATATTAGGCACGTTTGTTCCTCGCAAATATCTTGACAGAGGAACGATTGTTCCCCTATAGTTAACTCACACCAACCGCCCACGGTTAGCAACTTAGTAGACACCAACAGGCGTAAGCCTTAGGAGCCAAATATGTCATTACGTACCGCCGCAGAGGCACGCGAAGCCCTACAGTCCGCCGGGGTTTCTATTACCCAGTGGGCTGTGGCCAATCAATTTTCACCTAACCTCGTGTTTGAGGTTTTGGGTGGCCGCAAAAAATGCATTCGCGGTCAGGCACATAACATCGCCGTAAAGCTCGGCCTGAAAGACGGCACCATCACCAAAGACCCAGCCAAGGCGCTTGAGCAACCAAGCCGCCGCGTAGCGTAGGGGATCAATTATGACACCGTTTACCCGTTTTTTTGGCCTCCTTGTTGAGCAGCTAGGCCCCGTAAAAGCCGCCAAGCTGGTTAACGAGTTTGCCGGCCAAGCGATCACCTTTCCGGGCTATGGCGATTACGGCTTCCCAGTGGATGCACCAACCATGGGTCAAGCTTTGTCCGCCGAGCTGGTAAAGGCCAGCACACGGGCCCAGGGCAAAAAAACCATGACTCACTTAGAGGCCGCTAGGCGCATGAGGAATCAGCTTTTCCCAAAACCTCTTGCAAGCGACCAGCAAATACCTCAGCTATCTCTGGGGCCGTCTCATAAGCATGGTCACTCTCTGCCAACTCGCTGGCCACGCCTAAAAGATTCTCGCATAGCTTATGTGAATAAATTTGACCGTGATGCGACAAAGCCGCCGCCAACATAACGGATATCTCTTGATTGATTAAGGCCATGGTAAGCAGTTTGCTTTTAGCATCTCGAAGCTCTGCCAACACCACCGCCGTTTCAGCACTAACTGTATTACCCATATTCCTGCTCCTGTCGTCAAAGTTAACACGAAACATTATGCAGGGTGAAACGAGTTTGCACAGATGCAAAAACCATTTTTGTTTGGAAAGCCGAATTTTTGGGGGTTCCAGTGAGACGCCGTAATTGGAAGAAGGTTAGCCCGCGCAGCCTGCGCCACGCGATGGAGCTGTGTAAAGACCACGCCCGCGAGGTGCACAACCGCAGCGTAGAGCGCATTGCCGAGGTAATGGGCCTTAGCGACCACTTCACTCTGTACAAGTACTTTCAGACCAGCCGTATGCCGGCGGTGCTGATACCGGCTTTTGAGGCGGCCTGCGGCATTGATTTTGTATCGCGCTGGCTGGCGACCCGTGGTGGCCGCTTGGTGATTGAAGTACCCACCGGCCGCGCCCTTAAAGAGACCGACATACCCGACCTGCAGCAAACCTTGCTAGACACGGTTAACAGCCTGATGCGCTTTTACCGTGGCGATACCGAAGCCGACGAAACCATCGCCGACGTAAGCCGGGGCATACAGGATTTAGCCTGGCACCGAGGCAACGTACAGCAACACCAACAACCACAACTCGAACTGGGAGATCGCTCAGATGATTAATGCCGACACACGCCCCGAACACCGCGCCGCCGAGCGCGCCGAGATTGAGCACCAGCTAGCCGCATGGCTTGGCAACGGCAACAGCATTACCCAGCTGCCAGCGGGTGTAAGCAGCGAGAACGGCCACCTGCTGAGAAATACGGTTAACAACAAGGCGGTGCAGCAATGAGCGCCGCCGCACGCAGCAAAACCAGCCAAAGCGGCACCCGCGTGTTGCGCGTACTGGATGCTTTAAAGGGCCACAGCCTAACCGGCGTAAGCAATGGCGAGCTGGCCAAAGCCTTGGGCGAAAGCCCCGCCACGGTTAACCGGGTACTTAACACCTTAATAGAAGCGGGTTTTGCGATACGCCTAGACAGCGGCCGCTTTGCCCACAGCGTGAAGCTGCTGCAAATAGCGCAAGCGCACGCCAACGAGATGGCCCGATCGCAAGGCCGCATTAACGAACTGACTCAGCGGGTGGCCGCTGGGGCACATTAACCAAAAGCGCCGTTTGACGGCGCTTTTGAGTCGTACACATTAAAAACGTCGGACTCCGACGCAATTACCAAGGGGAATAGCATGGCTAGAAAAGCAAACACGGCTACCACGATTGAGCACACCGAAACAAATGAAGATTGGGTGGACGAGGTGAACACCACCAGCACCCAAATGGCTGAGCACTCACTAAAAATACTCGACCAGTACGGCGATGGTGAGAACTTTTTTGCGTTGCATTTGGCCGAAAGCAAAGTGCGCGAGGCATTAGAGCGCGGCGCCCGCGCCATGGTTGATGCCGGCAGGCACTTGGTGGTGATTAAAGAGCACGTAGAGCACGGCGAGTGGGTGGAATCAATTACGCGTATTGGGTTGCCTGCTCGCGCAGCGCAAAAAATGATGCAGGCGGCGGTTAAATATCTATCCAGCCCAGGGAGCCAAAAAGTGCTGGAATCCGCCGGCAGTAAAACCAAAGCGCTAGAGCTGCTTGTGTTGGATGACGATGAACTGGAGCAACTTGGCGACGGTAAAACGGTTGCAGGGATTGACCTAGACGACGTTGAAAAAATGAGTTGCAGCGAGCTGCGCAAAAAACTGCGTGAAGCCCGCGAATCGATTGCCGCTAAAGATGCCGTAGCCGGCGCGAAGCAGCAAACCATTGATGAGTTAATGGAAAAAAACGCTCGCATTAAAAACCTACCCGCCGACCAAGACGGCGCCGAGTTGCGCGCCGAGGCAAGTACCCACGCCGATGCCGTTGAAGAGCGTATACGCACACAGCTGCGTGCGGCGTTTACCACGGTGTTTTACCACGGCACCACGAATGACGATAACCCCCACCTAGATAACGAGCAGCTGGGCTATTTAGAGTCGCGCCTTGATTTATTAGACGACGCACTGCTAACGCTGCGCGCCGAGCTTGGCATAGAGCGCACGGTTAATTCACCACTGGAGTTTGACCCCTCGAAATGAACCCGGCACTGATAGAAAAGCTGCAAGCCGTTGCCCGCGCTGCCGAGGCAGCGGGCCACGGCAAGAAGATGGCTGTCTATCAAGGGGCAGCCGATGAGATGGGCATTAGCGTGCCCACGTTACAACGCAAACTCAAAGAGGTGGCTATGCAAAAGCCCCGTAAACGCCGCAGCGATGCCGGCAGCTGCAGTATTCCGGTTGAAGAGCTGCGCATTATAAGTGGTTATTTAATGAGCAGCATGCGTGGCCAGGGCAAGCGGCTGGCGGGCTTTGAGCGCGCGCTAGAAATACTGCGGGCCGATGGCCGCGTAAAAGCCGAGCGCTTGGATGAAGCCACCGGCGAACTTGTACCCATGAGCGTTAGCGCGGTAAGCCGTGCGCTGACCAACAATGGCTTACACCCAGACCAACTGGCGCGCCCAACGCCTAAAACGCAGCTGGCAAGCAAGCACCCTAACCATGTTTGGCAAATCGACCCGTCGTTGTGTGTGCTGTATTACCTGCCGACCAAAGCGGGCTTGGCGCTGCAGGTGATGAGTGAAAAAGAGTTTTACAAAAACAAGCCGGCCAATATTAGGCGCATTGAGAAGGAGCGCGTGTGGCGCTACGTGATTACTGACCACGCGAGCGGTTGGATTTACGTTCACTACGTGTTGGGCGCCGAGAGCGGCCAAAATCTGAGCGATGCGTTTATTAATGCGATGCAAAAACGCCACCCGCAAGACCCGGTGCACGGGGTGCCGCTGATAGTGATGGTTGACCCCGGCAGTGCCAACACCGGTGCGGTATTTAAAAATTTGTGCCGCGCACTGGGCGTGCATATGCAGGTAAACCAGCCCGGACAGCCTTGGGCTAAAGGGCAAGTGGAAAATGCCAACAACATTGTGGAGTGCGATTTTGAGCACCGTATGCGCTTTTTTGAAAACCCGCCCACTAGCCTAGATGAGATTAACCAATACGGCTGGGCGTGGATGCGCTGGTACAACGCGACGCAAAAACACAGCCGGACTAAAAACACGCGCTTTAACGTGTGGCTAAAAATTACCGCCGAGCAATTGCGTGTAGCACCAGAGGCAAGCGTGCTGCGCGAGCTGGCGGTAAGCGCGCCAGAAAGCCGCAAGGTGAGCGTGCATTTAACTGTGAGCTTTAAGGGTAATACCTACGATGTAAGCGATGTGCCCGAGGTTGCGATTGGTGAAAAAGTGATGATGACCCGCAACCCTTGGCGCGACGATAACAGTGCCCAGGTGGTGTACAAGGATGCCGAGGGCCGCAACGTTATCCAGGTGGTTGAGGCGCAAAAAGTAGACGAGTTTGGCTTTAACGAGGGCGCGGCTACGATCGGTGACGAGTTTAAAGCCAAGCCCGATACGCGCATTGATACCGAGCGTAAAAACGTTGAGCGCATCGTTATGAACGCGGCGACCGACGACGAAGCGGCGGCCGCACGTAAGAAAAAGGCGGTGCCGTTTGGCGGCAGCATCGATGCGATGAAGCCGATTACCGATACCCCTTTACCCGAGTACATCCGCAAGCGCGGCACCGATTTAGATGTGATTGCCCCCAAGGTTGAGCTGCGCAATTTAACCCCGGTTGAAGCCGCTAAAAAGCTCGCTGCGCGCTTGGGTAAGCAGTGGAGCGGTGCCGAGCATTTTACCTGGTTAAAACAGCAGTATCCCGATGGCGTGCCAGAGCAGGCGCTGGATGGTATTGCGGCTCAGTTGACCGAGCCTGTAGAAAACGTCGCAACGCCGTTGCGGCTTATTCAATAACAACCGTGGAGCGGTGAAATGCTTAAGTTAAAGGCTGAGTTAAATCGGTTATGCATCACACAGTCGGAGTTGGCTGCTGTATGCGATGTAAGCCCTGCGTCAATGGCGCAGTTGTTAAACCACGGAATTTGGCCACGGAGGCTGAAATTGGCAACACGGTTACGCGCACGGATTTTAGCGTGGTGTGCTGATTACGATGTAAAAGCAAGCGATTTACTGTTTGAAAAAATTAAGCCCCGGTGCGCCAGCACCGAGACTTATGACAACCCATTGTCCGAGGAGGACGAGAATATGTTACTACGACGTCAGACGTTAACACCAGAGGCAAAAAAACAATTTGGTGTTTTAGCCGATCCGTTTGGGGATTTACGTTGCACGGATGATATGTGGCTGAGCCAGGATATCCGTTATATTCGCGAGCATATGGTGCACACGGCAAAGAACGGCGGGTTTTTAGCGATCATCGGTGAAAGCGGCGCGGGTAAAAGCACGTTGCGTCGCGACTTGGAGCAGCGCATAGAGATTGAATCACTGCCGGTGGTGTTGATTCAGCCGTATGTTTTGGCGGCTGAAGATAACGACAACAAAGGGAAAACGTTAAAGGCGAGTGATATCGCAGACGCTATTTTTAACGCGGTGGCACCGCATAAATCGCGGCCGCAATCTGCACAAAACCGCTTTGATGCGTTACACAAAGCGCTTAAAGAAAGCAGCGAGAGCGGCTACCGCCATTGCATTTTAATTGAAGAGGCACACTCGTTACCGCTGCCAACGCTTAAGCATTTAAAGCGGTTTTTAGAGCTGGAGGTAGGCTTTACCAAGCTTGTTAGCGTTATTTTAGTGGGCCAACCTGAGCTGCACTCTAAGCTGTCACAGCGCTCAGCGGGCGTGCGTGAGGTGGTGCAACGCTGCGAGATTACAAAACTGCAACCCATTGCGGTAAGTGATATCCACGGCTTTATAGCACACCGTTTATCCCGCGCAGATAAAAAAATTGCAAGTGTAATTGATGAAAGCGGCGTGACTGAGTTGGTGAACCGCCTAACAGACTCTAACGGGAACACGCATCTATTCCCGCTTGCGGTGGGTAACTTTATTGTCGCGGCGATGAATTTGGCCGCTGAAATTGGTGCACCGATTATTGATGCGGATGTTATCCGGGAGGTGGCGTAGTGGCTAATTCATTTAAGCCAGGCGACAAGGCTACCTATGTACATTCGATTTGCCGCCGGGGAAATTGCCGGATGACTGTTAGAGACGTCACTGTACTGGAGGTAACCGATGACGTGGCTACTGTGAAGAAAGGCAACGGCCGTAGAGAAAAAATTCATGTGAGCCACCTCACACCGGCGAGCGAACCAAACGCGCTTACTCAGGCGTTTCAGAAAGCATTGGGGGATGACTGATATGGCTAATGTTACTGATTTTACGGTACCGCTAGCTAAGCGCCTGAACGCGCTTAACCAGGTGGTGACTGAGATGCGCAAAGAGCGTCATCCGGTGGCTAATGTGCACACCACTAACACCGAGGTTTTTGTTTTTTTACGGCCACATGATGATAACCAGCGCATTGGTGGCGAGACATGCGGGTTTGAACACTCGGCACAAGGGTTGGTGCGCTGGTATGAGCGCATTAGTAAGGTTAGTGGTGTGCGTGTGCACGTGCGTTGGGCTGTAAAAGACAACGACGTGATGGTGCCGCCCGATCTGTTACGGAGGGTTCACTAATGGTTGCGTACTGTAATGGCGCGGACGTGGGGTCGGCGGTCAATATGATGCAGCTGCATCTGGCAAAGCTTCAGGCCGCTTGTGCCGCCGGCGAGTGGCACAACTGTGAGAGCGCTTTTAGAGCGATCAAAGAAGATGCCGACCACGGCAGCAATTTGGCTGCAGCAATGGTAATCCGCGAGCGCGATGGGGGCCGCAATGAGCGAGTTGCACGCGTATAGCACATGCTCGGGCCTGATTCGGTTTGGTGCGGACTTGCCCAAAGATGCGTTACCACTGGCGCGGGGTCACGCGCCGCATGTGCGGCTTTTAATAGAGCGTAATGCCGAGCCGGCGGGCTCGGCGGCTACGTTTAGTGTACCGGACATGGCGGGTGCGCAATCAATACAAGACAAGCTGCGGGCGTTAGAGGCGTTTCGTAGGTTGTTGAGCGAGAAACGATCAGCGGCTATATCGCAGGGTTTTAAAACTGATGTGGCCGTCACTTACTTTTTACCGATTTAGGAGCAGGTTATGAATGTTCAACAAGTTCCAGAAGGCTACCGTGAAAACGCTCGGGGCGATTTAGTACGCGAGGACACGATCAAAGAGATCGATGTGCTACGCGACCAAATTGTTATGGAGACCGTTGAGAAGGCCTTGGCAACCCGCGAGACGTTGAAAAAGGTGAAAGCCGAAGTCTTTGGCGACATTGAGGCTTTTGTGGATATTTCAGCGGAAAAATATGGTGTTAAGGCTGGTGGAGCTAAAGGCAATGTCACGCTAACAAGTTTTGACGGCAGGTACAGAGTGGTGCGGGCAAACGCTGATGATGTTGTGTTCGATGAGCGCCTGCAAGCCGCTAAAGCGTTGATTGATGAGTGCTTGCAGGAGTGGAGCGCTGGCGCGCACCCTGGCTTGGTTGCATTGGTAAACGATGCGTTCAGAACCGATCGCCATGGCGAGCTACGAACCAACCGGGTACTCGCGTTGCGTCGCCATGACATCAACGACCCGCGCTGGATACAGGCCATGGAGGCTATCAGCGATGCCCTGCAGGTGGTGGGCAGCAAGAGCTATATACGCGTATATGAGCGGGTGGGTAAAACCGATAGCTACAAGCAAATTCCGCTTGATATCGCGGGGGTGTGAGCATGGTTGCTTATAACTTTGCTGCTCAATTTGCGGGCTCTGTAGAATCTGGCGAAAAGCAACAAACTATACGTAAGCGTGGAAAGCGGCAACCACCAGTAGTTGGTGCTCAGCTACAACTATATACAGGGATGCGCACCCGATCATGCCGTTTATTAAAGCGGGTAACTTGCATCAGTGTCTTAGAAATTGAGATTAGACCTGCCTTCGGTGAGGTTGTACTGCAGATGGATCCAGGTAGTCCGCAACGGATGATTCTAGATTCGACTGAATCGCTCCAGAAGCTGGCGGCGGTTGATGGTTTCAGCTCGATAGAAAGCTTTTTTGATTATTTTGAGGGGCAGGCTGAGACTGATGCAAAAGATTTCTGTGGTCATCTCATCAGGTGGGAGGGTTAATCGTGGCAGTTCCCAAGAAAAGTAACGAGCGCACCACATTGATACGCTTAATACACGTCGGCCGCCGCGAAATCGGGATGGACGACGAGAGCTACCGCATGATGCTGGCCAGCATGCCAGCACTAGGCGGCCGCACCAGCAGCGCTGACCTATCCATTCGCGGCCTGCGTCTGGTGCTGGACTCGCTAAAAGCCAAGGGGTTTAAAATCCGTTCTAAGGCCAAGCCGCAAAGCCGCACGCTAGCTGATGATTCTCAATCCAAGCTAATTCGGCACCTATGGCTTCAACTGGCGGACGACGGCGTTGTGCGCGATCGCTCAGAGACAGCGCTGGCTCACTTCGTTTGCCGTATGGTAAAAATTGAGGCTCTTCAGTGGCTGACCAGCGACCAGGCAAGTAAAGTAATCGAGCATCTCAAAGGCTGGATGGGACGTGTAGCGAACGAGAAGCGGGCCAAGGGAGAGCATAGAGATGAGCAACGCTGAGCAGCGCCACGAGCTAATGCAAGGCGTTGCGGCCCATGTAAAGCGGCTCGCTGGCGACTTTGGGTTTGATGTGGACAAAGCCGAGCAGCTGGGCTGGCACGTCGCTGACTATCTAATGGAGGATTGGGGCGGCCAGCAGTTCACAATACCGAAAGAGCGCAAGTACCACATTACTAAGCGTGACGATGAAATGATGGCCAAGTTCACCGGCAACAACCACGCGGAGTTGGCGCGCGAATACAAAATGTCAGCTCGAGCGGTTTACTCTGTCGTCAAACGTGCGCGCCAGCGCCATGTCGACCGCACTCAAATCAAGCTATTCTAACCTCGTTTTCTCTGGGCCTCTCGGGTTCCACACTGCGCAACACCCTTCCATTTCTGTCCCACTAAATACCGTATAATCCCGGCTCTTCCCACTAAATATCGCGCTCACCCAATACAAATACCTCACTTACATACACCTTTAACGTATCGGGCGGCGGCAACAGCTATTTGGCCAGTGTCTATGTGGATGGGGCGCCCATGCCGTATCGCGCCATTCAAAAGGGTGGTTTCTTTACCTGGGATGTTGCTCAGGTGGAGGTCTTGCGGGGCCCGCAATCGACGTTGCAAGGGCGTAACGCTTTAGCCGGCGCCGTTATCGTCAACACCCAAGACCCAACCTACGAGTGGGAGGGTAAGCTGCGAGTTGGCGCCGGTGAGTACGGCAAACAACAACTGGCGTTTGCCGGCGGTGGCGCTATTGTTGACGACGTATTGGCGTTTCGCGTTAGCGCGGAAAAAAACGATTTCGACGGTTTTAACGACAATATCACCCGCGACGACCACTCTGACTTTGACAACAACGAAACCTTTCGCGGTAAATTATTGTTTGAACCCACCGAAGATTTCTCGGCGTTACTAAGCTATACCCACACTGAAACCGAAATAGGGGTGCGCTGGACAGAGCCCGCCGCCGACGGCAATCATTTTGATCACCGGATTACCACGTTTAACGACCCTACCTTTGAAAGTAACGACGCCGACATTGCCATCTTAAAGCTCGATTACACGTTAAACAAAAACTGGCAGTTCACGTCTATCAGTAGTTACTCGGATTCACAATACGCCTATGAGTGGGATGGTGATGCTACGGCGCAGCCGCTGTCAATTTTAGTGGATGATCGCACCGATGAAACAGTAAGCCAAGAGTTTCGGTTTGTGCTCGATTATGATCGTCTAAGCGGTATTATTGGCGGCTACTACTCGGACCTTGATGTCGAAGATGTCGCCAGTGGTCAACGCGGACTGACCTTGACAGAGACCGGCCTGCCCACGCTGCTGGTGACACCACCCGAATACGGCGGCATTGGCCTTGATGAGCAAACGGCAGCAGCGGTGCTATCACTGTACGAGCCCATCGATCCGGTGCAGCTCGGCACTTACTCAAAGGTCACCCAAGCGGTCACCACCCAGGCGCTATTTGCCGACCTTACGTTTAAAATGACAGACCGCTGGGATATTTTTGCCGGCTTGCGCTGGGACGAAGAAAAGCAAGAAAACAGCAGCGATACGCTTTACACCATTGATAACGCCCAGTTACTGCCCAACCCAGGCGATTACGCGGCTAACCCGCCAATGGCGGCTTTGCTAACCGGTATTAATGCCCAGCTGTATCAATTGGTTGATAACGCCTCGGGCACCGAGCCACCGGCCGATGCCAGCTTTGACGAAGTGCTTCCTAAAATAGGCACTACCTACCATTTTACCGATGACGTGAATCTGAGCTTTACCTTTCAGCAAGGGTATCGCTCGGGCGGGGTGGGTACCAATGTGGGGCAAGGCGTTATATTTACTTACGAGCCCGAGTTTACTGATAACTACGAGTTAGCGTTACGCACCAGCTGGTTCGATGGCGCCTTAACCGCCAATGCCAATGCGTTTTTTATCGATTGGCAAGATCAGCAAATTGCGGTTCAGTTGTCGGGTAACTCGTATGATACCGAAACTCAAAACGCCGGTAGCTCAACCGTTAAAGGTTTTGAGGTAGAGCTAAATTACGCGGCCAGTGAATCCTTACAATTTTACGGTGGTGTGGGTTACTCTAAAACTGAGTTTGATGAATTTTTAATTGTGCAGCCGACGCAAACTTTTGATTTGTCGGGCCGCGTTTTTCCGCGGGCACCGGAGTTAACCGCCAGCATGGGCGCTACTTATCGCGCGCACCAAGGTTGGTTTGCCAACATTAACGCCAACTATGCCGATAGCTCAAGTGTGGTGGTAAACCCATACAGCAATGGGCTGATAGAGGGCGACGAGGGTTTTGACCCAGAAAATGATGCCCGCACACTGGTTAACCTTAAAGTGGGTTACGAGTGGGATCAACTGGCGATTTATGCCACGGCCACTAACTTGCTAGACGAAGAATATGTGGAGCTTGCCAATACCGGTACGCCGCCATCCATTACTTTAGGCGCACCGCGTCAGTTGGGTGTCAGCGTAGATTATCGATTTTAAACATATTGCGTCATACAATATGTACTAACAAAAAAACGGCAGCGAATAAGCTGCCATTTTTTGTTTCATACCTTTGTTAACCGGTCACTTTAGGCGTGGGCAATAGCGCGCCGCCAAAGACGCAAAGCCAACCACTAAGTCCAAGTACTCCCAGTGCAATAAACGGCGCACGCGTCCAAGCGTATGGTATGGCTAATAACACACAGCTGGTTAAAAACGCGATAACACCTAACGCTACAATCAAAAGCCGTATAGCCCCTTGTTTACTTCGCTGGGTGCGCCACAAAACAATCGTGGCTATATTGGCGACTAAAGCAAAAATAATAATGACGGCGCTCATGCCACATCCTCCGCTGGAATGCTACGGTTGCTCACATTCAGTGAGTCGTTATCAGGGCGCTTGGCGGGTAGTTTTCGAGAAGCCCAAATACAAAATAAACCACACACTAAAAGTGTTGCATCAACACCCGCTGTAATCGTTTTGCCATTAAACAGCGTTAACGACAAAATATCGCCGGTAATCACAGCGTTTAGTACGGGAACGCCAACGGCCAATAAACCGCACAGTAAAAAGAGTGTTTTTATGCTTTGGTAACTGTTTTTAATAAACAGGGCGTAGAAAATAACCAATGCCCAGCTGGAAAAGAACACGACTCCCAGCCAATAGGTTAATGCTGCCGCGTCTACCCGCAATAATAATTGACTGTAAAACAACGTCAGGCTTGCCACAACTAGCCCCATGCAGCTACCCACCGTAAAACGGCTTATGCGGTGGTACGCGGCTTTGGAGAGGTTGCCCTCGGGGCCATAGGCTCGGCGCTCGATCCAAATCATCATGCCGGTTACCGCAAGCAGGGCAGTGCCAACGCCCAATAAGCTCCAAATAACTTTGACAAAAACCCCACCAAAGTTACCAAAATGCAATGGGTACATGGCATCCAAAAATACCCCGGTCACACTGTCGTGTTTGCCAAAGGTGCTGTAACTTTTTTGCAGTTCTCCGGTTACCGCACTTAACTCAAAGGTTTCACTGGCCGCCAGCGTATCACCACCTAACGTGGTAATCGCCATAATCGCCGATTCATCGCCCCAACCATGAATGTTGGCATCAATCAGCATGACGTGGGGATTATTCTCGCGAAACTGCGTAAGAATATCACCGGGGCGTGGCTCTGCTGGTACCCCGGTTATTGCCGGTTCGATTTCTGGCAAAAAAGTTTCCACGAGCTTTTCTTGATCTCCAGAGAAGCTTACAAACGCTGCCGCCGGCACCAGCAGCACCAACACCAAACCCAAAAACGCACCGGTAAAGGCAATCGTGCCGTGAAACAACAGCCCCCACACCCCAAGCACTTTATGGGTGTCAGTAAAAAGCAACCTAAGGCTGCGCAACGGCCGAAAACTAAATAGCTCGCGCAGAATTTTTCGGTGAATTATCACACCGGTAATCACTGAGGCGAAGAGCGTTAAACCCAGCAAACCGGTTAACACCAATCCCCACGGGTTACCCAAGTGCAAGTCGGCGTGAAAGGTCACCATAAAATCGGCCATGTCCTGTGGCCTATTTAAAAACCAGTCATTTAGCGAGCCTTTAAACGTGTCCTCAAGAGCTAACGTTTTAGGGTTGTGGCTAAACACAATAACGTGATGCTCGTGGCGGCCGCTCTCTAACACCACCTCTTTTTCAAAACCAATTTGCAATCGCGTAAAGCTGCTTTCGCCCGGCAGCATGATGCGGATATGATCGAGGTAATCTTCTCCTACGTCACTGGCGTGCTGCTTTACTAAATCTTCAACCGCACCATAGTCGTGGGTGACGCCACCGCGAACACCTTCATTAGCCCACACTTTAAGTTCGTTATGGCCAAACACTGAAAATGCCCCGGTATAGGCCACAATAAAGAGCAAGATGCCCGTAACCACACCCAGCCAGCTGTGAATAATGTAATACTTTTTTGTTGTATCGCGCTGCATAACGTTACCCGGCCAAATGCTGATAAATAAGGCCCGCATGGACCACAGATAAAACACTAAGTACTGCCCACACCCGCCATAGGCTGTTGGCCATAGCCGAATATAAAAACAGTAAGCTCCAGGTTAGCGGGAACAGCAAGATAGGCACGCCGATACGGTCGATCTCATTAAACGGCAGATAAGTTGCCCCGCCAGCGGTGATCAGCGTCGCAGTAACAAGCACGCCTAGGATGCAAGCGAGCAAGCGGGCTTTGGGGGCACTAAACAGGGTGGGAGGCCGAGCCATCCGAGAATCCTCTACTAAAACGGGCGATTTATGATAACCGCTAGCGTTCTTAATAACAATTCTCGTTATCAGAAAGGAAGGGCAACACCTAACTGAACGTTAAGTGAAGTATTGCCCGCTTACTTAAAGCCAATTTAGGCGGTCGGGTTTCGATCATCCAGCACATACAATTTTCGCCCGGCGCCAAGGCCGGCGATAATCGCCACCATGCCAATCAAACCCAGAAAAATTCCGGTCACTTGCCAGCCGTGAAATATATCGTGCAAAACACCGGTCAATAGCGGCCCAAATGCGGCAAGGGTATAGCCGACTCCTTGCGCCATGCCGGACAAACGCGCGGCCGTATCGGCATCGCGCGCTCTGACCGCTAACAGTGTTAACGCCATACTAAAGGTGCCGCCTTGGCCAAGGCCTAACACAACGGCCGATAACCACAGCAAGCTTAGCGGCGCGTATATGCAGCCGGCCAAGCCTAACAACGTCAGCGATACCACCAGCACAATCATAAACCGCTGGTCGCGCATGTGGCTGGCAATCCAAGGTGCGGCAATGGCGGTAATTACCTGTACCATAATTGACACTGATAACGCCAACCCGGCGGTAACGGCATCGACCCCTCGATCTTGTAAGATGGTCGGCAACCAGCCAAATACGGTGTACGCCAGTGCCGATTGCAGCCCCATGTAAATAGTCACTTGCCACGCTAACGAATCGCGGTACAAAGATTTTTTCGGGGCGCTAACAGACTTGGGAAAGTGCTTGGCGCCTTGCTGTGACCACCAAACAAGTGCGGCAATAGCGGCGGGCACCAGCCAAAAGCCTAGGGCGGGGCGCCAGTCATTGCTAAACAACAACCGCAATGGCTCGGTAGCGCCGGCCGCAATCGATGCTCCAAAACACAGTACCGCCGTATAAAGTCCGGTAAGCAAACTGACTGAGTTGGGGAAGTCGCGCTTAACGATTCCGGGGAGAAGAACTCCCATGACTCCGATGCAAGCCCCCGCTGTCGCCGAGCCTACAAACAAACCTGTGACACCCAAATAGGGGCGGGCCAGAAGTGACAGCGCCAGTAGCGCCACCGCCAGCAATACGGTTCGCTCCATGCCTAATCGGCGAGCCACAAGAGGCGCCAAAGGCGCCGCCAGCCCTAAAAACAAGACCGGCAGGGTGGTGAGCACGCCCTGACCCGTGGTGGTTAGCGCCAGATCCTCACCGATGCGCCGCAGCACAGGTGAAACACTGGTTAACGCCGGGCGCAAATTCAGCGCCACCAACATCAATCCGAGTAAGGTTAACAACATGTGCCTAACAGGAGAGGCGGCAGGGGGTGTCATAGACAATGATTCCAGCACAGTACCAGCGTATCGAGTTACTCAATACACCCAAAAAGAAGCACAATTATACAGGCCATTGCTACCGGGAAGAGAAAAGAAAGGAAAAGGTCTTGCGTTAAGCGACCCCTAACGTTTTTACGGCATGAAAACGTCAATACGGCGCCGTGAATACCCTTTCCATTTTACTGGAACACTCCTTGCTCACAACCTATCGCTGAGGTTTGTTACGGGGCTATTTGGAGCGCACTCTAGCCACATCAAATTTTACTGACCCAGCCACTGACGTCGAGACACCAACGTTTGCGTGCTTGTGCGGCGCTTGCTTACTTAATGACGCTGCACGTTCTCTGAGCCCCGCTAGCACCACAAGACTGAAACCTTTGCGGAAGTTACAAACTCGGCTAGTGAGATTGAAAATTGTACAAGCGAAATATGATGTTGGTAAAAATGGATCAACACCCGCTAACTATTTGGAGTGCTTATGAACCGCGATGATAAAAAGGCCAGTGGCTCTTCAGGCGCCGTTGGCGTCTGGCCGAGACGCGATTTTCTCAAAGGTGTCGGCCTTGCCGCGGGCGCTGCAGCTACCACGTCGGCCTCGGCGGCCACGGCATCTCAACAGACCGAGCACTCATCAGCCACACCCACCCAGCGTGAAATCACGCTCACCATTAACAAACAAAAAATAACTCAGCCTATCGATAACCGCACCACACTGGTCGATCTGTTACGCGAGCACCTGGCCATGACCGGCACCAAAAAAGGCTGTGACCACGGCACTTGTGGGGCTTGTACCGTGCACGTCAATGGTCAACGGGTGTTGTCTTGTTTAACACTGGCGGCCACCATCGATGGCGCTGACGTTACTACCATTGAGGGGCTCGCCGACGGCGACGAGCTGCACCCAATGCAAGAGGCTTTTTTACGCTGCGATGGCTATCAGTGCGGTTACTGTACCCCTGGACAAATTATGTCGGGCGTAGCTTGTATTGAGGAAGGGCACGGGAACGGATCGGCCGAAGAAACTCGCGAATGGATGAGCGGCAACTTGTGCCGCTGCAGCGCCTACCCGAATATTTTAGCCGCCGTTAGACAAACCTCCGGCGCCGAGCCTGCCAGCGACCCTGCGGAGCAAACCTCATGATTCCCTTTGACTATCACAATGCGCAAACCGTAAAAGAGGCGGCCGCACTTATCGATCACCGCTCAGTGCAAGCCATCGCCGGGGGCACCACCCTGATCGATCTCATGAAGCTCAATGTATTAACACCGGCTTCCTTAGTGCATGTACGCGACGCGCTACCCTCGGGTGTGTCATCTGACGATCAAGTGTTACACATTGGCGCCGCAACGACGATGGCTGAGCTTGCCGACGCCGAAAAAGGGGGACGAGCGTTTCCCGTCATCCGCCAATCACTTATCCTGGCCGCGTCGCCGCAAATACGCAACATGGCCACCATTGGCGGCAACCTCCTTCAGCGCACACGGTCGCCTTACTACCGTCACCCCGATATGCCCATTGACGGTCATGCCATAACAAACCATGGCGAGGGCGTCGACACCGCAATGCTCGCCGTGCTTGGCAATAGTGGCCGGCTGGTAGGAATGTATCCCGGCGACTTTGCCATCAGTGCCGTCGCTTTTGATGCGCAGCTGGAGCTAAGCAACGGCGAGACAAATCGCCGCGTCAATGCGCGTGAGTTTTATCAAGTGCCGCAGCAAAAAGAGTTTCAGTACTCAACCAAACTAAAACCCAATGAAGTGATAACCGGCGTTATTTTTCCAGTATCGGCCAGCTTAAAAAACAGTTACTACTTTAAAATTCGCGAGCGAAGCAGCTACGCCTTTGCACTCGCCAGCGCGGCGGTCGGGTTGGACATACAAAACGGAATAATCCGCCGCGCCAACGTCGGTATCGGCGGGCTGGGCTCCATCCCCTGGCACAGCGCAGCCGCAGAGCAAGCCTTAACGGGCCAAGCCCCCACTGATGATGTGTTTCGCGCGGCAGCGCAAGCGGCACTTGCCAGTGCGCAACCGCCTGCAGGGCTAGAGTACAAGGTGACACTCGCCCAGCGCACACTGGAGCGCGCGTTGCAAACCCTACGTGATGACGGGCCATTGGATGATGACGCACTCTGGGCCATGCAACACGGCCGCTCAGACACGCAACCAACGCAACGGGGAGCATAGACATGACGTTTAAATCCATCGACTACAGCGGCCCCGTCGGCAAATCGCTGGTACGTAAAAGCGGCCGGGAGAAAGTCACCGGCGCTGCAACTTTTACCGCCGAGAACCAGACAGAGCGGATGCTGCATGCGGTAGCCGTTACCAGCAATATCGCACGCGGTAAAATCAAATCTATCGACACCCGTGCGGCAAAAAACCTCCCGGGCGTGCGTGCAATATTACTGCCCGACAACGTACCGTCCTTTAAGCGTATTAAAACCTTTAATGACTCTGGCATGAAGCATTCATTGGCCAGTAACGTTTTCCCGGCGGCCGAGACAGAGATATTTTACGCCGGCCAATACGTGGCTGCCGTGATCGCCGATACCTTTGAGACTGCGCGTGATGCCGCACTGCTGGTGAAGGTTACGTATGACACCCAATCACATGTCACCAACATCGATAACGCACCGGCAAACGAGCGCCCAGAAAGCCTCATGGGTGCACCCGCCGTTATTACCAAAGGCGAGGACGCGCAACACGCATGGCAAGCAAGTACCGTGAAAGTCGACGCGGATTATCGGCTGTATGGCAACCATCACAACCCTATTGAACCACATGCCACCATTGCGCACTTTGGCAAAAAGAACGGTAAACCTTTTTTAACCGTTTACGATACCACGCAAAGCTTAGCCCCGGGGCAGGCTACTTATGCAGCACTATTTGACCTTGCCCCCGAGCAGGTACAAGTCATATGCCCCTATGTGGGCGGAGCGTTTGGCTCCAAAGGCGCCATGTGGCCACAGTCGGTATTAGCCTGTTTATGTGCAAAGCTGGTTGATGCGCCGGTCAAACTAGTGGCAACCCGGCAACAAATGTACGGCGGGACAGGGCACCGCTCTCCTTTTCGTCAGCGTGTGGCTCTTGGCGCCGATAAAGACGGAAACATTCAGTCCATCATCCACAGCGGTATCGCCAGTACATCGCGCAAAGACGTTTACAACGAAGCCTTTACCATGGCGACCCGGATGATGTATAGCACAGAGTCACTGCACTTAGAGCAGAGCCGCTGCAGGCTAGACACTCAGTTGCCCACCTTTATGCGCGCGCCGCCAGAAACACCCGGCTTGTACGCGCTGGAAGCTACAGTGGATGAGCTGGCAACAGAATTAGCAATGGACCCAATCGAGCTACGCATTAAAAACGAGCCAGAGGTGGACCAGCACACCGGCAAACCGTTTAGCAGCCGCTTATTAGTCGACTGCCTGCGTCAAGGGGCAGAGCGCTTTGGTTGGCGCAATCGCTCCGCCAAGCCGCGCAGCCAAAAAGATGGCCACTGGTTAATTGGCATGGGCGTCGCGTCAGCCACGTATCCACACAATGTGTTTCCCACCCAGGTAGACGTAACCCTAAATGAAAATGGTACGGCGGACATCGCCTGTTGCACGCAAGAGCTAGGTACTGGCACTCGCACCGCACAAAGCCAACTCACGGCCGACATGCTTGGCTTACCGATTAAAAAAGTGAACATGCGCTTAGGCGATACCGCATTACCGCCGGGCGGAATCTCTGGCGGCAGCGCGACGACGGCAAGTGTCGGCGGCGCGATTCGCAATGCCGTCGAAAAACTAAAAGAACAGCTATTGACCCTTGCACAGCAGCAAGATGAATTTAAAAACGCATCCCTCGATGATATCCATTTTGTCCAAGGAGCCGTAACGGACGGCCAAACACGGTTGCCCATGGAAGATTTACTAGAGCAAGCCGGCAAACCGAACCTTACGGCTCGCGGTAGCTTTAAAGGCCCAGAGGAACAAAAGTATTCAGCTCACTCATACGGTGCAACGTTTGTTGAAGTTGCGGTGGATGAGGCGCTGGGGTTAGTCCGAGTACGTCGTATGCTGGGTTGTTACGCCTGCGGTACTATTCTTAATGCCCGCACCGGGCGCAGCCAGTTTATTGGCGGGATGGTTATGGGGCTTGGCCACGCACTGCAAGAGGCCACCCATTGGGATCATCGCTATGGCCGAATCACCAACGATAACTTAGCCGAATACCACATACCCGTGAACGCCGATGTGCCCGATATCGATGTAATGTGGATCGACACCCCGGACTTTAACGCATCGCCCATCGGTGCCAAAGGTATCGGCGAAATAGGTATCACCGGGGTGGCCGCCGCAGTAAGCAACGCAATCTACAACGCCACCGGCAAACGTTTGCGACAACTACCCATGACGCCAGAAATGGTGATGGGCTAAAAGCACGTTACTGCGCGACTTAGGGTAGGGGAGGCCCCGCCCTGAGACCCAAGGCGGCTATAAGCTTAGCGCGCAGAAGAACCTGAGAGACCTGTATAATAAACTCAAAATAATGAGTATTATTCAACAATGGCCTCAAAAAATAGTTACAGCGAGTTACTCGCATTCGTCGAAATAGCACGGGAGGGTAGCTTTACCCGCGCCGCCGCGAAGATGGGAATTTCCACATCAGCACTCAGCCATGCCATTCGAGCGCTGGAAACACGTTTGGAAGTTCGCCTACTAACCCGCACTACCCGCAGCGTCTCGACCACCGAGGCGGGCGAGCGTCTGTACCAGCGGATCGCCCCGCACTTTGATGAAATTGATTTAGGCCTGGAGGCCGTGCGCGAGCAGCGTGAAAAACCTGCCGGCACGGTACGTATTACCACCGCCGAGCACGCCGCCAACAGCATTATCTGGCCCAAACTTGCAAAAATTTTACCCCTATACCCGGACATTACCGTTGAAGTCTCGGTAAACTTTGCCCGTACAGACATCGCCGCCGAGCGTTTTGACGCGGGTGTTCGGCTGGGAGATGAACTGGACAAAGACATGATCGCGGTGCGTATTGGGCCCGATCAACGCATTGCCGTCGTGGGCTCGCCGGAGTATTTTGCCAAACACCCGAAACCTACCACCCCTTATCAGCTGACCGAGCACAGCTGTATCAACCTTCGCTTGCCCACCCACGGCGGACTTTTGCCTTGGGTTTTTGATGATAAAGACCGACGAGAATTCAAGGTGAAGGTCTCCGGGCAGTGGATTTACAACAGTGTCAGCCCCATTGTGCGCGCGGCGCTGGCCGGACAGGGCCTGGCCTATGTACCGGAGGATACCGTACTGGAGCATATAAAAGCCGGGCGATTGGTGCGTACACTAGACGAGTGGTGTATACCCTATACCGGTTATCATCTTTATTACCCCAACCGAAAACAAGCCTCTGGGGCTTTTCCTATCATTGTTGAAGCGTTACGCCACAAAGAGTAATCATTATACAGTGGCAACTCGCATTAATGAGTTTTACTCAACAACGTATCCCTATTTTTGATCTTGTCTGTTACCGCCTTGGCTTCTACTATCTCTTAAATGCTTTAAGAGGAGCCAATGGTGCTACCACGACGGCAACTATTAACACGGCTGATGTCGCTACCCCTATTGGGCACACTGGGTACTCTGGCCAACAAAACCAAGGCTGTGCCTGAACGTGCGGGCAACGCCAAGCCGCGCCAAAGCACTGTGTTAATTACCTACTTTAGCCGCTCGGGTAACACTCGGGTGGTGGCCGAGCAGCTTGCACGAACGCTCGACGCCGATTTATTCGTGATTGCGCCCGCAACGCCATACCCCGCCGACTACGAGGCCACTGTCGAACAAGCCCGTCGTGAGCGCGATGCGGGCTATCAACCGCCACTCGAGCAACGGGTTCCCGACCTTATGGGTTATGAACAAGTATTTATCGGATTTCCAATCTGGGGAATGACCGCACCACCGGTGATTCGATCATTTATGGCGCAGCATGATTTAACCGATAAAACCGTTGCGCCTTTTATTACCCACGGTAAATACGGTTTGGGCGACAGCGTCACAGTACTTAAGCAGCTCGCACCTAGAGCAACGATTCTTGATGCTTATTCACAAGAGTGCGACCAAGAAAGGGATACCATGAATCACGTAAATTCATGGCTCTCGTCGTTGAGCGCCAACGCCAACCAACGCGAAAACACCCATGCAAAATCTTGATAAACACGTTATTTCACAGGCACTACAATGGCTGCGCAGCGGTGAATCCACATGGCTCTGCACTGTCCTCGCCACCTTTGGCTCGTCACCTCGCGAGCCAGGCTCGTTAATGGCCGCCAAAGCGGATGGCCAACACGTGGGTTCGCTCTCAGGTGGTTGTGTGGAGGAGGACTTTCTCCAGCAGCTCGGTGATGGACGTTTCCAAAAGGCGGTCGAGCGTATTCGCTACGGAGCAGAAGGCAATATGGGCAACCACCGGGTTACCTTACCCTGTGGCGGTAGCCTGGATGTGTTGATCGAGCAGCTTGCCCCCGTACCGGAAAACATCAACCATCTGGAAAACGTACTAACGACTCTTGATGGACAAACGGTTAAAACGCGCCGAATTGCGCTTGATAATTCACCACAAAGTTTAGGCGCACAGTTACTGCACGATGAACCCCAAGGCGCGCGCGTCTGGTTAGACCCGGATGATCGGTTTGTGGATGTTCGCGTGGGTCCCGTATCGCGTCTGATTATCGCCGGTGTCTCAAGCGTGTCGATCTATTGCGCCGAGTTTGCGTTGGCGATGGGGTTTGAAGTGGTCGTTTGTGATCCACGCGAAGAAGCCTGGGCCAACGTTAACGTTCCGGGGATACGCGCTGAATATATGCTCCCATCGCTGTTTATCGCCGCGCCCGACACCTGCCACCGCGCGACAGCTATTGTTGGTTTAACCCACGATCCTCGAATCGATGACTTAGCGGTAATGGAAGCTATCCACACCCCGGCTTTTTATATTGGTGTGATGGGCTCTCATAAAACATCGCAAGCTCGTGCCGAGCGGTTACAACGTACCGGCGGCTTAACGGCAAAAGACATCGCGCGCATTCACATGCCTATTGGTTTGGCGCTTGGCAGCAAAACGCCCGCCGAAATTGCACTGGCAATTATGGCCGACATACTGCGAGTGCAACGGGGTAAAGCGCGTCATGAGCTTTGATCAATGGGTCACTCACAGCGACCACTTAGTAGCGCTCATCGTCGCGGCGGGGTTTTCAAACCGCTTTGGCAGCGCCGATAAACGATCCGCCAAGCTCGATAAACATCAGACGTTACTGGCTGCGAGCTACGCCAGTGCGGCACGTTTTTTTACCAACTGCCGCGTGCTTATTCGTGACGATGATGATATCCGCGCACTGGGTCTGGCGCCGGAGACGCCGGTGTGCCGCACACAGCATGCCCGACAGGGGCAGGGGGCCAGTATGGCAGACGGCTTTAAGGCACTGCTAACGGATGACGCACTAGCCAATGTTCAGAGCGCCGCGGTTTGGCTCGGCGACATACCTCATATTACCCCAAGCACCTTGACGCAATTGTCTTGTAAAGCAAACCCAGACAATATTATTCGGCCAATCTGGGCCGATCAAATAGGTCACCCCGTGTTTTTTGGTCGCCGCTTTTGGCCCGAGCTTGCCGAGCTGCACGGCGACAAGGGCGCCGCGAAAATACTCAAACATTATCACGCGACTTACCAAACAATTGCGGTAGAGGATTCAGGAGTATGCCGCGACATTGATACACAGGACGACTTTAAAAGCTTGCAACTTCAATTAGCGTCAACCAGAGGAACACGCTATGCCAACTTACACCGTGACGATTAATAGACAACAAAGAAACATCGAGGCCGATGCCGACACACCTTTACTGTGGGTGCTGCGTGACGAACTCCAGTTGGTGGGCACTAAATTTGGTTGCGGTATCGCTCAATGTGGCGCCTGTACAGTTCACGTTAACGGCAGTGCCGTCAGATCTTGTTCGTTTCCTATTTCAGCGATCGGCGAGAGTAAAGTAACAACGATTGAAGGTTTGTCGGAGGACGGGGATCATCCGGTGCAACAGGCATGGCTAGAACACGATGTGGCGCAGTGCGGCTACTGCCAGGCCGGCCAAATCATGTCGGCTGCTGCACTACTGGCGCAAAACGCCAACCCCGATGACGCGGCCATCAACAACGCCATGTCAGGCAACATTTGCCGCTGCGGTACCTATGGGCGTATTAAATCAGCCATCAAAACAGCCGCTAAAAGCTAGGGGTACAGATGAACAGCGCAACAGGAAACCTTGCAAATAAAATAAAGACCTCGCTAGGCCGTCGCCGCTTTTTACAGGCCAGTGCCGCCGCCGGTGGTGGTTTAATGATTAATTTTAGCTGGGGCGTTGCGCCCACCGGTGCCGGTGATGCGGCGGCCGGAATGGTTCCCGATCAACCCTTCGAGCTTAACGCCTACTTGTTGATCGCCTCATCAGGCGAAATTACCGCCATGGTGCCGAACCCGGAATTTGGCCAAAACTTAATGACCTCTATGCCTATGATTTTGGCAGAAGAGTTGGACGCTGACTGGCAAAGCATTACCGCCAAACAAGCCAACTATGATGCCCGTGCCTACGAGCGACAATTCACCGGTGGCAGCCAATCTATACGTCGCGCCTGGCAAAGTCTACGCATGGCTGGGGCCAGCGCAAGGCATATGTTAATACAAGCCGCCGCGCAGCAGTGGCAAGTACCTGCTAGCGAAATTATCGCTAAAAATAGTACGTTAACCCACACTAAAAACGACAAACAGAGCAGTTACGGTGCGATGGCAGCCGCCGCATCGCAAATGCCCACGCCGGACGAAGTCAGCTTAAAAGACAAAAGCAGTTTTGAGTTGATTGGTAAGTCACGTCACAATCAAGAAGGGCAAAAAATCGTTACCGGCCAGCCACTGTTTGGTATTGACTATCAAGCCGAGGGCATGAAAATCGCCATGATCGAACACCCACCGGCTTTTGGTCAGACCGTAGAATCTGCCAATCTCGATGAGATCAAGAAAATGCCGGGCATTGTAGATGCCTTTATTTTTGAGTCAATAAGCCCCGAACAGCAAAAAAACTATTTTGACACCAACGCCTTTCCACGCTTGATTGCCATCGTTGGCGAAAAAACCTGGCAGGTTATGAAAGCCAAAAAAGCGTTAAAGCCGCAATGGAAAAACCTTCCCTCTCGTACGGAAACCATGAACGCCTTCGGCCGCGAGGTGAGTGTGACCACCCCCGGGGGGCTCGAAAACACCACTGATCATCGTAAGAAAATGGATCAGGCTTTGGCGGGTGAGCTGAATACTCTGCGCGAGGATGGTGACGTGATAAGCGCCTTTGATTCAGCGGCAACGGTTATAGAGAGAACCTATCGTTCACCTTATCTGGCGCATAACACCCTGGAGCCGATGAACTTCTTCGCACAAATCAATGGTGACGGAGTGCATGTGGCAGGCCCTTTACAGGCGCCGGTGTTTATTCAAGACACTCTGGCGAGTCGTTTGGGTATTGCCAAAAAGAAAATCCACATCGAATTCACCCGTATGGGCGGCGGTTTTGGTCGGCGCGCCTACTCGCACTATTTAGTCGAGGCCGCCGTCATCGCAAAACAGGTAAAGGCACCTGTGAAACTGATTTATTCCCGTGAAGACGATATGACCATGGGCATCTATCGCCCAAGCTATACGGTGCGTATTAAAGCCGCTTTAGACAAAGACAAAAAACTCGTCGCTTATCAGGTAAAAGGGGGGGGGCTGTCCGAGCACTGCGTGCATGAAAATCGGTTTCCCGCCGGCGCGGTCGATAATTACCTGGCGGAGGCAAAGGCCATTGACTCCAATATCACCACTGGAGCTTTTCGTGCCCCGCGCTCGAACTTTATGGCGTCAGCCGAGCAATCGTTCTTAGACGAGCTAGCTGAGGCCGCCGGTGTAGACCCTATCGACTTTCGCCTAGCTCTGCTTGATCGAGCAAAAAACAACCCAGTGGGCGACAACAACGACTATGATCCGGCGCGTTATGCCGGCGTACTAAAGCTGGTACGCGAAAAGTCTGGCTGGGACGCCATGCCCGGCACAACCCACAAGGGTGTCGCAGCGTATTTTTGTCACAACTCTTACGCCGCACAGGTTATTACCGTTAAGCAAGGGGAGGGCGAGCCTAAAGTAGATAAGGTATACAGCGCGCTCGATTGCGGCATCGTCGTCAATAAAGATTCCGCCATCAATATGGTCGAGGGTGCCGTTATTGATGGCATAGGCAATGCCTTGTTTGGTGAGATGACGTTTACCGACGGCGTACCAGATAAGAAAAATTTTGACCGCTATCGCATCATTCGCATAAACGAAATCCCCGACAATATTGATGTCCACTTTGTCGAAAACTCAATAGACCCAACCGGACTGGGTGAGCCGCCATTCCCACCGGTATTCCCGGCGCTGGCCAATGCCCTTTACCAACTGCTAGGCGAGCGGCAGTACCTGCAACCTTACGCAAAACGACATCAGGCCTCATAGAGCCCTCAGGAGCATTCGATTTCCCGTGATACCTTCTGCTGACGATGCGGCTCCTGCGGTGATTAGCTTTTCGGCTAAGGCCGAAGCAACTGGCATATTCACCCTAACGGTCAATACGTAGTTGCTATTGAAGGGGGAGGGCAAACGCGACAATGGGGCACGCCTAAGCGAGCAGTCCGCGCAAGGCGCGCAAAAACTTCTCAACACCATTCATTAAACACTGTAAATTTTCCATGAGCGAAACATCTATGTCCGAATCTTTATCCTCTCCCCTAAAGCGTATCAGTGCATTAGATGCGCTGCGTGGCTTTGCCTTACTTGGCATTATTGTTATGCATATGCTGCAACAATTTGGCTACAGACTGGCCCCGTCAGCGGAGGAGATCCTTCATTATCCACACATGGATGCCGCGGTGCAGTGGATAGGAAGTAATCTCGTCATGGGCCGCTTTATCAATATTTTTGCTTTTCTATTTGGCATGAGCTTGTTTATTCAAATGGATAAGGCTGCCCAAAAAGGCATAGATTTTCGTGGTCGTTTTGTGTGGCGAATGCTGCTTTTAATGTTTTTCGGCCTGCTGTGCCATTCCTTTTACAGCGTTGAAATTATTTCTGTTTATGGGCTGTTTGGCATACTCCTACTAACACTTTACCGGGTAAAGTCATGGGTATTGCTGCTATTGTGTGCCGCACTCGTCTTGGGAGCGCCTCGCATCGCTCAGGTCTACCATCACAACCAACAACTTCCCGAGCAGACTAGCCTAACGGAGCGCGCTACCGACACTGAGCCACAGGCGAGAAGATCTCCGCCCGAGCACATCGCCAACCCTTCTTTTATCAATTCAGCTAAGCACAACTATGCCGAACGTTTAGAGGGAAAGCTTAACTACCAGTTTGGCTTTATTGGCAGAGGCTACGTGACCTTCGCGTTGTTTATTTTGGGGTTATTGGTAGGGCGCAGCCGGTTCCTGGAACGAGCGCAGTACCACAGAAGGCAACTACTACTGATATTTCTGGGCTTCACCGCGGCCACAGCCGCCATAACCGCATTGCACGCAGTAATGCCTGAGCAAAACACACGCGTGTTTTTTAGGGCCGAGGGCGTCCATTTGTCAGGAGGGCTTGTTCTGGCTCAGACGCTTAATGACCTCAGTTTAATCACATTTTCAGGCGCTCTGGTAAGTGGCTTCCTCGCACTTTACTACTCCGAGCGCATCAGCCGTTATCTGCAATTACTCGCGCCTTATGGCAGGGTGGCCCTGACCAATTACATTATGCAGGGAGTGATCGGCTGTATCTTGTTTGCTCCTTGGGCGCTGGGCTATACCTTTAGCGATTGGGGGGCATTCGCTCTCGTCATTCTGGGATTAGTAATTTATATCGCTCAGGGTATTTTTAGCTATATATGGCTTAAACACTATTTATACGGCCCCCTAGAGTGGTTGTGGCGCAGCGGAACGTATTTATCAATTCAGCCCTTTTCGAGAAAGAAGCTCAATCGGTAACAATTCATGCGCTCCAGAAGATGACTGGCCTAAAACACTCCAAAACAATAAGGTGCTCGAGTTAAGTAGCGTTAGAGACAACGATGTAATCGAGTATTAAAACTATTGGCATCGCCGCTAAAGGCAATGCCAATAGTCCGCTCATGCCTTTAACCGTAAGCACCGGCCGAGTAGGTTAACTCATAGCTATGGCTGTAAATTTCTAAAATATTGCCAAAAGGGTCTTCCATATAAACCATGCGGTAGGGCTTCTCGCCGGGGAAGTATTCACGCACTGGCATTCTTTGCTTACCGCCGGCGGCGACAATTTTCTCGGCTAAACCTTCTACGTCTGGGTCTTGCACACAAAAGTGGAACACTCCTGTCTTCCAATATTCAAAATTATTGTCCGGCCTCTCGGCGTTGTTAAACTGAAATATCTCAACGCCGATACGATCCCCGGTAGACAGGTGTGCAATTTTAAGCGAGCCCCACCCCGCGCCGAACACATCCGTACACATAACCCCTACGGCGCTATCGTCTTCTTCAATAGTGGTTGGGGGCATAATCAGGTACCAACCTAATACGTCGGTATAAAATTTTACGGCGGCTTCCAGGTCAGTGACCGATAAACCGATATGAGAAAAGCTGCGGGGGTAGGTCATGCCGACTCTCCAAATTTGGTGGTTAGGGATAAAGTAACCTAAGCTTAGGCTCAATAAGCTATAATGAAAACCATCAACCACTTATAGCCTTGATAAGTTATTTTTATGCTGAATCCGCAATGGCTCCGCTCCTTTACTGTACTTGCTGAGGTGGGTAGCTTTACCCGTACCGCAGAGCAGTTAAAACTCACTCAAGCGGCCGTTAGCCAGCACATCAACCATTTGGAGCAACAGCTCGGCCCTTTGTTGATTCGCCGTACCCGCCAGATAGACCTCACGCCGGCCGGACACTCTTTGTTGGCATACTGTGCTGAACTAGAACAAGCAGGGCAGCGACTAACGTTGCGATTGTCCGGTGGGGAGCAAAGTAAAGGGCAGGTGAGCCTAGTTACTCCGGGTAGTAGCGGTTTGTTTTTATACCCGCTATTGCTAGAGCTACAAAGCGCACATCCTGGACTTGCGATTCATCACAAGTTTGCTCCCGATACCGATGTACTAAACGCGGTTTTAAACAACGAGTATGAAATTGGTTTGCTCAGCACTAAACCTGACAATCCACACGTAGCGGTAAGTCACTTTGCACAAGAGCCGCTTGAACTCGTGACACCAGCGGGGGCTACTGTCAACTCGTGGCAAGATTTACAGCGGCTTGGCTTTATTGATCACCCCGACGGGCGCAGTATGGCAACCCGTATACTGAGCCGTGCCTACCCAAATGCCGGCGGTATTCGCGATATACCAGTGCATGGGTTTATTAACCAAGTCGGCTTGATTCTCGAGCCAGTGGCGCGTGGCCTAGGCTTTACCGTGTTACCCAGATACGCACGCAAAGCGTTTGTCCGTAACGAAGCGATAAGTGTAGCGGAATTTGATTACACAGCTATGGATACGCTATGGTTAATTCATCGCGCCGAATGGCCGTTATCGGCAAGAGCCAAATACGCGCTCGATCACTTAAAACAAAAGCTTGTTAATATGGAGCTTATGTAAAAAATAGGCACCGAGTGTTGATTTATTCAGGCTAAACACATCACATACTGAGTTTAGGACACTGTTATGGCGGTATTAAAAGTCTGTGCATTGATCGCCCTTAGTGTTTTAGTGGGGTGCTCCAGTACGACTGTTCATCTACACGCCAAAAACCTTCCCGACGTTGAGCAGGAAGCCATTCGCACAGGTCTTGAAGCGCGAGGCTTCTCGGTCAAAATGCGAGATAATGAGCCGCCGTCTAACAATAACGCTATTCTTTATTATCCCCACGACGGCATTGACGCCGACTTGCAAGCAATCGATGCGGTATTAGACGCGAACGGGTTATGGGCTGAACACAATTACTCCGTCTACACCGATAAGCTTGGCAAACACGAATACACCGCAGGCAATATTGGGCTCTACCTTGTGCCCGAAGGCGTCACTGCCAATGCATCAACGAGCAACAGGGTTAGAGCTGTCTTTCCCATAACGGTAACCGATTTTGAGTTTGTCAGTACCGACTGTGACACGGAGTACGTATATGAGCTGTTTGAAGATGGCAGTCTAGTCGCCAGCGATTTTAGCTTGCCGATCGGCAAGGCCAAACTGGCAGCTCTGGAGTGGAGGGAAACCTCGGATGAGATCACACTTTCTAACAGTGGTGAGCAGTTCAGGTACTCTAAAACCGAATCTTATAAAGAATATGCGAACCTCGATAGCGATCATGTCATTACTTACAACATCACCTTGCAACCGTTAGGGTACTACCGGGTACCGTACGGTTGCACGTTCAAAAGTACTTTTTCCGAGGCTTATTAATAATAAGCTTAGCGTCCTTCGCATCGCACTGCGCCACTGAACTCGCGGCAAAAGCGCGCTAGTACAGTGGCGACTCTCTTTCTATTTGATCAAAAATAATCGTTAGCTCTTTAGCGGCCGCGTCAATTTCCGAGATATTTTGGCCGTGTAGAATTTGCTCAAAGTTTCCCAGCATATCTTTTATGTACTCCCGCAGGCCTCCAAGAGCGAGTTCGTAAAGGCGCTCGCCGCGGGCAACTAATAAAGCATTGCGCTCGTTCTCGCGCGGATGAATCTTAAGGGACGCAAGCTCGGCGAGCCGGGTTTTAATCTCCGCTTCCGTTAAGGTTCCAGGGTTACCTTCGATAATCGCTTGCTGCTTATCGCCGGTTGACGTGACCTCTGCCTCTACCTGCAGTAAGCCGCTGATGTCATAGGTAAAGCGAATTTCTACCGACTCTTCTCCGGCAGCGGCAGGAGGCACGGCCAAAGAGAGTTCGCCGAGTTTGATGTTATCTTTTACTAAGCGCGCTTCGCCTTGATATATCACGATATGTAGTGTGGTTTGATTATCGCGCACGGTCACCAGACGGTCCATTCGACTTACGGGGACCGGGCTATTGCGATCAATAATAGGATGGAACAATTCGCCACTATCAAAAAATCCCTGTTCATTCACTACGCCAACGCCTAGGGTGTAAGGCGCAACATCCGTCAAAACCACCTCAGATAGCGAGGCATCCCCCTCAATTAAGGCGGCCTGAATTGCAGCGCCAAGGGCGACTGTCTCATCGGGGTTGATGTGCGACTGAGGAATTTTACCCAGCATTTTTGACACCATCGAGCGAATTGCTGGCATACGCGATGCGCCGCCTACCAACACCACCGCGTCTAAGTCATCGCCTTGCAAATTGGCGTCGCGGAGTGATCGCTCTAGAGGGAGCCTAAGGCGGCGCAGTAAATCCACACAGCAAGTCTCAATAGAATCGCGAGTTAGTGTCAGTTGGAGGGGCTCTTCACCTACAAAAAATTCAATGCAGGTATTGTGTTCGGTGGAGAGCTGCTTCATGGCCTGTTCGCATTGTGATCGCAACTGAGCGATCTGTTTTGCCGACAAGTCGGAGCGCACAATATCTTTCTTCTGTAAAAAATGACTGAGCAATGCGTCGACAAAGTCTTCGCCGCCCAAGCGGTTATCTCCAGCTGTTGCATTGACCTGCATGACGCCATCAAATAACTCGAGAATTGACACATCAAACGTACCGCCACCGATATCAAATATCAAAAAGGTCGTATCGTCTTCGTTGTTGTGTAGTCCGTAAGCAATAGCGGCCGCGGTTGGCTCATTAATTAGGCGCTTAACCTCAATTCCCGCCAGGCGCCCGGCATCTCTCGTTGCCTTGCGCTGTGCATCACTAAAATAGGCCGGCACACTGATGACGGCACTGTCAATTTTCTCTGTTAAATGTGTCTGGGCATCGGCGATTAGACTTTTTAAGAGTAGGGCAGAGAGCTCCTCAGCGCGAAACTTTTTAGCGCCCAGCGTAAACTCCTTGTCGGTACCCATATATCGTTTGAACTCCGACACCGTCAGGTTGGGGTGCGTAATTAAACGGTGCTTGGCAATGTCGCCCACAATAATACGCTGCTGATCGTCGAGTCCTACAACCGACGGCGTCATGGTTTTATTTAATGCATTTCGTATTAGCTTTGCCTCGCCAGTTTCGGCGATCCAGTAGGCAACTAAGCTGTTTGTTGTACCAAGGTCTATACCAATTAAGGCCATGTCGTCCCCTGACTATATAAGAGTGATAAGTTTTAAATACGCAAAAGAGGTTACAAATGACACTAACGTGCCAAACAGGAAAATAGTGAATCCCTTTTTAGCGATAAAGTCCGATACTCTCTCGGGCAAATAATCCATTAATGCTAAACATACATTGACAGAAACAAACCCCAAAATTAATGCGTAACCTCCAAGGTGTGGATTTTGCTCTTCAAAACCCAGCAGTACAAAGCTAAATGAGTATATGGCACTGGCCCAAATCAGTAACAGTAAGCCCTGAACACCAAACCTCAAAAAACCGAGCAGTAGGGCGAACGCAACCAGCGCCAAGGTCAGCTCTTGCATCTCCAGCGTCGATGTGTGGCGATAGCAATACACAGATAATACAAAGGCAATTGAAATGGCAACATTGGTGCTGCGTTTTTCTTTTAGGCTGTTCCAGCGTTGCGCAAGGCTCTGTCGGTAACGATGATAAAGTCGATCTAACGCCCACACTGCCACAGAGGTAACACCCCAGAGGCTCAACGTAAGATAAGGCTGATAAGTTTCTAACGAGACGCTTGTTGTCCATGGCATTAAGAAAAATTGAACAGCAAGTGCCACGACGATATGAATGACCGAGAACCGAGTTTTCTCCAACTGGACGCGCCACCAGTGAAAACTATCGGTATCGAGCTCGGGGCACATGTCGCTGTCAACTGCGTGCGCAAACTGGCGGGTAAAAACCCGAGTGGGGCGGTTATGGAGCCCCAGAAAACGCATAAACTCAAAATACCGCGGCCGGTAATTTCCGAGTAAAAGCTTGGAGGCCGGAAGCTCTTCTCCGCGACCTTGGCTAGGCTGGAGAATCAGATGATTATAATAGTGGCGATAGGTATTTAAACGTGCCGCAAGGTAGCCCAGTTTGGCGCGCTTATCCGGGTCTGAGTGTTGCTCGTCAAACCACCTAAATTCCGTTGCCGCCGACTGGACAAGCGCATAGGGCATGTCGACACCGCGATACGAACAAAGTCCGTTGGCGAGCATGACTTCAAAATATGACCGGGTTTTTAAGTGAAGTAATCGGGTCCCTTCGATGAGGGATTCAAAATAGGCGAGCTTAGCGTCGGCAGATGGCAAATTAAATAAATGCGAAGCCAGCGCGCTGGCTTCGTCATGTGCAGTCTGCTCTTGTTCCTGGCGCAGATGCACGGCCTGCGCCGTGGCTGCGTCAGCATCAACAGAGCCGTCCCGTTCCCGAAGGTTATGGGCCATTTGTTTCGCAATATCCCGGTGCGTTGATGGCGATGGCCGCTCTGGCGGTGAATGTCGCGATTCTGTGGATTCTGTCGTGACGGTGCTATTATTCTGATTGTGCGGTTCAGCCGTCATACGTTTGCACTGGCTTCGCGCCCAATCAAACGCCTCGCGCAAGCGCTGATAACCATCGGGATCTTGATCTGGGCGGATTTGCTTTAAAAGACGAGAATAAGCGGCCTTGACAACTTTTTGGTCGTTGGTGGGCGAGATCTCGAGAATAGTCCAATAGTTCAAATGTGTGCTTCCTTACCTTACTGGGGTACCAACATAATGTGCTGCTGTTATTGTATTTGCATCTAATAATGCCAAGGCTCGATTTTAACCAAAATTTGCCGAATGCCAACCCCAGCATTCAAAACCTATTATGCGCATAATGTATATTATGTTAAATTGTGTATCTCCAGTCCTACAGCAGCCCACGTGGTTATCACAAGCTCAGATTATGCACTCTTATTAACGGCACCCCTCCCTGACGGCAGCATAGCGAGTTTTTGTTAATTACATCAAACAACGATAGTGGTTATCACTCGTATTATTGCTAGAATACCGTCTTTGCCGCTTTATATTTATCCAAGAACACTCACCAACACAGGGATGATGCCACGTGGGACTACTCAGTAAACCGAAAAAACGCAAACATTACACCTGTGACTTCAAACGCCAGACATTGGCACTGCTCGACAGCGGCTTGACGCCCGCCGAGGTGGCGCGACAACAGAATATTCGCGAGTCTAACATCTACCGCTGGCGGCGCGAGTTTATGGTGCATAGCATTGATGCGATAGATGCCTTACGAAGTGAGCTAAAGCGACTCCGGCAAGAAAACACGCAACTGAAAAACCGTATCAAGCAGTGTGACAAGTCGCTAACCGAGGCGCTTTAAGGGTAACCCCTCACGCCCCACAATATCGCGACCTGCACGGGCGCTGTGCACTGGGTAACGAGATGCCAATAACGGATGTGCAACCGCGTCAAAAAGTGCCGTTTCTAGGCCGATGACACTTGCACCCGTGTGGTAGTCCGGCGTTATACTCAAGCAACTGGTCGCAATACCTTTCTTTTCGTCACAATCGCGACAGATACTCACATTACACTCAACAGGGGCTGTCTTACGAGTTTGATTGGCTTGCCGATTGCACAGCCGACACTTGCGGCGCCAACCCGTGATCGATGACTCGCACAGACCATTCCGTGTATTGACGACAGAAGAGATGTAAATGAAACGGCAAAACGAGACACTAGAGCGCATTTATCGCGAAATAAAAACGGTTATTCTGGCACGCCAGCACCCGGTTACCGGGCTGCTGCCCGCCAGCACCGCATCAACCCATCACGGCGATTACACCGACGCCTGGGTACGGGACAACGTCTATTCGATTATTAGTGTCTGGGCGCTCAGTATCGCCATGGATCGCGCTGGGCAAAAAAACCGCTGCGATTTGCTGCAGCAATCCACCATTAAGCTGATGCGTGGTTTGTTGCAATCTATGATGCGCCAAGCGGAGAAAGTCGAAAAGTTTAAACACACCCTAGACCCCTTTGATTCGCTCCACGCCAAATACGACACAGCGACGGGCTTACCCGTGGTGGCCGATGACGCCTGGGGACACTTGCAGATCGACGCGACCTCGATTTTTTTGCTAATGCTCGCACAGATGTCGGCCACAGGTTTGCGTATTGTCTGCACCGGCAGCGAAGTCGATTTTGTACAAAATTTGGTCTATTACATATCCAGCGCTTACCGGACCCCGGACTTTGGTATTTGGGAGCGTGGCAATAAAATCAACAACGGTCTAACTGAGATAAACGCCAGCTCTGTGGGTATGGCTAAAGCGGCTTTGCAAGCACTGGATGGTCTGAATTTATTTGGCCCACACGCAACCCGTCGCGCGGTTATCCATGTGGTACCCGACGCGGTATCGTTGGCACGTAATACGTTGGGCGCCCTGCTCCCGCGTGAGTCTTTGTCTAAAGAAGTCGATAGCGCGCTGTTATCGGTGATTGGTTTTCCCGCGTTTGCGGTGGGCCGGGTCGAGCTACTGACCAAAACACGCGACACTATTTTATCCAAGCTAGGTGGCAATTACGGTTGTAAACGATTTTTGTGGGATGGCCACCAAACCGCAATCGAGGAAAATTCGCGGCTTTATTACGAACATTCCGAGCTGGCCGAATTTGAACATATCGAATCGGAATGGCCGTTGTTTTATACCTACTTGTACATCAACGCCCTGTTTGATGAACTGGGCACTACGGCGGCTCACTACCGCAAAAAAATCGAATCTTTGATGGTGACCAAAGACGGTATTGGCTTGATACCTGAGCTCTATTACTTAGAGCAGGAGCACGTTGCCGCCGAGAAGAAACAACCTCGTTCGCAACCTAGGCAACCCAATGAGAACATTCCGCTGGTATGGGCGCAAAGCCTCTACTATACCGGTTTGCTCTTAGATGAAGGCTACCTCAACACCGAAGACCTAGATCCGCTGTATATCCGGCGCCGCTCGACGCGCTTTTCTCAGGCCCAAATCGCTTTGGTGGTACTGGCCGAGAGCGATCAAGTTAAAAGCACCCTGGCTAAAAATGGAGTCATTGCCGAGTCGCTGGAGGATATTAAACCCATCACTGTGCTAACAGCGCCGCATTTAGTGGAGGTTTACACCCGCGTTGGCGCCAACGATGCGTTAGGTCTAACCGGTCGGCCGCGCCGGCGCTTACAAAGCTTGGCGACATCGCATACATTTCGCATCAACAATAAATCGTGTCTGTGTTTGTCTTGGTTACAAAGCGAAGAAAACGATTACCGTTTGTTTGATGCCGAGTTTTTTACCGAGTGCTTAATCTCTGAGATCAACCATATTCGCAAGCACTGGATTGACCCGGAGGTGGCGGTATTTACTCTTAAAATTAGCGCCGACTTATGCGCCGTACCCAATGCAGACGTGTTGTTTAAAGCACTCAAAGACTTGCAGTTGCGCACGACTCACGAGCATGTCGGCAACGCATCGGCAAGTTTGGCGCTGCGAGCTTCGCGCGCGACTAAATTTGCATTGCCCGACATTTGTTTAACGCCCATCAAAACACAGCACACGCCGGTAATAACTGAGCTGCCTTTTAGCAATCAACAGTTAACGGCGAGCGCCCGTCAGCTTATGGAAAGCGTTAACAGCGATGATCCTAATACGCTTACTCAGGCGTTTGAGAGCGCCATGACCGGGCGCAACTTAAGCGACATCGCCAGTGACGATGGCACCCTGAGCTTGCGCGAAATGTTTACCGCGCTGTCTCATTATGCCCAGCAGACCAACCGCTGGGCGCTCGCGCGTATCTGCTTTGCGTATTTGCAACACGGCCATAATGATCTGGCCAACAGCCTTACCTTACTGGCGGCACGCCACTTAAAAATCACCATTGGTGAGGATAACGACAGTGAGCTGACCATTAGCTCGCAACTAACCAATGATGAGATTATCGACGGTTTGGTTAAGGTTTTATCGCACCCGTTAGAGCGCGCCCTTGCGCAAGAGGCCATCATCGCCATCGGCGGCTTACTGCGCACCCGACCCTACTTATTTGAGGGGCTGCGCTCTATTGCGTTGCACAATTTTATTTTACTGTGCTCGCACTACGATAACGAAGCGCTCTCCCCCATTGAGTGGCTCGCCACTCAGTCACCATCGTACCTCTACAACAAACTGCGCAAAGTACTCGACTCTCAGCGCAAGGTGTTTTCCCAGGGCGTTAACCATAGCTTTCACTTGGGCCACGAGCAGTCGTCCTTACTGCAAGGGAGTGACGCCATTGCCGCCAACGCGGTGGGCGCCGATTGGTTTGAGTGGCGCTTGGCAAGAGGTTTTATTACGCGCTTTGACGACGAGTTTTTACAGGCGATTTGGCAGAGCTTGGCGAGTGCCAATACATTAGTGTTTGGCGACAGTGACAGCGATGAATACTCGCTTGATTGCGAGCTGATCCGCAGTTCTATGACCTCTGGCGAGGAGAGCTTTGCCCAGCTTATCGACCACTTAACCCAGTCGTTACACCCGAGCTATTACAAAAGTGCGGTGGTAGAGGCGTTGCATTGCTTCACGCTATTTTGCCAAAACAATCCTAAGGCTTTCTTTGACCGACCGGTAGTTTTTAGCCGCTTGCTTGAAGAGGCCGCGAGGCTTTGGTCCGAGGCAACGGAGGGGCTTTGCGGCAATAATCGCAACATCGATTTGCTGCTGCAGCAGTCGCCCCGCGTGCTACAAGACTATATGATGCAAGCGCTGGCCAGCGAGGCGGGCACCGCCGCCCCGTCACCCGACTCACTTGCCACTACGGAGTAATATGGATGGCCGGTTGGCCAGCGGCGGTCACGGGGCTACAATGCCTGCCTTATTGATGCCACGCTTAGGTAATTGCCGCTGACATGCTCGACCAACCTCAGGTAGTAGAACTCCCGTACCAGCGCGATAGCGTGGTTTTTTTTACCGCGCTAAAATCCCTGCCCGACCCCATTTGGCTCGACAGTTGCCAGCCCATGAGCCAACAAGGCCGCTACGATATTCTCTCAGCGGCTCCCCACAGTCGGATTACCACGCGGGGCGATATCACCACGATCGTGCGGCACGGCGACACCAGCCAAAGCCAGGAAGACCCTTTTAGGCTACTCGAGCAACTGTTGCCCACGCCGTGCGAAGCCGCTGTGCTCGATGGCGAAGCACTCCCGTTTTGTGGCGGTGCTCTGGGCTATTTTGGCTACGATCTAGGCCGCCGGCTGGAGTCAATTCCGGCTCACGCCGAGGCAGATTTGTCGCTGCCCGATATGCACTTTGGCCTTTATTCGTGGGCGGTAATTAGTGATCACCAACGGCAAAAAAGTGTGTTGGTGGCACAGCCTGAGGTGGACACCCGCCCTGTTTTAGCGCGTCTTACCGCCCTGCATGACTTAAAGTTAATTCTAGAATACGACAGTAAATCGCTTAATATCAGTGACTTCGAAGGATGTTCTGATAAACAGCATTACTTTCAAAAATTCGATACTATCCAAAAGCACATCCTAGAGGGCGACTGCTACCAAGTTAACTTTGCCCAGCGCTTCAGCGCCACTTACCAAGGCGACCCACTCGCCGGCTACCTGGCATTGCGCGCCCAACTGCCCTCACCTTTTGCCGGCTATGTGCCCTTAGAAAACGGCGCATTGCTGTGTTTATCGCCCGAGCGGTTTATCGCCTGTGACGATGGCATCGCAACCACCAGCCCCATCAAAGGGACGATCGCGAGAGGCCGCACACCGGAGGAAGATAAAAAACATCAGGTAACACTGAGCAACAGCGATAAAGATCGCGCCGAAAACCTGATGATTGTCGATTTGCTGCGTAACGATTTAAGCAAAACCTGCCGTGAGGTAAAAACCCCGACACTGTTTGAGCTACAGAGTTTTGCTAACGTTCACCATTTGGTCAGCACCATCACCGGCCGCCTGCGCCCCGGAGTTAGCTCTCTGGATGTATTGCGCGCGGCGTTTCCCGGTGGCTCGATTACCGGTGCGCCAAAGGTGCGCGCCATGAGCATCATTGATGAGCTTGAGCCCTATCGACGCGGCCCCTACTGCGGCAGCCTTGGGTATATTAGCACCTGCGGGCGCATGGACAGCAATATTGCGATTCGCACGGTTATCTGCGATCAGGGGCGGATGCACTGTTACGGTGGCGGCGGCATTGTGGCTGATTCCGATGCCGAGAGTGAATATCAAGAGAGCATCACCAAGGTGGCATTACTGCTGCGCACCTTGGAGCGGGAGTTTGGCAGGCTATAAGCCACTTACCACTAAGCTGTTTACCAGATGGCGCTGGCGATCAGCAATAGTAAGGCGCCTATCACCACCCACTTGCCAGCATAGTAAGCCGTACGGTTTTTGCGCTTGATAGACTTTAGTAGTTTTTGATAGCCCAGCAAGCCCTTGCCCAACTTATTGCCAATACCTGAGTTAGTCGCGTCGACATTATCGATCATAAAAAGACGGTTAAAAAAGCGACCAAAATACCAATACCCTTTTTGCACAAAACCGAGTTTAAGGGGGCGATCAATGTCCGTCATTAAAATAATACGTGGCGTATCAGTCTCGTTATAAGCCGAGTGCAGGTAAGTCTCGTCAAAAATAATGCTGTCGCCATCGCGCCAAACGTAGTGAAAATCATCTACTTGCAAACCGCATTTGTCGCTATTGGGTGTACTCAAACCCAAAGAGTAGCGCAAGGTGTAGGCAAATGGGTCGTGGTGCTGGTTGAGCTTTTTACCGGGGTTTAATACCGCAAACAGCGCCAAGTTTAAGTAAGGGACCTGCTCTAACAGTGCCATCGTTTTGGGCGCCAAGTCGTAGGCCGAGGGAATTCGGTGGTCATAGAGTTTTAAGTAAAAACTGGTCCAGCGGTTATCTTTGTAAAAGCTGCTGGCGGGCAAGTCTTCTTTGGCAGTAATGTTGCCACCTTCGTACAGGGCCAGCGCCTCGTCGCGAATTACCTCCCAGTTATCTTGAATAATCGCCAACTCAGGGAAGTTCTCGATACTAACGCGCGGCGTGGTGGGCACTTTAGACAAGCCGTAAGCCGGCAAGTTAAAAGGCACCATAAAGGTCGAGAAATCAGACAGTTGCCGAGTTAAAGGAAAGGTTGCCCGGTTGCGCGTACGCACAAACACAATGCACAGAATATAAACAACGATTAACCCAATAATTACCGCCATACCGACCTCATAGTTGACCGCCAGCTCCTCGCTATTAGCGGCTGGGGCTGCGTATCATACTCAAAACCACGCCCGCGACCAACTCTATTGCTCCGTTGAGGGCGCCTGACTTTTAAGCAGCGCCTGCCGCTCACGTTCGTACTCTTGGTAACTTACAGAGCTTTGTTCGCGACACTCTGCTTGCTGACTGAGCGGTAATTTGCCGCAGTCCCAGCGCGACTCATTGCGAGCACTCTCGTACACCGCTTGTTTGGTGCAGGCTGCTTGCACCGCGACTAGCAACGTTAAGAAAGCCACACTCTTTAACCTACTCACTGTTAATCTCCTTCGAATTCAATGACATGGTGTACTTTAACGCTCAATGCTGAAAGTTTAGCCAACCCGGGTAAATCTACCAAAGCTACCGCAAAAGCGGCTCCCACCAAGGTGGCCTCAAAGCCCTTTATTAGCTCGACGGCAGCTTCTGCCGTGCCTCCCGTAGCGATCAAATCATCCACCAATAGCACCCGCTCGCCCGCGTGTATCGCATCGGTATGAATATGCAGAGTATTCTCACCATACTCCAACGTGTAAGCGGCCGCGCGAGTGGCCCTTGGCAGCTTGCCCGGTTTGCGGGCCAACACTAGGCCACAGCCAAGCTCCAGCGCCATGGCGGCGCCAAACACAAACCCTCGCGCCTCGATGGCGACGATTTTATCAATGCCCGAGTCGCGGTTTGGCTCGCACATTAGCCGTATAGTTTCACGCAGCGCCTCCGGTACTTGCAGCAAGCTGGTTACATCGCGAAAATTAATGTCTGGCTTGGGGTAATCAGGGATCGTGGTAATCGTTGCTTTGAGCTGGTCGATATTCATTGGGGTACCGGTCTCGCTTCGGGTTAACAGTTAAGGGTGGCAGGCTGTTAAGCATAGCGCACGGCGGGGAGATACTGTAATATGCGCGGCCACTCCATACTTCACGCAATGGCGAGCATTCGCATCTGCGTACCGGTCACACCACAGGATTTACCACCTATGAGTTTTACCCAGTTGGGCCTATCCGCCCCAATCCTTAAAGCCATTGATGAAAAAGGCTATACCGAGCCGTCGCCTATTCAGGCGCAAGCAATACCGGCGGTATTGTCGGGCCGTGACGTGATGGCGGCGGCGCAAACGGGAACGGGTAAAACCGCAGGCTTTACTCTGCCGATCCTGGAAAAGCTCAGCCAAGGTAAATCAGCCGGTGCCAACCAAGCCCGCGTGCTGGTGCTTACCCCCACCCGTGAGCTGGCCGCCCAGGTGAGCGAGAGCGTTGCCACCTACGGCAAATACTTGCAGTTGCGCTCTACCGTTGTGTTTGGCGGGGTTAAGATCAACCCGCAAATGATGAAGCTGCGCGGCGGCGTCGACGTATTGGTCGCCACCCCCGGTCGCCTGCTGGATTTGTACAATCAGCGCGCCGTTAAGTTTGACCACTTAGAAGTGCTGGTGTTGGACGAAGCGGACCGTATGCTGGATATGGGATTTATCCACGATATTAAGAAGATCTTGGCGGTGCTACCCAAAAAACGGCAGAACTTGTTGTTTTCGGCCACCTTCTCTGAAGAGATTCGCGCCCTAGCCAAAGGCTTGGTGCACGAGCCGGTGGAAATATCCGTGACCCCACGCAACCGCACAGCGCCCACGGTTAAGCAGTGGATATGCCCGGTAGACAAAAAGCAAAAGCCCGACTTGTTAATCCGCCTGATTATGGATAACCAATGGGAGCAAGTGCTGGTGTTTAGCCGCACCAAACACGGCGCCAACAAGCTTACCAAGCAGCTCGAGGCGGCACATATTCGCGCTGCCGCGATTCACGGCAACAAAAGTCAGGGCGCGCGTACCAAAGCGCTGGCCGACTTTAAAGCGGGTGCGATTCGGGTATTGGTTGCGACGGACATTGCCGCTCGCGGGCTAGACATTGACCAGCTACCACAAGTGGTGAACTTTGACCTGCCAAACGTCCCGGAAGATTACGTTCACCGTATCGGCCGTACCGGTCGCGCGGGCTCGACAGGACAAGCAGTATCGCTGGTAAGTGCCGACGAGTTTAAGCAGCTAAGCGATATCGAGCACTTGACCAAAACCTTACTGGACCGCCAGATTGTCGATGGTTTTGAGCCAACCCACGACGTGCCCGAGTCTAGCTTGACGCGCCGCGCTCCCAAGCCCAAAAAACCTCAGGGGGCAGCCCCTAAGCGCCCAGGCGGTGGTCGCCAGCGCCGTGACGGCTCACCTCGCAGCGGCAAACCCGGTGGCGGGCGATCCGGCGCAGGTAAAAATGTTGAAGCGAAAAGCGGCCCTTTTGCCAAGAAAAAAGCACCGGCTAATCGTTCACCCCGGCCCAGCGGTAATCGTTAATTAACTAAAACACCCGCTTGGTGGCAGCCATGACGGTGCCACTAAGCGATTTAGCCAGCAAGTTTATTTGGTGACGCGTCGCGCCCGAAAGCTGCGTCCTTTGAGTTTTCCGGCGGATAACTTACGCAGCGCTTCATCACTCGCTTTGCGCCTTACCGCGACAAACGCACTTTGATCAAAGATTTGAATTTTACCCACGTCGGTGCCGGCAATGCCGTCAGCGCCGGTGAGCGCGCCCAAGATATCTCCCGGCCGTACTTTCTGCTTTTTACCACCATCAATCTGTAGGGTTATCATTGGCGGCAAATAGCTTGAGCTATCGCCACCGGCGCCGGGTAACGGCTCGCAGTGATACTCCTGCCCGGCATACTGGCCGATACGCGCAACCTTAAACGCCTCTTTCTCGCCCACCAAAGTGACCGCTAAGCCGCTATTGCCCGCGCGGCCAGTACGGCCAATACGGTGTACGTGTACTTCGCTATCGCGCGCGGGCTGGTAATTAATCACCGCATCCAACGCATCGATATCCAAGCCTCGCGCCGCGACGTCCGTCGCCACCAATACGGTTAAGCTTTTGTTGGCAAACATCACCAGCGTCCGGTCGCGATCGCGCTGCTCTAAATCGCCGTGTAGCGCTGCAGCGCTAAAGCCTTTGTTACGCAATAGCTCGGCCAATGCCGCAGTTTCACGCTTGGTATTGCAAAAAATGACCGCCGAGTCTGGCCGGTGATCGCGCAATAGCTGCATGACCGCCTGATCGCGGTTTGCGTCGTTAATACTGTAAAAATGCTGCTCGATACTTGAGGTATCGTGTGTACTTTTAACGGTGACCATCACCGGATCGCGCATAACGCGACTGGCCACTTTGGCAATTGTGTCTGGGTAAGTGGCGCTAAACAGCAGCGTTTGACGGCTGACAGGAATTTCAGCAACGATCTCATCCAGTGTTTCGGCAAAGCCCATATCGAGCATGCGATCGGCTTCGTCCAGCACCAGCGAGTGGACTTCAGAGAGCTGCAAATTGCCCTTTCGCAAGTGATCGGAAATGCGTCCCGGCGTGCCCACCACAATGTGCGCGCCGTGCGCCAGCGAGCCTACCTGAGGGCCAAATGGCATACCACCGCACAGGGTCAGTACTTTAATATTGTGGATACTGCGGGCCAGCTTACGAATCTCTTTGGCGACTTGATCGGCCAGTTCGCGCGTCGGGCACAACACCAGCGATTGTACGGCAAAGCGTTTAACGTTTAGCCGCGCCAGTAAGCCCAGCGCAAAGGCCACTGTTTTACCCGAGCCGGTTTTACCCTGAGCGATAACATCTTTACCCGCCAGCACGGGGGGCAAGCTTTCGGCCTGAATCGCCGTCATGGCGCTGTAGCCCAGCGAGGCAACGCTCTGCAGCAGCTCGGGGCGCAGCGCTAGGCTGGAAAATTTCAATTCTTGCAATGCATTTACCTATCAATTCGTTTGCGTTGTGCGCTGGCGCGTCAATTATAGACTCGAGATTTACTGCGCAACCCAAAACAGACCGGCAATAAAAAAGGGCAGGACAAATGCCCTACCCTTTTTTTACCTACCCTTTTAGAGCAAGTAGCTGCCGTGGCAGCGAGTCTTTAGACTCAGAGGTCTGAGACTTCGAAATCTAAGCCTTACAGGCCTACGATGTTCTCAGCCTGAGGACCTTTTTGGCCTTGAGTTACGGTGAACTCAACTTTTTGGCCTTCGGTCAAGGTTTTAAAACCTGAACCAACAATAGCGCTGAAGTGGGCAAAAACGTCTGGACCAGATTCTTGCTCGATAAAGCCAAAACCTTTTGCTTCGTTAAACCACTTAACGGTACCTGTTGTAGTAGACATAGTGTCAATCCTGTTCAATCAATGAGTAAGCCTCTTGTGAGGCGGTTGTGCGCTAAAAGTGTTGCTATTACTTATGACTAAACGGACCAGAACTAAAGGCGTACCGATACTTTGGTGTGGCATAAATATAGGACTTACTTTCAAGCAATATCGAGTATATACCCCTGCTTAGCCTTGTCAACTATAAATATGCTTGTAATTTAGCACAGAGCAAAAGGTTGCAAATTCGTTACACATTAGGGGTTTAAAGTTAAGCTTGGCGGCGCTCACGCACCTGTAAAACGCAATAAATTCCACCAAGTACTAAGGCGCCGCTAAAGAGCAGGCGAAGGCTTAACGCCTCGCCCACAAACCACACCCCGCCGAGCGCTGCCAGCACCGGAACTGACAGCTGTACAACGCCGGCCTGCGTTACTTCGAGCCCAGCCAGTGCCCGGTACCAAATGGCATACCCCAGTGCCGAGGTGACACTGCCGGAGGCCAAAGCCAGCCACACCCCAGCGGTATTGAACCGCAACGGCTGATCGGGCAAAAATACGGGAACCACCAGTAGCAACCCCAGTAGCGGCAAGGCTCGCATAAAGTTTCCCCATGTGGCTAATAACGGTGCGCCCGCATCGCGCCCGGCCAGACTGTATAGCGCCCAACCAGCGCCCGCCAACGCCATTAACAAAACGCCAGGCAAATTGGGGCGCGTCGCACCGGGTAGCAATAGCAGCAGCAAACCAACCAGTGCCAGCATCAGCCCGGCGATCTCGGCAAGCTGTAACCGGTGGCCTGCCCGCAAAGCTGCAAACAACATAACCAGCTGCACCACGCCAAACAGAATAAGAGCGCCAACACCGGTATCGAGCTGCACGTAGGCGTAAGAGAACCCCAACAAATACACAAACAGAGAAGCCGCACCGCCCCAGGACCCCGCCATGGGCGGCAAGCGGCGCTCTCGCCAAAGTACAATCAGTATCAGAGTGACGGCGCCACTAAGCAAGCGGATCGCACTGAAGCTTGCAGGGTCAATTATGGCCGAGCTGTCGGGCGACAAAGCGAGCCGGCACAGCACCGAGTTGCCCGCAAACGCCAACATGGCCAACAAGGTAGTGCCTATTACGGAGGGAGACATAAAACCTACCACTAGAGCAAACGGCCAAGCTTACACGAAGCGGCGCCGGCCCAATAGGGGCGAGCTGCGAACTAGGTTAACCGCTTAGCGATCGCCTATATATTGCTGGATGTTAACATCGACGATTTGCACCGGCGACAGGTACTCTCGGGCGTATTTTAGGTACACCCCGCTGGTTAGGAACAGCTCGAACACCGCGCCATCAATATGCCCTCGATCCACCATTCCCGCCATAATATCGATGGCCGCGGCAATGGATTTCGCCTCTTTGTAGGGGCGATCAGCAGCAGTTAACGCCTCAAAAATGTCGGCGACAACCAATACCTTTTCGGGCACCGACAACTGATCGCCTTTTAGCTTTCTGGGGTAGCCGGTGCCGTTTACCGCCTCGTGATGGGTCGAGGCATAGCGCGGTACGCGCGCCAACTCGGGCGGGAAAGGCAAGCGGTCGAGCATTCTTATGGTGCTAATCATGTGCTCGTTAATTTTAAAGCGCTCTTCTCGCGTTAAAGTGCCACGTGCGATCGACAAGTTGTAAAGCTCGCCACGGTTGTACAGGTACTCGGGAACCTCCATATCGATCTCTAAATACGGTTCATAATCCACACTGCGGGTACGCAAGACAATATGCTCGGGCCTGTCGTCAAGCAGCTTCTCCGTAGCGGGCAGCTCTTGAGGGAGGCGCTCAACACGCGCTTGCTCGGCGGCACTAATACCCAAGTTGCGATCAAAATGGCGCTGCCACGTTTGCGCGCCAATTTGCGTCAACCGGTCGATGTCGTCCTGATCCATAAATTCGCCGCCAATATTCGCCTTGGCAACAAACGCAAAGTCCTCGTGCAGCTGTGCTACGCGTCCATCACGCTGCGCTTGCAGCTCGACTTCGCTATACAGGCCCTGCGCCCGCGCCTGCCAATAGTCAATCTCGGCATCGCGCAAAAGCACTTCAAACCGGGTCCGCACCTCGTGAATACGATTGTAGATCGTTTCTAACTTTACGGATTTATCGACAACATACTCGGGGACGGTAATTTTTCCGCAATCGTGCAGCCATGCCGCAATTTTAAATTCTCGCCATTGCTCTTTATTCTTAAACTGAAAATCGGCAAAAGCGGGCGCCGATGAGGCGTGTGCAGCATCCGCTAACATTAACCCCAGCTCGGGCACGCGGGCGCAATGACCACCAGTATAGGGAGACTTCTCGTCAATAGCCTCCGCAATAAGCTGGATAAAAGAGTCCATTAGCGTGCGTTGGATTTCCTCGTGCGCGCAAATGGAATCGGCCATATTGGTCATCGAGATGGCCAACTCATTTAACTCCGTAACTCGTGAGCGGGTATAAATGACGTGATCAAAGCGGCGCTCTTTGACCAGATTGCTTTTTTCTGCAAGCGCTAAAATCGGCCTGACAATTGGCCGCGCCAAAAGCCATACGAATGGCAGTAACAACAATAAACACAGCGCGGTAATCCATATCGCCGTACGAACCCGATTCAACGTGCTGGCCAGAACCTCTTTAACCGGAATGACGGCGGCAAAGTAGCTCTGTTTTCCCGCGCCTGAACCTATCGGGGTAATAAGCACAAAGTGATCAACGCCGTGCACTTTTCGTTTAATCATTTTTTCTTTTAAACGCACCTCTTGCCCTACCCCAAGTAAAAACGGGTACGGCACGCGGGCAAGATCGCTATCAGGGTTAGCGTCACTCCCGAGCCATTTATTTTCGAGCTGCAACCACTCGTCGTCTGTGACTGACATCAAGGCCAAATTAATCAGCCCTAAAAGTCGCTCTTGCGATGGGTGAACCGCTAAATAGAGCGTTTGGGGCAGTCTCTGATCGGTTAGCTGGGGACCAAACTGCAAGCTGTTTAAAAATAATTTTCCTGCCGTATGGCGTAATACAGCGTCGTAATCAATGGTGGCATCCGCGCGACCAGACTGTACTGCCAACAATGCCTCTTGGGTGTCCTCGACCTCGACAATATTCTTTACACCTATGCTCTGACGTAAAAAGTGAGTGATAGTCCAGCCGCTAGGGGCCGCCACTTTTAACGATTTAAGATCCATCACGTTGGTAATGGGCGCGCTCCCGGACTTACTCACCACGGCGTAAGGCAGCTCAGCTAAAGCATCACTAAAAAGCCCTAAACGTCGGTTGGCGCTAGAGGAAAACAGCGGTTGCAAGACATCCAGCTCGCCAGCAGAAAACTTCTCGACTAGCTCCTGCCATCGGTAGCCATTGATGAACTGCAGGTTTAATTGAAGTTTCTGTGCCAATAACCGCAACAGGTCAATACTATAACCTTTTGGGCGACCCGCCTCTGAAAAATCGATGGGAGCCCAGTCCAGCTCATTTGAGACCCGTATTGGCCCTAGGGAATCAAGGTAGGCGCGGTCGCGCTTGCTTAACGAAATCGGCGCAGTGTTGGCGTTGCTGCTGCTATTGCCACTGAGCAAATTGGACCCGAGCACCTCCCCCGAGTCATCGTAAACAAACAGCTCTGCGTTATCGCCTAAGTTTTGGTCGCGTAGGTATTGCGAAAAAGACTGTAGAGTAATGTCGATGCCTAAAACGACATCGCTATCAGGAAAGCGAACCGAATAAGTTTGTCCTGGCGCTTGAATATATTGAAATACATAAGGCTCCGATTTTAAAACCTCAACGCTGGTTGATTCATTAAACCACCGCCGTTGACGTACATCATAACGGCTGGGCTCTTGCCTTTCGGCACGCAGGTTAAAATCTTTGTCGAAGTAGTAAAACTCGCGAATACGGCCTTGCGCTGACTCTCGAACCCGGTTGACCAACCAGCGGTCATCCTTAGTCGCTTTAACCGCGCTGCGAAGTGAGGCATCGGTATCTAAATTGACCACCTCAAAGAAATCGCCGTTAGGAAAGCCAAGGTATATGCTGTAAAAAAGCTCATTGTTACCGAGCACCTCAGCAAACAAGTTGCGGACCTTGGCCACCTCGGAGGGGGAGTCAACTTTTAATAGAGATGGATAGCGGGTCAATAATGAGCTGACCTGCTCTGCGCGGCGCTCGATGGCTTCGATAAAGCCCCCGGCGCTTACGGCCGCCTTTTGATACCGCTCTACCCCATGCTCGATCGCCATTTGGCGACTGAAATAATATTGCAAGGATATCGCGCATGCCGCCGTTAGCAAGACGGCTAAGGCAACCAAAGCCAGTACGATAACCCGAATGGACAATGTAAAATGCGATGACTTTTTAGATTGCATGACGGCGGCGTTCCTTTTGGCCGTGCTCTGTGTAAAGCAATAATAGCGGCTTTTAACGTCAAGCGTTAGGGTAAAATCAACACCACAGCCTTAAACATAGCCATGAAACGTAAACCTGCCCAAAACACCAAGGCCTACCCCTTTGAGGGTAGACCTTGGCATATGCGAGACGGGCTACATCTTCCAGCTCACTTTAACGCCTGCCGTACGTGGTAGCCCCCACACACCGTAACCCCAGTCGCTACCTAGGGTATTTTGGTAAGTGAAGTACTCTTCGTCGGTGGCGTTTTTGACAAACGCTTCGACCGTTAGCCGCTCAGAGGCTGATAACCAACTAACTTTCGCGTTGGCGATCCCGTACGCACTATGTTTAGAGTAAGGATCGTTTTCAATCTGTAGATAATGATCATCTTGCCATGCGTAATCCGCTTGCAGCGCAATTTCACCGGCATCGCCCAAGGGAATATAGTAGCGCCCCACAAGATTATAAGTAAGTGCGGGTGCCGAAGGCAGTTCGTTACCATCCAAGGTATACTCATCGCCTGCCACAAGAAAAATCTGATCCGAATCGAACTCAGTTTTTAGCAGCCCCAAACCACCAATTAGCTCAAAGTTATCACTTACCTGTGCGGTAACTTCAAACTCGGCGCCGGTACCGGTCACATCCCCTGCGTTAGTGATTACGCTACCGTCTGCCACTGTCAAAAATACCTGCGCCTGATAGCCTTCGACCTCGTAAGTAAAGGCGGCGGCATTAAGTTTGATACGGCCATCGGCAAAGCTGGTTTTGTAGCCGAGCTCTAAATTAGTAACATCCTCCGAGCTGACCGGTAGTGTAGCCTCGACAGAGGCGTTGTAGCTGCCCGAAAAACCGCCACTTTTAAAACCCGTAGACAAACTTATGTAGGCTAGCGAGTAATCTGTAGGGCGCCAGTCTAGACCAATACGACCGGTAATAGCATCGTCGCTAAAGTCACGAGTTACATCAATCTCATCGTAAAATGAAGGGCCAGAGTCTTGCACAAAATCGCGGTCTTCCTCGGTATAGCGTGCCCCCAGAATTAAAGTCCACTCGGGGAGAATGTCGTATTCATATTGGCCAAATACAGCCCAAGACTCAGAGTCAAGCGAGACAATCTCCTGGTGCCACAAACCATCAGCGGTAGTGGGCGCCTGAGTCATTAAGCCGCGATCGTCTTTGTAGTAATATACGCCACCGACCCACTTGCTTGCGTTAGTGCTGCCGTTTAAACGCAGCTCCTGCGTGTATTGCTCGGCATCAACACTATACTGCTCATCAAAAAACACAACTTCGGTGCCATCACCGTCATCTTGGAGAAATTTATCCAGCTCTTCATAAGCGGTAATGGAGGTGACAGTGAATGGGTCAAGCTCCCAGTCTAGCGTTGCAGAAACCCCAAAGGTATCGATTGTTGTTTGCAAGCCATCTTTAGCACCACTGGCAACATGCTCAGGATCAAACTGACCGTTAACGGCCTCGGCCCCGGTCATCTCAAAACTGTTGCTGGTGCACAGACCATTTTGAATTCGATCAATCGAGCAAGTCGCCGCGCCCTCCCCTACGGATTCAAGGTAGCCCATGTGAGCAAAACCCACGGACTGTTGATCAGCTTCGCTGCCATGAATATTTAACAACAAACCTGCGTCTGCATTTAAATCGATATCAAGTTGCGCCCGGTAGCCAAAGCTATCGGTGTCATTAAGCTTTTCCCCGGTAACAGTGTTGGTTTGCCAGCCGTCATTATCTGTTTTTTTAAGTGCGACACGGCCGCGCACATTATCGCTTAACGGGCCACTCAGCATGCCCTCGACAACCGTCTCGTCGTAGCTTCCGTAACTGATGCTGGCGCTGGCATCCAGTGTGTCGGTAGGTTTTCTCGAGATGTAATGCACCAGGCCGCCAGTTGTGTTTCTACCATACAGAGTCCCCTGCGGGCCACGCAAAACCTCTACCCGCTGTAGGTCAAACAGCTGAATGGCTGAACCCGCCGGGTTGCCACGATAGACGTCGTCAACATAAATAGAAACCGGTGACTCCCAAGAGTCGGAAAAGTTAACCAGACTAATGCCGCGTAAACTAACAGAGGGGCTAGATGCTTCACCGAATATGGCAAAGAAGTTCATGTTGGGCACTTGCTGAGTGATATCCAACCCCTCTTCAAAGCCCATTTTTTCAATGGCATCACCAGAAAACGCGCTAACCGCAACCGATACATCTTGCAAGTCCTGCTCGCGCTTTTGCGCCGTGATCAGCACTTCCTCAATAACCGACTGAGCGGCAAATGATGGCGATACTAACAAACTACTACTGACAAATAATGAGCCTAACAAAACCTGCTTAGGCAAATACCCGCGTCGAAACTTTTTGCCAGGTTGATTCGTTTTTTCCATGTGTTACTCCTTTTTATGCGTGGCAACGCGTCCTCCATGAATCCCTCTTTTTATTGTTATTAGCAAGACAGCTTGAGAAAACGTCGTTTAAAAAATCCGTTAAACGGACTCTCGCTAATAAGCGATCTCTCACTTTTGCTTTTTTACCATAGCAGTTAACACTAACCGCGGACAGAGCGAAATAAAATTGACACATTATTCATTTTTTCGTCAATGCATTAAAACGGGGCACATTCTTTAAGCCCATAAAAAAACCGGCCAAGTGGCCGGTTTTTTAGATGCGCCTTGCTTTGCAATAAGCAGTAATTAAAGCGTTAAATCGCGATTACTCGCTTTAAGAAACTCATGCTTCAGTGCCTCATAAGTGTGCGCAGCGGGAAACTGTGGAAACTCATCGATAACATTCTGCGGGGCATGAAACAGGATGCCGGCATCAGCTTCGCCGAGCATCGTAGTATCGTTGTAGGAATCTCCGGCGGCAATAATCCGGTAGTACAAGGTTTTTAAGGCGAGCACTGATTGACGCTTAGGGTCTTTTTGGCGCAAATGGTAATTAATTACCTTACCCTTTTCGTCGGTTTCTAAGCGGTGGCACAACAGTGTCGGGAACCCTAATTGACGCATCAGCGGTTGCGAAAACTCGTAAAAAGTGTCCGACAAAATAATGACCTGAAAGCGCTCGCGCAGCCAATCGACAAACTCAACCGCGCCTTCGAGGGGCTCTAGAGTTGCGATGACCTCCTGAATTTCATTAAGGCCGAGGTTGTTCTCCTCCAGAATTTTCAGGCGTTGACGCATCAAAACGTCGTAATCGGGAATATCACGGGTCGTTGCTTTTAGCGCCTCGATACCGGTTTTCTCTGCAAATTTAATCCAAATTTCAGGGACCAAAACCCCTTCAAGATCCAAGCACGCGATTTCCACTAGCCGCCTCCAGCATACAGTCAAAGAAAAAACGCGAATCTAACCCGTCACGCGCATAAAAGCAATTGAACACGATGGGTTTTCACGTGGAACATAGTACGAATTTACAAGGCGACAACCCTAGATATAACCAAAACATACCGGACATCGCCCCCCTTAGCCGCCTACAACTCAGCAATTATGCAGACAAAAATCCTACATGTAGTGCCAATAGCTATGCAGACACCATAGGTGTGGTTATTTTTAAAGCTTTTCGGGCGAGTTTTGCACACTGTTCCACGAAGTGGTAATCATTGGTTATAAGTTAATGCTTGAGCGCTATTGGGCAGCTGTTAAAGGCTCTGGTATCCTTCGCTGCATTAAAAGACTCACAACAAACAGGTAGTCCCCTTGGGCAACTGCCTGCAACCGAGATGTAAATAAAGGCCAGCACATGAGCGAAAGCATTGATATCGTCAACGTCGAGACCGAACTGCAAGGGCAAAGCCCCTACCGCATTATGCGCTACGCGCTTGAGCAGTTTGAAAATATAGCGATCTCCTTTAGTGGTGCCGAAGATGTGGCCCTGATCGATATGGCAAGCCGTATTCGCCCCGACCTCCAAGTGTTTTGCCTTGATACCGGCCGCTTACACGCCGAAACCTACCAATTTATCGAGACAGTGCGAAAACATTACGGCATTGATATTGACGTTATCTCGCCCGATGGCGAGGCAGTGCGCGCGCTGGTAAAAGAAAAAGGTCTGTTTAGTTTTTACCAAGATACGCACAAAGAATGCTGCGGTATTCGCAAAATTGCCCCTCTACGCAAGAAATTGTTAGAGGTAGACGCGTGGATTACCGGACAACGTAAAGATCAAAGCCCCGGTACCCGCGCCGACATCCCGGTCATACAGAATGATTTAGCGTTTGCTCGCCCCGGCGCGAAATTAACCAAGTTTAATCCGCTGGCAAACTGGAGCTCAGAGGAGGTCTGGAATTATATTCGCATGTACGAGGCGCCCTACAATCCATTGCATGATCGGGGATATATTTCCATCGGCTGTGAACCCTGCACCCGCCCTGTCGGCCCAGGTCAGCACGAGCGCGAAGGCCGTTGGTGGTGGGAAGAAGCCACCAAAAAAGAGTGCGGCTTGCACGCCAACAACATCTCAGACGGTGATAACAGTGACCTTAGTCATAATGTCAGCAGCTTAACCGAGAGGCCTTAACTCTGTGACGATAACCATGGTCAAAAAAGTACTCGCCGACGGCTCGCCTTGCCGTAAATGTGCTGACGTCATGGCTAAGCTTGAGCAAAGCGGCCATATCGAGCGTATTGATAAGATTGTGATTGCCGATGAGACCGACCCAAACAGTGAGGGCATGAAGCTAGCGCGCGAATATAACGTAGACCGCGCGCCGTTTTTTATTGTGCAAGAAGATAACCGCGCCGCAAAAATCTACACGGTCTACTACAAGTTAGTGCTAGAGGTTCTAGATGCCTAACCGGGGCAACTAACCCCGGTGCCGGCCAAGCCACAATAGCCGTTGGGGTTTTTCGCCAAATACTGTTGGTGATAAGTTTCGGCATAATAAAACTCGACACCGACCTTTATTTCTGTGGTGATATCGCCCCGCACTGCCGCTGTAAGCGCGTCCTGGTAGGCTTGCCGACTTTGCTCTGCAGCGGCGCGTTGCGCCTCACTGGAAAGGTACAGGCCCGAGCGATACTGAGTGCCACTGTCGTTGCCCTGTCGCATACCCTGAGTGGGGTCGTGAGCCTCCCAGAACACTTTAAGCAACGCTTCAAAGCTCACCTTGGCAGGGTCAAACACCACCAGCACAACTTCGTTATGCCCAGTCATGCCGCTGCAAACCTCTTCATAGGTCGGGTTTGGCGTGTACCCTCCGGCATACCCGACCGCAGTGGTGTAAACGCCGGCCGTTTGCCAAAACAAACGTTCAGCGCCCCAAAAGCAACCAAGTCCGACCACCAGTTGTTCATATCCGGCAGGAAACGGCGGTTTGATACTGGTGCCGTTTACCGCGTGTGTCGGCGATACGGTGATAGGTTGGTCACGTCCGGGTAGTGCATTTTCAGGTGACGGCATTATCGATTTTTGGCGATTTTGAAACACGGCAATCCTCCAAAAGAAATTGTTTTTTAGCTGACGGGTTGTTAATCAACACGCACGAGGTAGCGCCCACGAGAACGCCCGGCGCGCATACTAGCAAGCACATCGGGAACCTGCTCGAGGGTGATTTCTTCACACATGCTTCTAAGCGATGCAGGTTTAAGATCGGTCGCAAGATGCAGCCACAACTTACGTTTATAATCGTTGGCTTGCTCGGCCGAATCCACACCCAGCAACGCGACCCCCCGTAAAATAAACGGATACACGGTTGCCGCAAAGTCCGCGCCGGAGGCCAAGCCACACGCTGCTACGGCACCCTCGCGCTCGGTCGCTTTAATAATATTAAACAGCGCATCGCCGCCTAAGGTGTCGATCGCGCAGTCCCACTGGGGTTTTAACAGCGCTTTCTTGTTGGGTTCTAGCCATTCGGCCGATGAAATCACCTCGGTTGCCCCCAGCGCCCTTAAGCTATCGTGCGCCTGAGTTTTACCGCTCATGGCAATGACTTGAAAGCCAAGCTTTGCCGCCATCGCGGTGGCAAGCGAGCCAACCCCACCCGATGCCCCACTAACCAGCAAGCGGGTATCGCTAATGGCTTTATGCTGCAGGCGCGCCAGCTTATCGAGACACATGGCGGCGGTGAGCCCCGCGGTACCAAAGATCATTGCCTCAGGTAAATCTAACTGCGGTGGGCACGGACACACCCACTGCAGCGGCACGCGGCAATACTGAGCCAGGCCGCCGGGGGTATTCATGCCAAAATCGTAGCCGCTGATAAGCACCCGGTCGCCCGGCCGATACTGATTGGTACTGTCTGAGACGACTTCTCCGGCGGCGTCAATGCCGGGCGTATGAGGAAAGTTACGGCTAACGCCCGGGTTGCCGATGGCACCCAGCGCGTCTTTGTAGTTTAAATCGCTGTAATGCACACGAACCAGAATATCGCCATCTGGCAACGTGCTTGCAGGAACTGACTCAACGGCGACACTAAAGTCGTTATCGTCGCCACGATGAATTCTAAAGGCACGGTAATCTTGCATAGCGGTTCTCTCTCGCGATTAAGGTCCATCGTTAAGCCGCCGCCAGCACTAAGTTTTGTGCCTCATGCCCAAAGCTCTTACTTGACCCGGGGTAAGGGTCAAGTAAAGCGTTAGCTTAAAACCAACGCTTTGGTTGCATACGGGTAATCCAGCGACTAAACAAACGGTCTACTGAACTCTCGGCAGCTATGCCGAGACGTTCGGGTAATGACTTTTTGTGGGTAAACTCTACGGCAAAAATATCGGTGTCGGGGTATTGGGACCACAAATAGCCATCACTGGTTTGAATGTGATCAATCAGCTGCATCTCTAGCGCCTTAGAACCATACCAGATTTCACCGGTGGCTACTTTATCGACATCGACAGCGGGCCGATGTTCACCAACAAACGCCTTAAATAGCACATGGGTTTGCTCTAAGTCGTCAGTAAACTTTTCACGCCCCTTCTCAGTGTTTTCACCAAACATGGTTACCGTGCGTTTGTATTCGCCGGCGGTAAACATCTCGTAATCAATATCGTTCTTTTTTAGCAGACGATGGAAGTTAGGCAGCTGCGCGACCACACCTATCGAGCCAAGTACGGCAAATGGCGCTGCGACAATTTTGTCGGCCACACAAGCCATCATATAGCCACCGCTGGCCGCGACTTTGTCGACACAAACCGTTAACGGTATGTTGCGCTCAGTAATACGCGTCAGCTGGCTCGCTGCCAGGCCGTAACTGTGCACCATGCCCCCACCACTTTCGAGCTTTACCACAACTTCATCGCGCTCGGTTGCGACACCTAAGATCGCGGTAATTTCCTCGCGTAAACTGCCATTGGCCGACGCTTTAATATCGCCATCAAAATTTAAAACAAACAGGCGTTTTGGTGTGTTGGCCGCCTCTTCGATCGCTTTGCTGTCGGCGTTTTTTTGTTCTCGCTTTTTGTCTTTTTGCAGTAATTTTTCTTTTTTCTTTTTAAGTTTTTGCTCTAACTTAATAGCCGCCGAATCAAGCACCTCAGCTTTAATAATGTCAGAGTACTCATCGTAGGTGTCATTGAGCTTAGTAACTTCAATGTGGCCTTTATCTGAGCCTCGGCCGCGCTGCTTGCTGCTCACAATAAGCGCTAAAACAATAGCAAAAGCCACCACAATGGTGACAGCTTTTGCTAAAAACATTCCGTAATCTGCTAAAAATTCCAAAAATTTTACTCCCCAAATCAATCGTGTTTGTCTTTCTCAGTGTTATTAACCTACGCGTTAGCGCCAAGCGCCCACAGCCTCGCGCGCGGAGTCATTCATGGGGCGGGTAACCAGGCCGGTGCCCGATAAACTCACCTCAAATAAAGCGCCATCTGCCATGGGCAAATAAGTAGCACTGCCGTACACCGCATCGACAATAGGCAAAGCGTCTCTGCCTTCGCGCAACCAGCGCCATACGTCGACGCCATAACGGCTTTCGTGAAACGAGTATACGGTTCGGTCGGCGTTGCGCTCTTGCTCTAATGAGTAGTAGCGGCCACTGAGACGATCGAGCCGATACCCCGGCTTTACGCCCCAATTAGCGACAATACCAGTCCACTTAATGATGCGCGCGTCTAGCTGCCATTGATCGCCGGCAATTTGGTACTTTTGCTCATTGCCTTCTTCGTCGGCAACGGTCACATTGAACAGCGCATCTTTAACCTTTTCGAAGCTTAAAGTGGCCACCATATGCTCCTTTTGTATTTGCCGATAACTAAAAATATCCAAAGCAACAAAAGCAAACAAAACCGCCAGCCCTAGCAGTGCTAAGCCAAACATGCCGCGCAACCAGCCAAGAACCCATGAGTCCTTAAACAGCAATTTGGCCGCCGAATAGGCCACGAGCAAGCAGCACAGCGCCGCCGCAACCGCAATTACGCTATAAACCATAGTGACTGGCCTCCTTTAGCCAATACGCTAGCGGGCTTTATCATCCGCTGACATCTCACAGCGTTGTACAAAACCATCGATGAGTTGGCGTGCAATCGTCCCGACGGGCGGCACCTTGGGCAAATCACGATAGTGATACCAGTGCGCCTCTTTAATTTCATCCGGCTGCGGCACAATACTACCGCTATTGTAGTGGGCGTAAAAACCCAGCATTAATTGTGCGGGAAACGGCCAGCTCTGACTGTTCATATAGGTGAGCTGAGTGACGTTTAAGCCAACCTCTTCCTGCACTTCTCTGACAACGGTTTGCTCGATTCTCTCGCCCGCCTCAACAAACCCTGCCAATGCGGTATAGGTGCCGGTACGCGAACGCTGGTGCTGAGCCAACAGACAGTATTCACCCTTGGTGACCAAGACAATGATACAGGGAGTTTGGGCCGGGTAATAACGAATATGGCAAACCGCGCAAATACGTACGAGCTCGCCTTTGGCCAGCAGCTCTGACTGCGGTGCAGGCAGCTCGGCACCGCAACAAGAACAAAACCGATGACGTTGCCACCAGTGTCCAATCTGTAGCGCCCGACTCGCCCAAAACAGAGCGTCGGAGTCAAGCTCATCAAGCAGCTCCCGGAGGCTGATCCAGTGCTCTTTCGCTAACCATTCTGGTGCATCTGAAAGTGCAATCCAGTGCTTTGCCGCGCTGTCGGTTTCGGGCAAATCGATCCGAAAGCACGCACTAGTGCCGCCAGGCTTTACCTGACTAGGCCGGCCCGCGGGCAGCCATAGCTGACCGCCGCTAACCGGCCAATAGTAATCAGTGGCAGCAGAGCTATTCAGGCTCACAACTATCGCGGCCCTCTCATGGGGCGACGGGGTAGCCTAGCGCTTGTAAGCTTTCTTCGGCGATTTGCAACACACTGGTATCGGCACCCTTCTCCGATTTAATCGCGTCCAAGTAGTACTCAAGGCTAATCACGGCATCGGCAAAGGTTTCTAGCAAATGCTGCACTGCGGGCAACTGCTCGCCGCCCAGCAGCGCCTCGTTGACAAACGCCTCGCACGCGGCGACCACTTTAGCGGCGCGAGGCAGCGCCAACACTAACATTCCACCGCGCACGGTAGAGAGTGTTGATGAGACGTTTTTGATGTGGCCTATGTCGTAGTTAGACTCTGAATAGCTATTAAGCGCACGCTTGATCATCGCCAGACCCGACTCGGCCTCCTCGATCACCAGCGTTTCGGCCTCGTGAATTTGGCTGTTCGACAAAACCTCTTCGCGGGATAACGCATTGAGCGCTGCCAACTTTTCTTCTGACAGGTTCATTCGCGCCAAGCCACTTACGGTGCTTTCGATATACAGTAGTGTGTCGGCAACACCGAGCAGGTCATCGGGGCTTGCCTCGATAGTTTCATTTTGCCAGCCGGATATTTTTTCAATTTCTGTACGTAACGAGTTGCTTGGGGCCACCAGACCGACCACCGAGAGTATTTCGGCAATCTTTTTTAACGTTTCGGGTAACTCGGGGGTCTCTTTAAGCATCTCGATACCGCCCTGAGCGGCGCGCTCTAAGATGTTTTTACTCGCGCGTAACTCCTCCTGGAGCACGGCAGTCATGGAGGTTACCGTGGTAGCACTGGGTCCTTTTAGGTATTCCTGTTCTCGTAGCAGCTCTACCTCACTATACGCCAGCCGGCTGACGTTATAGGCTTTTAAAATCACATCTGTTTTAGAGCTGTCGCGATGCGCCAGCGCCACCAAATAAACCAACTCTTTTAACAGCGCTGGGGCAGCCGCGCGATCTAGCACCGCATCGCCTTCAAACTGCACCCGCTTGAACTCGCGGTCGATGGCGCCTAGCAGCATCTTGCGTGACTTATTAAGCTGCAGTTTACCTTCGGCAATGGCGCCAATCATCTCGGCGCCCACCCACCACAGTTGGGCCATGGGGCGACCAGCTGTGACGCTATCGAGGCGCTCTAAGGCGCGCACCATCATCCCCAGAGAAGGCTTTACTTGCTTGCCTTGTAACACACTAAGCATGGCCACCTGATACATATGGCGGATGCGGCGGACAAAGTGGCGAAAGTCTTCGGGGATATCGGCGGCGGGCTGCTCGGGTCGCTGGCAGTGCTCTAAATCGACTTGAAAATAGTAGCTCATGGGCAGCAGCGGCTCGCGCCGTGCCGCGCGCAAGTCGTTAATATGGGGAATCAAGAGTACCGCCATACTGCGGCCTGTCTGGGTGCAGTACTCTAAATAACGCGGCAGGATAAAAAACACCGAGGTGATGCGTTCAAGTTTTTCGTGAGTTGCGGCGCCATCGCCCAAGGGGATATCGGTAATATGTTCAACCAGCTCGCTCGCCAGGGTGTCAACGCCCCTCAGCTGAAGTAGATTTAAAGTGCCGCGAATTTGTTTAATGTCATCAATGCAGTTTTGCAGCAACTCACCATCGTTAGGGTCGCTGGCAAAGCGCTCAAGCCGATTGGCCGCCGACTCAATAGTCGCCACCAGCTCATTTTGCACTAGCTTTAAAGAGGAGGGGTTAAAACGCTCAGCGGTGTCTGTAGTCACTGTTATTTTCCTGCTGGTATGGGTCGATCCGAACACTCCGGCGCGGATAGCTCTTTTTGTGTACAACCAATGCATTAATGCTGTAAAGATAGAATCTACATTAACTTATTACAAAACTCTAAGGCAATCCAATTAAGTACTCAACCTTTGCGAGCAGATGCCAAAGCTGTCGCATTTATGGGCGCATTGACCGCTTAATCGTTACCCGGGGCGACCTCACCCAGAGCTTCGCCCGTCGATAACCACAAACACTGACCATCACTGGCGCTATTAATGGCGGCGAGCTTCTCTTGATGCCGCACCAGCTCTTGCTCGTCAGCGCGCAGCACTGGCAACGGCCGACGACCACTGTCTAAACGTTTAATCTCGGAGCCTGACGCCTCTTCCCCGCCGTCACTGCCATCGCCACCACCCAGCATAAGCGCCGTTTGGCCACCAGTCATAAGTAAATAAACGTCGGCAAGGATCTCGGCATCCAGCAAAGCGCCGTGCAGCTCGCGCTGTGAGTTGTCGACCCCATAGCGCTTACACAACGCATCCAGGCTGTTTTTCTGACCGGGATGCTTGCCGCGCGCCAGCATCAGCGAGTCGACGATGCTGTTGTTTAAGGCAATAGTGTTGTGGCGCGCGTCCATACGGCGCAGCTCGGCATCGATAAAGCCAATATCAAAGGGCGCATTGTGAATAACCAGTTCAGCACCGGCGATAAACGCTAAAAAATCCTCGCGTATTTGCGCAAATACCGGCTTATCAGCCAGCATCTCGTTGCTGATACCATGCACCTCCATCGCCCCCGCGTCGATCTCACGCTCAGGGTTGATGTACTGATGATAGTGTTTTCCCGTCAGTTTGCGGTTGACGACCTCGACACAACCGATCTCGATAATACGGTGCCCTTGCGTGGCCTCAAGGCCTGTCGTCTCGGTATCGAGTACGATTTGGCGGGTGACGGTATTGTCTGATGTGCTCATAATAACCTGCTAAAAATAAAGGGGATTTACCGCCGCGGCGTCATTAGCGCAACTCGTCAATACCGCGATTGGCCAGCTGATCCGCGCGCTCGTTCTCGGCGTGACCGCTATGGCCTTTTACCCAGCGCCAATCTATTTTGTGACGATTACTTTGTTCATCCAGAGCCTGCCATAAATCGACGTTTTTTACCGGTTGCTTAGAGGCGGTGCGCCACCCTTTGCGCTTCCAGCCTGCGAGCCACTCGGTAATGCCTTTGCGCACATATTGCGAGTCGGTTGTTAACACTACCTCACAGGCCTCTGTAAGTGCCTTGAGGCCTTCAATGGCCGCCGTCAGCTCCATACGATTATTGGTGGTGTTACGTTCGCCACCACACAACTCTTTCTCTTGTCCTTCAAAGCGCAACAATGCCCCCCAGCCCCCTGGCCCGGGATTTCCACGACAGGCGCCATCTGTATATATTTCTATTTTTTTCAATTAGTTACCATTACTTGTTAATGTTTTTTATGATCACTCAACACGCTTTTTAAATGTTTCTGCTGTGAGGTGGAGCTTGTTGTACGCGTTGCGTCGCGCCCGACTTTACTGGGCACCGAGGCGGCACTAAAGCCTCGCAGTTCAACATTGTTCCAGCGTGGCTTGAGTGGCAATACTGCTGGCACATCTTTGCGCACGGTCACAGCGTAATAATTGCCCCAAGGCGCTCCGATACGCCGCAACCAGGACTCAATGCTGCGCTGGTTGTTTTTAGAGCGGGGCCAAAATTGGCCGCGGGTTACGCTAACCGGCACTAAATCCAGCAGTTTGCACCAGTCGTGTAAACGACCCCAGCGCAGGCTCTGGTGGCCACCCTCAGGCGCATTGCCAAACCAGCTGCGCAAAAAGCGCAAAGCGCCGCCCAGGCTCCAGGGATTAAAGCCGATAATAACAATATGACCACGGGCAATGGTTGCTCGGGCCACCTCGGCCAATAGTTGGTGGGGGGTTTGGCTAAAATCCAGCACGTGGTGCAGCACAAACACATCCACCGACTCAGGCGCTAGCGGCAACCGACCATAGTCGCAGCAGCCGGCCTCTGCGCCGCCAGGCTGTGCGCAAGGGTTAAGCGCAAAGGTATGGGCAATGCGGCTATTACCGGTTAAGCGCAACCCACGGCCCACGCTAAGTTGGCACAAATGATACCCGAACAGGCAAGCAAGTGCTTGATCAATATCATCTTTTTCACACGCCAATAGCGCTTGCCCCGGCGCTGAGGCGAACCAATCGGTCAACGCTGGTACCGCCTCGGCTGCAGGCCGAACGTCGCGACGCGACTTGATGTTTTCTTTTACCCGCTCGAGCATGTGCACCTCCACGGTATGATCTCGCCTCTTTAGCCTGATAAAATACCAGTATTCGTCAGTGCAAAGAAGCCAACCGGAGTGAGAGTATGCAGATTTATTGCCTACCGGCACTTGAGACAAATTATTTTTGGCTGTTACAGCCAGACCCTAAAAGCTCCGATGCCTATATATTTGACCCGGGCGATGCCGCGCCCGTGCTCGCCGCGCTCAAACAACGCGAACTCACTCTGGCAGGTATTGTACTTACCCACCACCACTGGGATCACACAGACGGCATCGACGAGCTACTCGAACACCACCAAGTGCCGGTTTACGGCCCACACAGCACGCGCATCCCGCAGGTGACGCAGCCATTGGCCGAGGGAGATACCCTTGAACTTGGCGGCACCCAGTGGCGTATCTTGGCCACACCCGGCCACACTCTCGACCATATCGTTTACTACCGGCCCGACGCCAAACCCAACGGTGTGCTGATTGCCGGTGACACACTTTTTGCCGGTGGCTGTGGCCGAATGTTTGAAGGCGACCCCGAGCGGTTTCAGCAGTCTTTGGATAAGCTCGCACAGTTACCCGCTAATACCACCCTGTATTGCTCCCACGAGTACACCGTGGCCAACTTGGTATTTGCCCAAGCCGTCGAGCCCGAAAACCCCGATATTGCCGCGCGACTTAACAGTGCGCGCAAAAAGCGCGAGCAGCACCAGCCAACCGTTCCCAGCACGATTGCCCTAGAACTTGCCACCAACCCCTTTTTACGGTGCACGCAGGCCCCGGTGGTAGCCAGCGCCAGCGAATACAGCGGCTGCTCGCAAGACTCCGCCGCCGATGTATTCGCAGTCTTAAGGCGCTGGAAAGACGGTTTCTAAGCCAATTGACCCAGAAGAGCCAAACCCCTAGAATCGGCTGAATTTCGCGCGAATAATAGGATGTTAGCAAGCGTGAACCATTTACGCTAAAACGCTAAAGTGACTCAATGACTGCTGTATCTCGTATTGCCCTACTGTGCTTATTTTCAGTGATTTTAAACGGATGCAGCAGCATCCTCGCCGAAAACGACGACTTTCAAGAACCTATTGGCGCAGACGATGAGGCGCCGGAAGAAACCCAGCCGGTAGCCGTTAGCGCCCCCCCTATTGCCGCTCCCAAGCCCGCCCCTGCCGAGCTAACGCTGCTCGATCGCATGACGGCCGGCTTTGTTTTGTCTGAGCTAGATCACAAACGTATCAATCAATATGAGAGCTGGTACGCAAGCCACCCAGAATACATAGACCGCGTATTTGAGCGCGGCCAACGCTACCTTTACTACATTGTTCAACGCCTAGAAGAGGAAGGCCTGCCATTAGAAATAGCCCTGCTGCCTGTGGTGGAAAGCGCCTTCGACCCATTTGCCTACTCTCACGCGACCGCTGCAGGTATGTGGCAGTTTATGTCTGGCACCGCCGGCGATTACGGCTTAAAAGAAAACTGGTGGTACGACGGTCGACGCGATGTAGTGGCCTCAACCAACGCTGCCATTAGCTACTTAAAGCGAATGCACTCGCTGTTCGACGGTGACTGGCTGTTGGCCTTGGCCGCTTACAACACCGGACAAGGCCGTTTGGCGCGCGCCATTAGGGCCAATAAACGCGCGGGTAAACCTACTGATTTTTGGTCGCTCAAGCTCCCGCGCGAAACCCAGGCGTACGTCCCACAACTGCTGGCGCTCTCTCAGGTAGTGGCAAACCCTAAACACTACAAAATTACCTTACCTGAGATCTCCAACGCACCCTATTTTGTCGCTATCGATATCGGCTCGCAGCTCGATTTAGCCCAAGCCGCTGAGCTGGCCGACATCACAATGGAGGAGCTCTACTTATTAAATCCCGGCTTTAACCGCTGGGCGACGGACCCGGCCGGCCCGCACCGGCTGCTGATACCCAGCACACATGCCGAAAGCTTTAGTGCGGCATTGGCCGGAGTGGAGCCATCCCAACGCATCAGTTGGGAGCGGTATAAAATTCGTTCGGGCGACAGTCTTATCCGCATTGCCAACAACCACAACACCAGTGTAGAGGCCCTTAAAAGCGCCAATCAGTTGCGCTCCTCGCGCATTCGCGCCGGCGATGTATTGCTGATTCCAACGGCCAGCGCTGGTGCCGATTACTACGAGCTGAGCGCGATCCAGCGCCAACTCGGCACCCAAAGCCGATCTAAGAGCACTAGCGGCGAGAAAATCAGCTACACCGTGCGCAAGGGCGATAGCTTTTGGCGAATTGCCAATAACCATCAAGTCAGTGTCAGCTCGTTGGCGCGCTGGAACGGCATGTCGCCGCGCGACACCATTAAACCTGGGCAAAAGCTGGTGGTGTGGAGCAAAAATGTTAAGGACCAAACCGGCGATGACGATGCTGTGGTGCGCAAGCTATCCTACAAAGTAAGAAACGGCGATTCGTTGGCGCGGATTGCCAGTCGCTTTAACGTCAGCATTAAAGATATTACCCGCTGGAACAAAGTGTCGACTAAGAAATACATTCACCCCGGCCAGCAACTTACCCTATTTGTTGACGTTACAAAGGGTCATTAGCTGCCGCTAGCAAGGCTTTAGAATAGGGGTGCTGCGGCTGGTTAAATATACGCTCGGCAGCGCCCTGCTCTACCACCTTGCCATCTTTCATAATCATAATGCGATGGCTCATGGAGCGCACGACGCTGAGGTCGTGACTGATAAACAAATAGGATAAACCGTACTCGCGCTGCAGCCGCTGCAACATATCAACAATGTCTTTTTGCACCGAACGATCCAGTGCCGAGGTCGGCTCATCAAGTACCAACAAGCGTGGTTTTAACACCAGCGCGCGAGCAATAGCGATACGCTGACGTTGACCACCGGAAAACTCGTTGGGGTAACGGTGGCGCAATTCAGGATCGAGCTGAACCTCGCGCATCGCGTCAATCACGCGCGCTTCCAATTCTGTTTTACTATAACGCTCGTGTACTTTTAACCCCTCAGCGATAATTTGCAGCACTGACATTCGCGGGCTCAAACTGGCGAACGGGTCCTGAAATATCATCTGAATATGACGTCGTAAAGGTTTCATTTGCTTGGCGCTAAGGTGCAATAAGTTACGCGAGGCCTTTTCGCCAGCAAGAGTAAAGTGCACATCACCCTCACACTTAATCAGCTGCAACACAGAGCGCCCTAATGTGGTTTTACCTGAGCCACTCTCGCCCACAATGCCCAGAGTTTCGCCTTCAGCCAATGTAAAACTAATATCATCTACGGCTTTAACGTAGTGCTTTACTCGCCGCAACAACCCTGTACTAACACCAAACCAAGTACGCAAATGATCGACCGTTAATAACGGGTTAGCTTGTGCAAGTGGCGCTGGCGGTGCGCCCGGCTCTGCCGCCAGCAGCTGCCGGGCATAGTCGGTTTTAGGGTTATCAAACACCTCGGCGGTTACGCCACGCTCTAAAAGCTCACCGCGACGCATAATCATCACCCTGTCTGCCAACTTGCGTACGATCCCCAAGTCATGGGTAATAAACAACACCGACATCCCCAACTCTTTTTGCAGCCGCTTTAAAAGACGTAAAATTTGCGCCTGGACGGTTACATCGAGAGCGGTGGTCGGCTCATCGGCAATCAGTAAGTCCGGCTCGTTTATCAGCGCCATAGCGATCATCACACGCTGGCGCTCACCGCCACTTAATTCGTGCGGAAGCGCACTCAAGCGTTGCTCGGCATTGCGAATCTCAACTCTTTGCAACCACTCCAGCACTTTAGGGCGCGCTGCCGCGCGCTTTGTACCTTTATGTAAATACAGCGATTCAGACAACTGCTTTTCAATGCTCTGCAGCGGATTTAAGCTCGTCATCGGCTCCTGAAAGATCATTCCAATAGAGCCACCGCGAATCCGATTTAGATGTCGCTCGTCCGCGCGCAACAAATCGTGTCCGGCAAACGATATTTGCCCCGAGTCGTACCGCACAGCGCTGGGGTTGAGTAAGCGCAAAATAGACTGCGCAGTAACGGACTTACCCGAGCCGCTCTCACCCACCAGCGCCAACACTTCACCGGGTAAAACATCAAAACTAACATCCCGTACCGCAGGTGTCGCATCGGTCGCCCCATGGAAGGTTAAGGTAAGGTTGGTAATACTAAGTAAAGGCTGATTCATAATCGCTCTAGCGAGTGCGGTTAGGGTCAACGGCATCTCGTACCGCCTCGCCCACAAACACTAACAAGGTTAATAATAACGACAAAACCACAAACACCGACAGCCCGATCCAAGGCGCGTGCAAATTATTTTTTCCCTGACTCACCATCTCCCCGAGGGATGCAGAGCCCGGTGGCAAACCAAAACCGAGAAAATCCAAAGCGGTTAGACTGGTCACACCACCCACCAGCAAAAACGGAATAAAGGTAATGGTGGCCACCATCGCGTTGGGCAACAAATGGCGCCACATTATCGCAGCATTTGAAACGCCCATGGAGCGCGCCGCCAACACATACTCAAAGTTTCTCGCGCGCAAAAATTCTGCCCGTACCACGCCCACTAAAGACATCCAGCCAAACAGCAACAAGATCGTCAATAAAATCCAAAAGCTGGGTGGCACCATACTGGCAATAATAATTAGCACAAACAGGGTTGGCACACTCGACCAAACCTCTAAAAATCGCTGCCCCACCAAATCCACTTTCCCGCCATAAAAGCCCTGAATCGCGCCTACCGCGATCCCTACCACAGAGGTAGCCAAGGTTAAAAACAGCCCAAAAATAACAGAAATACGGAATCCATAAATAAGACGCGCCAAAATATCACGGCCAAGATCATCGGTACCTAACCAGTTTTCAACGCTAGGCGGGCTGGGAGCGGGAGTCGGCAGATTATAATTAATAGCACGATAATCAAAGCGGATCGGCGGCCAAAGCATCCAGCCTGAGTCATTGATGAGTTCGGCGATATAGTCGTCCCGGTAGTCGGCCGCGACATCAAAATCACCGCCAAAGTCCAATTCGGAATACTCTTTAACAACTGGAAAGTACCACTCGCCCTCGTGCTGTATAATAAGCGGAACATTATTCGCCAGCACATCCGCTAATAAGCTTGCGCCAAATAAGGCCAGAAATATCCACAAGCTGTAATAGCCGCGACGATTATTTTTAAACCGGTGCCAGCGCTCACGATTAATAGGGCTTAAATTCATGAAACTCATGCCTTAACGGGACTCAAAGTCTATGCGTGGATCAACCCAGGTGTAGGCAAGATCGCTGATAATACCAATGAGCAACCCTAAAAGACTAAAGATATACAAGGTGCCAAACATTACCGGGTAATCACGCTGCAACGTAGACTCAAAGCCCAGCAGCCCAAGCCCTTCGAGGGAAAAAATCACCTCAATCAGCAACGAGCCGGTAAAAAACATGCTGATAAAGGTCGCCGGGAACCCAGCAATAATAATCAGCATGGCATTGCGAAACACGTGTTTGTACAAAATACGCCGTTCGCCCGCGCCTTTGGCGCGAGCGGTAATTACATATTGTTTATTGATTTCATCGAGAAAAGAATTTTTAGTTAGCATTGTGAGCGTGGCAAAGCCACCCACCACTAACGCCAGCACTGGCAATGTTAAATGCCAAAAATAATCACCTATTTTTTGATACCAAGTCAGCTCAGAAAAGTTGGACGACACTAGCCCTCTCAGCGGAAACCAGTCTAAATAACTGCCGCCGGCAAAGACAATAATCAGCAAAATAGCAAACAAAAAGCCCGGTATCGCATTGCCTATCACGACTGCCCAACTGGTCCAAACATCAAAAGGCTGATGATGTTTAATGGCTTTACGAATCCCCAATGGAATAGAGATAAAGTAAATAATAAGCGTGCTCCACAAGCCCAGAGAAATAGAGACCGGCAAGCGCTCTACAATCAACCCTAGCACAGTATTGGCTTTAAACAGGCTATCGCCAAAATCAAAGCTTAAGTAATCGCCCAGCATCGTAAAGTAGCGCTCAAACAAAGGCTTATCGAAGCCAAACTGGTGTTCGATTTCGGCAATCACCTCAGGGTCTAAGCCACGGCCCGCGCGGGAATCCTGGTTCTGCCGAGCTAAACCTCCGGCGTCAGAATCGCCGGCATTGCCGGTAACACGCTCTAAGCTCGCCCCGCCCATACCCAGCATGTTGGCGATAGCTTGATCGACCGGACCGCCGGGAGCTGCCTGTATAATAAAAAAGTTTAAAGTGATAATCGCCAGCAATGTGGGAATAATTAACAACAGCCGGCGAACAATATATGCACCCAAATCTAACGACCTCTATTACCAATGCTAATTTGGCTTCTTACCTAACGATTCTGCTTTATCTGAGTCGTACCACCAGCTATCAAGACCAATGGCGTATTTGGGGCGGGTATCTGGGCGTGAAAATTTATTCCAATGGGCGATACGAAAACTTTTAGAGTGCCACTGAGGAATGACATAATAGTTCCACAACGCTACTCGGTCAAAAACATGGCCTAGCGCTAAAAGACGCTCTTCATCTTCTTGAGACGCTTCAATCTTCTCTAATAAATCATCAATCACAGGATTACTCACACCCGCTTGATTGTAAGTCGAATCCATATAGTCAGTGTGCCAACGTAGTTTCATATTCGATGATGGGTACGGCATTGCGCTATAGCCCTGTGGAGTCATATCAAAATCGCGCGAGCGCAAACGATTGAGGTATTGAGTCGTGTCCACCATACGGACACTAACATCAATGCCCACTCGTTCGAGATTGCGTTTAAAAGGCAGAACCACTCGCTCCATGGATGGAGAGTAAAGCAATATCTCAAAGGAAAATGGCTTGTCTGTTTTAGTATTGACTAGCTTTTGATCTTTAAGCTCCCACCCTGCCTCTTTAAGTAAGCGCAGTGCTTGGCGCATTTCATTGCGAATATTGCCATCGCCCTTGGTTTTATTAGGACGCCAAACATCACTAAAAACCTCTTTAGGCAGCTGATCCCTGTACTTAGAGAGTATCTCCAGTTCTAACCCATCGGGCTTACCCTGCGCCTTATAGGGGGTATTTTCAAAATAGCTAGTGTTGCGTGTATACGATGAATAGAACAGGTTTTTATTCAACCACTCAAAATCCAATAGGTAATTTAACGCCTCGCGAACACGACGATCTTTAAACGGTTCTCGCTGAATGTTAAACACAAACGCCTGCATAGGCTGAGGAATCTTATGCTGTAACTCTTCTTTTATAATATTGCCATTTTTAACGGCTGGAACGTCGTAGCCTTCGGCCCACTGTTTAGCAACATTTTCTCGACGAAAGTCAAACTCACCCGCCTTAAAGGCCTCTAATGCCACCGTATCATCACGGTAATAATCGTAGCGAATACGTTTAAAGTTTTGCTGCCCTTTACGGCTAGGCAAATCTGCAGCCCAATATTCGTCGATTAGCTCATAGGTGGCAAACTGCCCCATCTTGTAATCGACTACTCTATAAGCACCACTACCTAAAGGTGGCTCATTGAGTGGCTCACTAAGGTCTCGGTCCGCCCAATATTGTTTGGGTAAAATATTAAAACTCGCCAACCCAGCTATGTAATCTCGATTGCTCTTCGAAAATATAAACTTGACCTTATGAGGACTTAGCGCCGTAACGTTTTTCACGTCTTTATAGTAGTTTTTAACAAAGGATACACCTTGATCCATAAACTTGTTAAAACTAAAAACCACATCATCAGCAGTGATAGCCGTGCCATCTTGAAAGCGCGCCTCAGGGTTTAAATTAAACGCGACCCACGTGTAATCTTCGGGGTACTCAATGCTCTCGGCTATTAAGGGATACAAAACCCCTATCTCATCGTCGCTGTCGACCATTAGTGTGTCATAAAACGCTTCGCTGTTAACTTCGGCATCGCCGCGAGAGGCATAGCGATTGAAGCTATCATAAGTACCAATCGTCGCGAGAACCAACTCTCCCCCTTTGGGAGCCTCGGGGTTTACATAGTCAAAATGGCTGAAATCGGCCGGATACTTCGCCTCGCCATGGTCGGCGAAAGCGTGAGACTTAATTACCTTAACGCTGTTAGCGCCACCTTCGGAGTCGGCGGCAAACACCGCACAAGCCGCAAAGCTTAATGTCAGCGAGACTAATACGTTTCTCAGAAACTTCATGGTGCACTACTCCGTACTAATATTCGCGTTTGGGGTCAACTCGTCTGCGTCAGGCGCACCAGAGTACATTATCAGGGCGATTTACGATGCGAATTTGGACAACAGAAAAACGATTTTGTTAAGGGCTCACATCACCACATAGAATGCGAAGCGAAGGGCCCGGAGCCATTGAGTGTAGCGAGGCGCTGGCGCGCTGACAATAGCCTCGACTAGGTTCGTCTAACGTAGGGGTAAATCTGCCCAGAAGACAGACACTAGGCTGCATAAATGCTAGTATTGGGGTGACGGCAGCCAACTTGAATGCCTGTTATAATGCGGTTACACGATAAAAAGACCCAAGACATGACGGCCACACTCCTAACTGAAGATCAGCGAGACTGCCTGCAGGAAATAGCCAATGTCGCTATGGGGCAGTCGGCCGACCATTTGGCGCGCCTGTTGGACGTTTTTGTGGTTCTCTCCATTCCGAGCGTCAGCCTGCTCACACCCAATGATATCGCCATGATGCTGCAATCGCTTCAAAGCGAGGATGGCGATGGCCAAGAGCTAGCCGGCGTCTGCCAAGGGTTTATTGGCGGAGGTATCGCCGGCGAGGCACTACTGATCTTCAATGGTACCGATTACCGGGATTTAGCCACCCTGCTCCGCTATGACGCCAATGCCGGCGCCAGTGCCCGCAGCGAGCTACTCATGGACACCACCAACGTCCTTGGTGGCGCTTGCTTACACAGTCTTGCCAAACAGCTGGATACACAGTTTAGCCTGGGTCCCCCGATTTTACTGGGCGAGCACTTCGATTTAACGGAAACCCTGAAGAAGCGTGAAATCAATTGGCATAATGCTCTCGTTATCGAGATCAATTACACTATTGAGGATCACAAGGTAAACTGCGACCTGTTATTGGTGATCAGTGAAAACTGCATTGACGGGCTACTTGAGAAACTCAATTACCTGATCGAATAATACGGGCGAGCTGAGCTATGGCGGATACAAAAGACGACTTGAGCCACTTTCTCAAGGACGTTCACTGGCTGTTAGACATTCTGCAGAATATCGATGTCGGACTTGTGGTGCTTGACGCTCAGTACAATGTCGCTCTGTGGAACCAGTTTATGCAAAACCACAGTGGCCAAGCCCCCGAGCACGTACTGGGCAACAGTTTGTTTAGTATCTTCCCCGAGCTGTCCGAAGATTGGTTTCGCCGCAAGGCGGAGCCGGTTTTTGTACTGCAAAGTGCCGCTTTCACCACCTGGGAGCAACGTCCCCACCTGTTTCGGTTTCCCCATTACCGGCCCATTACTGGCAGTGCCGGCTATATGTATCAAAACACCACAATTATCCCCCTGATTGATACGCACGGGGAGGTTGAGCATATATGCTTGATCGTCTACGACGTAACCGACACTGCAATGAACAAACTTGCACAAATTGAGGCAAACAACCGCCTGCAGGGCTTAAGTCGTATTGACCACTTAACTGGGTTATTCAATCGCGGGCACTGGGAGCACTGTTTAACACAAGAGTACAAACGCTTTGACCGGTATCACATTTCCTGCTCGTTAGTGCTGTTTGATATCGACCACTTTAAAGTCGTTAACGACACCTACGGTCACACGGTGGGTGATGACGTTATCCGTTGCGTCAGCGAGTGCCTGCGCGCGCAATTGCGCGAAACGGATATCGCGGGGCGTTACGGTGGCGAAGAATTTGGTGTTATTTTGACTAACACAGATACCGACGGCGCCCTTGAGTTTGCCGAGCGTTTACGCAAAGCGGTCGAGGCGCAGTCGATTACCACCGCCACTACCGACGTTAAAATTACCATTAGCCTCGGGGTCCAACAGCTTAGCGAAACTATTTGCTCGACCCAGAACTGGCTAGAGGGCGCCGATAAAGCGCTCTACTTCTGCAAAGAAAACGGCCGCAACCGCTCCCACGCCAGCGAATAGCCCCGGCTACATCTTTCTAAGACGCTTAACACCCCGCAAAACCGACGCACAAAAAAGCCGGCACCCATTGGCGCCGGCTTTAGAGAGTATGGCCTAATAATATTAGATACTATTACCGCTCAATATCAGCGGTTTCTTCTAGGTACTGCTGATAAGAAGCAAAGTCGGCATTGCCGAGCAAACTTGCCAAGCTCTGACTTACAGACGCTTTCTCGGTGTCTGGTATATCCTCTTGCGGCACGTTAACAGCACTTAAGACGACGACGGAGTACTCGCCATTGGCACCAAATCCATCGACACTCACACCGTCGGCTGACGGGTGCGCCATGCTAAAGGCAAACTCGACAACCCCTCTGGGCTGCTCCATATTGCCACGCTCAACAGCCTCTAATGAGGTTACCTCAAGCGCCTCGGCTTCGGCCAACTGTGCTAAGTCAGCGCCCTCCAAGAGGCGACTCTGCAATGATTTGCCTTTTTCTGCCAGCAGATTCGCGGCCTGCTCTTCTCGTAAAGTCGTTGCGATTTGATCACTCACCTCGCCCAAAGGCTTAACAAAGCTTGGCTCATGGGCGATCTTTTTCACCACAACCACACGATCTGGCGCCAGCTCGATAACCTCACTGGCGTTATCGTGGGTTAACACCTCTTCGCTAAACGCCGCTTTGGCAACGGCAGGCGACGCGCTAATACCATTGCCGCCGCTGCGTGCAAAAAGCTCACTTTGGGCGACTTTAACATTCAGCTGCTCAGCGACATTAGCCAGGCTTTCAGCGTTGTAAGACAAATCTTCAAGCTGATCAAGTAGCTCGATAAAGCGAGCCTCGGCGGCGGTGCGCTTGGCCTGCTCTGCCAGCTGCTCCTTCTGCTCGGCAAAGCTCGTGGGCTCGCCACCGCTTTCTTCCAGAAGCTTGATAAAGTGAGTGCCGGCATCGGTCGTAACCGGACCTGAGACCTCACCAACAGACAACCCGGCCAAAGCCTCTTCAAAGTCTTCAGGGAATGCATCACCACCAGAAACACCCAGATCGCCGCCGCTATCCTTAGACCCTAAATCGTCCGAGTACTCGGCAGCCAGCTCGGCGAAGTCGGCGTTGCTGTTAAGCTTGGCCTGAACCTCGGCAATTTTTTCATCGCTCGGATCTTCGAGCAAAATGTGTGCGGCATGGCGTTCAACTGAAGGCGCAAAATCTTCAATATTTTCTTCGTACTGTGTACGCAGCTCAGCCTCGTCAACACTTTCATTTGCCGCCAGTTCATCAACACTTAAGTCAATGTATTCGACAGCCACCTTCTCAGGAACCGTAAAGCGCTCGCTGTTTTGTTGGTAATACTGCTCGATCTCAGCTTCGCTAACATCAATGCTTTCCATTAATTTTTCAGCATTAAACGTGACAAAGCTAAAGTCGCGGGTTTGATTGTTCAGCTCAATTAAGTACTGAAGCTCCGCGTCCGTAACAAAATTAGTGCCTGATACACCGCTTGCCAGTTGATTAACCGTTAAGTCGCGAATCAACTCACGCTTGTAGGATGCCGGGGTATAAGCCAGCATGCGCAGCGATTGTTGGTAGCGGTCTGGATCAAACTCACCGTCGAGGTTCTGAAACGCGGGGATCGACGTAATCACACTGTTTAAGCGCGCATCCGAAACCGTCATGCCGGCCTCTTGGGCGGCTTGCGTCAATAAGGTGCGGCGCACTAGGTTTTCAATAGCGGGCTCTCGCAAGTTCTCACTGCTGAGAAAATCCTCGGGCACCGAATCGCCAAAGCGGCTGCGCAACTGTTGTTTTTGCTGCTCGATTGCGCGAGTCACTTCAGTCTCGGTAATATCCTGACCGTTAATGGTCAATACGGTTTGCGAGGTATTCGTGCTAGAAAAGAGAGCTTCGGCTCCCGAGAGCGCGAAGATAATCACCAGCAAACCGACTAAGATTCCGGCGACAACTCCTTTAGAGTTATCGCGCATTGTTTGTAACATGTCCAGCTCCTGAACGGGGGCAGTTTTATGTCTGCACACAAATATTTATGTCGGTACACAAAAAAGGCGCATCTTGGATGCGCCTTTTAAACGTTAGGGTTTCTTTTAAAACGCTAACGTGGCTTCAATTAAACTAAAACTTGGCTTAATTGACAGCGTCTTTCAGAGCCTTACCGGCTTTAAAGCTAGGCACTTTCGCAGCAGCGATCTGAATTTCAGCGCCGGTTTGCGGATTGCGCCCGGTGCGTGCGGCACGATCTTTTACAGAAAAAGTACCAAACCCTACTAGCACAACTTGATCACCTTTTTTCAGTGAGTCAGTAACGCCATCAACAACGGCATCCAGTGCACGTCCCGCAGCAGCTTTAGAGATATCCGCAGATGCGGCGATGGCTTCGATCAGCTCAGTTTTATTCACGTTAAACCCCTTTAATAAATTTCCAGAACTAGCGTTTATAGTTGTGCAGTGCTTATTGATGGATGGCATCAACGACTCACCGGACTTAGTCCCGCACCACCACTTCTGTTGAACTGCGATTTATACCAAGTGGCTCCGGTCGGGTCAAGGCTGGGCTGCGACAATCGCCGTAAGTATCCCAGTTTTGTCTGCTATTTGAGCAAAAGCAGAGTTTCTGGGCCCAGGCGAGTAATTTTAGAGCGCAATCAAGTTACTCAAAGTAACAACCCATAGAGCCGAATTAACACACTAATGTGTGTTAATTCGGTTGCCATTTTCCGACTGCTCAGCCTTTTGCTCCAACGCCTGGTACTCTTCATCACTCAGTGGCGTCGGTGTATGCTGTAAGGCGATTTGCAGCACCTCGTCAATCCATTTAACCGGGCGTATCGTTAAATCCGCCTTAATGTTGTCGGGAATTTCCTTAAGATCACGCTCGTTATCCGCTGGAATCACAACAGTTTTAATGCCACCACGGTGAGCGGCCAGCAACTTCTCTTTTAGGCCGCCAATACGCAGTACCTCACCGCGCAGGGTAATCTCGCCGGTCATGGCCACATCAGCTCTAACGGGAATAGAGGTCAGCACAGACACCAAGGCCGTGCACATCCCCACCCCGGCACTGGGGCCATCTTTAGGCGTTGCCCCCTCTGGCACATGAATATGAATGTCCATTTTTTCGTGGTAATCCGGCGCGACTCCCAACACTTGCGCACGCGAGCGAACCACGGTTAACGCCGCCTGGATAGACTCCTGCATGACATCACCGAGCGAGCCGGTTTTTATCACTCTACCCTTACCTTTTACCGCCGTAGACTCAATGGTTAGCAGCTCCCCGCCAACTTGGGTCCAGGCAAGTCCCGTTACCTGACCGATCTGATCATCGTTTTCAGCTCGGCCAAAATCAAATTTACGCACACCCAGTAAATCTTCCAACGCATCAACGGTAATGGTGTCGGTGGTCTTATCGGCCGCCCGAACGTGCTTGGTCACGACTTTACGAGCCAGCTTGGCAACTTCGCGGTCCAGCCCACGAACCCCGGCTTCACGCGTGTAATAGCGGATTATGTCGCGAATAACGTCATCATCCACCGCCATTTCACCCTCTTTTAGGCCATTGGCTTTCACTTGCTTGGGAATCAGGTACTTTTTGGCAATATTCAGCTTTTCTTCTTCGGTATAACCGGGAATCCGGATGACCTCCATCCGGTCCAGCAATGGGCCGGGGATATTCATCGAGTTTGAGGTGCAGACAAACATCACGTCGGAAAGATCGTAATCAACCTCAAGGTAGTGATCGTTGAAGTGGTTGTTCTGCTCCGGGTCCAGCACCTCTAACAGCGCTGAGGCTGGATCACCGCGGTTGTCCATGCCCATCTTGTCGACTTCGTCGAGCAAAAACAGTGGGTTTTTAACCCCGGCCTTGGCCATTTTTTGCACTAACTTGCCTGGCAAAGAACCAATGTAAGTGCGGCGATGGCCGCGAATTTCTGCCTCATCACGCACACCACCCAGCGCCATACGCACAAATTTGCGGTTGGTTGCGCGAGCGATAGATTCGCCCAAGGAGGTTTTACCAACCCCCGGAGGGCCCACCAGACACAAGATAGGGCCTTTGATTTTTTTAACGCGTTTTTGTACTGCCAGGTACTCGAGAATACGCTCTTTAACCTCTTCGAGGCCGTGGTGATCTTTTTCGAGCACTGCCTCGGCCCGGGCGAGATCGTGGCGCACTTTACTGCGTTTTTTCCAAGGGACCTTGATCATCCAGTCGATATAGGCCCGCAGCACCGAGGCCTCGGCGGACATCGGCGACATCATTTTTAACTTGCCAAGTTCGGCGCGAGTTTTCTCTTGGGCTTCTTCCGACATTCCGCTGTCGGCAATTTTTTGCTCCAGCTCGTCAACCTCGTTGACCTCTTCGCCCATATCGCCCAGCTCTTTCTGAATCGCCTTCATTTGCTCATTCAGGTAGTACTCGCGCTGGCTTTTTTCCATCTGTTTTTTAACGCGGCCGCGAATTTTCTTCTCGACCTGCAGCAGGTCGATTTGCCCATCCATCAGCTCGAGCAAACTTTCAATTCGCTCGCGAACGCCGGTAAGCTCAAGTACCGCTTGTTTTTGCTCCAACTCAAGCGCCATATGCGCGGCAACCGTATCGGCAAAGCGGCTCGGATCATCAATACCGCTCAGCGAGCTCATCACCTCCGACGACACCTTGCGCGACAAACTGACATATTGCTCAAAATGGTCGCGCGCGGTTTTAATCAACGCCTCGGCGTCTTCACTGGCCAAGGCTTCCTCGGCAAAGACGCTCACGGCAACGCGGTAGTGGCCGTCTTCCTCTTCAGCATTATCGATAGACACCCGCTCGCCGCCTTCAACCAACACTTTGACGGTGCCGTCGGGCAGTTTGAGTAGCTGTAGGATTGTGGCAAGCGTGCCTACTTGGTATAGGTCGCTTGGGGTTGGGTCGTCATCAGTAGGACTTTTTTGTGCCACTAAGACGATCTGCTTGTCAGCGCGCATTGCGCTCTCAAGCGCTTCGATAGACTTTTGCCGACCGACAAACAGGGGAATCACCATGTGCGGATAGACTACGACATCCCGCAACGGCAACAAGGGTAAATCGGAGTTCTTTGATACTTGCTCATTCTGGTCCATAGAGACCCCCTAATGGTCTGGTTACAACGGGCTTATTAGCCTTACACCTTAAGATTGGGGTCGAGCGGAGGAAATTACAAGACAGGAGGGAATAAAAACGCAAATAGGGTACTAAAAGTACCCTATTTGCGCAGTTTTACAGCAGTTTAGCTACGAAACTCAGTCTTCTTTGGCGACCTTGCTGGGAGCGGGCTCTTGGTTTTCATACACCAGTAAAGGCTCAGATTCGCCTTTAATCACGCTCTCATCAACCACCACTTTCTTAACACTTTCCTCTGAAGGAATGCGGTACATGGTGTCCAGCAAGACAGACTCCATAATTGAGCGCAAGCCGCGGGCACCGGTTTTGCGATCCATAGCCTTTTGCGCCACAGCCTCCAATGCATCACGGCGGAAGTCCAGCTCAACCCCTTCCATATCAAACAAGCGTTGATACTGCTTGGTTAAAGCGTTTTTCGGCTCAGCAAGAATCTGCACTAAGGCTTCATTGTCCAGCTCGTCTAGCGTTGCGATAACAGGCAAGCGCCCTACAAACTCAGGGATCAAGCCGTAGCGCACTAAATCTTCTGGCTCAAGCTCGTGCAGAGTGTCGCCAAAGCTCTTGTCATCGTTTTTGCTTTTAACTTCAGCGCCAAAACCGATACCGCCACGCTCTGAACGGTCGCGAATCACTTTATCCAAGCCCGCAAATGCGCCGCCACAGATAAACAGGATATTACCGGTATCAACCTGCAAAAACTCCTGCTGCGGATGTTTGCGCCCACCTTGAGGCGGCACGGATGCTACGGTGCCCTCAATAAGCTTCAAAAGCGCTTGCTGCACACCCTCACCCGAGACATCACGGGTAATGGAGGGGTTGTCCGACTTACGAGAGATCTTATCGATCTCATCGATGTAAACGATACCCTGCTGCGCTTTCTCGACATCGTAGTCGCATTTTTGCAGTAGCTTTTGAATGATGTTTTCAACGTCTTCGCCGACATAGCCTGCTTCGGTCAAGGTCGTCGCATCGGCAATGGTAAAGGGCACATTTAACAGGCGCGCTAGGGTTTCGGCCAGGAGTGTTTTACCACTACCGGTGGGGCCCACCAGCAAAATATTACTTTTACCCAATTCAACGGCGTCTTTCTCTTTGCCTTTGGCGCCACCAACGCGCAAGCGTTTGTAGTGGTTATACACTGCCACAGCCAATACTTTTTTAGCCGGTTGTTGGCCAATAACGTACTGATCGAGAATGCCAGAAATCTCAGCCGGCTTAGGCAGTTTTTCCGACTGACCCTCTGCAGCGGTTTCTTGGATTTCTTCGCGAATAATGTCGTTACACAGATCGACACACTCGTCACATATAAACACAGAGGGCCCCGCAATTAACTTGCGAACCTCGTGCTGGCTCTTACCGCAAAACGAGCAATACAAAAGCTTACCGTTTTTGTCGCCGCTATCACCGGTGTGATCGGTCATTAAACCACTCCCATTCTTAACCTATGGAGTAAAGATGCAGTCTTTACCCTAAATTTTCAAGCCCCAGCAGGTAAATCAACCGAGACTGCAATACTCTACTGGGATGAATTAAGTCTCAACCCGGCTCGAGACAACGGAATCGACAATGCCGTACTCTTTTGCCTCATCCGCTGACATAAACTTATCACGCTCGGTGTCCAGCTCTATTTGCTCTAGCTTCTGACCGCTGTGATTGGCCAAAATTTGGTTCAACCGCTCGCGAATCTTAAGGATCTCTTGGGCGTGGATATGGATATCCGACGCCTGACCCTGAGCACCACCACTGGGCTGGTGAATCATCACCCGCGAGTTAGGCAAGCAGTAACGCTTACCTTTGGCGCCCGATGCCAGTAAAAAAGCACCCATAGAGCAAGCCTGCCCCATGCACATTGTGCTCACATCTGGCTTGATAAACTGCATGGTGTCGTAAATGGACATGCCTGCTGTTACCGAGCCACCGGGCGAGTTAATGTACAAGTGAATGTCTTTATCTGGATTTTCCGCCTCTAGGAAAAGCAACTGGGCGCACACCAGATTGGCCATATGATCTTCTACCTGGCCGGTTAAAAAAATCACACGCTCCTTTAAAAGGCGCGAGTAGATATCGTACGAGCGCTCTCCCCGAGCGGTTTGCTCGACAACCATTGGCACTAAGCCGCTGGCGGTGATCTCTTGAGTACTACGATCTGATTGCGGGTAGGACATTGTGCTTCATACCTTCTTCTGAAAATGTCACAAACACGGCGCGAAGCCGCCATTAAACCGAGATAGTGGGAGCTTAACCTGTGACGGGACTGTTTGCCAGCGCCGTAAGAGAATTGGGAGGGAGAGTGGCCGCGAAACGAGCGTTTCGCGGCATTTTTGTCCAAAAAGCGTTATTTTTCGGCTTTTGGCTGCATGATCTCGTCATAGGTGGCAGTCGCTTCAGTTACGTCTGCCTTTTCGAGAATATACTCGACAACCTGGTCTTCCAGTACCGCCGACTCAATACCGGCCAACATTTGACGCTGGCTGTAATAATAGTCGATAACCTCTTGCGGCTCTTCGTAAGTACCGGCAATCTCTTCAACCATGCTACGTACAGCTTTGGCCTCTGGTTTGATGTTGGCAGATTTTACAACTTCGCCGACAATCAAGCCCAGCGCAACGCGGCGTTTGGCCTCTTCTTCAAACATGCTGTCAGGCAGCATTGATTTTGCATCAAACCCCTCGGGCTGCTTACCAAAGCGCTGCATCATTTGATTGCGCAGCACATCAATTTCGTTGCCAACCAACGCTTTGGGCAGGTCAACCTCATGGCTCTCGATCAATTGATCCATAACCTGAGACTTTACCTTACCTTTTAGCGCGTTCTTCAGCTCGCGCTCCATATTGGCCTTAACTTCCTTCTGGAAGGCCTTAATTCCGCCCTTTTCCAGACCAAAGGTTTGGAAGAAAGGTTTTTTCAGCTCTGGTAAGGTTTGCTCTGAGACGCTATTTACTTTAATTGCAAATTCGACGTCAGCACCTTTAAGATCTTCCGACTGATAGTCTTCCGGGAAGGTGACCTTAATGGTTTTCTCATCGCCGGCTTTCATGCCCACGATGCCGTCTTCAAAACCAGGGATCATGGAGTTTGAGCCCAACACTAAGTTGTGGCCCTGCGCCTTACCGCCTTCGAACTCTTCACCGTCTTTGGTGCCAGTAAAATCAATATTTACCTGATCGCCATCGGCGCTAGCACGCTTAACGACTTCGTATGTCGCTTGATGCTTGCGCAGGGTTTCGATCATGTTGTCGATATCTTCGTCGGTAATCTCAGCGGACTCGCGAGTCACTTTGAAGCCCGAGATATCGCCCAGCGTAACCTCTGGGTACACCTCAAAGGTGGCAACAAACTCTAAGTCTTGCCCTTCGCCCATTTGCTTGGGCTGAATGCTTGGCTGACCGGCAGGTTTCACGTCTTCTTTTTGTGCGGCTTCGTAGAAAGAGCGGCTAATGACTTCGCCCACAACTTCTTGGCGAACACCAGCGCCGTAGCGCTGCTTAACGATTTTCATGGGGACTTTGCCCTTGCGAAAACCGTTAATCCGAATGTTTTTAGCGGCATCTTTCAGGCGCTTTTCAATTTCGCCTTCTACGGTATCGGCGGGTACGCCGATGGTCAGACGACGCTCTAAGCCAGAAGTCGTTTCGATTGAAACCTGCATATTTTCCTCGTGAAATAACGTCGATGTCTCTCACATCGGTTAAAAAACGCCGCCGTCCTAGATCACTAAGAGCGGCGGCGTATTCTCTTTCATTGTTTGGTGCGGTCGGAGAGACTCGAACTCTCACACCTTGCGGCACCAGAACCTAAATCTGGCGTGTCTACCAATTTCACCACGACCGCGTCGCCCAATGGCGCATTTCGCAAAACCCGCCTTTAACCGCAAGCTGTTGATTTACATCTAAAAAACCAACAAGGCCAAAGACTGTCTGCGAGAAGGGTGGTGATTCTGCCACAGTCCTCGACGAGGTTCAACTAGCGAATTCAATCATTTTCATTGCTTGGGCTTAGCAATAAGCGTCACGGCACCTATTTCTAACCGAATCCTAGTGCCCTGACGGGCCCGCGCGGGTATTAACATCGCCTGTTCGGCGCCAAGCAAACGTTGATCGACCGATTGCTCGCCGGAAACCGCCATTACCAACTGATAGGTATCGGCACCAGCCAGTACATAACTGCCCGCTTTAGGGGCCCTAAGGCGCCATACTTCAAAATCATCAAAATCGACAATCTGCTCGCGAATAATGGCTCCTTCCTCGTCCTGAAAAGCGCAGATGGCAGGTTGAGGCGGGCACGCCACATCGATTTTAGCCAGTGCAGCATCAGTATCCCACTCAACCTGAGTTAACACTTTTTGCGCAAACGCTAAAATCTTGCGCTCGTAAACAGGGGTTTGAAACTCTACCGTGCGCACCCCATGCAGCAGTGAGTGAGGGGTATAACACGGCACTTTAACCACGTCCCCCACTACCAAAGGCAACACTTGGGTAAAGCTGTCCATATACTGGCGTCGCGCTTGCTCCTGTTGCTGCAAATCCAAATCAATATGCCGCATCCAGTAGCGCACCTGAGAGGGACTTACCGGGGTGTTTACCTCTATGCCTTCAGCTTGCTTGACGATGTCGAGTCTGGCGTCAATTTGTCGGCGCACCTCTTCATAATCAGAAACAGCGTTCCGGTACGCCGCCTTAAAACTAGCATCGTCGCCAAACTCGGCGCGCTTGGCCGGGCAAAAACCAAACCGAATCCCCCCCACACCATCGGGCCAGGCTGTTTTGTCGACATGGGTGACGACATACACCTCTTGCTTGCGCTCATGCATCTCAAAATACAGGTCGCCAAACACTTCGTCGGGTAACGGATCGAGAATTTTTAATAAAGTTAATTCTTGCGGCCGATCACAGGCAAAACGCCCGGGCAATAGTGACAGCAACCAAGGCAGCGGTGTGCTCAGGCGATCACTCCCCACCCCTGCCTGGCCGCGCACTTCGATACCGGTATACCAAACCTCCCGTCCCCAAGGCTTGGGGATAGCTACCGGAACTAGGGCTACCGCACCGGCTAAATCGAGCACCGGCGCGCCGAGCGTTTGCGCGAGGTGAGATAAGGTAACGCTATCGGACCAATCGCGTACCACGCGCAAGGCATCGTCCGTTGCAAGGCAAATAAACCCCTGTAAATTATCGACCGCACCGCTCACTACGGCCAGCAAGGTTTGCGTTTTTGGCTCTGGCAAATAATAAGCATGATGCTCAAACTGCAGCGCTAGCAGCTTATTAGCCGCTAGTTGCTGGACGCTGTTAGCCAAAAAGGTGTCTAGGTTTAAAGCAGAGTAAATCTTCAAGCGCGGCAATCTCCAAGCAGCGTTTTGCTACAGATGCAGGAGGGCAGCATCTGCAGCGAGCATTACGGGCGGCCTATTCTAACAGAGGTAGCCGCTCGCAAGCTTACAAACCTAAGCTTCCGCTAAACCCGCTCGATAACGGTCGCAATACCCTGCCCCAAACCAATGCACATGGTTGCCAACCCAATTGAGGCATCGCGTGACTCAAGCACGCTGAGCAAAGAGCCGGTAATGCGAGTGCCGGAGCAGCCAAACGGATGCCCCAAGGCAATAGCGCCGCCGTGGACGTTTACGCGCTCATCCATTTGCGGCAAAAAGTCTAAGTCTTTCAGTACCGGTAGCGCTTGCGCCGCAAAAGCCTCATTAAGCTCGACATAGTCAATGTCGGCGGTTGTAAGCCCTGCCATTTTAAGAGCCTTGCGACTGGCGGGTACTGGCCCGTAACCCATAATAGACGGGTCGACCCCGGCCACCGCTTGCGAACGTACTCGCGCCCGCGGGGTTAGCCCGAGACTCGCGGCGCGCTCGGCCGACATCACCAGCATGGCGGAGGCGCCATCGGACAATTGCGATGAACTGCCAGCCGTTACTTTGCCATTAACAGGATCAAACACCGGCTTAAGCGCCGCCAGCCCCTCTAATGTGGTGTCGGCGCGAATCGTTTCGTCTGCGGCAATCATCGCTGGCACGCCATCTGCGGTATGCCCGGCAACAGGAATAATCTCGCAGTCAAACTCGCCAGTGTCTCGCGCTTTAGCCGCTAACAGATGTGAACGCAAAGAAAGTTTATCCATCGCGTCACGCTCAATGCCGTGCAACTGGGCGAGGTATTCCGCCGTCAGCCCCATATTACCCGCAGCTTTGGCCACACTTAACCCCAGCAGTGGGTTTGGGTCCATTGCCTCGTACATAGGCAAGTGCCCCAAGTGTTCAACCCCTCCAACAAGGTACACATCGCCAAGCCCCGCCTGGATATTGGCGCTGGCGGAGTGCAAAGCCGCCATTGACGAGCCACACAAGCGATTAACGGTTTGTGCCGGTATTGAATGGTCCAGCCCAGCCAGTAACACAATATAGCGGGCGATGTTAAAAGCTTGCTCTTCGCGCTGCAGCACGCAACCCCAAATTAAGTCGTCAATTTCCGACGGGTCCAACGCGGCATTTCGGGCAAGCAAGCCACGCACCAGCGCCGCCGAGATGTCGTCGGCGCGCGAGTGTCGGAAGCACCCGCCTTTTGAGCGCCCCATCGCACTGCGCGCAAAGTCAACAATGACGGGATCTCTCGGCTGTAAACGTGATGATGAAACAAATTGTGTAGTCACCGGGAGCCTCCTTAGTGGCTTGGGTTTAATGTGGCACTAGTGGCGGCTGAGCCATAAAAACTTGTGCCCTGCTCGGCCAGCTCTGACATCATGGGCTCGGTTTGATACAAAGGCCCATACTGACGTAACGTGTTGAGTTGTTCGCAAAACTGACGCACCCCAATACTGTCTACCCAACGCAATACACCACCGCGATGGGCCGGGAAGCCCAGACCGTAAATCATCGCCATATCGGCTTCGGCTACCGACCCGACAATACCCTCTTGCAAGGTGCGGCAAAGCTCGTTTACCAGCGGCGCCATCATACGCAAGACAATCGTTTCGTCATCGGGCTTAGCCGTCGATTGTATATTGAGCATTTGCACCGCATCCGGGTTGGGTGTTTTTTGCGGACGGCCGCGCTTGTCTTTTTCATAGCAATAAAACCCTTTGCCGCCTTTTTGCCCCAACAAGCCTGCCTGATACAAAATAGTGGTTGGCGAGGGGTTAGTCCTGCCCATACGCCCGGGAAACGCGTTAGCCATAGTCGCCTCAGCGTGTTCGGCGGTATCCAGCCCCACCACATCAAGCAAGTGTGCCGGCCCCATTGGCCAACCCCAACGCACCATGGCAGCATCGATATGGGTAAAGTCCACACCGTCATCCAGTAGAGCGGCAAAGCCCGCAAAATAGGCAAACAGAACCCGGTTTACTAAGAAGCCGGCGCAATCGTTAACCACGACCGCTTTTTTGCCCAATGCACCGGCACACTCAACCGCGCGCGCAACGGTATCGTCCGAGGTCTTTGCGCCGCGAATCACTTCTACCAACGGCATGGCGTGCACTGGGTTAAAAAAATGCAGACCGCAAAACTGCTCTGGCCGTGTTAATGCCGTTGCCAATTCCGTAATAGAAATAGTCGACGTATTAGAACTCAACACAGCCGTAGCTGGCAGCTGCGCTTCCACGTCAGCCAGCACGGTTTTTTTAACCGCAATATTTTCCACTACCGCTTCAACCACCACGTCCGCCGTAGCCAGCGGCTGGTCGTTAAGCGTTGGTTGAATACGCGTTAGCGCCTCTGCCAACGCTGCCACCGACATTTTACCTTTTTCAACTCGACGCCCCAGAACGCTGGCAGCTTCTTGCAAGCCTAAATCGATGCCTTTCTGGTTAATATCTTTAAGGGCGACCGGCAACCCTTTTAGTGCCGACTGGCAGGCGATACCCCCACCCATAATACCAGCACCTACCACCGCGAGCTTAGCGGTTTTAACCGACGCCTTGGCCTGCCACTGACGCGCTTTTTTAGAGAGCGCTTGATCGGCGATAAACAAACCGCTTAAAGCTTTTGCGGTATCCGTTTGAGCCACCTGTATAAAATACGCCAGCTCCGATTTTGCCGCCTCGAGCGCGGATTTTGTCGCCGCCTCTCGAATCGCCTCCAGCGCAGCCAAGGGGGCGGGATAATGCCTGCCGGCTTTTTGCGCGATAAAGGCTTTAGCCGATTCAAAGGCAAGACCCGACTCAATAGGGTTTAGTGCTAATGGCTGATTTTTTTGTTGACGACGCAATTCGTAATCCATCTCGCCCTGTGCGCAGCGGCGCAACAACTCAGCTGCGCAACTACGCAGCTCGTCTTGCGCCACTACGGCGTCGAGTACATGAGCTTTTAGTGCATCAGCGGCGCTGGCCTCTTTTGCGGTGGCAATCCATTCAAGCGCGGTATCTAAACCGGCAATGCGAGGTAGACGTACGGTACCGCCCCAACCGGGAATAATACCCAGACGAGTTTCGGGTAAACCAATACGAGCGCCCGTATCCGCGACTCGGTAGTCACACGCCAACGCCATCTCAAGGCCACCACCAAGGGCGAGCTTATTGATGACCGCCACAGTGGCAAAAGGAAGCGACTGCAGGCGCTGAAAGTTTTGTATGTTGGGCGTAAGGTGTGCGGCGATTGCTTCGCCACCCGACGAAAACACATCGGTAAACTCCTTGATATCGGCTCCCGCCAAAAACGAATCTTTACCGCTGACAATCATCAGTCCCGACAACTCGGCGTGCTCCAGTACGTCTAGCACCTGGCTAAGCTCGGCTATCGCTTTGCGGCTAAAAACATTAACGGGAGAGTCTGGCGTATTGATTTCCAGCTCAGCAATACCAGCCTTGCGCGTTAGTGTAAAAATATCACCTTGATACATAATGTGCCTCATCATTGACTGCGGCGTTGGTTGTTATGACTTTTTGTTACATTTTTTGCTTACAGCGCTGGCGACACTTCAGTCGCGACGATTATTTGCGCCGAATTAAACTCCGATAGATTTTTCAACCTGCAGGGAGTATAGGCTGCCAAATAGAAAGCTTCCCCGGGTGCCAACTCTTTTATTTTCGCCCCAATCGTCATTTGAATATCCCCTTGAGACACCCAGCCTGACTGATCAAAGGGGCTCATTAGCGGTGTTTCACCGGTATCGGTTTGCGGATCAAAGTAAAAGTGCTTGAGTGTTGCTTTTCGGGTCGGAAGGTTCTCGCCAACCACTTGCATAAAGCCGTAAGGTTTTTCATGCTTAAACATATTGTGCTGATTAAAAAAAACATCCCCCGCACTGCCATCCACTGACGCAAAAAAGTGTGATAGCGACATGGGAATGCCGCCTAGCACCTTCTCTAGTGATTGCACGCTAGGACTTACCTGGCCCTGCTCGATCATAGAGATACTACTGTTGGTAACCCCTGCTCGCTTTGCCAGCTCGCGCTGTGACAAGCCGTTGGCCTCTCGTATTTCTTTGAGCCTGCGTCCCAGTGCAACCGCTTGTGACGAATGGGCCATACCGCCTCCTTACGCGTTTAAATGCGGCCGTTTAGAACGACGTTCGACGATACGTGCGATAGCGCGGATACCAAAAGTTGGCCTCGACTTTTTCGGCAATCAATGCTTCCGGCACAGGCATAGCAACCTCATCGGCAATCGCTTGTTTAAACACCGCTTGGGCGATGGTGACACTCACCTGACGAATATCAGCCAGTGCCGGCAACAGCGAACCACGACCATCGCGAGCCAGCGGCGACAGCTCGGCCAGCGCCCGAGATGCGGCGAGCATCATGGTATCAGTAATGCGTGTCGCTTTAGCGGCAATAACGCCCAGCCCTACCCCTGGAAATATATAGCTGTTATTACACTGCGCAATATCGTAGCGCACCCCGGCAATATCCACTGGCGCAAACGGGCTGCCGGTCGCGACAATCGCGCGCCCTCCGGTCCAACGCAGAATATCAACAGGCTGCCCTTCCACTTTTGAGGTAGGATTCGACAAAGGTAGGATAATCGGCCGCTCGCAATGCGTTTGCATCGAGTCCACCAACAGTTTATTGAATAGCCCCGGCTGCCCCGATACCCCCACCAGTACCGTTGGCTGAGCATTGCGTACCACATCGAGTAAAGAAATTTGCCCCGTCTTGTCGTTCAGCCAATGGACCAAACTGGTGCCGGTTTTACAAAACTCTTCCTGAAACGGCAATAAGCCTTGGGAGGTATCAGTTAACAGCCCCTCGCGGTTAACCAAAAATATTCGCGCCAGCGCCTGCTCTCGAGTTAAACCCTCGGCTTGCATTTGCACGGCGATCTGATCGGCAATACCGCAGCCGGCTGAGCCTGCACCGGCAAAAACAATAACCTGCTCGGAGAGTTTTTCTTGTTTGGTATGGCAAGCAGCCAGCAAAGTACCCACGGTCACCGATGCGGTTCCCTGTACGTCGTCGTTAAAACAACACATGTGATCGCGGTATTTATGCAGCAGCGGCGTCGCATGAGTTTGCGCAAAATCCTCAAACTGTAGCAGCGCATTGGGCCAGCGCACCTTAACCGCCTGAATAAACTGATCAACGAATTCATAGTATTCGTTATCGGCGATACGCTCGTGTCGCCAACCCATATACATGGGGTCATTTATTAGCTGCTTGTTGTTGCAGCCTACATCCAATACCACGGGCAATGTGTAGGCCGGGCTAATACCACCGCAAGCGGTGTAGAGCGCAAGCTTGCCGATGGGAATCCCCATGCCGCCAATTCCTTGGTCACCAAGCCCTAAAATGCGCTCGCCATCGGTCACCACAATAACTTTTACATTGTGCTTGGTGGCATTTTGTAAAATATCATCAAGCCGGTCACGATCGGCGTAAGAGACAAACAAACCGCGTTTGCGTCGGTATATTTTGGAAAATTGCTCGCACGCCTGCCCCACCGTGGGCGTATAAATCAGCGGCATGACCTCTTCGAGATGTTCGGTGACCAAACGGTAATACAGAGTTTCGTTGGTGTCTTGAATATTGCGCAAATAGATATGCTTATCAATATCCGACTTAAAAGAGCAAAGCTGCTGGTAAGCGCGCGTTTTTTGCTCTTCAATGGTTTCGATTTGATAAGGCAGCAACCCTTCTAGATTAAATTGCTCACGCTCTTGGCGGCTGAACGCGCTACCTTTGTTTAACAGTGGCGCCTCTAACAGCGCCGGCCCCGCAAAGGGGATGTAAATTGGTCTGGTATTCACAGAATCACCCGCATCTCGTCCATTTTGTGCCGGGGCCTGCGGCCCTTACGTTTTAGCGTTATCGACCTTAGCGGCTCGTAACACCTCTTCGCCGGCATCGTTCATCAACCTCAGAATACCATGCTGAATGCGAACATTGTGAGTTCCAGGGAGCGCCGCCAACAATCTCGCCTCTTGATCGTTCAACGCTGGGATGCACAGCATCCGCGTCGCACCCAAGGGCTCTTGGATCGTCAGCCGGTCTTGGGTTAATTGGTAATCACCAAAAAATCGGTTGCAGCTGGCGTTGCCATTGATTTTTCCGTCGTCGGTAAACTGCAGCCGAGCCGGGCTGTAATCAATGACGCCTCGCCCCGCGATGTACTCCACCATCCACTCGCCCTTTAACGACACAGCCTGGCTCGTGGACACTGAGGTGGCCGGGGCATTAGAGAGTGCACAGCCAGCCATTAATCCAACCGCTACAACGGAAACAAACAACGACAAACGAAGCAACATAGTAGTACCTGCCAAGCGACGAAATATGATTATTATTTGCGCAGCACAGGGCGACACAAATAGCCTATTACCGAGTCTAGACCAACAATCAAAAGAACAATTCCCTAGGCTCTATTAATCTCAGCACCCCAGACACAAAAACGCCAGGCATCACCTGGCGTTTTTGTGCTCAATTAACTAACGTCCCATACCTGGCGGCAAGCCGCCACCAGGGGGCATGCCACCACCACCGCCGGGCATCATTCCGCCCAAGCCGCGCATCATTTTGGTCATGCCGCCGCCTTTCATTTTCTTCATCATTTTTGCCATCTGCTTGTGCTGTTTAAGCAGGCGGTTCAGGTCTTGTATCTGAGTGCCCGACCCCTGAGTGATACGGCGTTTACGCGAGCTGTTCAGGTCATCTGGGTGGCGCCGCTCCCACGGCGTCATTGAGCCGATTAACGCATCCATCATCTTAAACTGCTTGCCCATATCGGCTTGTTGCGCCATCTGAGCCATATTGCCCATACCGGGTAGTTTATCCATCAAACCGGTTAAACCGCCCATATCCTGCATTTGTTGCAGCTGATCACGCAAGTCATTTAAGTCAAAACGTTTGCCTTTGGTGACTTTCTGCACCAAGCGCTCGGCTTTATCGCGGTCAATTTTGCGCTCGGCATCTTCGATCAGCGACATCATGTCGCCCATACCCAAAATGCGCGACGCAATACGATCTGGATGGAAGGGCTCTAGGGCATCAACTTTTTCGCCCATACCCAAAAATTTAATCGGTTTGCCGGTTACCTGACGCACCGACAAGGCCGCCCCGCCCCGGGCGTCACCATCGGCTTTCGTTAAGATCACGCCAGTCAGCGGCAACGCATCATTAAAAGCTTTGGCGGTGTTAACCGCATCCTGGCCAATCATGGCGTCAATCACAAACAGGGTTTCTATGGGGTTTGCGACTTGATGAAGCTCTTGAATCTCGGCCATTAGGGTTTCATCGATATGCAAGCGGCCAGCAGTATCGATCAGCAAGACATCGTAAAACTGACGTTTGGCATGATCTATCGCACTGCGTGCAATATCGGCAGGCTTGTCTTCGGTGGTCGAAGGAAAACACTCTACGCCCACTTCTGTGGCCAGCGTTTGCAGCTGGGCGATCGCCGCCGGACGATATACGTCCGCGCTGACAATCAACACTTTCTTTTTTTGCCGCTCGGTCAGAAACTTAGCCAACTTAGCCACAGAGGTGGTTTTACCCGCCCCTTGTAAGCCCGCCATTAAAATCACTGCTGGGGGCTGCACTGCGAGATTGAGCGACTCATTGGCTTCACCCATCATCTCAACCAGCTCAGACTCGACAATTTTTAGAAATTGCTGGCCCGGATTGAGCGCTTTGCCCACTTGCGTGCCAAGCGCGCGCGAGCGTACCCGACCGACAAAATCCTTCACCACTGGCAGGGCCACGTCAGCCTCCAGTAGCGCTTTGCGAACTTCGCGCAATGTCGCCTGAATATTATCGTCGGTCAGGCGAGCCTTACCGGTGATTTTTTTAAACGTACCTGACAGTCGATCTTGCAGATTTTCAAACATAATGACACTGGTGCCTATTATCTGGCGGTGCGCAACGGCTGACCGCATAAGACTTTGATCATGAGGGCGCCTTAACACCCTACACCTATTTACACGTTGCCTGCGGTACGACCGCACGGGCGAAAAGGCGGCATTATACCGTGTTAAATCGGGCCCCGTCTCGCGTCGGGCGACAGAATAACCGCTCAGGGCGATTGATTCTCATTTGTAGGCTTCTCTTACGCCCGCGCATGTGACACACTTTCGACCCTAGGTATGCGGCGTATACTGCCCAGAGAACGGTGCCGCCAAAGCACCGCACCGACCACATCGGCAACACTATACTTTAAAGGATTCTGCTCACGCATGTCAGCGCTCGACATCAATCTAATCGCCGTCGCTCTCTATTTGCTGGCGGCCGGCTATCTTTTTATTTCGCTTTGGCGCCAGCACCCCATACGGCGCCAATCCCTCTATTTGCTTACCGCATTGGCGTTAATCGCACACGGCACCGGTTGTGCCAAGCTGATCATCCAGCCTCAGGGGTTAGCGTTAAACTTATTCCCCATGCTGTCGCTTATTTTTTGTACCGTCAACATCGTGGTATTGCTCAGCGCAGCCCGCAAACCCTTACACAACCTATTTATATTGCTGTTCCCGCTGACGATTGTAGCGATCGTTAGCAGCCTGCTACCGGTAAACAATAACGCGTTACTGCCCCTAACCCTTGGCTTGGCATCACACGTGCTGCTTTCGATTCTCGCCTACAGCTTGTTAACCATTGCCACCCTGCAAGCACTGTTTCTGGCCTTTCAAAATCACCGTCTTAAGCATAAGCGCTCCCTAGGGCCCAGCGGTTTGCTCCCGCCGCTACAAACCATGGAGTCTTTGCTGTTTGAGCTCCTGTGGGCCGGGCAATTACTGTTAACCGGGGCTATCGTCTCGGGTGTGATTTTTCTCGATGACCTCTTTGCCCAGCACGTTGTTCACAAAACCGTCTTCACCTTGCTAGCATGGCTAATTTACAGCATTCTGCTTTGGGGGCGGCACAGCTTGGGGTGGCGCGGCTACACCGCCATTCGCTGGGCTTTAGTCGGCTTTATCATGCTCATGCTGGCGTATTTTGGCAGTAAAATCGTACTCGAGTTTATACTCGATATTTAACAGTTCAGGCGATCTTGCTCTGTCAGTTGCGAATTGACGCGAACTGCTGCAAGATAGCCTGCCGAACGGCAATATAGGCACTACATCTCCTTGAACGACATACCCTTAGAACTATTGTTTGGGATTCTCCTAGGGCTACTCGTGCTCTCAGGCTTTTTCTCCAGCTCCGAAACCGCGATGATGGCCATTAACCGCTATCGCCTAAAGCACCTAAGCAAAAAAGGCGACAAGGGTGCTCAGCGCGTCGAGCTACTACTGCGGCGTCCCGATCGCCTGATCGGCCTGATCCTAATTGGCAACAATCTCGCCAATAACTTTGCCGCGGCCCTTACCACCGTTATTGCGATTCGTCTGATGGGCGATTCTGGCGTTGCCGTGGGGGGCTTTTTGCTTACCCTGGTTATGTTGGTATTCGCCGAGGTAACCCCCAAAACCGTCGCCACCCTTTACCCCGAGCGCATATCCTTTTTTGCCAGCCTGATTTTGCGGCCCTTAGCGTTTATTTTGGCCCCTGCGGTTATGCTGGTTAACAGTATTGCCAACGGCGTCACCAAGTTATTTGGCATCGATAAAGCTCACACCCACATTGAACATTTAGCACCTGAGGAGTTGCGCACCGTGGTGGACGAGGCCGGCGCGCTCATTCCCGATCAACACCAGGGCATGCTGTTAAATATTCTCGACCTCGAGAAATCCACCGTCGAAGACATCATGATTCCGCGCAACGAAGTCGAAGGGCTTGATCTCGATGACGACGTTAGCACCTTGCTCCACAAAATACGCACGTCAGAGTACACAAGGCTGCCGATCTACCGTGGCGATTTGAACGAGGTTGCGGGTATCTTGCACCTTAGAAATTCCGCCCGCTTTTTAAACGGTGATGATAGCGCCATTAGCAAAGCAGACTTCCAGACTCACGCCGACGAGCCCTACTTTGTCCCCGAATCAACGCCACTGCACACCCAGCTGATGAACTTTCAGCAGCAAAAGTGTCGTATCGCGTTGGTTGTTAACGAATACGGCGAGGTTCAAGGGATTGTTACGCTAGAGGATTTACTTGAAGAGATTGTGGGCGACTTTACGACTAACGTCGCCGAGGATGAAGATCAAGACATCATCCCTCAAGAGAATGGCTGGTATCAAATTCACGGTGGGACTTTTATTCGTGATATCAACCGAACGCTGGAATGGGCACTGCCCATTGACGGCCCCAAAACTCTCAACGGGCTCGCCATGGAGTACTTAGAAAGTATTCCCGATGGCAATATCAGCTTTATGCTAGAACATTATTTGTTTGAGACCGTCGAGATTACCGACAAAATGGTGGCCTGGTTTAACGTTAAGATGGATGAAAAAATCCAGTAGCGTTAGCAATACAGCACAAGCTTAATCGTCTCGCCGGTTAAGCTTGTGCAAAACCCACCCAGTCAAAGCGGCCAAGCCCAACAGGCACAGCAGTAAGACGGCAACCACTGCCATATAACCTAACAGCTGACCCCAGCTGACCCCCCAGCCGTAAACAGCCAGTGCAATAAAGCACGCGCACGACAAAAAGCTAGCGGCTCCAAGTCGGCGATAGCGACCAAGACGCCTAAACATCAAAAAAACCTGTAACACCGCGCAGCGGTACATCAATCATCATTTGCCCCAGAATGTTGCAGTTGTTGTGTGTTGTACAGCTGCGTCGCGCCATTGAGATCCACAGCATTAACCACTTGCCGATAACCGAGCTGCTCTAACGATTCTTTCGCAATTTCGGCGCGGCGACCACTGCGACAATAAAGTACGACTTGTACGTCTTTGTCCGGTGCGTACTCGGCAACCTGACCGGCGATTACCTCGTGGGGAATATTGACCGCCACCGGCAAATGACCCTCAGCGAACTCATCCGCCGTGCGCACATCTATCCAAACCGTCTCCGGTGCAGCGGCGCTATGCAATGAGACTAGCATCAACGCCGTGAGCGCCAAAACCCTCACTAAGCTCTTGGGACCAAACTGACAAAAAGTCATTCTGAGCTCCTCTTGCTACCAATAAACAACTCAAGCGTCGCGACGCCATTTAGTGCCTTCAGCCGAATCTTCCAGCAAAATGCCTGCTGCCAACAACTGATCGCGCACTTCATCGGCGCGGGCAAAATTTTTGTCGCGCTTGGCCTGCGCCCGCTCGGCGATTAACGCCTCAACGGTCTCGGCAGCAAGGTCACTCTCCCCTGCCGACTGCAAAAAATCATCAGGGGCACTACCAAACAGACCAAGCAACTGACCCATGGCCTTTAGCTCTGCCACTAAAGGTTCTGCTTCTTGTTTGCCTTTGGCAGAGTTTAGCGCTCGCACCAAGTCAAACATAACCGCCAGCGCAACTCGGGTATTAAAATCATCGTTCATTGCCGCGACAAACTTTTTATAAAACTCGTTGCCGGCCAACTCTTCTAAGCTCGCGGCCGCCACAGATTCATACCCGCGCAGCGCATTGTACAAACGATCGAGGCCCGCTTTTGCTTCAACGAGATTCTCTTCAGAGTAATTAATGGGGCTGCGGTAGTGACTGCTAATCAACAAATAGCGCACTACCTCGGCGTGGTACTGTTTTAGCACATCGCGAATGGTGAAAAAGTTGCCCAGGGATTTAGACATCTTTTCACCATCCAAGCGCACAGCGCCCGCATGCATCCAATAGTTTGCATACTGGCAACCGTTGGCCGCTTCGCTTTGGGCGATTTCGTTTTCGTGGTGCGGAAAAGGCAAATCTGGGCCGCCGCCATGAATATCAAAGTGAGCCCCAAGGCACGCTTTGCTCATGGCCGAACACTCAATATGCCAGCCGGGACGACCACGACCAAACGGCGAACTCCAGCCTACATCTGCCTCAGCGGCAAACTTCCACAACGCAAAGTCACGAGGATCTTCTTTAGCAGAACCCACTTCAACCCGCGCGCCCGCTAACAGTTGTTCCGGGTCTTTATTCGTGAGCTTGCCGTAATCGGCAAAGCGACTAACCCGGTAGTAGACATCGCCGTTGTTCGCGCTATAGGCATAACCTTTCTCGATCAAGGTTTCGATCATCGCGATAATATCGTCGATATGCGCAGTAGCACGAGGCTCGGTATCGGGTGGCAAAATGCCAAGTGCGCGCTCATCCTCGTGCATAAACTCAATGTAGCGAGAGGTTAAATCGGTATAGCGTTCACCATTATCCGCCGCGCGATCAATAATTTTATCGTCGATGTCAGTAATATTGCGCACATAGTTGACGTTCCACTGCTGCGAGCGCAAAAAACGGCTCATCACATCAAAGGCAACGAGCACCCGAGCATGACCGATATGACAGTAATCGTACACGGTAATACCGCAGACATAGAGCCCAATTTTGCCGGGCTCACGCGGTTCAAACACTTCTTTTTTACCGGACAAGGTACTGTAAATCGTTAAGCTCATAACTTTGTTTCTCTAAAACTTTTTAAGAATAACCTTGGCAAACAACGCTTAGCTTTGTTGCGAAATTTTTGCCCAGCTATCACGCAAGCTAATGGTTCGGTTAAATACGACAGCGCCGTCTTTACTGTAGTGGGCATCGAGGCAAAAATACCCCTCGCGTTCGAATTGGTACGCCGACTCGGGCGCCGCATCGCGCAGCGAGACCTCAGCTTTAGCCCCTTTTAACACCTGCAAGCTTTCAGGGTTAATGGCCGCTAAAAAGTCTGTACCGCCAGCACCCGGCGACTCTTCGTTAAACAAGCGATCGTAAAGCCTGACTTCGCAATCGATATGCTCCTCGGCAGAGACCCAGTGGATAACACCTTTGGGCTTTACGCCATCTTCCGGGTCGGTGCCGATAGTGTTTGCAATAACTCGAGCTTTAACCTCTACGATCTCGCCCGCTTCGTTTTTAACGGCTTCGTCTGCTTCAATCACGTAAGCATTGCGCAACCGGACACGCTTGCCTATTACCAAGCGCTTGTATTTTTTGTTCGCTTCTTCGCGAAAGTCTTCAACATCGATAAACACGGTTTTAGCAAACGGCAACTCCCGTTCTGCCAAGTCGTCACGATTAGGGTGTCCTGGCGCAATCAAGCGTTCGACTTTGTCGTCGGGGTAATTGGTTAGGGTAACCTTTAACGGGCGCAACACACACATTGCGCGCGGCGCACGCTTATCCAGATCATCGCGCACGCAATACTCCAACATGCCAACATCCACCACACTGTCGGAGCGAGTCACGCCAATGCGCTCACAAAAGTTGCGCAGCGATTGTGCCGTGTAACCGCGGCGGCGCATACCAGAGATCGTCGGCATGCGCGGATCATCCCAGCCATCAACGTGATGTTCGTCTACCAACTGACGCAATTTACGTTTACTGGTAACAGTGTAATTTAAATTCAGACGCGCAAACTCGTACTGTTTGGGATTAGCAGGCACCGATAAGTTCGCGATAAACCACTCGTACAAGGGGCGATGATCTTCAAACTCTAATGTACAAATCGAATGGGTAACGCCTTCGATTGCATCGCTTTGACCGTGAGCAAAGTCGTAAGAAGGGTAAATACACCATTTATCGCCCGTGTGATGATGACGTACTTTTTTAATGCGGTAGATAACCGGATCGCGCAAATTAATATTGGGCGCCGCCATATCAATTTTAGCCCGCAATGAGCAGCTGCCCTCCTCTAACTCGCCTGCGCGCATTTGCTCAAACAGGGCTAAGTTCTCCTCCACGCTGCGATCGCGATAAGGGCTATTTTTTCCGGGCTCGGTTAAAGTGCCGCGATGCTCGCGAGCTTGATCGGGGCTTAAATCACAGACGTAGGCTTTACCTGCTTTAATAAGCTCCACCGCCCAGCCGTGCAGCTGATCGAAATAATCCGACGTAAAGCGAATGTCACCATCCCACTCAAACCCCAGCCAAGAGACATCGCGCTTAATAGACTCGACGTACTCATCGCTCTCTTTTTCAGGGTTGGTGTCGTCAAACCGCAAATTGCACACACCGCCAAACTGTTTGGCAACACCAAAGTTTAGACAAATTGATTTGGCGTGGCCGATGTGTAAATAGCCATTGGGCTCCGGCGGAAAACGCGTCACAACACTTTGCACATTGCCTTCATCGAGGTCTTTGCGAAGTATATTCTGAATAAAGTGTGACGGCTTTTCGGCCTTTACAGAGACGTTTTCGGTGGTTTCAGTCATGCTGATTAACAATCCAGTTAGCAAGCGAGAGGGCCGGCACAGCCGGCTATTAAGATATAACTATTGTAATGCTTGGCAGCGGCATTGCCTACTGCTCTAGCGCGCCGGGCGAGACCGTCGAGCGATAACCCTCGCGGCGCTGTATTTGATAGTGGCGCACTGCGTCGTTGTGCGCCTCAAGCGTGTCAGAAAACACATGGGTTCCGTCGCCTTTAGCGACAAAGTACAGCTCACTACCCGGGTCTGGGTGCATACTGGCGTAAACCGCCTGAGCGCCAGGCAGCGCAATTGGTGTTGGCGGTAAACCGCGAATGACGTAGGTATTGTAGGGTGTTGGGCGCGTTAAGTCGGCGCGACCGATTTTGCCCTGATAGGCATCGCCCATACCGTAGATAACCGTAGGGTCGGTCTGCAGGCGCATATTGTTTTCCAGCCGCCTGACAAACACACCGGCTATTTTGCGCCGCTCCCACGATGCGCCCGTCTCACGCTCGACAATCGACGCCATAATCAACGCCTCATAGGGGGTTTGATATGGCAGACCAACATCGCGTCCCGGCCAAAGTTCGTCTAAAGTTTGACGCATTTTGCGGTAGGCTCGCTGCAATATCGCGACATCGGTAGTGCCACCGTTGTAATGATAGGTATCGGGGAAAAACCAGCCCTCGGGGTGCTCAATAGGCAAATCTAACATCGCCAGCTGCGCCTCTGGGCTCTGCCCGGCCAACTGCGAGTCGATTCGCTCCGACTCAGCCAGCGCTTGTACCGCCTGGGCAAAGGTCCAGCCCTCAATCAAGGTCACGGTATAACTGACGACGTTGCCGGTATTTAACATCTTCATGAATTGTCGCGGCGTCATGCCCGGCTCTAACAAATAGTCACCGGCGCGCACTTCACTTTGGCCACTCAGGCGCGCGTAAAACGTCAATACTTGCGGGTGTTTAAGAATTCCCTGCCCGGCCAAATCCGATGCGGCGCCACTCAGGCTCCCGCCCGATTTAAGTTGATAGTGAAGCCCATCTTCTGGCAGCGCCATGGGCTCGGCGTACCACTGTTTAAAATATTGCAGCGCCCCCAAAGCGGACACCAACAAGGCTAGCAACGCGAGCAAAATCAACCGTTTTATTAAACCAACCGCCAAATGAATCATTGACCACTACCCTTGCCCTGCAAAAAGTCATTCAGTGCCGCACTCAGTCGGAGTGCATTATTGTGATGTAAAAATTGATGTAAAGTCCCGGCGTCATCTGCGATCGCCGCTACCGGTCGAACCCCACGATTACTGTTACACAGCATTACTTCTTCTGCGCTATAGACCGCATCCAAACTCAATGGCGCCACGGCCACACGAACACTGCAGCGCGGGGCTAACTCGTCCAGCACGAGCTGGCGCATGACACCGGCGACCCCGGACTCATCCAATACCGGAGTGTGCCAACAGCCTTTACGATAAATAAACACATTGTGCGAAGTCGCCTCAATCACATTGGCGCGGTCGTCCAACATTAGGCCCTCATCAAACGTGTTGTCTTGCCACTCAGCCCGGGCCAGCACATTCTCTAACCGGTTGAGATGTTTATGACCGGCCAACACACGATTGCGCCCCAGACGCATACGACAAACTTTAAGCCGAGCAGGCGTCGGCCGTGACGTTAACAGCTCGAGGTTGTCGGGTTGCACCATCAACACGATTGTGGGCGCGACTCGGTGCGGCTGCTGATACCCACGCCCGCCCACGCCGCGAGTTAGAATGAGCTTAAACGTTCCCTGACGGATATTCTGCTCGCGCAATAGCGCCAAGGCCGTATCAACCCAAGACTCCAGCTGCTTGGTGTTTAGTTCAATGGCAAAAACGGCACTGCTCACCAACAACCGCTGCAAGTGTCTCGACCACAGTGGAATGCGCCCGTTATGCAACCGGCACGTTTCAAACAGGCCGTCGCCATACGCTAAACCACGATCAAGCGCAGAGAGCTGATGATCCAGCTCTCCGTTAATCCAAATTAAAGGGGATGTTGGTGTCGACATGACTATCGAGGCTCTAGGCCCCGCCGCAGATACATCGAGGGCGAATTAGTTGCGCAACTTAGAGAACAACAGCGATCCATTGGTGCCACCAAAACCAAACGAGTTGCTCAAAACCGCCTGGATTGGCCGCTCTTGCGCGGTGTGCGGCACAAGATTGAGGTCGCAGCCCTCATCGGGGTTGTCGAGATTGATCGTCGGCGGCGCCACCTGATCGCGAATCGCCAGGGTGCTAAAAATCGCCTCGACCGCACCAGCGGCCCCTAGCAAGTGACCAATCATAGATTTGGTTGAGCTAACCGCCACTTGGTCAACGGCCGATTTCATAACGGATTTTACCGCCTGGCATTCGGCTTTATCACCAGCCTGAGTCGAGGTGCCGTGGGCGTTAATGTAGTTGATCGAGGCCAGATCGATACCGGCATCGTCAATAGCATTCTGCATGGACAGTGCCGCCCCGGCGCCATCTTCAGGTGGCGAGGTCATATGATAAGCGTCACCACTCATGCCAAAGCCAATCAGCTCGGCGTAAATGTTCGCGCCGCGCGCCCGCGCATGCTCGTACTCTTCGAGCACCATAACCCCGGCGCCATCCCCCAGAACAAAACCATCGCGGTCTTTATCCCAAGGGCGACTAGCCGCTTGTGGGTCATCGTTGCGGGTAGACAGCGCGCGCGCCGCCGCAAAGCCGCCAAGCCCTACCGGCGTGGTAGCCATCTCGGCGCCACCGGCAAGCATGACGTCGGCGTCGCCATACATAATAGAGCGCGCCGCTAAACCGATGCAGTGAGTACCGGTGGTACAAGCGGTGGTAACCGCTAGGTTTGGCCCGCGCAAGCCGTAATGAATTGAGAGGTTGCCGGCGATCATATTGATGATCGCGCCGGGAACAAAAAACGGCGACATACGTCGCGGTCCTTTATGCTCAACGATTAGCGCGCCATCCTCTATGGTGCCAATGCCGCCAATGCCAGAGCCAATCGACACGCCCATGCGAGCGCCGTTTTGCTCAGTGACTTCGAGACCCGAGTCGCGCATTGCCTGAATACCCGCCACCATTCCGAACTGAATAAACGGGTCCATTTTGCGAGCATCTTTTGCCGAGAAGTAGCCCTCAACCGAAAAATCTTTGACGGAGGCGGAAAAGCGCGCACTGAAAGCAGAGGCGTCAAACTGGGTGATAGGCGCAACACCACTGCGCCCGGCAAGGATTCCATCCCAGGTATCCGCCACGGTGTTACCCAGCGGACTGACCATACCCAAGCCTGTTACTACTACTCTCTTACGCGACACGTGATTTTCTCTCCCCCACAACGGACTTATACGCCATCGACCTTAGGCCCCAGCGTACCCAAAACCCCAAAGAAAAAGCCGTACTATTTCTCAATAATACGGCTTTCGCGAAACCTGCTACCAAACTTGTTGCAGATTAGGCCAAATTGGCATTGATGTAATCGATGGCCAACTGAACTGTGGTGATCTTTTCGGCTTCTTCATCTGGAATTTCGGTCTCGAATTCTTCTTCCAGAGCCATCACCAACTCTACGGTGTCCAGAGAATCCGCGCCTAAATCTTCAACGAAAGAAGCTTCGTTCTTCACTTCGTCTTCTTTAACGCCCAGTTGCTCAGCAACGATTTTTTTTACGCGTTCTTCAATGCTGCTCATGATCTAATTCAACTCCTAATAGGTAGTATCGACGAAACCGTCATGTTCAGAACCATTTGACGGTTCCAGATTTTCTACGGCGAAATCGATGCGCATTTTACATCTATTTTTGCCGCGTTGTAACGCATAAGACAAAATTTCTTTATCTTTTTGCCCTTTTTCTTTTTAAAACAGTCAGTTACAGACCGCTTTAATTCATATACATGCCGCCATTGACGTGTATTGTCTCACCCGAAACGTAAGCGCCAGCGTCAGAGGCCAAAAATCCAACGACTGCAGCGATTTCCTCAGGCTTACCTAAGCGCCCCAGCGGAATCTTACTTAGCAGCTGAGCTTTTTGCTCGTCGGGCAATATACGCGTCATATCAGTATCAATAAAGCCAGGCGCGACAGTGTTTACTGTAATACCGCGCGAGCCAACCTCAGCCGCCAATGAGCGAGCAAAACCTGCCGCCCCCGCTTTGGTTGCCGCGTAGTTAGACTGCCCAGCATTGCCCATGGCACCCACTACCGAGCCGACATTTATAATCCGGCCCCAGCGACTTTTCATCATGCCGCGAAGCACCGCTTTACTGAGCCGGTAAACAGCACTGAGATTAGTGTTAACAACATCAAACCACTCTTCATCAGACATCCGCATCAACAGATTATCTTTAGTAATGCCTGCGTTATTCACTAATATCAGGGGTACACCATACTCCTGTTGGACGTCCTTCAAAAGCCCTGCAACCGAATCGGCATCTGTTACGTTTAACACTTTGCCAACACCATTCAGACCTTGCTCGTTAAAACGCTCGGTAATGGCCGCCGCGCCCTTTTCGCTAGTAGCCGTACCAACAACGGTAGCACCGGTACGGGCCAACTGCTCGGCAATCGCCGCACCGATTCCGCGACTTGCACCGGTAACCAATGCGACCTTGTTATCTGTAGTCATATCCTTCTCGCCTTTTGAGATTTACTGATGTTGCGCCACTGCCGCCGCCAGCTCGGCAGGGTTTTCAATAGAGCTGGCGCTTAATGATTTGTTAATGCGCTTTGCCAGGCCAGCCAACACTTTGCCGGGGCCACACTCGATCAAGGTTTCGACTCCCGCGTTCGCCAGCGTATTAACACAATCAACCCATAATACCGGGCTGTATATTTGCTCGATCATGAGCGCTTTGATTTTCGCCGGATCGCTTTCAGTGCGCGCGTGCACATTGTGCACAACCGCGATTTGAGGTGCATGAAACTCCACCTCTTCGACCCAGATGGCTAGACCGTCGGCGGCCGGACGCATTAATTCGGTATGAAACGGCGCACTCACCGGCAGGGCCAGCGCACGCTTGGCGCCCGCCTCTTTACAAGCCGCCATAGCGCGCTCGACGGCTGCATTGTGCCCAGCGATCACCACTTGTCCTGGAGAGTTAAAGTTAACGGCCGCCACAATCTCGCCATCGGCCGCTGATGCACAGGCGGCCAAAACCGCGTCATCGGCAAGACCGATAATTGCCGCCATCGCACCCTGGCCCGCCGGTACTGCCTCTTGCATTAGCTTGCCCCGCTGACGCACTAACGCAACGGCATCAGCAAATGAAACAACACCAGCACAAACTAATGCCGACCACTCACCCAAGCTATGGCCTGCCAAAAGTGCGGGCTTGGCACCACCGCACTGCTCCCACACTCGCCAAATCGCAACGCTAGCCGTTAACAGTAGCGGCTGAGTGCACTCAGTCAAATTGATTTCTTCTTGCGTGCCATTTTGTACGCGATCCCAAAGGTCGTAGCCAAGCACGTCGGATGCTTCGGCAAAGGTCTGCTGCACAATCGGATACTCCGCCGCCAGCGGCTCCAACATACCAATTTGCTGTGAACCTTGCCCCGGGAATACAAACGCCAAGTTATCTGTGGCCATAATCGTTAACTCTTCCAATCTGATTAAACAAATTCGTTAGGCCGCACTCATTGCGCGTGCCATTTTTTCAGTCGATTTAAAGCGTGCTTGCTCGTAGGCGAGATGCAGCGCGTGGACTGTCGCCATCGTCGAGGCTCCGCCATGGCTTTTAATAACCGCTCCGGCAAGACCCGCCAATATCGCGCCATTATAAGCATCCGGGTTCAACTCTGCTCGCCAGCGACGAATCAGAGGCCACATTAGTGGCACCGCCAGCCGACCAAAACCGCCTGTAAAGCTCTCCTCGATACGGCCGGCAATCAAGCGCGCAACCCCCTCACTGGCCTTAAGAGCGATATTGCCGCTAAAACCGTCGCAGACAATCACGTGTACGTGACCACTGTATATCGCATCAGCCTCAACAAAACCCGCGTACTCAAAATCTTCGGCTTGCGCCAGCAGTTTGGCCGCCTCCCGGATAATCGCCGTACCCTTGCCGGCCTCGGTGCCAATATTCAGTAGCGCCGCTTTGGGGGCTGCGACACCGCTAGCGCGCGCCAACACACCACCCATTTTGGCAAACTGCAATAACTGAGCGCTGCTGCAGTGGATATTAGCGCCCAGATCCAACATCAAAGTAACGCCTGAGCGCACCGGCATCGCCTTGCAAATTGCCGGCACCTCGACCCCCGCCAACATGCCAATCAAACGTCGACTAATCAACATTAACGCGCCGGTGTTGCCCGCACTAACGCAGGCATCGGCGCGCTTGTCTGCCACCGCCAACAAGGTTTGCCACATAGATGTGTCACTGCCCTGGCGCAACGCCTGACGCGGATCGGCATCCATCGCCACCGCAGCTGATGTATCGATAAAGTCAATATTAGAGGGGACAGAGGTATGAAGCTCTCGCTCCATTGCAGTGCGCTCACCAAACAATAACAAATGAGCATCGGGAGAGGTGCGAGCAAACTCAATTGCCGCGGGGATAGCAACGCGGGGACCGAAGTCCCCGCTCATAGCATCTACAGCTAGTCGTATTGGCTCAGACAATGGAGAATCGTCTTGTCGCTAATACTTACTCGTCAGATGCGATGTCGATCACTTTGCGACCACGGTAAAAACCGTCGGCGCTGACGTGATGACGAAGGTGTTTTTCACCACTGGTTGGATCAACAGACAAGGTCGGCCCAGTCAACGCATCGTGTGAACGACGCATACCGCGCTTGGAACGAGTCTTCTTACTTTTCTGTACGGCCATGATATAACTCCTATATAACAAAAAACTGAAGCTGGGGCGCCTCAAAGAAAACTATAAACAACAAGCCTTCTATTTTTTCGGCGTTCCTTTAAGTTGCTCCAGAACTTGAAACGGGTTTTGTTTCGGTTGCTCTTGAGCCCCTGTCTCGGGCGCTTTGCTAACAAAGTGCTCGGAGGGTACACATGCGTGATCGTGATAAGCGACCGGAGGTAGACTTAACAGCAGCTCTTCTTCGACAACATCGTAGAACTCTGCCGGGCCTTCCTCGGCGATCCAAGGATCGCGATCACGCGGTAAGGTTTTTGCCTGCTCTTCATCCCAGACAATGCCGAGATTAACCGCACACACCAAGGGCACACGAACCGTATCCAAGCAGCGCTGACAGGTTAACCCCACCTCGCCCTCGATACTGCCCTGCACCACTCGCTTGCGCTCTTCATCTATCTTAAACGACAGAACAACCGCAAACCTTGCATTCTCATCTGCCACCGCTGAGGTCAATCTAGGCAGCTGTTTTAAATCAACAAAACCCGAGATCTCAATGCCCTGCTGAGCATATTTTCGCGGATCGCCCTGACGTGGCAGCGGCTGACTAAAGGGTGGCTGAGACATAAGCGCGCAATGATAGGGATCGAAACCGCATCTGTCAAAGAAAAATAACCCTCCAACCCCACTATTTTCAGGCTTGCGGGCAAAACCGGCTGACATTTTACGAGTAGCGCTCAATTTGCGGTACCATGCGCAACCGTAACCACAAGACTTGCCGCCTTCCTTTGTATAAATGCGTAGGCGTGCAGCCGCCCAACAAAACAAAACGGCGACACTCTACTCTTTATAGACAGGCAATATAGGATTACAGACAAATGCAGCCAATCGTCCTTGCCTCCAGCTCTCCATATCGGCAGGCGCTGCTCCGCCGGCTAGGTCTCGATTTTGTCGCCGCCGCGCCCAACATCGATGAAACACCACTCGCCAATGAGGCGCCTGAGGCACTCGCCAGGCGACTGGCCAGCGGCAAAGCTCGCGCCCTTAACGACAGACACAGCAACGCGCTTATTATTGGCTCAGATCAAGTCGCCTGGGCCGACGGAGAGCGGCTCGGCAAACCCGGCACCTTTGCCAACGCATTAGCGCAGCTGCAGCGCTCACGCGGCAAAACCGTCACCTTTTATACCGGGCTTTGCCTTTACGACAGCGCCACTGGTAATGAGCAACTGGCGGTCGAACTTTACCAGGCCAGCTTCCGCGACCTGACAGACACCCAGCTTCGCAACTACCTAATCCGCGAGCAGCCCTACGACTGCGCAGGCAGCTTTAAGTGTGAAGGACTGGGGATTACCTTATTTGAATCACTGGCAGGAGACGACCCCAACACACTTATCGGGCTGCCGCTGATTCGCCTCACCAGCATGCTCCGCAAAGCGGGCATCGACCCACTGGCAAACGCGACCTGAACGCCACCCTCTTACAAGCTGCCGGCACCTAACGCTGCCACGCTAAAATCTCAGAAAAGCAATCCATACAAAGCGCCGGCTCATAAGGGTGCAAACGCTCGGCGGTGTGGGCCCCATAACTCACGGCTATACGCGGCATTTCGGCGCGACGCGCCATCTCCATGTCGTACTCAGTGTCACCCACCATAACAGCCTGACTCGCCTGCGTGCCAAATTGCAGCAACAGCTCGTGCAGCATCTGCGGATCGGGCTTAGATGCCGTTTCATCGGCGCAGCGGCTGGCATGAAAATACCCATCAAGCTTTAACCGGGTGAGCACCCGATCCAAGCCTCGCCGACTTTTACCGGTAGCCACCGCCAACTGATGCCCCTCTTGTCGCAATGCCTCTAAGGAGTCCATCACACGCGGATAAAACTGCGCAGGCTCCGCCTGATCAATTGCCAAAAAATGTTCACTGTAAAGCGCTCGCAAGCGCTCGGCAGTTGCCGCATCAATCTCGGGGTACAGCACCCGCAACGCTTCGGGCAACCCCAAACCGATAATATTACGCACATCGTCGCGCTCGGGGCGCTGCCAACCCAAATCCTCTGCGGCACGCTGCATCGCCGTAACGATAGTGCCGGTCGAGTCACTTAACGTGCCGTCCCAATCAAATATATACAGCAACCTTTATTACTCCCCACCTTTACCCAACACACTCTTACAACACGTTAAACATTACGTTTTAACCTTCGAGCTTTTGCGCCTCAAGCAATTGCAACACGCCGGCAAGGTCAGCCGACAAAGGCGCCTCCACGCGAGTAACATCCGAGGCGCCCGGCAGCACAAACATCAGGGCGCTGGCGTGCAAAAAATGCCGCTTAAGCCCGAGCTTTTGCGCCTCACGGTTAGCACTATCATCTCCGTACTTTTCATCCCCCAGCAACGGGCACTGCTTAAACTGAGCGTGCACCCGAATCTGGTGAGTGCGGCCGGTTACCGGGCGCGCCTCAAGTAGCGTGTAATCACGGTAGCGCTGTACCACCGAAAACTCGGTAATACTGGGTTTACCCTCGGGGTGAATCTTGACGATACGCTCCAGGCCGCCACTTTGCTCTAGCTTTAATAAAGGAGCACTAACGCGGGACACCCGCTTGGGCCAGCCCCCCAAAGCCAAAGCCTGATAAATTTTAGTAATGCCGCCACGACCGGCTGTTTTATCGCGCAGCGCTTGCTGTAAATGCCGCAGGTAGCTGCGTTTTTTGGCGATCATGATGCAGCCAGAGGTGTCTCGGTCGAGCCGGTGAACCAACTCAAGGTAGCGCGCATCTGGCCGCATTTGGCGCAGCGCCTCAATCAACCCCAAGTCGACCCCACTGCCGCCATGTACTGCTAGGCCCGGCGGCTTATTAACCACCAACAAGCCGTCGTCCTCATAAATTATCGCCGCCTCCAGGGCTCGCCCCAACCCTTGACTGAGCTGCTTTGGGGGCGCCTTTTTGGCCACTTTAAGCGGCGGCAAACGCACCACATCCCCCGCGTGCAAACGGTAATCGGCCTTTACACGGCCTTTATTGACACGCACCTCGCCCTTGCGCAACAACTTATACACGTGAGTGCGCGGCACCCCTTTAAGGCGCGCGACCAGATAGTTATCGATGCGCTGACCCGACTGGTCAGCGTCGACCTCCAAATACTGGACTTGAGAAAAACGCTCGTCGAGATCGAACGCTATTGTAGGCTGGTTATTCATGGGCGGCATAATAACAGCAAACCGCGGGCCACCGGTACTGTGGCCCGCAATTTGATTTGCCGGGTATTGCTTTAGCTGTTATATTCGAGCCTGCTGGGACAGGCAGGTTTCCGGACATAGCGTTTTAGGCGTGTCGCGAGGGAATACCGCTGCCAGCTAAGGCTCTGTTTTAAAACACAAAATGTGTACAGAACCGGCAAAATGATGAAGGGTGTGACGCGCGCCCTGATCGGGAACATAAGACCCCGATCCCGCGCGAGCACCGGAACCATTGCGCAGCAAGCGCAATGCGACTGATCCGCTGAATGTGTTTTGTAACTTGAATACCAAGCTCTTGCTGGCAGAAGTTAAACCATGAGACCGGCCCTAACGAGCAACTGCTCGCGGCCCAAAAGATAGACTCATAGAGCGACTCTTAGTGTTGATGGTAAAAACGGCAATATCTGCCCTAACTGCGACAACTAGCTGCGATACGCAGACTGCGCTAAACAGCCTAAATTAGGCGTTACCGGGTAAACCCGGGCAAAAACTGGTAAATACGGGTTAACGATTAATATTGACATTTCGACCCCACGACAGCCACCAGGCTCGGGGCGACGACGAAGTTCAATAAGCATCAGACAACCGCTGACGCGAGCAGAATGTAGCGCGCAGTCTATAGGGTTGTGCAAGACACAGGAGCGTTGACAGTCGCGTGGGCACGCTGCGCCCAACGAAAAGACTAGGAAACGCATGAAAAGAATGCTTATTAATGCAACCCAACCTGAAGAGTTGCGTGTTGCGCTGGTTGATGGCCAATGGCTGTACGACCTTGACATCGAAAACCGTAATCGCGAGCAAAAAAAGGCCAACATCTACAAAGGCCGCATCACCCGAGTGGAACCCAGCCTTGAGGCTGCGTTTGTCGACTACGGCGCCGAGCGCCACGGCTTTTTGCCCCTCAAAGAAATATCCCGCGAATATTTCAGCAAATCCCCCAACGACAGTGAAGGCCGCGTCAAAATTAAAGACGTGGTTAAAGAAGGCACTGAAGTTATTGTTCAAGTCGATAAAGAAGAGCGCGGCAACAAAGGCGCGGCTTTAACGACCTTTATTAGCCTGGCCGGCCGTTACTTGGTACTGATGCCAAACAATCCTCGCGCCGGCGGTATTTCCCGTCGCATCGAAGGTGAAGATCGCGCCGAGCTGCGCGACGCACTCAGCCAAGTTACCATCCCCAACGGCATGGGCATCATTATTCGCACCGCCGGTGTTGGCCGCAGCGCCGAAGAACTGCAATGGGATTTAAACTACCTATTGCAATTGTGGGAGTCGATCGATAAAGGCGCCCAAGATGCCAAAGCTCCGGCGTTTTTGTTTCAAGAAAGCAACGTTATTATTCGCGCGATTCGCGATTACTTGCGTCAAGATGTCGGCGAAGTCATTGTCGACAACAAAGAATCTTTTGAGCTTGCCTCAGGCTTTATCGGCCAGGTGATGCCCAACTTTGGCAGTCGCGTAAAACTGTACGAAGACGATATTCCTCTGTTTAATCGCTACCAAATCGAAAGCCAAATCGAAACCGCATTCCAGCGCGAAGTGAAGTTGCCGTCGGGCGGCTCAATCGTCATTGATGTGACAGAGGCCTTGGTCTCCATCGACATCAACTCTTCGCGCGCCACCAAAGGCGGTGACATCGAAGAAACCGCCACCCAAACCAACCTTGAAGCGGCCGATGAAATCGCCCGCCAGCTGCGCTTGCGCGACATGGGCGGTCTGGTGGTGATTGACTTTATCGATATGCAATCGAGCCGCAACCAACGCGAAGTCGAAAACCGCATTCGCGATGCGCTGGCAATGGATCGCGCTCGAGTACAAATTGGCCGCATCTCACGTTTTGGCTTGCTAGAAATGTCGCGCCAGCGTTTGCGCCCATCCCTTGGCGAAGTGCATTCAAAAGTGTGTCCACGTTGTAACGGCCAAGGCACCATTCGCGGTACTCGGTCTTTGGCACTGTCTATTTTGCGCCTGGTGGAAGACGAAGCACAAAAAGAGCGCAGCGCCGAGATTCGCGCCATTGCCCCCACCTCGGTCGCGACTTACCTGCTCAACGAAAAACGTAAAACGATTTTCAACATTGAGCAGCGCAACAGCACTCGCGTGGTTGTGGTACCCAACGCTGAGATGACGACGCCGCACTTTGAAGTTCAACGCTTGCGCGATGACGACGAAGGCACACTGGAAACCAGCTACAAGATTGTTGCCACCGAAGAGCACGTCGAGCCCGAAACTATCACCGATGAAGCGCCGGTTAAATTGCCACAACCACTGGTTAAGCCTACGGCCCCGCTGCAGCAAGCGCCAACGCCCGAAGTAAAACCCGAGCCAGGCCTCATCAAGCGTTTGATCAGCTGGCTACAAGAGGTGTTTGACTCGGAAGACGAAAACGATAAGAGCAACACCAAAGGCAAGGGCCAGCAACGCAAAGGCGGCGATCAGCGCAACGACCGCAACCGCTCATCGCAAAACCGCAACCGTCGTGGCGGCAAACGTCGCAACGGCACACGCGACGACGAGCGCGACAACCAAGGCAAGAAGTCGCAAAAAGATACCGGCAATAAGCGCAAAAACAACGAGCCGAAAGACGACAGCTCCGAGCCGCGCGGCAACAAAGATAGCAACAACGCAAACGACAGCAACAACAGCAATGAGCGCGGCGAGTCTCGCAACGGTCGCGGCCGACGCGGACGCAACAGAAATCGCAACCGCAACCGCAGTAACGACGACAGCCCTCGCGCACAGCAGCAAGAAGAATCGACGTCTGAGCAAAGCGTTAAAAGCAACACTGAAAACACGCCCGCAAAAGACGGAAATTCCGACGAGCAACGTCCGCCCAAGCGCCCTGCAGGCCGTCGCCGTGGCAACCAACGTCGCCGTCGCCGCGATACTGACGGTGAGCAGAACACGCAAACCAGCGAGCAGAGCGACGAGTCGCAGGCAAGTGCCAAAAACGGCGCCGAGGCTAGTGTTACCCGCGAGCCGGCCGAAAAACCTCAAGCCGCCGCCGAAAAGCGCGCCGAGAGCCGTGAAAATAGCGACAAACCGCAAACGGCGGAGCAGCGTCCCGCTCGTCAAACAAAGCCTCAGCCAGAGCCTGACGCTCAAGAGCCGCGCAATCAGGAGCCCAAGCGGGCGCCTAGCCAAGTCACCGCTCAAACCGAGCCTACAACGCCGGCCGAGCCATCTGACAAAGCAGCGACGGAGCCTAAGCAGACTCAAGCCAACGCAGAGATGGCAAATAAGCGTGAGGACAAACCGGCCTCCTCCCCGACGGAAGAAGCTGCTACCCCGACCGCTCAGGATGACGTGACTCAGCAGACAACGGCCGAAGCCAAGGCGGTGCCAGAGGCGGTCGCCGAACCACAAGCGGCCCCGACGGCTCAAGCTACCGCAAAAGCCGAAAGTCCAGAAGCGGGCGCCAAAGCTACTAACAGCACGGATGAACCCAAGGCTGAACCGGCAGTCACCGAGACAGTCGCGGAGCAGTCGGCTAATCAGACCAAAGCGGACGAGCCTCTAGCCGAAACGGACACTAAAGAACCCGCCATCGCGCAGGCGCCTACCACCCAAACCGAGGTGAAGGTTCCGGCAGAAAGGTCGGCCGCGCCGTCAAACGTAGCTATTAGCCGCAAAAACGGTGAACGCCCGACGGCACGTGAGTTTAGCCGGGCAGGCAATGACCCACGGTTGTCGCCCAAGCCGGTTTCGGCGGTGCGTATTTTGACCGAGACACGCACCCGACCACTGCCGCGCGCGCTGGACACCAGCCAACCCTCTCGGGTCGGCCACAATCCGCGCAAACTTGAACGTCCGAGCAACGACCCGCGCGTCGCGAATAGCGCCACAAGCGAGTCCTAAGCCCGCATTATCCGAACCGGCTGCTCGCCGGTTCGGATAAATTTTCCCCAGTTTGTCCAGCAATCAGCCAAGTGACCGAAAAACCTAAACTTTTTCCCCTCAAGCACTTGCCCTCAATAAAAACCCATGTATAATTCGCCCCACTTCGGAAGGGTGGCAGAGTGGTTGAATGCACCGGTCTTGAAAACCGGCGTAGGTTAATAGCCTACCCAGGGTTCAAATCCCTGCCCTTCCGCCATATCGAGCTGCATGCAGCTGTAAAAAAAGCGCCTTAACCCGGCGCTTTTTTTATGTCTAAAGTTTACCTACAAAACATCAAAGCTTCTCTTTAAAAAATCGATACAGCCCCCATAATACGATGAGGATCAGGGCGTTTATCTGGGTGCCCAGTTATTACCCGCGCAACGCCCTATTAAGCTTGCATTGGGCAACTAAGCTTGTATCATTAAGTACCATCATTTTTGCTTGGAGAGATTAAATGCAACATGTACGCACTGCAGCCAATACGCGAATGGGCTCAACCGCACAGGTAGATGCCACAGACGTAAGCCGTGTTCTGCGCAATACTTATTTGCTGCTGAGCATTACCTTGATTTTCTCGGCGATTACCGCGGGCGCTGCCATGGCTGTTAATTTAAGCTACGGCGCTGGCTTGATCATGACTCTCGTCGCCATGGGGCTTATTTGGTTTGTGTTGCCCCGCACCGCCAACTCTTCGGCAGGCATTGGCGTTGTCTTCGCTTTTACCGGTTTGATCGGTGCTGGCCTCGGCCCCATCATCAATCACTATCTGGCTTCGGCCAACGGTGCCAGCATTGTGCTTCAAGCGCTTGGCGGCACAGCTTTTACCTTTTTAGGTTTGTCGGCTTACGCCCTGGTAACCCGCAAAGACTTTAGCTTTATGCATGGCTTTATTGCCATGGGCATGATGGTGATGATCGGTTGTATGCTACTGCTGGTTGGCGCTTCCATGTTTGGCTACCCAATGCCGGTACTTAGCCTGGCTTTCTCTGCCGGTATTGTACTGCTGATGTCAGCGGTTATTTTGTTTCAAACCAGTGCCATTATTCACGGTGGCGAGCGCAACTACTTAATGGCGACAACGTCTCTGTACCTGGCCATTATTAATATCTTTACCAGCCTACTTCACCTGCTGGGCGCCGCAGACGATTAAGACTTAAACCAAAGCAAAGTCCCGCAAGGGACTTTGCTTTTCTACGATGAAATTTACCCTTGTTATTTTAGGTGCACCTTACGGTGACAGTGCGAGCCAAAGCGCACTAGCCTTTGCCCAAGCAGCCCTTGCCGACGGCCACAGCATTTATCGACTTTTTTTTTACGCCGATGGTGTTTATAACGCCACACGGTTGGCCGCCCCGCCACAAGATGAACACGACTTACCCGCCTGCTGGACTCAGCTTATTAAGCAACACCAATTGGATGCCGTGGTGTGCATTGCGGCGGCGTTAAGGCGCGGTGTGCTAGACCCAACAGAGGCAAAACGCTATCAAAAAAGCAACGACAACCTCGCCCCCGAATTTGAACTAAGCGGTTTGGGCCAGCTTATCGAGGCCAGCGCGGTGTCGGATCGCGTTTTGACCTTCGGCCCCTAGAGCAGCGTATGAAGTCTATATTGTGTATCAGCCGCCACTCCCCCTACGGCAATGCGCTCGCCCGCGAAGCTTTAGAAGCGGTGTTAGCGGCGGCAGCCTTTGAGCAAAATATTGCACTGCTGTTAATGGATGATGGCGTCTGGCAATTAAAAGACCAGCAGCAACCGCTGGCCGGCATTCAAAAAAGTGTGGCGCGAAACTTAAGCGCACTAGAAATGTTTGGCATCGAGACTGTTTATGCGCATCAGCCATCCGCGCACCAGCGCGGCCTTAGTGCGCAGGCTATTTGCATTGATACCGTGCAGTGGTTGACTGACGACCAAGTCCGCCAGCTAATATCACAACACGACCACCTACTAAGTTTCTGATGGGCACTTTACACACGGTTAATAAATCACCTTTTACTGACCAGGCACTTAAATCGTGTCTTAGCCTTTGCGCGTCTGGAGACAGTCTGCTGTTGATTGAAGATGGCACCTACGGCGCCCTAACAGCGGCCCCTACCGCCAAACTGTTAGACGATGCCACTAAGCGCGGTATAAAGGTATACGCGCTTGCAAGCGATTTAGCGGCGCGAGGGTTAGACGCGCAACTGGCCGCCGGTATTGTCTTAACAGATTATCAGGGGTTTGTTAGGTTAAGCTGCGAGCACGAAACGATTCAAAGCTGGTACTAACATGACAACGTCAGGCAACCAAAACTCACTACCGGCACTTGACCAAGACGGATACTTACGCAATCGGAGCGACTGGAGCCCGAGCGTTGCACAGCAACTAGCGGCAGCCGAACAAATCACCCTAACCGATAATCACTGGGAGATTATAGCGTTAGCGCAAGCGTTTTATCGTGAGTTCGAGCTATCGCCTGCGAGTCGTGCACTGGTGCGTTACACGCAACAAGAACTCGGAAAAGAGAAAGGTCGCAGTATCTATTTAATGGGGTTGTTTGCCCCCCACCCGGCACTGCTGGTTAGCAAAATAGCCGGGCTACCGCGCCCGGCCAACTGCTTTTAAGTAATGCATATTTAGCACAACACGGCACAACACAATCCAAGCCGCTCAAGACTAAACGCACAAGCCTTTAAAAATTTATTGATCATCCGTCGCCGCGTGACCGGACTTGGCGTATTTGCGAGTAAGAGTTACCACCACGCCAGATAATAAAAACAGCGCGATCAAATTTGGTATTGCCATTAACGCATTTAAGATATCGGCAACAATCCACACCAACGATAAGTTAGCCATTGCGCCAACCCCGATCGCCAATACCCACAACACACGAAACGGGGTAATAGCTTTTGTGCCCCACAAATATTGGGCGCAGCGTTCGCCATAGTAGCTCCAGCCCAGCATAGTGGTAAACGCAAACAAGGCAATCGCCAACGTAATAAACAGCTCGCCAAACGGTAGAGCGCTGGCAAACGCAGACTGCGACATCAAAGCGCCTTTCGCCCCCCCTTGCCAGGCACCGCTGGCCACAATCGCAATCCCGGTAATAGAGCAAACTACCAAAGTATCGATAAATGTGCCTAGCATCGCAATCATACCTTGACGCACAGGGTTACCCGTTGCCGCCGCGGCATGGGCAATTGGGGCGCTACCAAGGCCCGCCTCGTTGGAGAATACCCCGCGAGCAACGCCAAACTGAATCGCCATAGCCACGCCGGCACCGGCAAAGCCGCCGGCCGCGGCCTGTCCATTAAACGCACTCTCAACTATCAGCACTAACGCTGCCGGCACCGCATCGGCGTGCACCGCAATCACCAACAAACCACAGACAATATAAGCGACGCCCATAAAGGGGACCAAGCGCCCCGCCACTTGCGCGATACGCTTTACGCCGCCGAGCAATACGGCACCCACCAAAACCATAAGCAACACGCCCGTTAGCAGCTTAGGAATGGCTAAATCACCGTGTAGCGCATCTGCCACAGAGTGCGCCTGCACGGTATTGCCAATGCCAAATCCCGCCGCACAGCCAAATATGGCAAATGCCGTGCCCAGCCAGGCCCAGCGCGCGCCCAAGCCGTTTTTAATATAATACATCGGGCCGCCCACACTCAGCCCGGCGCTGTCTTTCTCGCGGTAGTGAACCGCACACACAGCCTCGGCGTACTTGGTTGCCATGCCCACCAACGCACTGCACCACATCCAAAATAAAGCGCCGGGACCACCGAGCCCAATGGCCGTAGCAACGCCAACGATGTTGCCGGTGCCTATCGTGGCTGCCAGCGCCGTCATAAGTGCGTTAAAGGGGCTGACATCACCCTTCCCTTGAGGTTTTCGCCCCTGCCACAACAAGGCAAACCCGGTGCCCAAGCGGCGCAACGGAAACCCCTTAAGGCGCAGCATCAAAAACACACCCGTGCCCACCAACAAAAGCAACATCAAGGGCCCCCAGACCACGCTGCTGACGCTGTTTAAGATGCCGAGTATTTCATCCATGGTTATTACCTATATCGAAGGTTGAGCGATTAATGACTTCTGCCTACAGGCCGGCCGAGCAAACGGCTATTCACGGCGCTGGTTCAGCGCGACAATGACGTGCGCTCGGGGTAGATGCCAAAAATACCGCCCGTATGCACAAACACAACATCGCGAGCGCTAAATTTGTCTAGGCGCAGCTGCTCCAGCATTCCATAAAATGCCTTGGCGGTATAGACCGGGTCCAACACCACCCCCGTATGACGGGCTAAGGTGGCAATAGTGTCGAACACTTCGGGGTAACCTTGGGCGTAGCCGGGGCCAATATAATCATCGACCACCATAAAGTTTTTCGGCTCAATTAAACCAAAACTTGGGTAGCGATCGCGACACGCGCTCAGATCCTCGTGCACCCGGCGGTAAAAGTAGTCAGCATCATCACACACGGCTACTCCGAGCACTTGCGCCTCGGGGCAATAAAGCGATAAGCCCGCCGCCAAACCGGCTAGGGTTCCGCCAGAGCCTGCCGCGCACACCACAAGCGGTGCGCGAATAGCCTCAGCGTTAAACTGGACCGCCAGCTCCTGTGCGCAAGCGATATAACCCCACACGCCAACACCATCGCTGGCGCCTGTAGGAATAATATAGGGCTTGCGGCCGGCGTTGCGCAAACGCTCGGCGTGCTCATGTAATAATTCAGGTAAGTGGTGATGGTAGCGACGCACGGGGTAACAGCTAACATCGGCGCCCGCTAACTGGCTCAAAAGCAAATTACCATCGGCAATAGCGGGCTGCTCGCCACGCAACACCAATTGACAACCAAGCCCAAGCTGCGCGGCGAGCAACGCTGTCGCCCGGCAGTGGTTAGACTGTAAGCCACCACAAGTAATAAGCGTATCCGCGCCTTGCGCCAGCGCATCGGCAAGTACAAACTCGAGCTTGCGAACCTTATTGCCACTTAACAAGCAGCCGGTAAGATCATCGCGTTTGCACCATAAACGGCGCTCGCTAACAGCGGGATAAGAGAGACATTGCAACGGGGTAGGAAGTTGGGCCAGTGAGATCCGATCGGGGTACGCTAAGCCATCTGGCATGGTGTTCTCCGTTCTTTAAGATACAACTGGCCCTACACTATCAGAGCTGCAGCAAAGGCGCAGGCTCCTTTAGATAGACTTAATGGTACCTTTAGGCAGCACCGCGTGAACCGCTGACTTTTGAAACTTCAGTTCAATATTCGCGCCGGTTTCCAGCACAATATAGTTCTCGTCGACTTTAAGCACTTTACCCAGCATACCGCTGGTTAACAGGACTTCATCGCCTTTCTTTAAGCTCGAAACCAGGTCTTTGTGCTCTTTTTGACGCTTGCGCTGCGGACGGATAATCAGCAGATACATAAACAGAAACAGGCCGCCAAACATCAGCAAGTTAACGTACATAGGTGCGCCTTGCGGAGCTGCCTGACCTTGTGCCCAAGCGGACTGTACAAAAAATCCCATAGGGAAAACCTCATTAGCTTAAAAGAGGCGTAACTCTACCGTGTTTGGCAGATTTTGCCAACGTCGAGAGAGGATAAATACAGGGCTAGGCTGCCCTTGGGCAGCCTTGGCAGAGCGGGATTAAGCGTAATCGCGAAACAATTTGCGGAATACACTGGGGGACAAATTCGTCCAGCGCTTAAAAGCATTGGTAAAACTGGTTCGATCCGAGAAATCGAGGGACGACGACACCGAATCAACGCTCATATGATCGTCAATAAGGTATTTAATAGCATAGTGAAAGCGCAAACTATCACGCAGCTGAGCAAAACTCGCGCCCTGCTGCTGTAAGCGACGTTGTAATGTACGCTTGGACAGGTTTAGGTCATCGGCGATATGCTCAATTGCCATCGGTGCATGACCCACTCGTTTTTGCAGGGCTTCTAGCACTCGATCGGAAACCCCTTCAACCTCTGGCAACTTCGCCAACACGACATATTCATGGTACGAGCGGATTCCAGATCGGGCAAATCCATCCTCATCTGTCACTTGGGGATTAAGTCGCTGTAGTTGAATCATTAGGCTCTCCTTGTGCCGGGCCTTGGTTAGTGCCTACCTTTGGCGACGCTTGTTAATTGGCAGACATTAATATAAAGGGTGCCAGCACTGCTGGCAATGTGTTTCCCCGATACTTTAAGATTTCTATAGTGCCGAAACAGGCGCCAATAGATGGATCTGCTATAAGGGGCTACACGCTCAGGCGCTCGCGCCTGCCTACGAACCGAGATTATAGGCTATCTGGCGTATTATTATTAATCTCTTCGCGACTATCAGATGATTTTTTGCACCGAGTCACATATTGCCAGAGATTAGCCTCCCGATTGCCCCATTATTGCCCGTTTAGATAAGCCAGCACGTCCTGGTCGTGTGTTTTGGTTTTGACCTTATCAAAAATATGCGTTAACCGGCCCTCTTTATTGATAAAAAACGTGGTGCGCAATATGCCCATAAACTCGCGCCCCATAAACTTTTTCAACCCCCACGCACCGTACTTATCGGCAATGGCATGGTCCTCATCGGACAGCAGCGTAAAATTAAGTTGATGCTTATCGACAAATTTTGCCAGCTTCGCCACCGGGTCTGGGCTCACCGCCAGCACCACCGCATCCAACTCATCGAGCTCGGTTTGTGTGTCCCGCAAACCACAAGCCTGAACCGTGCAACCCGGCGTCATCGCCTTGGGGTAAAAATACAAAACCACGTTTTTCTTGCCGCGAAAGTCTTTTAAGCTAACTTTATCGCCATTTTGATTTTGCAAGGTAAACGCTGGGGCTAAATTGCCCAGTTTAGGGAAACTCATTGAAGACTCCTGATAATTTCATTTAAGCATTTTTACGTGTGCGGTTAGGTTATGCCAGCAGCCAACGACGAGAGCTACTCGCCTTGTTGATCGCTCGTACCGGACGAAAACAGCGCGGCTTTTTCGGCCGCCGTAACCAAGGGTGCACTTTTTGCTGCCGCCTCTCGGTACTCTGGCGTCGCGACTCGGTTGCGGCCAGCACTTTTTGCAACATAGAGCTGCCGATCAGCGTGCGCTACCAGCTCTGATAGCGGTATGGTACGCGCACTGGTAAAACTTGCGAGCCCCATACTCAGGGTGACAGTTACTTTTTCCCCCGAGGCCAGCTCAAGTGTTGCCTGCTCGACCGTCGTGCGGATACGCTCCGCCACGCCAGCGGCCTGAGCCATTGAGGTGCCGGGTAAAATTAGTGCAAACTCCTCTCCGCCATAGCGACAAGCGGTATCTAATTGGCGCAATTGCTGATCAATAATGCGAGCTACCTGTTGCAACATAGCATTACCGGCTTCATGGCCATGGGTATCATTAAACGATTTGAAATGATCCACATCACACAACACCAGCACCATCGGCAAGCCACTGCGTCGCACCCGCTCCATCTCTTGGTTTAGTACCAAGTCAAAGTGACGATAATTAAACAAGCCTGTCAGTGCATCGGTACGCGCCTCGCGTTTTAAGTTGCCCACTTGTTGGCGCAACTGCATTAGTTCATCAAGATGCTCGCAGCGTGGCTCATTAACCGGGCAGAGAGGAACAGACTGGTCAGTATCGGCCAAAATAACTCCTGCCTAAGGCTAATCGCGGTAGAGTTTGGTGAGGTCGCCATAAAAATCGATGCGACGATCGCGTAAAAATGGCCAGATACGACGCACGTTTTCTGAGCGCTGCATATCAATACTGGCCACCGCAGTGGTGGGTTCGACACCCAGCTCTAATAAAAACTCTCCTTGCGGCCCAGCAACAAAACTATTGCCCCAAAATTGGACGCCGGCTCCGCCTTCTGGGTCGGCTTCGTGACCTACCCGATTGACACTAACAACCGGAACACCATTTGCCACCGCATGCGCCCGCTGCACAGTTACCCAAGCATCGCGCTGCCGTATTTGCTCAGGCTTATCGTCCGTCGGATCCCAACCGATCGCTGTGGGGTAAATTAGCAGCTCGGCGCCAGCCATTGCCATTAAGCGTGCCGCCTCGGGAAACCATTGATCCCAACACACCAGCACGCCTAGGCGCCCTACTGAGGTATCAATAGGCGTAAACCCCAAGTCCCCCGGCGTGAAGTAAAACTTCTCGTAAAACCCCGGGTCATCCGGAATATGCATTTTGCGATAGACACCGGCGATGCTGCCATCGGTTTCCAGCACCACCGCTGTGTTGTGATACAAACCTGTAGCGCGTTTTTCAAATAAAGAAGCGACAATTACCACACCCAGCTCACGCGCTAACGCACCTAAAGCATCAGTGCTTGGACCGGGGATAGTTTCAGCCAAGTCAAACTCATCAACATCTTCGCGCTGACAAAAATACAAACCGCGGTGCAGTTCCTGCAGTACCACCAACTTGGCGCCTTGTGCGGCCGCGTCGCGAATCGCCGCCATGCTGGTTGCCAGGTTAGCCGCAAGATCATTACTACAGGCGTGTTGCGCCACACCGACCGTTAATACACTCACGCTAAAAAGCCCCTTCAGTTTGTGGTTTAGTGGATGGTTCGAGATTCGCCAGCTGCATGGTAATGCAATGTAAGCTGCCGTGTTGCTCAATTAAAACTCGGCAATCAATACCAATAACCTCGTAGCCCGGAAATGCTTCGCCAAATTTACGCAGCGCTAGCGCATCGGCCGGATCTTGGTAAATGGGCGCCAGAACCGCGCCATTTAAAATCAAAAAGTTCGCATAGGTTGCCGGCAAGCGTTCGCCATTAGCCGAATAGACCGCCTGCGGCCAAGGTAGCTCGATTAACTCGTACGGCCGATCGTTAGCATCACGAAACTCGTGCAGCTGCTGCTTCATTTTTGCCAAAGCGTCATAGTGCACATCTCGCTCGTCCGGACAGCCGACGTACAGAATGCGTTGCCCCGGACACAAACGCGCTAACGTATCTATGTGGCTGTCGGTATCATCGCCTTCTAAAAACCCGTGGTCGAGCCAATTGATTTTGCTCACACCAAAATAGCGCTGCAGTACTGTCTCGACCTCGTGCTGACTAATATCGCCATTGCGGTTGGCGTTCAGCAAACACGAGCGAGTGGTCATTAAGGTGCCTTCGCCATCGGTTTCGATGGCCCCACCTTCTAACACAAAATCAATACTCTCCAGCGGTACATTAAACGCACCACCCTTCGCTAACGCCTTGGATATAGCATTGTCTTGGGACGCGTCAAACTTGCCTCCCCAGCCGTTAAACTGAAAGTCCAACAGCTGCGACCGATCACCACATTTCACACTGAGTGGGCCGTGATCACGGGCCCAGGTATCGTCACTGGCAACCGCGTAAAGTTGTACTTTGTGACGAGGCACGCCGCGCTCGACAAGCCTCTGAATAATATCAGCGTGAATCGACCCTGGTGCGGCAATTAACACACTGCTAAAGCGGCAGATGTGCCAGGCAAGCTCGGTATAAAGCTGAGTCACTGCTTCCAGCAATGGCTCCCAGTCAGTAGCAGCATGTGGCCAGGTAAGCATGACGGCCGCTTGCGGCTCCCATTCTGCTATTAGACGATATTGCGCCATTGCATCCTCTGTCTCAAACATAGTTTTGCGTATTAATAATCAACCACAACGACCATATCAAACGTCGTATTAAGTGGCCCGTTACTGAACCGTTTCTTGCGCGGGCAATACATGTTTTTTAGGTTCAGCTTTTGAATCTGCCGATAGCGTTTTTGTTCCGTCACGGCCAGCGATTACCACCACCGCCAAGGTGCGTCGATTTAAACCTTCCACTTGTTCAGGGCTGACCACTTCGATATTAACGTAGTACTTGCCCGGTTGATCGGCGCGAAGCTCCAGACTCATCGGCAACACCTCAGCATTGCTGATAGTAAGCTGCTGCTCAAGCTCACCAGAAACCACAACCAAACCGACGTCTGGCGTAATGCGCACATCAAAACGCCCAGTGGACAGCGACGTTTTTAACGCCAAATCAACACGGGTTACTTCACTCACATTCACCTGCTGTCGCGCCGCCACCACTGTGACGGGCAAACTCGGCTTGGCGCTTACACGGTTCGCCGGTGCCACCGGTAATACGGTGGCGTTAGCAACTGAGCTAGAAGCAACGGCAGCAGTCTCGTGCGGTTTATCGCACCCCACCTGAAACAGTGCAAGGCACAAAGTCATCGTTAACCATTTATAATTTGTCATTCCAAATCCTATTGGGGTGTCAGTGAAACATCAAAGCACGCAGGCTGATAATCAGCCTGCTGTACGCCCGAGTGTGTATTATAATCGTAAACCGAAATCACGTAAGTCGAACCGCTTTGCAAGTTCAAGTCGACCACTTCCTGATCAACCATAGCGCTTGTTCCACGCCAGAGCTGCCCGCCGCGCTGAACCATAACATCTGGATCAGTAGCCTCAGCACGATCACCGTTATTTTTTACGTTTAATTGGTAGCGACCACTGGTAAAAGCCGTAGTCTTTAAAAACGCGTGTACACCCAACTTATTGTCGGTGCCATTTTCTTGCGTGCTGCAGACGGTGACAATACTGCCATCGGCCACCACGTCAATGTACAGGGGTAAAACGTCCTCGGTGTCACCATTGTTGGTTTCCCCTGCACCGTACTGATCGCGACTGTCAATACGCTGCTCATCCATTAAATCATCTAACCGCAAAAACACCGACGGATATCGCGTCTGCATAATATCGGCGAAACTAAAAATAGTCATAAATGCTGAATTGGCCACGTAAAGGCTATCGCTCAAAACGCCATATATTTGCGCAAAAGCCCCCGACTCCGCCAGGTGATAAAAAATACTCTGAATGGAGGATTCACTATACCAACCCGGGTTTGATACATTTTTTCGGTTGATATCAAAGCCACTCCCAAAACGCTGCCCCACCCCGGAGGTATCCCGGTACTCAGGGTCCGCCAATACATACCCGGCAATGGCGTTGGCAAAGCCCTCAGAATATGCAACACGCATATCGAGTTTATCCGTTCCCTGATGACTGCCGCCGATAGAGTCGGCCCGCCTACCTACCTGAAACTCCAAAAAGTGGCCCCACTCGTGTGCCACAACATGGGCGTCATACTCATCGGTGTCTGAGTCCTCTTGCCCCAAAATATAAACAGCCTCACCATTGTAAAAGCTGGTGCCAATATCACCCGCTGGCAAATCGCCACTGGCCCCGCTATTGTTAACAGACCAGCGGAAGACACTTGGCGGCAGGGCTAAATTTGCATCGACATCGACGAGTTTTTGTATCGACTGATACGCCGTATCCATAATCGCAAACGGTGCGGCGGCCCGCGGCTCGGTATAACCACTCCCGGTCCACCCTGACGCTGCGTGCAAGTCACGCCGGGAGTTTACTGCGCCACTGGTGCGTAACTGCCCTTCCAGCACATAAAGTGCATCTCCTGCGGTGTTGTCTTCAACGCGAACTTCCCATTGCGCAGCAGCATCGGCAAAACTTAACGCCTCAACCTGAACTTTAACCTCAGTATTCGTTGGCGCTTGCAGCGTGTACCTTCCGGATTCATCAGTCTGTGATGTCGCAATCACACTGCCAACTTGGTTAACTAAATTCACGCGCGCCAAGCGCACGGCTTTGGCAACGGCTGCGGCATAATCTAATCCCGCTGTTTTACTTACGGGCACATAATCATAACTAACAGTGCCGGTAATTTGCACTGAATCTGGCAGCAAGCTAAAAGACGACGAAGAGTTCGACAATACACTGGATGACGAGCTATCGCTGCTGACAGACACACTGCTGATCGATGAGGCGCTTGAACTGGACGCGCTGCTGGGGGGCTCAGCAACTGATGAGTGCGAACCGCTGGAAACCGAGCCATCATTTCCGCGTCCAGAGCCACCACAGGCCGCAAGTGTCAACACAAGCGCAACCACTACCCAGCGACCGACGCCCGACACCTGCGTATACACCTTTGTCGCCCCGAACTGCATCGCCGACACCTTTTTTATCGCCATACCATACAACCTTATGATTTTGTGACGGCCAGCACGCCGCCGGGTCTTTTCTTGCACACGCCTCCAAGACTCGCTCAAAGCATAACGAAAATCGCTTAGCCACGCGATATTTACCGACCCGCCGGTGCCCTTAACTTCGCTCCCAGCACTAAAGAGTGATAAAATCAGGCAGCGGCCACATTGGCCTCATAGCGCTTACCTTGCCGATGGAGCCGACGGTGTTTCGATTAATCCCTATTGTTTTATTGCTGGCCCTGCTGTTTTTTGGGGTTTCTTGGTTGCGCAAGTTACCGCCGGGCAAACAGCGCAAAATGGTTCTTCGGGTGCTGTTTACTCTGCTGGTCGGGACGCTGATATTTTTAGCCTTAACCGGCCGAATTCACTGGTTAGGCGCATTACTGGGCGCTTTAATTCCAGTGGCTAAGGGCCTGTTTAATCTTGCGGCGCCATTTTTACCGTTTTTGCACCGTCACCGCGCGGCGCAAACACCGCCCCCCAACACTGCCAGCGGCAATATTAGCCTAGATGAGGCGTTACTGACTCTGGGAGTAAAAGACGCGTATCAGACCGGCTCACTCACCGTCGAACAAGTTGAGGCAGCGCACAAACGGCTGATTCAAAAACTGCATCCGGATCGGGGCGGCAACGATTACTTAGCCTCCCGCATCAACTCAGCGAAAACCTGCGTTATCAAGGCGCTCGGCTAGCGCTACTCCTTTTTCTTAAGCAGCAAGTGAATATAGCGACCCAAGTCCCGGTAAGGTAGCTCGCGCGAGAGTTTTTGCTCTAGCCCCAAGACCGACTCTGCCTCCCGTTCACGTCGCTCCGGGTCTAAAATATAGTCGTAAAAAACCCGAATCCCGCTGTGGCACAGCACATCCAGATCGCGACTCGCGCAATAGCTTAGCAGCGCTTCGGGCGTAAGTGGATTGGTCGGCGTTAAGCTGCCACGGTAAGCGCGATAGTCCTCGCTTTTGACCTTTTTATAGTTTGCCCGCAGGAGGTTTTTGTAGACTAACGCGTGCTTATTATAAAAAATCAGCGATAAGTGCCCGCCTGGTCGAAGCTGTTGCAGCACGCTATCGAGTAACGCAAAAGGCTCTGTCACCCACTCAATTACAGCGTGGCAAATCACCAAGTCAAACTGCGGCGCGCAATCCGTTAAATGCTCAGAGACGCTTTGCGCCGGACAGTGCAGCAGTCGCACCCGATCCGTTGCCTGTAACTCAACAGCGCGGCGGCGCGCCAGTGCCAGCATATTGGCCGAGATATCGCACAACACTAAAGAGTGCCCCGCCGCCGCCAGCGGCAGCGAAAATTGCCCCTGACCACCACCGGCATCGAGAATATTTAAGGTTTTATCGGGCGTTAACGGCACGTAGGGGGCAATAGGCAACACATCGGTAAAATCCCGCGCTAGTACCGCCAGCCGTATTTGGCCTTTCAGGCCACCGTAAATATTGCGGGTAAAGCGCTCGGCCAAATCGTCAAAATTGCGATCGTGTGAAGTAGGCTGGACAGGCATTAGAAGACGGTACCGTTTGATGCCCGCGTCGGGCTATAATGGCGCGATTATACCCTAGATAACAGCCTTAAAACTGCCCAACAACCCATGTGGTACACCTACATTATTTTAAGTGACAACAACAAGCTGTACACCGGCATTACTACCGATATCGCCCGCCGCTGGCAGGAGCATACCAGCGGTGTGCGCGGCGCACGCTTTTTCCGAACCTGTAAACCTGTGAAGTTGTGCCGCCTGGAATCGTTTAACAACCGGGCGGATGCCAGCGCCCGCGAAGCGGCCATCAAAAAGCTCGCCAGAGCCGCCAAAGAGGCGCTTATTGCCAGCGGCTCGCCCGAGCCATTGCCCACGTTGCCACGCTCTTAATGGCGCGCGCACTTTGCCCGAACTGTAAACGGCCCAAGGCGCGCTGTTTTTGTCGCTATATCCGGCCAATTGCGAACCACACCCAGATAATACTGCTGCAACACCCAGATGAATCTGGCCACCCAAAAAATACTGGCGAGCTACTGCACCAGTGTTTAGCGTCAAGCGAGCTAATCGTTGCGGAATGTATTGATAACACAACCGATCTCAGTGACACCGCACTGCTTTACCCCGAGCAGCCAACCTCTAACCGCTTAACTACGCAACCGCCGGTATCGCCCAAGCAAAATCACCACATTAAGCGCCTGATCGTGATTGACGCGACGTGGCGCAAAAGCCGTAAAATGCTCCACTTAAACCCCTGGTTAGGCACACTGGCGCGTCTCCAGTTAGACACAATACCCGCCAGCCGCTACCGCATACGAACCGCCGCCGACCACGATCAGCTTTCCACATTCGAGGCAAGTTGTTACGCTTTGCAGCAACTGGAGGCCAGCCCGGCCCTGTGCGAGCAAGCGCTACGCGCCTTCGATGACTATATAAACCATCTTGTAAGCTTTGACCCCAACCGGCGTTAACGCTGGCAGGTCACCAACATTGAGTACTCTATGACCACACATCAACACCCCGAGTTTGAGCTCCTGCGTCGTAAACCGTTAGAGTCTTTAAACCTTACCGTGGAAGAATACCGCCACCGCCAGACTGGCGCGCAACACATTCATCTGGCCTCAAGCAACAACGAGAACGTGTTCTTAGTGGCACTGCGCACCGTACCCGACGATTCCAGCGGGGTGGCTCATATTTTAGAACACACCGCCCTGTGTGGCAGTGAGCGCTACCCGGTGCGCGACCCGTTTTTTATGATGACACGGCGCTCGCTGAACACCTTTATGAACGCCTTCACCAGCTCCGACTGGACCGCTTACCCTTTTGCCAGCCAAAACCGCAAAGACTTTAACAACCTGCTCGATGTGTACCTCGATGCGGTCTTTTTTGCCAGCCTCGACCCCTTGGATTTTGCTCAAGAGGGACACCGTTTAGAGTTTGCCGATGCAAACGATGTTGATTCACCACTAACCTACAAAGGCGTGGTGTTTAACGAGATGAAAGGCGCCATGAGCTCCGTGCCCGCCCAGCTGGGGCAAAAACTCGACAGCCTGTTGTTTCCGAGCAGCACCTATCATCACAACAGCGGCGGCGATCCGGCGCATATCCCCGACCTCACCTACGACGGGCTGCAAGCTTTTTATAAGCGTCACTATCATCCCAGTAACGCCGTTTTTATGACCTATGGCGATATTCCCGCCGCCGAGCACCAAGAAAAATTCCACCGGCAAGCGCTGGCAAAATTTGACGCTCTGGACAACACCATTGCCGTCAAACCCGAGAAACGTATGCACGCTCCAATCCGGGTTGAAGATGCCTACCCGCTCGAGGCCAGCGACGCGGAAGCGGAACCAAAAGACAACAAAACCCACGTCGTCATGGGTTGGCTACTAGGGCAAGTAACCGATTTAGAAACCGCGTTAGAAACCCACCTGTTGGTGAGCATCTTGCTCGACAACAGCGCCTCACCGTTGACCATGGCACTAGAACAAAGCGAGCTGGGGCAAGCGCCTTCGCCGCTGTGCGGCTTGGACGACAGTCAGTTTGAGATGAGCTTTGCCTGCGGTTTAGAAGGTTGCGCGGCCGATAGCACCCGAGATGTCGAACAACTTATTCTCAACACCTTAACCGAGGTGGCAAACAACGGTGTACCTAGAGAGCAGATAGAGTCGTCGCTGCACCAATTAGAACTAGCCCAGCGCGAAGTCGGCGGCGATGGCTTTCCCTACGGTTTGCAACTAATTATGACGGCCTTAACCGCCGCCACTCACCGGGGCGATACCGTCGCGCAATTGGATTTAGAGTCGGCGCTGGCGCGCGTGCGCAAAACGGTGCTTGAGCCCGATTTTATTCAGCGTCGGGTGCGCGAATGGCTGCTGGACAACACCCACAGGGTAACCCTTACCCTGCGCCCCGATGCCCATATGACCGTCCGCGCCAATGAGGCCGAGCGCGCTAAGCTATCGGCCATCAAAAGCCAATTGAGCAACGCCGAACGCGAGGCTATTATCACCCAGGCAAAAGCCTTAGAAGCGCGCCAAGAGCTGCAAGAGGACGACAGCATCCTGCCGCAAGTCACACTCGCGGACATCCCCGTCGATATGCACTATACCGCCGGCACCCACGAGAGCATCGCCGGGTACCACTTACGCTGTTACGGCGCCGGCACCAACGGCTTATTGTATCAACAAGTGGTGATTAAGCTTCCCGAGTTAAGCGAGCAGGAGCTGCAGTTGCTACCGGTTTACGCCTTGGCGTTAACCGAAGTCGGTTTTGGTACGTTGGACTATCTTGCGGTACAAAATTTACAGGCGCAGCGAGTAGGCTCACTAACCGCCAAGGCGGCCATTCGCAGCACCGGCAGCAACCCGCAAAACCTTGATGGCTATCTTATTGTGTCCGCCAAAGCGCTGGCCAAAAACGCCGAGCTGACCACTGAGCTTATCCACAGCACACTCAGCCAAGCGCGTTTTGACGAGCACGATCGATTGCGTGAACTGGTGGCCCAGGCGCGCGCCCGACGCGAGCAAGGTGTACCCGGTAGCGGCCATGTACTCGCCATGACCGCCGCCTCGGCCGGCATGGCACCGGGCGCCAAGCTCAACCATGACTTGGGCGGCTTGGGTGGTTTAACACAACTAATGGCGCTGGATGACTCGCTGGCCGACCCCGCCGCACTTGAATCGCTGAGCGCCGCGCTGGAGGCGATCCACACTCGTATTAAGCATGCACCGCGTCAGTTCTTGCTGGTCGGTGAGGATGAACAGCTGCCCCACTACCGTCAGCTGCTAGAAAAATACTGGCCCGCAGCCACTCAAGCGAGCTTTGCACCGCTCAACCTGCCGGCGGTGAGTCATCCAGTGCGCGAAGCTTGGCTGACCAACACCCAGGTTAATTTTTGTGCAAAAGCCTACCCTACGGTTGGCGCCGACCACCCAGACGCGGCGCCGTTAACCGTGTTAAGCGGAGTACTGCGCAATGCCTACCTGCATCGCGCTATTCGCGAACGGGGCGGCGCATACGGCGGCGGTGCAAGCCAGGACAACAGCAATGGTGTGTTTCGCTTTTTCTCCTATCGCGATCCGCGCTTAACCGAAACCTTAGACGACTTTGACAAAGCCCTGAATTGGCTGCAAGAACAGGACATTGACCCAAGCGAGGTGGAGCAATCAATCTTGGGCGTGATCAGCAGTATCGACAAACCCGCCTCGCCGGCTGGGGAGGCAAAACAGACCTTCCAGGCCGAACTCTTCGAGCGCACTCGCGAGCGTCGCGAACAGTTCCGTCAACGGGTACTGCAGGTCACCACTGCGGACATTAAGCGGGTCGCACAGGCGTATTTACAACCGGATAATGCCAGTACTGCGGTTATCTCTAATGCCGCCAATAAAGATTCGCTTATCGCGTTGGGCTTAACGATTAAAACCCTTTAACGAAGTACCAGTGCACTGGTCGTGGTTTTTACCGCCGAGCTGTTCTACTATTGAGCCATTAATGCGAGGTTTCACGATCGCTGTGACTTATCCCATAGCGAACGCCCTACGGCCCAGTGCGATACTCACGGGCCGTAGCGCAGCAAGCGCGTAACCCAACAGGCACACAACGAGACATTACGATAATAACCACAAGCAACGCTCGACCCGAGGTCTAAGGCCCAAAATCAGGATGAAGCAAACACCCATACAGGATTTGGAATCCAGCTCCGTTACCAACCCGGGGCGCAAGCGCAGCAATAATGAAGACTGCTATTTAAGTCTTCCTGCGCACGCTTTGTGGATGGTGGCAGACGGCATGGGGGGCCACGAAGCCGGTGAAGTGGCCAGCGATATCGTTCGCCAGACCCTTGAGCAAGCACCCACAATGCCGCTGCTCGACTCGATTCAGGCGGCGCATCAAGCGGTACTGAATGCCGTCAGTCGCGGTGTTGGTGCCGAGGGCATGGGTTCAACCGTGGTGGCGTTGCGCAGTACCAGTGAGCACTATCAAATCGCCTGGGTAGGCGATAGCCGGTCGTATCTGTACAGCCGCAACAGCGATGAGCTAGAGCTTCTTACCCGCGACCACTCCTACGTGCAAATGTTGTTAGAGTCCGGTGCCATTGCCGAGACCGAGGCGCAAACTCACCCCGATCGCAACATCATCACGCAATGCTTGGGCTCACAAGAGCTGGACGACGTCACCGTCGATCACGTCGAGCGCCACTGGCAAGAAGATCAGTGGGTATTGCTATGCAGTGATGGCTTAACGGATGAGCTGAGCGACAGTGACATTGCCCAGGTTTTACAGCGCTGTAAAACGCCCCGCGATGCCACCCGCGAGCTCGTACAAGCGGCGCTGCGCGCCGGCGGCCGAGACAATATTACGGTCCAAGTAATCGCCGCGCCACAACACTCACCAACACTTTTACAAAAACTATCCCACTGGGTGCCCGTATTTAGTCACAGCCGGCGCCTCGATACTGTTATCTATTTGGCTGCCATTGGTTTGTTGGTCGCCCTGCTCTACTGGACTTTGTACTGATACACCCATGTATATTCCCGGCTATCGAATTATTCGCAAAATCAACCACGGTGGCATGTCCACTGTGTACTTGGCTATCCAAGAAAGTGTCGGCCGCGTGGTCGCGCTCAAGGTGATGTCGCCGGCGCTGAATGGCGACCCCAGTTTTAGTGAGCGGTTTCAGCGCGAAGCCAACATTGTGGGGCAGCTGTCGCACCCCAACATCGTCTCGATTTACGACATCGGCCGCCACGAAAACCTTAACTATATCGCCATGGATTACCTGCCCGGCGGCTCAATTCACGACAAAATGCTCAGTGGCATTGGTGCCGACACCGCGCTCGAGATTTTGCGCGAGATGGCCTCGGCACTCGATCACGCCCACGAAAAAGGATACATCCATCGGGATATCAAACCTGAGAACATTTTGTTTCGCGACGGTGGCTCGGCGGTATTAACCGATTTTGGTGTCGCACTGGCACGCAACAGTGGGCCGCGGGCAACCCACGCCGGCACGGTGGTGGGAACGCCCCACTACATGAGCCCCGAACAAACCCGGGGCAAGCACTCAGACGGCCGCTCTGACCTATACAGTTTGGGGATTGTGTTTTATGAGATGCTCACCGGCGCCGTCCCCTACCAAGGCGACGAGGCCGTGGCTATCGCCCTAAAACATCTGGCATCACCACTGCCAAAACTGCCCACGCAATACCGCCGCTACCAAGATATTCTCGATAAATTGCTCGATAAAGAGCCGGGCAAACGCTACCAAAGCGGGCGTGAATTGGTCGTCGACATCGAGATGCTGCAATTAAAAATGCGCGAGTTTGGCGACAGCGAAAGCGACAACCAAAACCTCAGCAAACAACTGCAAACCCTAACCCAAACAATTTGGTGGCGCCTTGCGGCCGGTGTTAGCGCTGCCTGTCAAAGCGTTTGGGGCAACGTTCGCGGCCTGCGATTTTCTCGGCAGCAAGGTTTTTATCAAGCGCCCCACGAGAGCACTGCACTAGGTGACTTCTCCACTCGGCAAAACACGTTAGTCGCCACTCGGCTGCAAAAAACCGTCAAGCAACCGGGCAAACTGCAGTGGTTATTTGCGATGCCCGCGCAACATCGCTTACTGGCGGCCGGCGCGGCATCGGTATTTCTTTTGGGCTTAGTCTTACTGGCATGGCTTGGCACAAACCCGTCCGAGCCCCAAGAAGGCATAAAAATGGCGAGTGCAAAGACGCCTTCAGTCGCTGTCGCAACCTCTTCGTCGGCGCAATCATCGCAAGCCAACCACCAGCCAAACACCAACCCAACGGTGAGTGATAACTCGGGAACGCCGCCTACAGAGCGCCACATCACGAAAGCACCGCCTGCGACTACACTCGCAAGCAGTTTAGAGGCGGCCAACAATGATCCAAGGGTTATGTTGCCCGCCGCGACGCGCGCAAGCTCGGCCGTGAGTTCAACCAGCAGTAGCACAATGACGTCGAGCTTATCGTCGGCGAGTTTGTCCCACCAAGGTGCGGACGGCCACTCAGAACCTGACACACAAAGCAGCAGTCGATCGGCAGATGATGAACCACAGATCGCCGAGGATGACAGTGAAGCCACATCGGGCTCGGCGGCTAAATTTAGCTTAACGGTAACCCCTGAGCCACAAGATGCGCGCATCCGCATCATGAACATTCGCGCAAAATATACACCGGGCATTGCTCTAAAACCCGGGCGGTATCACATTGAAGTAACCGCTCCCGGTTACCGTAAATATTTGCACTGGGTGACCCTGGGCGAGCAGCCCCTGACCAAAACCGTTAACCTAATCGAACAGCGCGCCGTTGGCAGCATTTTTAGTAGTACCCTAGCCAGCGGTGGTAAAGGGCCGGCCATGGTTGTCGTACCCGCGGGCCGATTTTCTATGGGTGGGCCAGACGCCAACAGCCAACCTACGCGCACCGTCACAATCAACCAACGTTTTGCCGTAAGCCAGCACGAGGTTACCTTTAGTGAATACGAGCGTTTCGCCAAACACAAGGGCATGCCGTTACCCGGCGACAATCGCTGGGGCCGCGGCGACCGCCCGGTGATTAATATAAGCTGGGAAGAAGCGGACATGTATGCAAAATGGCTCAGCGAGCAAAGCGATATGCACTATCGCCTACCCAGTGAAGCGGAGTGGGAATACGTTGCCAAAAGCGGAAAGAAACGCGATTACCCGTGGGGTAACGAGGTAAAAAATGCGAGCGGTAACGCCAATTGCCGGCGCGATTGCGACAGCGATTTTACCGGATTTTTTAGCGGCAAAACCGCGCCAGTGGGCAGTTTTAAGGCCAACGATTTTGGTATCTACGACATGGCCGGTAACGTCTCCGAGTGGGTCGCCGATTGCTATAGCGACAGCTACCAAGGTGCCAGCAACAAGGCCGATGCCCACGATCAAGCCAACTGCCCGGCGCGGGTAATACGCGGCGGCTCGCTAAAATCTGACGCGGCCGAAACCACCACTTATACGCGCCAGTTTCAACCACAGCACACCTACCATGAAGACGTAGGTATTCGTTTAGTTACCGATTTATAGCGTTAAAACGCGATCAAATGCCCGCCTCTTTAAGGCGGTTAATTTGATCGCGCAACTCGGCGGCGCGCTCAAACTCTAAATCTTTCGCGGCTCCCAGCATCTGAGCTTCGAGCTTTTCAATTTGTTTCCAAACGTCGCCATCGGCCGGCAACTCAATAACGTCGGATTTCTTACCTCGCCCCGCCCCTTTGCGCTTGCTTTTCGCCCCCGGGATCTGAGTGCCCTCCATAATATCGGCAACGTTTTTCTTAATGCCCTGCGGGGTAATGCCATGCTCAAGGTTGTGGGCAATTTGCTTTTCACGGCGCCGGTCGGTTTCGTCGATGGCGCGCTGCATCGAGCCCGTCATACGGTCGGCATACAAAATCGCCTTGCCGTTTAAGTTACGTGCCGCCCGGCCAATGGTTTGAATCAGGGCGCGATCGGAGCGCAAGAAGCCTTCTTTATCCGCATCTAAGATCGCCACCAGCGAAACCTCGGGCATATCCAAGCCTTCACGCAGCAGGTTGATCCCCACCAGTACGTCAAACTCACCTAGGCGCAAATCGCGAATAATTTCTACTCGCTCGACCGTGTCGATATCTGAGTGTAAATAGCGCACGCGTACGCCGTGCTCAGCCAGATACTCAGTTAAATCCTCGGCCATCCGCTTAGTCAGCACGGTAATCAGGATTCGCTCTTCAAGCTCAACCCGCGCGCGCAACTCCGACAACACATCGTCCACCTGGGTGGTAGCCGGGCGAACTTCAATCACCGGGTCGACTAAGCCGGTAGGCCGAACAACCTGCTCGACAATTTGCCCGGCGTGCTCTGCCTCGTAGGCGGCGGGAGTGGCCGAGACAAAAATCATTTGCGGTGCGCGCGCCTCCCATTCATCAAAACGCATAGGTCGGTTATCCAGCGCAGATGGCAACCGAAAACCATACTCCACCAACGTTTCTTTACGCGAACGATCGCCTTTGTACATAGCGCCAATTTGCGGGATCGTCACGTGGGACTCATCGATCACCAGCAACGCTTCATTGGGCAAATAATCAAACAGGGTCGGCGGCGCCTCACCCGGGTCGCGACCGGACAAATAACGCGAGTAGTTTTCGATTCCGTTGCAATAACCCAGCTCCTGCATCATCTCTAAATCGTAGCGGGTTCGCTGCTCTAACCGCTGCGCCTCTACTAATTTATCGTTTTCGCGCAGCTGTTTTAAACGCTCGGTCAACTCTGCTTTTATATCATCAACCGCCGCCAGAATTTTTTCCCGTGGCGTTACGTAATGCGATTTTGGATAAATCGTCATACGCGGTACTTTTTGCAAAACCTCGCCAGTAAGCGGATCAAAAATTGAAATTCGCTCGATCTCGTCATCAAACAATTCAATCCGTACCGCTTCCATGTCAGAGTCGGCCGGAAACACATCAATCACATCGCCGCGCACGCGGTAGGTCGCACGCTGAAAATCCATATCATTGCGGGTATATTGCAACTCAGCTAAACGGCGCAACAATTTACGTTGATCAATACGATCGCCGCGCACAAGATGCAGTACCATTTTTAAGTAAGACTCGGGATCACCCAGGCCGTAAATCGCTGATACAGTGGCAACCACGATAGCGTCTTTACGCTCCATCAAGGCCTTGGTTGCCGACAACCGCATTTGCTCGATATGATCGTTGACGGACGCGTCTTTCTCGATAAAGGTATCCGATGAGGGAACGTACGCCTCTGGCTGATAATAATCGTAGTAAGAGACAAAATACTCGACCGCGTTATCGGGAAAGAACTCTTTGAATTCGCCGTACAGCTGCGCCGCCAAGGTTTTGTTGTGCGCCATCACCAGTGTCGGCCGCTGCACTTCGCCAATCACGTGAGCGATGGAAAAGGTTTTACCCGAGCCCGTCACACCCAGCAACGTCTGATGCGCCAAACCCGATTCAATACCATCGACTAAACCGGCGATCGCGCTCGGCTGATCACCGGCGGGCTGGTACTGACTGTGGACCTTAAATTTTGTACTCATAAACAACCAACTCTTTGACGCGCGACACCTTGCAAAACGCTAAAACGGTTATGCTACAGTAAGTTAATTGCCCATTTTACTGTAGATCGGACGCCCATATGGATTCTTTTGACTCTGCCAACCACTCAGACAACGCGGTTCGTATTGAAAGTGACAGCCTTGGTGAAGTCAAGGTGCCACAAGATGCGCTCTATGGCGCCCAAACACAACGGGCGGTCGATAATTTTACGCTGGGTGGTGGCCCTCTGCCCGCGCCTTTACTGGCAGCCATCGTTCAGGTCAAGCACGCCGCCGCCAGGGCCAACATAGAGAGCGATGCGCTAGACTTTGCCCGCGGCGGTGCCATTCAAACCGCCTGCCACACCCTACTACAAGGCAAGCACCTTAAGCATTTTCCGGTGGACATCTACCAAACGGGCTCTGGCACCAGTAGTAACATGAACGTCAACGAGGTTATTAGCCACCTGTGCGCCCAGGCCAACATTGACGTTCACCCTAATGATCACGTCAATTGCAGCCAGAGCAGCAACGATGTGTTTCCCACCAGTATCCGTATCGCCTGCGCGACACTTATTACCCACCAGCTACTGCCGGCACTAGATCAGCTGCACGACGCTATCACCGCCCGTGCCAACGAGCTTGCCGAGGTGGTTAAAACCGGCCGCACTCACTTAATGGATGCCATGCCAGTCACCTTTGGCCAAGTCCTATCGGGCTGGGCAAGCCAAATTGAGGCCAACCGCCAGCGTCTAAGTGCCGCCTTAAACGAGATCAGTCAGCTGCCTCAAGGCGGTACCGCGGTTGGTACTGGCATTAATACCCCGGCGGGTTTTGCCGCCACCTTCGCGCGGTGCTTAAGTGAGGACACCGGCATCGCCTTTACCCCTGTGGAGCAACCGTTCACCAAAATTGGTGCGCAAGACGATCTGGCCGCCCTCTCGGGCGCCCTTAAAACTCTGGCGGTAAGCGTGCTCAAAATCAGCAATGATTTGCGCTGGATGAACTCGGGCCCGCTCGCCGGCCTCGGCGAAATAAGTCTGCCCGCGCTGCAGCCGGGCTCGTCCATCATGCCCGGCAAAGTAAATCCCGTGATACCCGAGGCCACCGCCATGGCCGCAACCCAGGTGCAGGGGCTAGATGTCGCGATCAACAATGCCTGCGGCGCCGGCAACTTTGAGTTAAATGTGATGTTGCCACTGATTGGCAGCAACCTGATTCAGTCCATCCAGTTAATGGCCGGCAGCGCGGCCAGCCTCGCCGATAAGGCCATCGCCGGGTTTCGCGTCAATCACGATAATATTCAAAAGCCGCTGGCCAAAAACCCGATCTTAGTCACCGCCCTCAATGCCATTATCGGCTACAGTAAAGCCGCCGAGATCGCCAAAAAAGCCTATCGTGATCAGCGAGACATTCTGGAGGTCGCCGCCGAAGAAACTGAGCTATCGCGCGACGAGTTAACACGGCTACTCGACCCGCAGCGGCTTACCCACCCATAAGCCCCTGTGCATTTTATACAGGTAGCGCTACCGCCATAGGCCAATGCACAATACCGAATAAGGTATGGGATGCACCGCAGCGTCGATAGCCAAAACGCGTGTAAAAGCCAACGGCGCTGTCGCGCGCGTTTAAGGTTATCGTTTGCACACCCCGCTGGGCGGACTGATCGTGAGCAAAACGCAGTAACGTCTCGCCCACGCCTTTGCCCTGCCATTGTTTATCCACCACCATCTGCCGCAACTGGGCAGATTGCTGAGAACCCGGCGCGATGATGACCCCAGCGATGATCTTGCCATCCGCCAGTGAGGCAAAGTGCCATTGCTGCTGATCGTCACAAGTATCCTGCGAGGTGAGCTTAAACCCCAGCGGCGCGCGTAGGTATTTTTCTCGCAACCTTAGTAAATCTCGGTAGCGCTGCGAGGCAAACGCGACCTCTACACAGTTAACCATTAAAAACCCCTTAGCCGTTGTTCACCCAACGGCGCGGTCACCCTAATCACCAGGTGCGCTCTCTAAACCCGCACTAAAACGCGCTTTAATGATATTGGCCAGTGCACGGGTCGCGGGCCCGGCAATATCGCGATCGGCAAGCACAAGGTAAAGCGAAATAACACGCTCGCCGCCTTGCTCCATAGGCAAGCGCTTTAGCTCACCACTGGCCAAATCTTGTTGCAAATAACCTTCGGGCAACCAAGCGTAGCCAAGGCCGCGCCGCACCGCCGCGAGTGAGGTATTGATATGAGTGAAAGTCCAGCGCTGCTCGGCCTCCTGCCAGCCGGCGCTGTAACGGCGGTGAATACCCGAGTCGCGTACCACCAATTGCCGGTGATGGCGCAAATCCTCCTGTGATATCGCGCGTCCTAGATGATGAAGCGGATGCGAAGGGGCGGCCACGCCAATCAATGAGATTGTGCGCAAGTAGTCCCCTAAAAAGCCGGCTGGTACCCGTCCGGTAATGGCCAGATCGACTTGCTGCTGCACCAGCGCATCTTCGGTACCACTCAATACCGACTCAAGCACGTCGGCACGGGTTGTTGGGTACTGTTCGGTAAAGCGCTCTAAACAGTGCAAGATATCGCCCGCTGGCGCCAGCAAATCGGCCGCTAAGCGCACTTCAGGCTCAATTTTTTGCCCCATACGGGCGGCCGCCCCCTCGAGGGATTCCGCCTCGGCCAGCAAATGCCGGGCTCGGCGATATAAGCTTTCACCGGCGGGAGTGGCAATGGCCCGGCGCCCCTCGATCTTAAAAACCGCCACCGCCAACGCCTGCTCCAGCTGGCTAATGGCGTAAGAAACCGTAGACTGACTTTTACCCAGCTGTTCGGCGGCATGCGCATAACCACCACACTCAATTACCGCGATCAACGCGCGCCACTGATCTAGGGTCACTTTGATATCTTTTGCCATAACACACTCACTTTCGGACCTTTCACTAACGCTCAAGATCATAAAATCGATATTTTCGATCAAATAAGGCTAAATTTAGCTATTTATTATCGGGTCAGCAAATACTTTAATAGCAGCATACACATTCAATCAGGGAGTGACCCCATGAAAACTTTGTTACAAATCAAAAGCAGTTTAAACGGTGACAACGGTCAATCGAGCTATTTAAGTAACCAGTTTGTGGAGCGCTGGCAACAAAACAACCCAGATGGCCGGGTTATTGTGCGCGACTTAGCCGCCAATCCAGTGCCACACCTAGACGGCGAGCGCTTTAACGCCTTTTTGACGCCGGCCGATAAGCGCAACAGCACCGAGCAAAAAATCGTTGCCTATTCTGACGAATTGATTGCCGAGCTTAAAGCCGCCGACGTGGTAACCATTGGCTTGCCTATGTATAACTTTGGCATCCCCTCCACCTTAAAAGCCTATTTTGACCATATTGCCCGCTCTGGCATTACGTTTCACTACACCAATAACGGCCCTGAAGGTCTATTGCCGTCCATTCCTGTCTACGTATTGGCGGCGCGCGGCGGCATGTATGCCGGTACGCAAGCCGACTCGCAAACCGGCTATATGCAGACCTTTTTAGCCTTTTTGGGGCTGAAAGATACCCACTTTATTTACGCCGAAGGCATTGCCATGGGCGCCGAGGGTAAAGACAAAGCTTTAAACACCGCGCAAAAAGAAATTGACCGCGCACTGGCCGCCTAAGCGGCCCAGCTACCAGCACAAACAAGGGGTAATATTATGAACCGCGAAATACAGCAACTCATCCCCGCCTTAGCCGCCAGCGAAGGCGCTGGCGTAAAAATCAAACGAAGTTTAGGGCAAGGGCCCCGGGTTCGCCACGACCCTGTGTTAATGTTAGATGAGTTTAACTCCGAAGACGCCGCAGACTATTTAGCCGGCTTTCCTTCGCATCCTCATCGCGGCTTTGAGACAGTTACCTATATGCTCGACGGCCATATGCTGCACGAAGATCACTTAGGCAACCGTGGCGATTTAAAATCCGGAGACGTGCAATGGATGACCGCTGCACGAGGCATTATTCACTCAGAAATGCCGCAGCAGCTAGAGGGCAAAATGCGGGGGTTTCAGCTGTGGTTAAACCTTCCCGCCAAAGAGAAAATGAAACCCGCCGCGTACCGCGATATTGCCGCAAAGGACATCCCCCAGGTAACACTGGCCTCGGGCACGACGGTTAAAGTGATTGCGGGGGCGTTAGCGCACGATAGTGAGACAACCACCGGGGCTATTTCTGGCATCAGCACTCAGCCGGTCTATTGGGATATACGCATACCCGCTGGTATTACCGAGCAGTTTAGCGTACCGGTCGGCCACCACTTGTTTTTATACGCTTATGAAGGCCAAGGGTTAGTAGGTGAAGGGCAACGCCTGTTAAACGTCAGCACTGCGGGGATATTAACCGATGGTGACAGCGTAACGCTTAGCGCAGCGGGCACCGAGGCGTTGCGAGTACTATTGATTGGCGGTAAACCGATTGGCGAGCCTATCGCCCAATACGGTCCGTTTGTGATGAACACTCACGAAGAGATAGAACAAGCGATAAACGACTACCGACGCGGTGAGTTAACCGCTTAACAGGCAAACACTTAAAACCGTTCGCCTAGCATTTACTTAATTGACCCTTAAGGCACGCAAGCGCACCTTAAGGGTAGCCGCTACCAAAACAGCGAGACTTAAAGGGTTTATTATCCCATTGGGGGCAGCTTTGAGGTATCGATGTTTTCACCGATAAACCGAGAAATCTTACTCCAGTTTTTACTGACTAACTCGACATCTTTCGGGTCAGCCGTAACGTCCCCGCCCATCATTTCCTTCACCATTTGTGCCTGTTCGGCGGGCAAGTTTTTCAGCATCATGTTTTGCATATGCACCTGGATTGCCTGTGCGATACGCGTACTGATACGAATGTAACTGCCCGCACTGTCCCAATCTTTTTGGTTTAACACCTTATAAACGTCGTCGTACACGCCTTCATCTTTAAGCAGTTGATCCATCAACTTATTCTGCTCTTCGACGTCCATCGCCTTGAATTCATCTTGGGTATACTTTTTGGTAATCTCAGACTCTTGAGAAATCCTTTCAAACACATCTTGCATTGGAATGAATTCAGTCGTGGTCGCCAGCCACTTATCTAGGGTGGCCGAATTCAGCGGCTCTGCCGCCCACGCTTGCGCCGTAAACACAACACAACACAACAACAAAAACACCCGCAACCGGGCAGCCGGACACTGGCCTATCTTCATACGACGCTCCTATCACCTATATTTATCGCCAGTAAAACACCGGCATTCAATTTTAAAATCATACAATGGTCTCAGACGACACGATAACCTAACGGCTGGGCACATTACGTGTTGCAGCTAACAAATTACAGCGATACGCCTACTCGCTACGCCAAACGCAAACTGATCGCAGCCGCCAGCGCCCAAATAAATGCAAACGCATACACCACGACCGGCATCAGCATGCCAAGTTCCAAACCGGCCACACCGTACGTCGTGGTATAAGGGAAAATCACAAATAATTGAATCAAGCTAACAATTAGCGCCAGCACCGCCGACTTTAGCAGCCAGCGCGAGCCAAACAGGGGCAGTAAAAACAAAAAGCCCCACAAACCACCCCAAACAATACGCGGGTAAAGCCAGTGGGCCGACAGGGCCGGTGCCCAACGTACGCCCATTGCCTGAGTGATACCGTAACGCCCGGCCAACCACATGGCCAACGCACTTACCAGCGCCCCGAGTGCGCCAGCGGCAAACACCAACATCCATCTTCTCATGATCTAGTAATACTCATATGACAAAGTGATAACCCACAGGGCTGACGGCGCGGCAAGGATATTTGCTACAATAGCGGCCCTTGCGAAGCACGCCTACCCCACTGATAAAATGCCCAATTTTAGCGGGCCCTTGAAACAAGCCAGCATTAATAAAAGGTGCCCTATGTTTGCATTTTTCGAACAGTTGCTCAAACCCTTCCCCCAAGAGGGCCCAATACGTCCACCTAAAGGGTTGCTGGCATTTTGCCTATATTTTACTCGCGGCGCTAAGCGCTATTTGCTGCTAATGGCGCTCTTGTCGGCTACTATCGCTATCATTGAGGTGTCGCTATTTGGCGCCTTAGGCAGTTTAGTTGATTGGCTTAACAACACCTCACCCGACACCCTCTGGCAAGATTATGGTGTAACCTTAACCACCATTGCCCTCGTGTTGCTCATCGGGCTACCGTTGGTTATTGCGCTGCACGCGCTGTTTATACACCAAACGATGCTGGGTAACTTTCCTATGGCGATCCGCTGGAAGGCGCATCAATACTTGCTCGGGCAAAGCGTGGGCTTCTTTCAGGATGAGTTTTCCGGCCGCTTGGCTACCCGCGTTATGCAAACCGCGCTAGCGGTGCGCGAAACCGTCATGAAGATGCTGGATGTTGCGGTTTATATCGGCGTATATTTTGGCAGTATGATCTTACTGATGGGCGCCCTCGACTGGCGCTTGGCCATCCCGATGCTAGTCTGGGTGCTAGGTTATATCGGCACACTTTATTACTTTTTACCCAAACTCCGTAAAATCTCGACCACACAGGCCGACGCCCGCGCCGAAATGACCGGCCGCATTGTCGACACATACACCAATATTCATACAGTCAAACTTTTCTCCCACGCTGGGCGCGAGGCAAGCTACGCCCGCGAAGGCATGAACCAGTTTCTTCAAACTGTGCATCCGCAAATGCGCTTGGTGACCATACTCAATGTCTGCGTCTGGAGCTTAAACGCCTTGCTGATATTCTCACTCGCCGCGCTCGCGATAACTCTTTGGACGCAGGCGGCCATTACCACCGGCGCAATCGCCACCGCACTCGCCATGGTGTTGCGTATTAACGGTATGTCGCAGTGGATTATGTGGGAGATTTCTTCGCTGTTTGAAAACATAGGTACAGTGCAAGATGGCGCCAACACGCTGACAAAACCTTTTAGCATCACCGACCAACCCAACGCTCAAGCGCTGCAGGTTAACCAAGGCAGCATCGCGTTTAACAACCTGAGCTTTGATTACGGCGAAGGTAAAAATGTTATCGAGCGGTTTAACCTCACCATCAACAGTGGCGAAAAAATTGGCTTGGTAGGTCGCTCCGGCGCGGGGAAATCAACCCTGGTGAATCTACTATTGCGCTTTTACGATGTCAGCAAAGGCAGCCTGACAATCGACGGACAAGAGATTAGCCAAGTCTCGCAAGAGAGCTTGCGACAACATATTGGCATGGTCACGCAAGACACCTCACTGTTGCATCGCTCGATTCGCGACAACCTGCTCTACGGCCGCCCCGACGCTACAGAGGCGCAAATGATCGCGGCCGCCAAACAAGCGCAAGCCCATGAGTTTATTCTAGGCTTAAAAGACGCAAAAGGCCGTACCGGTTACGACGCCCACGTTGGTGAACGTGGTGTAAAGCTATCCGGGGGCCAACGCCAGCGCGTCGCCATTGCTCGCGTATTGCTGAAAGATGCTCCCATACTCATACTCGATGAAGCGACCTCTGCACTCGACTCGGAAGTCGAATCAGTGATCCAAAGTAACCTAACCTATCTAATGGGTAATAAAACCGTTATCGCTATTGCCCACAGATTGTCAACCATTGCCGCGTTAGATCGACTGATTGTGTTAGACCAAGGGCGTATCGTTGAGCAAGGGACGCATCAGGAATTGATCGCTCAGCAAGGGGTTTATGCGCAGTTGTGGGCGCATCAGTCGGGAGGTTTTTTGGGGGAAGAGTAATTGGGTTAGCGCGCGGCTATTATACGCCGCGGCCAGCAGCATGGTGGCCTACAACTTACACCTGCGCCCACTTACCGGCCCTTCGCCGCCGGGCGAGCGACAAAGGACTAATAACCCCAAGCGTAAACCGCTGTCGATCCTATGACAGCGGTAGTCTTACGTTTACTCCTTTAAACTTAACGCCCCAATCGTATCCCGGGCAAATTGCCATGCGACCCGGCCGCTGCGCGAGCCACGGGTCATGGTCCAGCGCAGCGCATCGGCACGCATGTCATCGCTCCAGGTGCCGCCCATGTCTTCAATCCAAAAACGCGCCGCCGCCAGATACTCCTCTTGCCTAAAGGGGTAAAAACTCAGCCACAATCCAAAACGTTCAGCCAAAGATGTTTTCTCTTCGATGCTATCGCCCGGCCGAATTTCGCCATGTTCTTGCGTGGTTTCAAGATTCTCACTCATTTTATGGGGCAGTAAGTGGCGCCGATTACTGGTGGCGTAAAACAAAACGTTATCGCCGGGGGCGCAAATAGAGCCGTCCAACGCCGACTTAAGGGCTTTGTAATGATGCTCACCTTCTTCGAAGGACAGATCATCGCAATAAACGATAAAGCGTTCCGGGCGACCAGAAATTTGTTGCAACAGGTCTCCTAAACTTGATAAGTCGGGCTTGTCGATTTCAATGAGTTTGACGCTATCTTGATATTGGTACCAGCAAGCCTTGATTAGGGTAGATTTACCTGTGCCCCGCGAGCCGGTCAGCAGTACGTTATTCGCCGGCTTACCGGCGGCAAACTGGGCGGTATTGCGCAGCACAGCCGCTTTCTGTCGATCGACATTCTGCAGTGCATCTAAAGCAATGTGATGAGGGTTGTCTACGCCTTGCAAGTAACCACCACCCGAACTGTTGCGCCAGTAAAAAGCCGGCGCACTCCAGTCAGTTGCGGGAGGAGCTGTGGGCAGCAACCGCTCTAAACGGTCGATGAGCGAGTCGACACGGGTTAGCAAATGATCAAAATCAGCCATGTTATTGCTCCGCGGTAAATCAATTATAAATTTCTGGTTTTATCAGACGGGGGTTTATCAGCTGCCTGTTGCGCCAGCAGTAAATCGACCGAGCGCTGCAAGTTTGTCAACTGGGTTTCAAGGTCTTTGCGCGCGGGCTGCTCGCCCTCCTCTTCTATTTGTCGTGCCTGATTTTCTTTTTCAATCACATTAACCACAATACCGATAATCATATTCAAAAAGGCAAACGCGGTCAGAAAAATAAAACTGACGTAAAATATCCAGCTTAACGGATAGACCTCCATTGTTTCGTACATAACATCGGTCCAATCTTCAAATGTCATGACCCGAAACAAGGTGAGCATACTGATGGCGATATCGCCCCAAAGCACGTCATTGATATCGGCAAAAAACAAGCTGCCGATGGCGCCGTAAATATAGAAAATTATAAACATTAGCAGCGCCACGTAGCCCAATTGTGGCAAGGCTTTAAGAAGCGAACTTAACAAAATGCGCAATTCGGGAATGATGGAAACCATCCGCAGTACGCGAAACACCCGAATCAAACGGCCCACCAAGGCCATATCACTGTTTTCGATAGGAATTAAACTGACGATGACAATAGCAGTATCGAATATATTCCAGGCGGATTTAAAAAAGTCGCGCTTGCGTGGCTCACCCCAAAAGCGAATACTGACCTCCAGCAAAAAAAACAGGGTAATAGCCCAATCGAGCCCAACCACAATCTTGCTTGCCAGCGGTGGAATATCGTAAGTTTTAGCGCCAATAACCAGCGCCGAGAACACGATAATACTGACCACAAACAACTCAAAGGCTTTATTGCTACGCAGCCGGTTAAAGCGCGCCTGCCAAGAGTCACCCTCAGTGGGTAAGTTAACGGGTATCATCTCACTCATAGTCTTTAGTTAGCCTGTTTATGATTCGGTGTTGCTACACAAACTCTTCCATAAAATCCAGCGTCGCCTGATGACTTACCTCGGCGCGATGCTCGGCCCATAGCTTACCTACTTTGTCGACATTGAGCTTTTGGCTATCGACCAGCACCCGGCTTTTGAGCTCGCCAATATAATCGGTGGTAGCGCACTTGGTAAACACTGTTTGGTGAGTAATGATATCCATAAAGGGCCCGGACTTGCTGGTAGGCATAATAAACAACAGTTGCAAGCCAAGCGCTTCTGTTAAATAGCGGATTACCTCGCGGGAGCGATGTTCATCCATTTTAGAAAACGCCTCATCCACTAGCACCATGCGCAAATGGGTGTCGCCCTCGTTAAACCTAAACGCCGAGGTAATCGCCGCAGCCCGTATAATATAGGCGGGCGTTTCCAGCTGCCCCCCAGAGCCAGTACCGTAGCGCGATAGCGCGATGGGCTCTTTACCCTCGGGCTGTTTATAAATCTCGTAACGCCGGTAGTGTCGGTAATCAGTAATGCGGGCCAATTCCCGCTCGGCCCGCTCACGGTCATCGTCCAGTAGCATGGCCATTAAGTGATCACGCACTTGACGGTGTTTAGCGCTTAGCTCATCCGAGAACAAGCCATCGCTCTCTTCCATACCGGGGTTGTGCATCACCGCTTTAAAAAACTGCCAGTAGTCGCGGTATTCGGCGACCCACTCCCAACCAAAGTAAAAGCGCTCGCGGTCGGCGCCAAAACGGTGCTGTTTTAGCTCGTCGTTAAGCACCTCTAAGCTGCGGCCACCCTCTTCTACCGCTTGGTAAATAGAGTGACACAAATGGCTGACAAAAGTGTGATTAAAACTGGCGCGCAAGCGCGATAGCTCTTCGCTTTTGTTGGCGAGAATATTGTTATTCAGTTTGTTGTGCAGGCTGTCTAGTTGACCACGGGTACCGCATACCAAATTAAAGTTGGCCACGTCTTGGTTAAAGTCGGGCTCAAAGGCAATCGCGTCGCCGCCGGCATCGCGGTTGTACTCCAGCACTAAGCGCTGCAAGCGGTTAAGCAATGCCAATAGCTCTCCATCGAGCGCCTCGTGCTCATTGCGATAGCGCGCAGCGGCATCGATTGACAACTCGTTATCGATACGCTCAAGGGCTGTTTCAACATCGAAACTGGGCCATTTACCAGCGTGTAAACGCAGGTTGTGCTCGCACTGCTCGGCCGATTCCAGCAACTCTTCTTGACGCTCGGAGCGGGCTTTAAGATCCCCACCAAGCTGTTTTAAACGCTGCTCGATACCACCCTGGGTGCGATCAAGCTCCGCCATATCATCCAGCAATTTTCGCTCATCGGCGTGCAATTGTTGCAGTTTGTCTTCCAGATCCGAGAACTCGCTTAAGTCCAATTCGGTCAGCGCTTGCTCTAACTCGGCAATACGGCGCTGTTGCGTGGCAAGCTCGGTTAACACGTTACCGTAGGGGGTCGGCGCCAGTTGCTTGACGGCATCAGCCAGCTGTTTTAACTCGGCTAACTGGTCCGAGGCGCCGCGCCAATCGGCGTTTAAATTGACCAATGCTTCGCGCTTTGCCAGTAGTGCCCGCTCCCGGGCGCTTTGGCCAAACACCAAATCGGCATCGGCCATATCACAGCGGAACATGGCGTAATTGCCCGACGCCATACCATTGGCGGTAAGGCCGCGGCGGGTGTTGCGCAATTGCTCGGCGTCCGATACGCAGCGCACAGACTCGTAACTGGCGCGCAGGTAGGCCTCGGCAGTGGCGTGACTAAAGCTCATCAAGGCAACGATCGAGTCGGTATTGGGGGCCGTTTTGGCGACGTCCTCACGGGCTTTGCTGCCCTGAATGACCCGCGCGCGGCCCTCGCTTTTGGGCAGTTGCCGCACCAGTTGTATCGCGCGTGCCTCAAAATCGGGGGCCACCAAAATACCAAAACGAGCGCCGCCTATGTAACCTTCAATAGCGCTTTGCCACTCTGGATCAAGTACCTCAACGTGATCACACAACACCCGGGCGTCGGCGTCGGGATATTGCTGATTAATCGCCTTTAATGCAGTAGAGACATAGCGTGGGTAACGCACCTGCGCACTTTGCAAGGCGTCGACTTCGGTTTGCAGCTGCTCTAGTTTTTGTTTGTTGCGCTGCGCCTCGCGGGTGCGATTAAACAGCAACTCACTCATGCGCTCGGCCAATGCGCCTTCGCGCCCCAACGGTTCGAGCACTTTATCGCTCAGCCCTTGTAAGGTCTGCGCCGCTTTAACTTGTTGCTCCAGCGGCGCACTGTCAATCCAGTCGTGATTGAGCAGCCGGGGCAGTTCAATTAAATTGTCGGTCAGCTCGATAATCTGGCGCATATTGGCGATACGCTCTTTCTCACCCAGCTGAGGAATCTCTAACACCAGAGAAGTGCGCTGGGTAAGGCGCACTAACGTATCCAAGCCGCGCGCGTTGCGCTTTAACTGCTGGTCGGCTTCACCCAAGCGGCCGGCCAGTTCGGCCAATGTGCGTTGGCTGGCATTGATATCGCGCTCCAGTGTGTCTTTGTCGCGCAGCGCGGCAACGCCCTGACGGCGCCCTTCTAACTCAATACTGTGTTGCCTTACCTCGTCGCGGCGCGTTTGCAATTGCGTGCGCTTGGTTTCGCACTGATTAAGCTCAGTGCGCTGCAGCTGTTGTTCATCTTTTGCTTTAACGTAATCGCGCTGAGCGTATAAATAACTGGCGCGTGCGGCTTGATACGCAAGCTGTTGCTGTTGCAACCAAGAGTCGACAAATTGATCGGCGCACTGCCGTGCAGCGCCAATCACACCGATGCGCTCGCGCAACGATTTGGCATCGGCTTCCATCGCGTGGATACGCTTGAGCATACTGGAAACATCGCCAATGGCGCGGCCAAGATCGCGCGCCTCAAGAATCTCACTGGAGACAAACTGATCGATACTCGACACAGGCTTGTAGGCCATAAAACGCGAAAACGCCTGTGCCGCGCGGCGCGCTTCACGATCGGATACCGCATCGGGCTTGCCTCGCAAAGCCCCGTACAGGCGCGCTAGGTAGGCGCCCTTGCGCTCGTACCGCTCGACCTTATCGGCGCCAAAACTGGTGCGCAGGCGCGTGTAGGCAACATCCAATGGCAAAACCCGCAAGTCGTCACCATCGGCTTTTTCCAACTCAGACAAACTAAAGCTGGCGGTATTAATAATAAAAAATTCAATATCTCGCTGGCGCGCTACCGCTTGATTTCCGGCGCGATCCAACAGGGCGCGCACACCAATAAGTGCGACAAAAGGCGAGCCGCTCTCGCCGGGTGTAGGGTGAAAGAGCCCCGCCAAATAACCATCGGCGCCATCGGGGCGGGCGTAGCTGCCGTCATCACAACCGAGCACATAGGAGGCTAACGTGCGCACGGTTTTACCACCGCGACCGCGCTGAGTGCTCTCGTCTTGGCCTGGGTTAAAGTGAAACAAGCCATCATGGGCGGCAGTCATTAGGGTTTGAATAGCATCGGCGGCGGTGGTTTTGCCAGAGCCATTGCCACCGCTAAACAAATTGATTTTGTCAAAACTGAGGCAGCGATTGGGAATATTGCCCCAATTAACGTAGAAAAATTCTCGTAAAAACACGGTTAGTCCTCGCCCTCGGTATCGTCTAGCGTTACCGAGTCAACAGGGTCGGGAGTTGCTTGCAGCAGTTGGTCAATCACACTATCGGATACGTAGTTAATAATGAGAGGGCGAACCCGCAACCAAGGCTCGGCTTGTTCGTCGTCGCTGTTGTAATCAATTAAGCGCAGCTGCTTAAGACCGCGCAGCAGGCGGCGCCTTTCCACCACCGGCTCTGGCAGATCGCGCCCCAGCAGGTTTTTAAGACTCATGACCACAGATTCCATAGGGACCAATACCGAGCCACCATCTTCAACCTGCCCCTCTCTTAACGCCTTGTCGTATTCAATCCGCAGCACTAATGCCAGCGCGATTTCGTGTTGGCCGAGTTTGCTGCGCATCCCCGTGTAAGGTAAATCGTCACTCTCGATGCCGGGAAAATCCGCGCCGGGCGGTAGCACGCGCACAAACTCATGCCGCGGGTCGTGTTGTAGGCGAATGCCGCTTAGGGCCAAATAATCGTGCAGGGCAACCTCAAGCCGCACAAAACGATCGTACAGCTCTTGCTCAATTTGGCTTTCATTGCGACACAAGACGCCGTAATCAAGAAGGCGCATCACCAGCTCACGCCACGCCTCGAAGCTTACGTTGGCGCTCTCGAGCACTTGATTGAGTTCGCCCAGAAAAAGATTATCGCTCACGCGGACTCCGTAATGTGGTGCAATTTAATTTCAAAGATATCCCGCTCGATTAAGTAGTCATCATCTTGCCGCTCAAGCCGACCCAACTCGGTAACGCTAAAGTAGTAGTCGTGCCCCAGATTATCCGCCGATGCCACTTCAATCACATGGCATAACTTTAATAAATCTTGCGCGTTACCCACCGGTAAAAACCGCGAGTTAACCACACCGGTATCGGCCAGTGCCCGATGTACGTAATCGCGCAGCTGACCACCTTGGAACGCAAAGGCCTGATCGAGCATCTGTTGGATGTACAACTCTTTACGGGCGTCCTGATCAAGACTGGGCGGCGCCGTCACGCGACTGAGCACCACTTGATTGGGGCGTCTTTGGCGCAGCTGGTTTTGCCCAGGGTCAATATAGCGCAGCTGGCAGTTTTGCAGCGCAGGTGCTATTTCGCCAAGCACACGGTTTTGCTCATCGGGAAGCGTGCGTAACCTTCGGCAAAGGTTAATTAACTGATCGGACTGACCATTATTAAGGTAACTGAGCTGGCGCATAATGGTTTCGGCGCGACGGGTAAAGTTATTCAGCGCGCCGCGCAGCTGCGGCAGCATGGTGTCGCAGGCGTCTCTTAGGCGCCGTTCGATGGCCTCGAGTAAATAGTAAAGCACCGAGCGCTGAGTGTTTTCGGCCACCAGCTGGGGCAAAACTTGGCGTAACTCTCGTTCGGCATCCGCTTTGAATGTTTTGGTTTTGCGCTTGATCGACAAAATTAAACCGGCGATTGCGTCGCGATGCTTCTCTACGCTGTCAGCCGAGAGCCGAACGGCCAAGTCGGGCATAAAGCGCTTTTCCATAAAATCAAAAAACTGATCGGAGGCGCGATGGATCAGCTGTTGGCTTTCCATCTCGCGCACCAGCTCGCGCCGCTGATCGGCCAGCTCGGCGATAATGTCAGAGAAATCGCTGATAATACGCTCGGAGTAATCGTAGGCATCCAATAAATCACTGTACTCACCGCGATCGGCAAACGCCTGCAGACTATTGCGGGTGTTTCGGGTATTGCGGTGACGGGTGTGCAACCGCTGTTTGCCAACGTCCAATAATGGCTGAGTAAACAAACGCCCGGTACGGGTAAACGCGTAGTGGCTGGTTAAGGTGGCACTATCGACCTGACACTCTAGCCAACCAAACTCCAGCAGCCGGTTTAAAATAAAACCGGCCAGCTCCCGCTGGCTTTTAAAGCGCCCTTCGCCCTCTCGTTCATCATCGTCAAACACCACCGGGTTGCGGGCAATTGCCTCCATAAAAACCGCGACGATACCGTTGCGATCAAGCAGGCTTTGATAGTCGTGCAACTCCGTGTAAAGCTTTTGGTACAGCAGCCGCAGGCATTCGACGACCACCTCGCGATATTTACCGGTTAACGGATTAAAAAAATGAGCCTGTGGCTCGCGAAAAAACATAAGGGTTATTCGTACACGCAGTTTTTAGCAAACAAGCGGGCGTCTGCATCGCCCCAGCTGTCGTCAGGTTTATTCATCATTTGCTCACACCAGGTCTCGGAGCCACGCTCGGCCGGCGCACTGGGTACGCTGTTATCCTCCGAGGCTTGTGGCGTTTTTACCTGAGGCATCACCACAAAAGGATCGGCGGCACCTGGTGCAGGCGCAGGCGCTGGGGTGACACTTAAGACATAAAGCCCGACCGCGATGGTGATAACCCCAATCACAATAGATATCAAAGAAATAATTAACGATTTAGACATGGTGTTCACTCAGCCAGTGGGCAATTTGCTCGGCGTAATAGGTAATAATCAAATCGGCTCCGGCGCGTTTAAACGACAGCATGGTTTCCATGACAATGGCTTGTTCATCAATCACACCGGCGGCGGCGCCCGCCTTAATCATGGCGTACTCACCACTGACGTGATACACCGCTACCGGCCGCTCACTGTGAGCGGCGATTTGGTGGACGATATCGAGATAAGCCAAAGCTGGCTTTACCATTAAAATATCGGCGCCTTCGGCTTCGTCTTGCAGCGATTCCGCTAACGCCTCGCGGGCATTGGCTGGGTCCATTTGGTAGGTGTTGCGAGTGCCTTTAAAAGTGCTATCAACGGCATCGCGAAACGGCCCGTAAAACGCCGAGGCAAATTTAGTCGAATAAGACATAATCGGGATGTGGCCAAACCCCGCGTCATCTAACGCCTCGCGCAGCGCTGCAATCATGCCGTCTTGCATACCGGACGGCGCAATCATATCGACGCCCGCGTGGGCACACACCAGTGCTTGACGCTGTAAATTAACCAAGGTTGCGTCGTTATCGACGTCATTATCGGCGACCACACCACAGTGACCGTGATCGGTGTATTCGCAAAAACAGTTGTCGCTAATAACGGTGATCTCGGGGGCGGCGGCTTTAGCGGTTTTAATCATGCGTGCTAACAAGCCATCATCGGCAAAGGTATCGCTGCCCACCGCATCTTTGTGTTGCGACACACCAAACAATAAAACCGCTGGAATGCCGGCGGCCGCTGCGCGCTTTACGACACTTGCCAACTGCGCCTCTGGGTAGCGAACCACGCCCGGCATACTGGCAATGGCGACGGGCTCATCGATGCCCTCTTCGACGAAGATCGGCAAGATAAAATCGGCGCAGGTAAGCTCTGTCTCACGTACCATACGGCGTAAGGCACTGGTGCGACGCAAACGGCGAAAGCGAAATTGTGGTGTCTGCATAATGGTTTCTGCCAATATCGTGGGTAAGTGTCTAAGTTAAAGTCCCAGCGAGCTCTCGTGGCTCCACTGACACTGGACGTACATATCACCAGAGCCCGGCGTGTGATAGTTGCGGCTACTTTCCCAGGTAAAGGTATGGGTGCCACACAACTCGGTTTCTAAGTGGACCGTTGCTGAGACCCAGTACATTTTGCCTAGCAGCGTTTCAAACTGTTCAATCCACTGACTCCATTCGTATTCGACGGCTTTATAAGAAGCGCCAAAGTGCATCACCTCGGTCTGGTAATTGCGCGTTAGAACATCGAGTGCCGGAATTGCAAACATCTCTTGGCACAAAAATGGCCAGTTATCCGCGCGCGGCAGGGTTAACATTGCCTCGCGATTGGCGCGTATTCGGTCGCGGTAGCCAACGCCTTGAATACTGTCTTTAATGCAGCCGTAGACAATCGACTCTTGATCCATAACCCTACCCATCAATGCGCAAGCGCACGGTATTTATCGCGGTGGTTAATGTGTTGTTTATCGCTAGGCACCCTCGTGCTCGGACAAAAGCGCGTGTAAGGCGTCTTCGTCGAGTATTTTAACGCCGAGTGCTTCGGCTTTGCTGAGCTTAGACCCGGCGCCGGGGCCGGCAACAATAAAACTCGTTTTTTTCGAAACGCTGCCGGCAACTTTGGCCCCCAGAGCACGCAGCTTATCGCCAGCTTCATCGCGACTCATACTCTCTAGCGATCCGGTGATAACCACAGTTTGCTGGGCCAAAGGTTGTGGTTTGTCGGTGCTGGCCGCCACCTCTTGCTCAGGCCAATTAACACCCAGCTCGCGCAAGCGGTTAATAATATCGGTGTTTTCATGCTCGACAAAAAAGTCGCGAATAAAATGTGCGACCACTGGGCCAACATCGTCGACCGCTTGCAGCGTCTGCTCATCGGCCGCGGCTAGCGCATCTAACTGACCAAAGTGGCTTGCTAAGTTGCGCGCGGTAGCTTCACCGACCTCACGAATCCCCAGGGCGTAAATAAAACGCTCTAGACTGGTTTTTTTACTGGCCGCTAACGCCGCCAGTAAATTGTCAGCCGATTTTTCACCCATTCGCTCTAGCCCCGACAATTGCTCGCGGCTCAGCGTAAATAGATCTGCAACGGTACTAATAAGCGATTTATCCACCAACTGCTCTACCAGCTTATCGCCCAAGCCATCGACATCCATGGCCTTGCGCGAGGCGAAGTGGCGAATCGCCTCTTTGCGCTGTGCCGGGCAAATCAAACCACCCTCGCAGCGAATAGCCGCTTCGCCCGGCACCTCGGCCGCCGGCGAGCCACATATAGGGCACTGTGAGGGAAACACAATCTCGGCCGCATCGGGCGGGCGACGCTCTTGCACCACCGCGACAACCTGAGGAATAACATCCCCCGCCCTGCGCACAATCACGGTATCACCAATGCGCACATCAAGGCGCGCAATCTCGTCACGATTGTGCAACGTCGCGTTAGATACGGTTACCCCGCCGACAAATACCGGCGCCAAGCGGGCCACAGGGGTAATTGAGCCGGTGCGCCCCACCTGAAACTCTACCGCGTCCAAGGTGGTCATTTCTTCTTGCGCCGGAAACTTATAGGCAACTGCCCAGCGCGGTGCCCGCGAGACAAACCCGAGCTCTTCTTGCCGCTCGATATCATTTACCTTAAAAACCACACCGTCGATATCGTACGCCAAGCGTTCGCGTTTTTCGCCCAGTGCTTGATGATATTCAATGCACTGGGCAATTGAGCTGGCCGTTTGCAACTGATCGTTGGGGGAAAAACCCCAGCGCTTTAAACGATAGAGAATATCGGTATGTTTTTCTGGAAGCGCCTGCCCCTCGTGAATGCCGACACCATAGGCGCACAACTGCAGTGGTCTTTTGGCGGTAATTCGTGAGTCCAGTTGCCGCAAGCTACCGGCGGCGGCATTGCGCGGGTTTACAAAAACTTTTTCACCGGCGGCTCGTGCGGCCTCGTTAAGGGCGGCAAAACCTGCCTTGGGCATAAAAATTTCGCCGCGCACTTCTAAGCGCTGCGGAAAATCATGGCCATACAACTTAAGTGGCACGGTTTTAATGGTGCGCACATTGGCGGTAATGTCTTCACCATTTAAGCCATCGCCACGGGTTAGGGCCCGCACCAACAAACCGCCTTCATACAGTAAACTAATCGCAATGCCATCGAGCTTTGGCTCGCAGGCATACTCGATATCGCTCTGCAGGCCGAGGCGATCTTTTAAACGCTTATCAAAGGCGATTAAATCGGCATCGGCAAAACTGTTGTCGAGTGACAACATAGGTTTTTCGTGAGCGACGGTATTAAAAGAGGCGAGCGGCTCACCCCCGACCCGCTGGGTTGGCGAGTCGGGCGTGATTAAACTCGGATGCTCGTCTTCAATCGATTTGAGCCGATTAAACAAACGGTCGTACTCGGCGTCCGGTACGGTCGGATCGTCAAGCACGTAATACTGGTAATTAAACCGGTTGATCTCGTCACGCAACCGGTTAATTTCGGTGGTTACCGAATCAGATTTTTGCTGGGCCAAAGTTAACTCTACCTGATCAAACGGTTGCCGAATATCGCTTTCGGGTTAGCTGGTTGCGCGGGACAGACGTTTGCGTTCGTACTCGGCAATACGCTGGCGGCAATGCTCCATGGTCTGGCGGGTCATCACGCTACGGTTTTCATCTTTTAGCTCGCCACCTAAGTTGTCGGCCAGTGCCTGAGCAACCTCGCGCATAATATCAAACGATTTTAAACTGTCAGGGCGCATCGGAAGCGTCATAAACAAACTGACTCCCGGGGTATGAAAGCTGGCCATATTTTCTAAATCAAACACGCCGGGTTTAACCATATTGGCCAAGCTAAACAGCACCGGGCCCTCACCGGTTTCGTGAGCGTGGCGGTGAAAAATATTCATGTCGCCAAAGCGCATACCGCACTGCAACAAAACATCCAGCAGTGCATTTCCCGCAAACTGGTGCCCTTCGGGCGCCATCACATTGATAATAACCACTTCATCAGGTTGCTCTGGCGGCGCTTCGGGCTCGCCGCGATCTTGTACACGGGGCTCGTCATAGGGCTGATCTACTTCGGGCTCATCGGCTTCGTCAAAGGCGCTAAAACTTGGCTCAACGCGTCCGTCATCACCGCCTAGGCTTTCATCGGCAGTAAACTGTGGTTCGCTTGTCTGTTCTGGCTTGTTTTGTTGCGCTGAGTTCTGCTCTACCGACTCCATAAGCATCGGTACAGACTCATCTAAATTAAGCGTAACTTGTTGCGGGATACGACTTTTGCTTTGGCCCTGATGCGCGTCGTCGGATTCAAACTCGTCGTTCATGCCGCGCGAGGCAACACGAGCACCGCCGTTGGGGAGCTCACTGGTAAAAGGTTCATCAAACGGCTCTGCACTACTGTCAAAACGCTTTGCGCGTTTCGACACGCGGATCGCGTCGCGTCGCGAGGCGCGCATGCGGCGCCAGCCATCCAGTAAGATTCCGACAATTAATAAAACGACAATAATCGTTAACCACGTTTCCATATTTCTCTGTCCACGAGTTCTCTGTCTGGTTAATTCTTAGCCGAGGGGTATTTAGCCTCGGCGTTTAAATGGCGGCAAGCTCGGCGGCTTCATCGACATCCACAGTTACCAAGCGCGACACACCGGGCTCGTGCATGGTGACACCGAGCAGCTGATGAGCCATTTCCATGGCGATCTTGTTGTGGGTGATGTAAATAAACTGAACCTGAGCTGACATTTCTTCCACCATGCGCGCGTAACGGCCAACGTTGGCATCATCCAGTGGCGCATCAACCTCATCCAACATACAAAACGGTGCCGGATTAAGGCGGAAAATCGAGAAGACCAACGCAATCGCGGTCAGTGCTTTTTCACCACCACTAAGCAAGTGAATAGTACTGTTACGTTTACCCGGTGGCCGCGCCATAATAGCGATGCCGGTATCCAGCATGTCTTCCCCGGTGAGCTCTAAATAGGCGTGCCCACCACCAAACACTTTGGGGAACAACTCTTGTAAACCGCCGTTAACCTGATCGAACGTTTCTTTAAAGCGTGTGCGGGTTTCGCGATCGATTTTCTTGATAGCGTTTTCCAGAGTTTCGAGCGCTTCGTTTAAATCTTCGTTTTGCGCATCTAAATAATTTTTGCGCTCCGACTCGGTTTTGTACTCATCAATCGCGGCCAAGTTAATGGCCCCCAACCGACTAATACGGTTGGCCAATTGCTCTAGCTCGGACTCAAGCGGCGCGCGCTCGGCACCCTCTTCCAGATTATCGAGCAACGTCTGTAAATCAAAGCTGTCTTCGGCGAGCTGCTCGGCCAAGCCCTTGCGCTGAACCTCAAAGGTTTGCGCGGCTAAACGCTCTTGCTCTAAGTGGCTGCGTACCGCCTGAACCTCTTGCTCGGCTTTGTTGCGCGATTGCTCGGCCTCACGCAAATCGTGCTCCACCGCCTCTAACGCCCGGCGAGACTCGCTTAGCTCCTCTTCGACGTTAATGCGTTTTGCCAGCGCCGACTCTAACTCCATCTTGTTTTCTTCCGCCGGGTCGCGGTTTTCGCTCATGGACTCGGCCAGTTGCTCACGTCGCTCTGTTAGCGTCTCAGTCTGCTCGCGTAGGCGGGCGAGGTTGAGTTTAATACTGTCAATTTGGGTATTAAGTGACGCCGCGCGCATTTGCAGTTCGTGGGCTTTGTCTTTGTCGTGCCGCGCTTTCTGCCGCGCCCCGTCAAGCCTGCCGCGAATTTCGTCTCGTCGCGCCAACAGCGATTCGCGCTCATCGGTGTCTTGCTCCATGGCGCCAATGGCATCGCTTAAAATAACCCGCGCCTCGGCGAGCTGCTCAGCCTCTTGCTCCATTTGCTCGCGGGCTTCACGCACCTCTGACTCAAGACGGCTTTTGCGCATACCCAGCTGCTCGAGCTGCACTTGTTTGGCACTGATGCTGGAGCGCAATTCACTGTGACGCGCGTTGTGGCTGTCCAGCTCGCGGCGCACACTCTCGCGGTCGCTCTCGACGGTTTTTAATTGATCGCGATTTTCGGCCGAGTTTTGGGCCAGCTGTTCAACGGCGTTTTCCGCCTCGACAATCGCCGCATCCAGCTCTTCGATCTCTTGCCGGCGGGCAATCACACCGGCACTGGCATCGGTATCGCGGGCGACTTTTAGCCAGTGTTGACTGAGCCATACGCCATCACGAGTCACCACTGACTCGCCGGCCTTTAAAGATTCGCGCATAGCCAGCGCTGCGGTTAAATCATCGGCGACGTAAATACCGCTCAGCAAACCGGCGACATCCCAGCTGGCAGAGACATGACTGGCTAAGGCCGTATGGTTTGCGCTGCTCGCGGCCGCTGTCGCCTTGCGATCCAGCAACACCAGCTCGCCCTGTGCCAGCTCGGCAATAAACTCGGCGGTACCGTCGATACCATCGACACACACCGCTTGCAGAGTATTGCCCAACACAGTCTCAAGGGCTTTATCCCAACCGTCGGTGACGCTGACGTCCTCGGCTAAGCGCGGTGCATCGCTTAAGCCGCGAGCCTCTAACCAGCCGGTAACGGCTTTGTTTTTTTCGCCCAAAGCGGCTTGCTGCAGCGCGTCGAGTGACGCGTGTCGGCCCCGCATACTTTGCAGTTGGCTGCGCTTGCTGTCGAGCTCTTCGCTAAAACGTTGGCCGTCAGTGCGCAATTGCTCAAGCTGGTCGGCGTAGCCCTCTACCCGCTCGCGCTGCTCGTCCATCAGCATTTCAAGCTCGGCCAACTGCTCGCGCAGCTGCTCGATCTCACTGTCATCGACGCTGGTGTCACCCAGGCCACGCTTTTCCTCGTTGAGCTTTTCTACCCGGCTTAACAAACGTTGCTGCACTTGCTCTAAGTGTTGAATTCGAGACTGCTGAACCTCGGCCCGCTGGCGCGGCTCGGCCGCGCGCAGGTTAAAGTCGTCCCACTCACCCTGCCAGGCCTGCATTTGCTCCTCGGCCTCGGCCAGCAAGTCCCCGGACGATTCCTCGGCGGCCTGTACCAACTCCAGCTCTGGCTCAATTTCCAGTAACTCTTCCTGCCATTGTTCGGCTTTCTCGGTGTCGAGCCGCAAACGATCTTGTGCTTCGTTGCTCTCGCGCTCCGTGCGTTCGATGTCGGCTTGCAGTTGCCGGTTGCGCTCTTCAGCGTGTTTAATACTCTGCTCAACCCGTGCGATATCAGCGCCAATCGCGTAAAAACGGCCTTGAACCTCGTTAAACTTGTCACTGAACTCAGCGTGCTGGGTACGGCATTTTTCAATGGTGGTGTCTTTGCTGACCTGCTCGGTCACAAACGACTCCATGCGTAGCTCCAGCTCGCGAATCGCCTGTTGTTTACCACTGGCTTGTTGATCTAGCTCGCGGTACTTAATAGCTTGCACTTGTGCTTTAAGCTGACGCTCTTGCTTTTTAAACTCGGTGTATTTTTCGGCCGCTTGTGCCTGACGCTCCAGGCGCGACAGCTGGCGCTCTAGTTCATCCCGAATGTCGGTTAAGCGCTCGAGGTTCTCCGTGGTGCGACGCATGCGGTTTTCGGTGTCGCGGCGACGCTCTTTGTACTTAGAAATACCAGCGGCTTCTTCGATGTACACCCGCAGCTCTTCGGGCTTGGCCTCAATTAAGCGCGAGATCATGCCCTGCTCGATGATGGCGTAGCTACGCGGCCCTAAGCCGGTGCCTAAAAAGATGTCGGTAATATCGCGGCGGCGGCATTTAGCGCCATTGAGGTAGTAGTTGTTTTGTCCGTCGCGGCTAACTTTACGCTTGATGGATATTTCGGTGAAGGCGGCGTACTCACCGGCTAAGGTGCCATCGCTGTTGTCGAACACCAGCTCGATGGAGGCCTGACCAACAGGCTTACGGCCACCCGAACCGTTAAAAATAACGTCCGTCATCGACTCGCCACGCAGGTTTTTGGCGGATGATTCACCCATAACCCAGCGTACAGCATCGATAATGTTGGATTTTCCGCAGCCGTTGGGGCCCACGACCGCGCCGAGGTTGCTGGGAAAGTTGACGGTTGTTGGGTCGACGAAGGATTTAAACCCCGCCAATTTAATACATTTTAACCGCATAGGTCCTTGTCACTCGTTATCTTCGCACGGGGCGAGTATTGGAAGCTTTGCGACATTCAGAGATTGAGCTGACCCGTACACTGGCGCTCAGAACCCGCAGCGAGCCGAATTTTAACGGAGAATTCTACACATTTGCCCCTGCGTTTACACCTTTCGCGCAAGCAAAACCGTAATCTTTTTGGGCATTGGGCGAGCATTTTTAGCGCCACGCCAAAGCTCTGTGCAAACTTTAGGCAAATGGCGCAGTAATCACCCTGAGCGGCTTTCGCTACAGCTGAGTATCGATAGTAATCTCCAGAGGCTCCGGCAGCTCGTCAATCGCCAACGGACCACGCAACCCCTGGAGATCCCCAGGGGCGGCACTCACCTGACCACTTTGGGACACTCGTGCCACTATCTCGATTTGGCCTTTGGCAAACAACCGGTCAGTGCTTGTCATGGCCATTGTTTCATCCAAGACAATAGTCATAGGAAACTGTGTTGCGGGCAGACGAGTAACCACTAGGGGCATTGGGCCCGCTTGATATTCTCGCGCATACAAAAACAGAGTGCCGCCCTTGGGTAGCTCCAGATCGGGCGCAAGAGAGACAGTCACCGGAATCGACCAGCTCGACTCGCTCGCAGGCTCTGCTTGGCCGGATTTTTTTACCCCTGCGACCGACTGACCATGTTGCTCCGCCTCTTTAAGTGCACGCGCGACCCCCGCCATCAGAGCTTGTCGCCCTGGGGCACCCTCGGGTGTTAGCTTGACGGCGGCGCCCCAATGGCGGGCCGCTTCGGCAAACTCCTGCTGTTCAAACGCAATAATGCCAGCAAGGCCTAAGGCCGTAGTATCTTTAGGGTCAACCTCTAAAGCGCGAGCCACTAAAAATTCAACCTCGTCATTTAGCTGGTTGCCATTATTTAAGAATATCGCCTGGGCAAGTGCCGAGGCATTACCCGCATCGGCCGGAGCGCTTTGATAGACTTCGCGAAAGCCCCGTTCAGCGGCGTCAAAATCGCCAATTTGGCTGCCATAGCGGCCTAGCAAATACCAGTATTGAGTGTTTTCTGGGTGGTTAACCAGGCGCGCTTCTATCGCTTCTAGTAGTTCACGGGTCCGCTCGGGATCGGGCGCTTGGCCGGCTTGCATCAACGCCATATTGTCGCGCTCAAGCTCTTGCTGCATTTGCGAGAAGAGCACGTCGCCACTAGAGCCGCGACTAAGGTACATCCAGACACTCGCCATCACCAGCAGCAGCAAACTCACCACCAGAATACTGCCCCCACGGCGATTAAGCGGCCGCTCGGAGTCAACCCCTTGATCGGCCAAAAAATTGCGCTGCAGCTCGGCGGTCAGGCGATCGTACTGCGCTTGGTCGATGCGCCCTAGCCGCAACTCACTCTCCAGCTCCGCTACGTGCTCGCGGTACAGGGCTAAATTCTCATCCGTGCGTTGATCACCCGCCTGAACCGCCTCGCCACTCGCACCCGCCAAGCGTCTTGCTCGCCAGGTGGGCCAAATAAATACCACAACAACAAACAATACCGCTGCCGCTGCAGCCAACATAAACTCACTCATGGGGCTGCTCCTGATGCTTGCCTGTCGCTGATGATTTTAGTAGCTGATCGAGCTTCGCTTGCTCGCGCGAATCCAGCGGCTGCTCGAGCTGTTCAGCGCGGCGCTTACGTACCAGCAAAATAATGGCAACAATGGCAATAATCAGCAGTACTATGGGCGCCGCCCACAGCACTAACGTCGCCCCAGTCAGTGGCGGCCGGTAGAGGATATAGTCACCGTAACGAGCAACCATGTTGTCCGTAATTTCTTTGTCACTGCGCCCATCCTGGATTTGCTCGTAAATGTCGCGACGTAAATCTTGCGCGATCATCGAATCGGAACCAGCAAGGTTTTGACTCTGGCATGTGGGGCAGCGCATCTCGTTAATGAAGGCGTTGAAGCGAGACTCATCGACCTCACTATCAAACTGGTATATGGCCTCTGCGGAACACACGGAAGCAAAAAATATCAGTAAAGGAATCAACAGTTTGTGCATCTTTAATGACCTTATTCGTGTTTAAGCGAGTATACCGACCCACCGCACTGTATGCGAGTATACAGCCGTGTATCGGGCCCGCTTTTTAAGCGCATAAAAAAAGTGTAACAATTCAAAAAAAGTGGTTGACGTCAGCGCGCGAATCATTAGAATACGCACCTTCTGAACGCGGGTGGTTAGCTCAGCTGGGAGAGCATCGCCCTTACAAGGCGAGGGTCACAGGTTCGATCCCTGTACCACCCACCACTTAACAGTTTGTACCGGGTTAAGTTTTGCGGACCGGTAGTTCAGTTGGTTAGAATGCCGGCCTGTCACGCCGGAGGTCGCGGGTTCGAGTCCCGTCCGGTCCGCCACTATTTAAAAAGGCTCCACATTATGTGGGGCCTTTTTTATGTCTGCTAAATATGTCCATGTTCGCCGGACGGGACGATGAAGCCGCGAAGCGGTGTTCGACCAATTCGCCGGGAGCGAATTGGCACAGCGCGAAGGCGCTGCCCGTAGGGTGGACGCCTGGACGGCGGCCATGTTTCCCGTCCGGTCCGCCACTACTTAAAAAGGCTCCACATTATGTGGGGCCTTTTTTATGTCTACGCAAAACTCCTGAGAACACTGAGCTTGATCTCTTACCCCAATAGGCCTCCGCTCGACTCAGTCGCAGGGGTCAAAAGCGGCACCTCTTAGCCGTATTACCTGCATACCTCACGACCCAACATCTCTTATAGACCTTTTCCACAAGCCTTTACCATCAACGATGCCTCCTCCGGTGACGCAAAGCATGACTAATCAGGCAATAAAACCAGCACCCGAAAAAAGTCACAAGTAAAACAATCAAAGAGTTGTAAAAAAGAGCATAAGTCACAAGAAGTGACATACCAGCTGCTGTCATTTGATCGTAGGGGCTACTTTCAGAAAAAACAAACATCCAGAGCATCAAGATAAAACACAGGTAGCTTATGATGTAGTGCAGCAAAAAAGCGCCAAAAAAAGCTTTTTTAACATTGCCTCCAGGCCTAATAAAATAAGCACCCAGAAAACCTATCGTAGTAGGAAGAAATGAAAGAGCCAGCGATATGGTCACCTCGCCGGCAACCATATCAGTAGGCTTGCTCTCACAATAAACACCTATCATTAGTGTGAGCGGGATTAACGCAAAGTAGGTGACTTTTATAAGCTTGTAAATTCGTTCCTTATTGACGCTCATATAAAATAAAGTTTCCTAGCCGAAGCTAACCACTTTAAGCGCAACGCTTTAAAACGCGTGTTACTCGAAAGCCATAATCAATAACTCAAAACATCCAACCCAAAAAGCATAACTTACAAATTTGATACACCGAGCCGTGACAGCCGGTTCTGTTACATTTTACGAAAAACACGACACTCTTACGTCACAGTACCAGCAAGCCCGATTAATTTTTGCTGAGCGATTGATATAACGGTTTAAGCGTTTCTTGCCAAACTCGCTCATCAACAACACCAATATGGCGGTACCGTACAACCCCTTCACGGTCGATAACATAGGTTTCCGGCGCGCCGGTCACACCTAAATCCAAACCTAACCGACCTTCGTTATCGAACAAACTATACTCGTAAGGGTTGTGCAAATCTTTCAGCCACTTTTGCGCGGGCGCTCTTTCATCTTTGTAGTTAATACCAATAATCTTGACGCCCTCTTGCTCGGCCAGGCGCACAAGGTATGGGTGCTCGGCCTTACAGGCAAAACACCAAGTCGCCCAAACATTAAGCAGTAAAACCTCACCCCGTAGCTGCTTAGCCGTTACGGTGCGGCTTTCATCTTCCAAAGTGGTCAGCTCAAAATCGGGCACTGGGTTACCGATGAGCGCTGAAGGCATAGCGCTCGGATCAAGTGACAAACCAACGTAAAACAACGGCAGCAAAATAAGCAGAACGATTAACGGAACAAATAATTTAAACCGGCCCATTAAGCCCCCTCCCCCACGGCACTTGGTGCCGCACTGGCTTTGTGTATCGTGGCGCGCTTGCGATAACGCTTATCGACAATCGCCATAACGCCACCGGCGGCCATCATTAGCGCGGCCAACCAAATCCAGCGTACAAACGCTTTGTAGTGCACGCGCATTGCCCAACTGTCGGCATCAATATTATCTCCCATGGCGACATACACATCGCGAGTAAAGCCCGGGTCAATCGCCACCTCAGTCATCATTTGACCACTGGCAAGGTAGCGACGTTTTTGTGGTTTTAAGGTGCGTAATAGGTGGCCATCCTTTTTCATGCTCACGGTCGCCTGGTCGGCTACGTAGTTGGGCCCCCGCACTTTATCTAGCTGCTCCAACGTAAATTGATAGCCCGCCACTTCGACCGGCTTTCCTACGTCCATCCGCAGTTTTTGCTCATCGCTGTAATGGCTGGTAAAACAAACCCCAAGCACGGCCAATGCGATACCTAAGTGCGCGACCACCATGCCATAGTAACTAAGGCTAAGCTGTTGCAATCCTTTAGCCCGGCCATTTTTATTGGCACTTTTTAACCACACATCTTTTAGCGTGGTTAATGCAACCCAACTGCCCAACCATGTCGCCAAAACCATGCTAAGGGCAAAGTCGCCCAGCAACCACGGAACAATAAGCGCTAGCACCACCGACAGCGCCAGTGGCGCAGTTACAGTACGGCGAACCGCACTAGCCTCGGTGCGTTTCCAGCGACTCGCCGGAGCAATGCCCATCAATAGACAGATGATGACCATAAAGGGTAAAAACGTTACATTAAAATAAGGTGCGCCTACCGAATATTTACCCAGCTTGAGCGCATCGGCCACTAACGGAAACAACGTGCCAAACAACACCGTAACCATACTAATCACAAGTAATGCATTATTGGCCAACAGCAATGTTTCACGGGACAAAAATTTAAAGCCGGGGGCACTTTTAACCACCGGCGCGCGCAACGCAAAAAGCAACAGTGAACCACCAACCACAACGGCCAAAAAGACTAATATAAATAGGCCGCGCTCTGGATCGTTGGCAAACGCATGCACAGAGGTAAGCACCCCGGAGCGAACCAGAAATGTCCCCAGCAAACTTAGTGAGAAGGCAAAAATAGCCAGCAAAATGGTCCAGCTTTTAAACAACCCTCGTTTTTCGGTGACGGCCAGCGAGTGAATAAGTGCCGTGCCCACCAACCAAGGCATAAAGGACGCGTTTTCCACCGGATCCCAAAACCACCAGCCGCCCCAGCCAAGCTCGTAATAAGCCCACCAACTTCCCAGCGCGATACCAATCGTTAAAAAGGCCCAGGCTGTCGTTGCCCAGGGACGCGACCAACGGGCCCAGGCACTATCGAGCTTACCGGTCAGCAATGCGGCAATAGCGAAAGCAAATACCGTACTAAAGCCGACGTAACCCATGTATAGCAGCGGCGGGTGAAAAATTAACCCCGGGTCTTGCAACAGCGGATTTAAGTCTGCGCCGTCCAGTGCCGCCAGAGGTAAAACACGGTCAAATGGGTTAGAGGTAAACAAGATGAACATCAAAAAGCCGGTGGCAATAAACCCCATCACCGCGAGCACTCGCGATTGCAGATCGATCGGCAACGCCTTGCTGAAAATAGTAATGGCGAACGTCCAGCCCGACAGCATCAAAATCCATAGCAGCAGCGAACCTTCGTGACCTCCCCATACCGCGCTGATTTTGTAGTAAACCGGCATTAAGCTGTTGGAGTGATTGGCCACATAAGCGACCGAAAAGTCATCGTGAACAAAAGCCCACGTTAAGCAGCCAAAAGCGATAGCGATTAATACAAACTGCCCCGTCGCTAACGAGCGTGCCGATAGCATAAGCGGCAAAGAGCGAATTTGCGCCCCCAATAGAGGCAAGACAAACAAGGCGGCGCTGATCAACAGCGCCAAGATCAATACAAAGTGGCCAAACTCAGGAACCATAAGACATTTCCTCGCAAGTCGCCTCATGCTTTTCGCCGTTATTCATGGCCTCGGCAACCTCCGGTGGCATGTAGTTTTCATCGTGTTTTGCGAGCACCTGATCGGCATAGAATATATCGTCGTCGCGCCACAGACCGTTGACTACTGCGGCCTCACCCTCGGCAAATAAGTCGGGCAAAATACCGTCATAATTAACCTTTAAGGCGCCGTTGGGGTCGACCAACGTAAACTCTACGTGCAGCGAGTCGTCACTGCGCACAACCGTACCCGGGCTTACACAGCCTCCCGCGCGCAAGCGCACATCGCGTGGCACCTCATCGGCACTAAACGCTTTAGGCGGGTAAAACAAATTAATGTTTTGTCGCAGTGCGTACACCAGCAAACCCACGGCAATACTGGATAAAACGACTATGGCGATAACGATGATTAATCGCTGTTTTCTAGCTGGATGCATAAAAGTGTCCGGTTATGGGCCGCTGGAGCGCGCGTGCTGATGTCGCTCTTGTTGCATCGCTTGCTGGCGTTGAATACGCACCAACTGTGAGCGAGCGGTAATAATGGGGTATACCAGCAGTACGGTCAGAATAACCAGCGCAATAGCTGCGCACGACCATACGTAAATGCCGTGACCACCCATTTGTAAAAATTCGGTTAACGACGAAAATCTGAACTCAATCATAGCGCGTCCTCGGCTGGGCGGCCCTTGCCTCGCGCGAGCCGGGCTTGAGCCAGCTGCACGACCCAAGTAGTGCGAGCTTCGCGCACCAGAATTTCGCGGCGAGTGTATAGAATAAGCGCCAAGGTATAAAAGCAGTAATACGCCAAAATACACAGAAGCAACGGATAAAGCATGCTCCAATGAATAGAAGAGCCGCCGGTAAGCTTGATGCTGGCGGGCTGATGTAAGCTGTACCACCAATCGACGGACTTATAAATAATGGGCACGTTGATTGTGCCTACCAACGCCAGAATGGCACAGGCTTTATCGGCCGCATCACGGCTGGGGTACACCTCGGCCAGTACAACGATGCCGGCGTACAAAAACAGTAATACCAGCATAAAAATATTGCGTGCGTCCCACTCCCAGAATGTCCCCCAGGTCGGGTGCCCCCAGAGCGAACCGGTGGCGAGCGTTAAAATTGTGAGCGCCGCACCAATAGGTGCGGCAGACTTCATCACCATAAAGGGCAGCTTCATTTTCCAAATCAGCCCGACCGCCCCAGCGATGGCCATAATATAGTAACCAGCCAACGCCAGTGCCGCGGCCGGCATATGGATAAAGATGATGCGGTAACTATCGCCCTGCTTGCTGTCGATTGGGGCAAATCCAAGCCCCCAACCAATACCCAGTAGCATCAGTAAAATTGTCAGAGGCGCAAACCAAACCAACCAACGACTGGTTTTTTCATAAAACCAGCGGGGTGAACCGAGTCGATGAAACCATTGCCAAGCCAAGTGTCTACCTCATTATTATCAGTGGTTGGATGATATTCGTAGCGCTCCGGCTGCCGCCAAAGGCATAACCAATAGTGCTAGCGCCAGTGCCGCCCCTAACAAAGCAAGCCCTTGGGTGGCGCCAAACCCGGCCACGGCCGAGCTGACAGTGTTGGCGCCGATAATCAGTACCGGTAAATACAGTGGCATAATAATAAGCGTTAACACCAGTGCGCTGCTGCGCAAGCATACCGTAAGGGCTGCACCCATGGCGCCGATTAAGCTCATAATAGCGGTACCGATTGTTAACGATAACACAAGTGGCCAGTAGCCCCCAGAAGGCAGTGATAACATGACGCCTAAAACCGGGGCAATAAGCGCAAGGGGCAACCCCGTCGTCAGCCAGTGGACGATAACCTTGGCCAGCACCGTAAGATATAACGGCTGCGGAGACAAGATAAATTGGGTTAAGCTGCCATCGTCGTAATCCTGCCGAAATAAGGTATCAAGCGACAAGAGCGTTGCCAGTAACGCCATTATCCAAATCATACCCGGCGCAATGGTGGCTAACAGCTTATCGGACGGATCAACCCCTAGGGGCAACAACGTAATACTGATAAGAAAAAACACCAGCGGGCTCGCGATATCGCTGCGGTTGCGCCACAGGGAGGTAAGGTCGCGGCGTATCACGGCTTTAAAACCCGCACCTATTTGATAACGGTTATCCGTATTAGGCATCGGCAAACTCCTGTGGGGTTTGATAAGCCGACAAGTCTAGTATTGAAAATTCCGCCATCGCCAAAGGTTGGTGAGAGGTAAACAAAACTACCCCGCCCTTGGCCGCGTGGCAAGCCATAGCCGCTTCAAGTTTTTGTACGCCAGCCTTATCAATCGCCGTAAAGGGCTCATCTAATATCCACAATGTGGCACGGCTTAGATATAACTGCGCCAATAACACCCGACGCTTTTGTCCCGCCGAGAGTGCGTAGCTGGGGGAGTCTTCAAAGCCCGCCAAATCGACCTCGGCAAGCGCCTCGGCGATAGCGGCCTCAGTGGCGGGGGGATTAAGGGCGCCGAGCCATAAAAGGTTCTCGCGAACACTCAACTGAGGCTTAACCGGCACCTGATGCCCGAGGTAGAGTAACTCTTGGTAAAATGCCTGCCGCTGACGATGGGCGGGTTGCCCGCGCCACAGTACCGTACCGCTGGAGGCCGGTAGCAGCCCCGCTAACGTATGCAGCAAGGTCGTTTTACCAGCACCGTTAAACCCGACAATTTGCAGCAAGGTACCGCGATTGCAGGTATAGTGAACACCACTGAATAACGTGCGGCCATCGCGCTCGCAGCTTAGATTTTCCAGTGTCAGTAGCGGTTCACTCACGTTTTTATCCAATGTCCGAGTAAGACAACCAGTGGCAACTGGTGCTCAAACTTTTGCGCCAGCCGCCGATACCGCTCTTAGAGCGCCTGGCTTTTAGCGTTAGTTTTAGAAAGTCGCGCCGATTATATAGGCGTTAACCACAAATGTTTACCCAAAGACATTGAATAGTCGACGAGTCGCCCCTAATTTGCCACGGAATCCCCCTATGCCAGTGGATATATCGAGCCTTTACACTTCTGCCGGTAGCCTACAGCGCCCCCCGGCCGCCGGCACCGCCTCTAGCACTAGCATACCGCTTGCTCCGGGTGAGCAAGCGCAGGCACAAGTGCTAAAAAGTACCCCGCTCAATGCCGGGCTGGCAAAGCTATTACAGGGCGCGACCAACAACCCCGGCAGCAGCTCTAACCCGCCAGCCAGCGCCGCCACGAGTGCGCCCGACACCGCTGAGAGCGCCCGCAGCGCGCTACTTAATAGCTACCGCAGCGCGCTGGCCCGCAACGAAATGCACTTGGCGGCACTGCTAATTAAAGGCAAAAGCGTCACCACCGTCATCGACAAGCCCCTGGTGAAAGGCCAAGTAATCGATGTGCTACTGACGCCAGAGCGCAAACTGACCGCATTAACCGCCAAGTTTGATATTCCCAGCGTGGCCGAGAGCGTATCACCCAAAACGAGCGCGCTACTTGCCGCGCTAAAACCGGTACTGCGAGAGCTTCTGCCACGCCAAGGGCAACAGGACTTGCTGTCACAATTGCGCCGCCTACCCGACGTATCCAGCAGTGTGACGCAAATTGGCGGCGACAAAAGCCTGACAAAGTTGCTGGGGCAAATTGATCGGTTGGCACTAAACCTCGATGCACCTCCCTCGGGCAAAGCCGTGCGCGAGGCCCTAGAGCATAGCGGCACTCTGCTAGAGCCCAGGCTCGCCCGAGCCACGCAAACAAGCTCGCCAGATGCCGCCGTCAAAGAGGTATTAGCTCGCGATTTAAAAGCGGCGCTACTGCAGTATTTAGCGCCGTTAAAGCCGGCGCCAGGAAGTGCAGCCAAACCTCAAACAAATGCCGCCGCGCCGCCGGTGCCCACGGGGGCTCAGGCAGCGAGCGGCGAACTGGCGCTACCCTCACTGATGCAAATGCTAAGCAGCCACAGCCAGGCCAGCGGTGGCGAATCACTGCGCATGCTGCAAACCCAGCTAGTGCTGCTGATGCATCAGCTGAGCCTCAACACCTTAGCCCGGGTGCGTCTAAATCAGTTGCAGCCTGAGGCAAAGTCGAGCCGCAGCGCTGATGCTAGCGCGGCCCCGCTGCAATTGACGTTTGATATACCCGTCAGACTCGACGGCCATTTGTACCCGGCCCATATAGAAATTGAAGAACAAACGGATGAGGCCGAAGACTCCTCTGAGACAGACAGCGAGACAAACAAGCTGTGGCAAGTCAATTTAACCCTCGATCCGCCGGGCATAGGTGAGTTTTTTGCGCGCCTACGGTTGCGCGGTGAGCAGCTAAGTTTAGCGTTTTGGTCCGAACAGCCGCAGGCATTAAACAAAGCGCAAGAGGCGTTTAGCGGCATCCGTAGTGCATTAGAGGCTCACGATATCGAAGTGCGAGATGTGCAATTCCATCGGGGCGTACCGCCACACAAAGGCAATCAACTTAGCTATCATTTAGTCGACGTAAAAACCTAACGCCGAGTCCGACAGGAGCAAACCATGAGCGATGAGTTTACCGAAGCCGAACTGCAAAAAGCGGTAGCGCTTTATTACGATGGCACAAGTGCGCCTGTAATTAGCGCAACTGGCACTGGTGAAATCGCTCAGCAAATTATCGACATCGCCGAACAAAACGATGTGCCACTGTGCGATAACGCCACGCTAGTGGATTTTTTGGTGACGTTAGAGCTTGGCGACGCCATTCCCGAAAAACTGTATTTAGCCATCGCTCACATTATTGCGTTTGCCTACGATTTGCGCGGCTTAACCCCTGACGACACAGTACAGAAGCCCTCGGTTTAGAGTATTGCTAGTCATACGAACCCGGCGCCCACGTAAGAGCAAAAGCTTCGCACTCGAACCGGTACTCATTGCGCACTGACTTTACCAAATCAAGGCTCCAAACACCCTTATAAGTGATCAAATTTAGACCAGCGTTGTAACTCAGTTCTAGGCCGCCCTGCCGACCGCCAATTCTGATACTCTAGGGAACCAAAGTTCAAGGAGTTAGGGATGCCCGAAGATCCTTTAAAAGCACTGTCTGATCAGGCCAGCGAAGCGCATGCAAAAATTCAGCAGGCGCACCAACAAATCAACCCAGTGGTGGCGATACGCCGTGGGTTGCGCGATAGCGGTATTCCGGCAGATGTTATGACCATCGACTGCCTGCGCACTCGCCGACGCATCATGCTGGTTTTGCATGATAAAGAGTTGGGCATACTCCTCTACCAGTTTCTAAGTCTCGACGAAAATCCAGGGGATGATTTCCAACGCAAGAGCTTATCTGAAGTCAATACCGACACACTGTTTAGCTGGATGCAGAGCTACTTCTCCGACGAGACTCAAAATAAGCAAAGCGGTACTCGACCGTAAGCCATTTATGTCGCAAGCCGCAAAGTGCTGCGCTCTACATAAATCGTTAGGGAGCCAGCATACATCAAAGCCAAGTTTTGTCCCCTGCCCACTCATCAACCGGAACAAGACATACACGTCGTGGCAGCTAAGGTGAGCATCCGGCCGAGCTTGCTCAGCGTTGCGAAGCCTGCATTTAAAATAGGAAGGTCGTAATCCAAAGGCTTTTAAGCGGTACCTTTAAGGTCTTTAAACATCGCAATAGTGGTCGCACGGGACTCTTTTAAATCCACCATTGGTGCAGGATAGTTGTCGACACAGCCATCGGGGTTGTGAATTTTTTTACCGGTTACGTTTTTCAACTCGGGAACAAAGCGGCGAATAAACGCGCCGTCGGCGTCAAAGCGCTCGGATTGCGACTGCGGGTTCATAATCCGAAAATAAGGCGCAGCATCGGTGCCCGTCGAAGCACTCCACTGCCAACCACCATTATTAGCGCAGAAGTCGGCATCAATTAATTGCTCCATAAAATACCGCTCGCCCAAACGCCAATCGATTCGCAAGTTTTTTGTCAAAAACATCGCACTGACCATACGCAGACGATTGTGCATCCAACCGGTTTGGTTAAGCTGTCGCATCGCAGCGTCGACAATTGGAATACCCGTCTGACCTTGGCACCAGCGTTGAAAATCGTCTTTATTATAGCTCCAGGCAAAGCCTTCGGTGTAAACCTGCATCGGGCGGTGACGACTAAGCGCCGGAAACGCCGCAATAATATGCATATAAAAATCGCGCCAAATCAACTCGCCAACCCAGCAGGCGATATCCTCATCATCGCCCCAAAACCCGCTGAAGGTATCGCGGGCAGCGACAAAACACTGCTTAGGCGATAACACCCCGATAGCCAGATAGGGCGATAGCCGAGAGGTGCCCTCAGTGGCGGGATAATCTCGGTCGTGCTGATAGCCGGCAACACGATCACGGCAAAAGTCTGTTAGCGCAGCTGTGGCCGCGCGCTCGCCCACCGACCAAAGCGCCTGCATGGGCGCCGTCACTGACTGCTTTAGGTAAGGCGCAAAGGCATCGTCCAGCAAAGCACTGTCAGAGCCTTTTGCCAGAGGGCTGTCACTCGCGGCGGCAATCGCATTCATATCGCTTTGATAGATCTTGAAGGTAACGCCTTTAACCTGAGAGCGCCAGGCGCGGCTAAAAGGCGTGTAAACTTTGTAAGGCGTATCTTGCTGGGTGGTTAACATCCCCGGCGGCACCAGCGCGCGGTCGTGATAACGCTTGCAGTTGATGTTTTCAGCCTCAAGTGTCGCCACCACAGCTTTGTCACGGCGCAGCTCATTTAACGGATATTCGGCATTAAACACTAATTTGCCAACCCCCTGCTCCGCACAAAGCGCCCCAATAGCGGCCGGCACATCGCTGGCGTTTTTAACCGTAAGAACTTTAAAAGCCCTGCCCGCACGCGCAAACGCTTGCTGCAGTAATTTAAGATGCTCGTAAATAAACCATAGCTGGCGCGGGTTGATCGGGTGCTCATCGATAAACTGCTGACACAATATATAGCAACCCAGCATCTCACCCTCGCACGCCTTTAGGCCGTGATAAAGGGCTGGATTATCGCTAAGGCGGAGGTCGCTGCGGAACCACATCAATGTATTCATAACGATCAATTACGCAAATTCAAACTGAATGGATCACGGATTACTCTTCATTGGTGTTGCGTAACCCCATCGCTGCGGGGTGTGGTGACCAGAAGGTTTGCTGCTGCAAGTAGGGATCATCTACTTTACGTAAATGATGTTTTAGCAAGGTAAGCGGCACCACCAGTGGCACCATACCAACTCGGTAATGCTCTATTAGCTCTCCGATCTCGGCTTTTTCATCGGCGGTGGTTGAGCTTTTTAAATAACCTCGCAAATGCATCAGTGCATTAGTGTTACCTTTACGGGTTACTTTGTGGCTGAGCGCGGCCATAAACAGCGCAATAAAACGCTGACAAATATCTTCAATGGGCGCCGCTTTTAAATTGGCCAACACCGGACCAATTTTGCGGTAAGACTCCAAATCATGGGCCATGACCTGATATTTATATCGGGAGTAAAAATCCAATAGCCGTTTAGCGCTTGGCTCGCTCTCTACGTTGGTGCGCCAATCGTGATAGGCGTAAACCCGGGTAATAAAGTTTTCTCTTAAACGTGCATCGTTTAGCCTGCCGGCCTCTTCCACCGGCAACAATGGGAACTGCTGCGTAATCACCGCAGCGAACGCACCACGGCCATCGTTGTCCACGAGCTGGCCATCATTGTTATAACGCTTAACCGAGAAAACCCCACAACTAGGGGATTTTTGCATAAAAATATAGCCGCATAGGGGCTCTATTTGCGGCACGACCTGTTTTGCATAGTCAGCCAGCGGCGCCGTAACATCCAATGACGCATCGCGGGTGCCGCGCACTTGCGTGTTTGCGCCATCTGCGACTAGCCTAACCGGTTGACGTGGTGTGCCAAGGCCAATGGCCACCTCGGGACAAAGGCTCAAAAACTCAAAGTACTCACTCAGATGATCGGTCACGTAGCGTGACCGTTTGTGCCCGCCATCAAAGCGAACACGCTCACCTAACAAACACTGACTGACGCCGACAGGGATTTTTGATTTCATGGGCAATATACGCACCGGTGTCGCGACTAGATCACGAACACCGATGCATTATTGGCACATCAATAAGAAGGAAGGTGCATGGTGGCAAACAGCTCGTCCAGCTCCGCACGGGAGTGACAACTGTAGGCCTGATCAATAACATCTCGCGTCAGGTGCGGCGCAAACTGCTGAATAAAATCATACATAAAGCCACGAATAAAGGTTCCGCGCCGAAAACCAATTTTAGTCACACTAGAGGCGAATAAGTGATCGGCATCCAGTGCCACTAAATCACTGTCATCTGACTCTTCAAAAGCCATTTTGGCAATAATACCGATACCCAACCCGAGGCGTACATAGGTTTTAATCACGTCGGCATCGGCGGCCGTAAACACCACTTTGGGGGCAAGACCTTTACTGATAAAGGCTTCATCCAGCTTGGAGCGACCGGTAAAACCAAAGACATAGGTCACAATGGGGTGTTTGGCGACCTCTTCCAGTGTTAACTCCGACAGCTGCGCCAAAGGGTGATCGCGGGGCACTACGATACAGCGATTCCAGCGATAGCACGGCATCATCACCAAGTCACTAAACAACTCCAATGCCTCGGTGGCAATGGCAAAATCGACTGTGCCGTCGGCGGCCATTTCAGAGATTTGCATCGGCGTGCCCTGATGCATATGCAGCGACACATCGGGGTACTGGCCGATAAATTCCTCAATCACATGGGGCAATGCATAACGCGCTTGCGTGTGGGTTGTGGCAATCGACAAACTGCCTTTGCGCTCATTGCTAAACTCTTGCGCGACCTGCTTAATACTCTCAACTTTACGCAGTATCTCGCCGGCCGTTTTTAAAATCGCCTCACCCGCTGGCGTGATACGCGTCAGATGTTTACCGCTACGGGAGAAAATCTCGACCCCTAGCTCATCTTCTAACAAGCGTATTTGCTTGCTGATACCCGGTTGAGAGGTGTACAGGCTCTGCGCCGTCGCGGATACATTGAGATCGTGGTGCGCGACTTCCCAAATGTACCGGAGCTGTTGCAGCTTCATAAGCCCTCCAAATGGCCGATCTATATGATGTTATAAAAATATAGTTGATTATTCACGTCAAGAATAGCTGATTTTCCTAAGAGCGCCAAAAAACACACAAAAACCGCCGCTAAACGCCGATGTTTGCGCACTCTAAGGCTTGCCAGATTGGCTAAACTCTGGGGAATTCGCGATTCCATGGGGAACATGGCCGGTGGCCACGTGCTCGCTGGCCGAGTCGATATGGGCCAATTGATCATCAAAAAATACATCCGCGCCGTACGCTTTAAGAAACTCACCTTTCGCTAAACCGCCCAAAAACAACGATTCATCGATGCGGATGTTCCACGCGCGCAATGTGCGAATCACCCGCTCATGTGCGGGTGCCGAGCGAGCAGTCACTAACGCTGTGCGAATTGGACAATCGTCAGAATCGGCAAATTCCGCCTGCAGCTTGTGCAGCGCATCGAGGAACGCTTTAAAGGGGCCCCCAGTGAGCGGGGTTTTGGCGGCGGCTTTCTCGCTTTTGGTAAAAGCGCTTAAACCCTGTCGCTTAAAGATTTGTTCGGCCTCATCTGAAAACAACACCGCATCGCCGTCAAAGGCAAAGCGCAATTCGTTGTTGTTTTCCGAGCGATGTTTGGGCGCCATCAAGGTTGCCGCGGCAATACCGTGGGATAGCGCACTGCGCACGTCCTCGGCCTCGGTGGATAAAAATAGGTGGCAGCCAAACGCCGAGGCATAACGATACGGGCTTAAGCCACTGCAAAACGCCGCGCGGGTAATATTCAACTGGTAGTGCTCGATCGAGTTAAACACCCGCAACCCGGTATCGCCGCTATTGCGCGAGAGCAAAATAACCTCGACTTTGGGGTCGCCGGGTAGATTTTCATTGAGGCGCAATAATTTTTGCACCATCGGGAAGGCATCACCTGGCTCCAGCAACTCATCTTCGTGCTCAATTTGATACTGTGCGTACGCTTCCAACCCCTTATTAACAAACACCTGATGGCTCGCATCGAGGTTAAACAGCGCTCGAGATGAGATCGCGATAACCAGCTTGTTGCTCAATCCACTTGCCATGTTTCTCTCTCTACCGGTTTGCTGCTCATAAGCGATGTGTGGGATTGTGGCGCCGCCTTGGCGCAAAAGCAAGGCGAGCGCCATTATCCCCAGCTGATTAAACCATTACAGGCTTTTCGTCACAATTTCGTAGCTATCACCCGAAAGTTCTGGGGCGTCTTTAATTCGCTCCAGCTCGGCTCGCATCGCCCTGGCGCGAGCGGGAGTGTAACGCCGCCAGCGGGTTAAGGGCGTGATCAAACGCGCCGCGATCTGCGGATTCTTGGCGTCTAGGGCAATCACTTGATCGGCCAGAAACCGATAACCCGCCGAGGGATCATCCAGCAGCCCGGTATGAAAGTTAATAGGGTTGCCCATACAAAAAGCGCCAATAACGGCGCGAATCTTATTGGGGTTAGCCCCATCATACGCTGGATGCTGCAGCAAAGCGCTGACCCGGAGCAGAGCGTTGGGGCGCGGATCGCGCGCCTGCAGCGACAGCCATTGATTCACCACCAAAGCCTCGTCCTGCCATTTCTGGTAAAAGGCGGCGAGCGCGGCCTCAGCATGTTCGCTCACCAGCGGCGACTCTGAATAGACCAATGCGCTGAGCGCCGCGACCTCGTCGGTCATATTATTGGCGTTGTTAAACTGTGCCAAGCAGTAATCGAGGTCGGACTGACTGGGATCTTGCATCAGATACGCCAGTGCGGTGTTTTTAAGGCTGCGCGCCGCGATAGAATCAGCCTCAGCGCTGTAGGGTTTGCGGTTGTCATAGGCGGTTAAACGCGCTCGCAAGGCATCGACAAGCTCAGCGGCAATGGTTTTTGTCAGCAAACGTCGCGCGCTGTAAATCGCTTCGACATCCACCTCCTCGTACTGCTCGGCGATATAATCCTGCGACGGCAGTGTCAGCATTAGCGCCACCATCGCCTGATCCAGCTGCTCATCGCCCAGCAGTTGTCGATAGCTGTCAATCAATAGCGGGTCTACGGTAAACCCCTCCAGGCTGCCCTGCCGAAACGCGCGTATCGCGTCATCCAACACTGCCAGCGCCAAATTTTGCGATGCCTCCCAGCGGTTAAAACCATCACTGTCGCGCTGCATTAAATCGGCTAAATCTTGTCGGCTATAGGCAAAGCTGAGTTTGACTGGCGCCGAGAAACCACGCAACAGCGAGGGCACTGGGTGCTCGGGCACATCGTTAAAAACAAATGTCTGCTCAGGCTCGGTTAACTCCAGCACTTTTTGCGTGTTATCTTCGGGCAAATCGTCCAGCGTTTCGCCGTCGAGTTTAAGTGCCAGCTCTCCGGCACTACCCAGCAAGCCCATGGCCACGGGTATGTGAAATGGCTTTTTATCACTGCACTGTGGAGTAGCCGGGGTGGATTGACTAAACGTTAAGCTGTATTGCCGCGAGGCCTCGTGGTAGTGATCGGTGACCTTAACGCGCGGCGTGCCCGCTTGGTCGTACCAGCGCTTAAATTGCGTTAAGTCGCGCCCCGATACATCGGCCATTGCCTGAACAAACTCTTCTGTAGTGACCGCTTGGCCATCGTGACGCTCGAAGTATAAATCGGTCGCCTTGCGAAATTCATCGGGCCCAAGCAAGTTTGCCAACATGCGCACGACCTCGGCACCCTTTTCGTAAATGGTTATGGTGTAAAAGTTAGAAATTTCAATAAAGCTGGCCGGACGAATCGGGTGTGCCATAGGCCCGGCATCTTCGGCAAACTGATGCGCGCGCAACACACTGACATCCTCTACCCGCTTAACGGTACTGGAGCCCATATCCGCCGAAAAACACGAATCGCGATAAACCGTAAAGCCCTCTTTAAGGCTCAACTGAAACCAATCGCGGCAGGTCACGCGGTTACCTGACCAGTTGTGAAAATACTCGTGTGCCACCACCCCTTCGACCCGCTGAAAACCTACATCGGTTGTCGTCTCGGGTTTGGCCAGCACGCAAGAGGTATTAAAGATATTCAGGCCTTTGTTTTCCATCGCCCCCATATTAAAGTCGTCCACCGCCACGATCATAAAAATATCCAAATCGTATTCGCGGCCGTAAACCTTTTCATCCCACGCCATAGAGTTCTTTAACGAGGTCATGGCGTGATCGCATTTGTCGAGATCTTTATTTTCGACAAAGATTTCCAGCGCCACCTTGCGGCCTGACTGAGTGACAAACTCATCTTGAATCGAAGCCAGATCGCCGGCAACCAAGGCAAATAAATAGGCTGGCTTTTTGAAGGGGTCGTGCCAGGTGGCAAAGTGCCGGCCGTCCTCTAAGGTGCCGCTATCGATCTTATTGCCGTTTGAAAGTAATACTGGGCAGCTGGCGCGATCGGCGATTATCGTCGTGGTAAAATCGCTCATGACGTCGGGGCGATCAAGAAAGTAAGTGATTTTACGAAATCCCTCGGCTTCGCACTGGGTGCAGTAAATGCTGCGCGATTTATACAGCCCTTCAAGCGACGTGTTCTGTTTTGGGTATACCGTCACCTCCGTCTGCAAGGTAAAAGAGGCCGGCGGGTTAAACAGTGTCAGGCCTTTCTCATCCACCTGATACTGATCGTCGGCGAGAGTTCGGTCGTTGATGGCAACACTGACAAGCTCTAGGTTCTCGCCATGTAAAAACAACTGCTCACACGCGCTCGCTTGGCGCTCGAACGCTAAGCAGGCACTGACCCGAGCCGATTGCTCGCGGATATCCACCCGCAACTCGGTTTTGTCGATACGGTACGCCGGCGGCTGATAGTCTTTTAAATAGATGGTATGCGGCGCATCGGTTTTTTGATCGCTTGTTGAAGCGTTTGCGGGTGCGTTCATAGAAACCTCAGTACATGTGGTATTGTTGGGTGTGGTCAGGCGCTCTATTCGCTTATCTCAAGCTGCACCTGATAGCCAGAAAATTTTCTAACATTAAAAACTTCGTCACCAAACATCAGATACTGCCCCTTAATGCCGGTTAAACGTCCTGACAGAATCGGTTGTTTATCAAGGTTGAGTGATTTAATTTTGCTGGGGTATTGCACCACCGGGTAACTGATCACTTTAACCGGCTCGGCATCACCGCCGCCTAGCAGCGCGCGAACAGCGCCAGGGCCATGCTGCTCATTTAATGTATTGGCGTAAGGCATAACGATAGCGGTTAACTCGGCAGCGAGCGCGGTTAGATCCACTTCGGTAGGCGCGCCTTTCAGCATCGCTTGCCAGCGGGTTTTGTCACTAATGTGTGGCTTAAGCTCTGTTTCGATCAAGCCTGCCAGCTGCCGAGTGGCAACACGAAATATGGGTTTTGCCCAGCTCGCGCCCTGATCAACCCAACGTGTGGGTATTTGGGTTGCACGGGTAATGCCCACTTTTGGGTCTGACGAGTTGGCCACATACACAACATGCTCATTAAAACAAAACGATTGCGCCCACTCCGGCTCGCGGCAAGTGCCTTGATCAAAGTGACACTTCTCGGGGCTCACCATACAAATATCGCACGAGGCAGAGCGGGTAAAGCACGGATAACAATGCCCCTGAGAAAAGCTTTTTTTAGTTTTGCGGCCACACAAAACGCAAAAAATCTCGCCACTGGCCACGAGGGTTAGTTGATGATTAAGCAGCTCACTAAGCGGCACCCGGGTATCACCTAACTCTAGCTCGTAATGCGCCAGCCCATCGCTATCGAGCTGGGTATGCATTTTTTTTAGCGGACCATTCACCGATATCACAGCCATTGTAGTACCTATCGCCACTTCAGCGGTGTTTCGGCGTCGCTGTCGGGCACCGACTTATCGCCACCGTCACTGCCACAGTGTTGATGCGGTTTGGGGGGGATATACCCGGTATGAGCTTCGGCGGGTAAATGTTGATGCTCATAGGAAATAACCGCTTGCATGCAAAGCTCGCGCTGCTCCTGGGTTAGCCGCTGGCCATCGGGCCATTTGCCAATTTCTACCGCAAGCTTTAATCGCTCGTAGATGTCCGGGGTAATGCTCTGCAACAGTTGTTGTAAATTACTCATGGAAAAACCTAACCAATCAAAACACTCAAAAATGTGGCCAACCCATCAAGGGCGATATTAGTGGCGCACAAACCCGGCACGTTTAGCCAGCGAAAAAGCCCCGGCGATAAACATCCCCACCAGCAAGCCGCCCAAATGGGCACCATTGGCGATGCCACCGGCCAAAAAATAATCGATAACACCACTGAAGCACAGAACCAACCAGGCCAGCATAAAAATAATAATCCCGCGCGGCACCGCCAACATAGGGTTAGGATTAAGCCACTGGCGAATCCAAATGTAGCCTACTAAGGCGTACACCACACCAGACATCCCACCAAACAGGCTGACCTCATCGGACCAAAAATACTGCGCCAAATTACTCACACTGGCGGCCGCCAAAAAAAACAAGGTGTAGTTGAGGGTGCCGACGACAAACTCTAGCCGGCGGCCCAAGTCCCACATCCACAAACTGTTAAAGACAATATGAAAAATGCCAAAGTGCAAAAAAGCCGGCGTGACCAAACGCCAGTACTGCCCGTTCGCCATGGCCTCGGAGAAAGGCTGCCAGCGATAACCACCGGCAACAGCCTCGATCGGGAAAAAGGTTAAATAACCCAACCACTGACGTAGCACTTGCGTCTCGACCACCGCAAAACCAAAAACGCTTAGCGCGATAAGCAACAGCGTAACCGGGGTACGCCACGGCGACAGGGCTTTAGGGCGCAGCCAAGGGGTCGGCTTTGCCGCTTGGTCTGCGGGCGCGAGCTCGCCTTGTTGCCACTGCGCCAGCAATTGCGCCACAGGTTCAACCAACCTGGCATCGGGCACTTGTAGCGCCTGTTGGCCGCGAACTTCAACAATACGATGTGGCACCGCTCGGGCCCGCAACTCGTTCTCCAAGGCGCTTAAGTCATCACTGAGAGGGAAAACACTGACGTTGTTCCAGGACACAGACATCATCCGTTTGGGCCAATGGCAATTGGCGTGTATTGATAGTAAAACTATTTTAAGGGTCGACGTACACCCAGGCAAAATTCTGCCGGTTGAGAACACCGGTGCCATCGGTACGATACGCTACTAAACGACCAAACTTAACGGCGCTGTAATCTAAGCAAGCCACATTACTGGCAACCGGTGCAGGCTTACCCGACAGCCAGTAATGGCCGACAAACACCGGCGGCTGCGCACTATCATACACCACCAAGCGCGCTCTCAGCTCGTCATCAACCGATAGTTGCGCCACTTCATCGGGCAGCGCATCCGGCTGAAACTCAAGATCTCCGAGGCACGCGGGGGCTTTAACCCAGAATTTCGCTCGAAAACTACGCCGCCGATAACCCTCGGCGCTAAACATGCGGCAATGCTCGGGCAGCGCCACCTCGACTCCTGAGGTCAAGCGTTTGATCGCACGGGCACTGCTGCTGGCGGGGTCAGCCATTGCCACCAACTCGGCCTCGCTCACATAGGCACTGCTGCGCGCGGCGATAACCGCCTCGTCCCAGCAGGCGTGGACAACCCGGTATTTGCCAAAATCGAGGTACAGCGGCAGCGTTTTAAACCACCGCAAATGATCCTGCCACTCGTCGGGGTGGGCGGCAAACTGCGTTAGGGTATCGGCGATGGTCCGGGTATTGCGCGGCGTGTGGGGGCGCAAGTAGTTTCCGGGGGCGCTGGGGTGTGCCGAGCAGTAACACAGCGCATGGATCTCGTGATTGCCCAGCACCATTCGCGCACTGCCCGCCTCAACCATGGCGCGCACGAGATTTAGCGCCTCGCGAATACGCGGGCCACGATCGACAATATCCCCCAGAAACACCGCTAAACGCTCTGGGTGACGAAAAACACCGGCGCTTTTTTGGTAACCGAGCTGTGTTAGCAACCGTATTAAGGTTTGTTCGCAGCCGTGCACATCACCAATAATGTCCAGCCGCTCGGCCCGCAACGCATCTTCGGTTAGCTTGGTTTGACTCATGACTTGTCCAGCAAGTGCCCTCCCCAGCCCAGCTTAGAGCGACAGCGCTCATAAAAATTGTGATTAAGCGGATGCAGCAGTTGCAAGTGCTGAGGCTTTTTACTGATGATTATTTCATCGCCGCCCGCCACCACATCGTGCGTTTGGCCGTCACAGGTGACGTGAGGAACGGCGCTATTACCCTCGCCCACTAAGATTTTAACGATGCTATCACCCGCCACTACCATCGGCCGGCTGCTTAAGGTGTGGGGATTCATCGGCACCAACACGATGGCGTCGAGTTTAGGGTGCATAATCGGGCCGCCGCCGCTTAGGGCGTAGGCAGTCGAACCGGTGGGCGTCGAGACAATCATACCGTCGGAGCGCTGGCTGGTGACGAAGTAGTCGTCGACATACAGCTCAAACTCCAGCATGCGAATAAATTCACCCGGGTGTAACACCACATCGTTTAAGGCATCGCCAGTGCTCACCGGTCGGCCCGCGCGCATTACGTTCATATCCAGTAAAAAACGCTTTTCGACGGCGTACTGACCGTCGAGCACCTCGCCCATTTTTTGCTCAATGGCATCCGGGACAATATCCGTTAAAAAGCCCAGGCGACCACGGTTAACGCCCAGCAAGGGCACGTCGTACTGCACAAGGTCACGGGCGCCGCTAAGCAAGCTGCCATCGCCGCCGACAACAATCGCCAAATCGCAACAACTGCCCAATTCATCCATATCGGCAACGCGAATATCCGGTCCGCTAAACCCCCCGCCCAGCAACGCGGCGGTTTGCTCCTCAATGATCGTGTTGACATCACGGGTAGCAAGGAACCGCACTAAGCGCTCTACACTGTAGCGCGCGCGATCGTTGTCGAGCCTACCGATAAGGCCAACGGTCGAAAACTGTGTCATTATTTGCTCCTGTGCGAGACCTTTACGCCTATGGCACGATTGAGTTATCTCTGGCGCCATTATGCCCAAGCGCCACCTAAAGGCCAACGACCAACCCGTAAACAAGCAAAGGGAGGCATCTATCTGCGAGCTGCGTGAGTTCTGCCAGCGGTTGCATCAGCGCTGTGTGCGCGATTTAGCGTTTAGCCTTTACAGTGAATCGCTTTTGCGGCACATGCACGACTGCCCGGCAAAGCCCTACACATTGAGGTTTGATGCTGCCGCAAAAGACTGGTTGCGCCAGCTTGACCGGCAGCCAGCGCCACTTTTGGCCCATTTAGCCAAACGCACCAGCACACGGCTTGGGCTTTATTTTGAATCCCTTTGGAGCTTTTACTGGCAGTACATCGACCAAAGCCGATTGCTGCTGCACAACCATCAACTTAGCCGCAACGGCAAAACCTTAGGGGCATTAGATTTTGTCATAGAAACAACAGCGGGCGAGCTTTTGCATATCGAGGCGGCAGCCAAGTTCTTTTTGGGTCACGTACGCGCCGATAAAACCGCCCGTTCACCGGCTTGGGACTCGACGACCCTAGACTGGATAGGCCCCAACGCGAATGATCGGCTAGCGTGGAAGCTTGAGCATATGCGGCGCCATCAGCTGCCCTTGAGTGAGGCCCCCGAAAGCCAGGCAGCGATTGCCCGGGCCAGCGGCACACAGCGTCCGGTTGGCTCACGGTTTTTACTGCGCGGTTGTCTATTTTGGCCCGGCACTGATGATGATAGTGCCGGGAGGCAAGCACCAGCGAGCCCAAACGACGACATTAACCCACTTGCGAACGCCGGCCGCTGGTGGCATTTAACCAGCTTCCTACAGCTTAACGCCTTGGAGGGCTGCGACTACTTTACTATTTTGCCGCGCAACCATTGGCTGTCCCCGGCATGTTACGCAGGGGCTCTGGCGCCGTTAAATTTAGCAACACTCAAACAAGCGTTGCTAAGGCAGATATCTTTGCGGCAGCAGGGATTAATGGTCGTTGGCTTACGCTATGGCAGGGGGCAGTGGCGGGAAGCGCGCCGGCTGTTTGTGGTGCCCGATCAGTGGCCGGGCACCGCGCGGCCGTCGCGCAACACATAATTGGCATCAACCTCGAGCGCCGGCTGAGCGCTGCGGGCAAACAGCTGTTTACTGCCAAGCAACGCTTTAACACGGATGCCTTGCTCGCGTAAAAAGTGCGTGGCAGCCTCGGCCCGGCGGCCGGTGTCGCAGTAACTAATGTAGTGCACACCGGGCTGCAGCAGGCGCGCTTTAATCGCCAACAAGTGCAGCGGCACATTAACAGCACCAGGGTAGTGACCTGCGCTGTACTCTTCCTCACTGCGAACATCGACGACTACCGTATCTGCATCTAGGTCGGTAAGCGCCTGCGGGGTGACCCAGGGCACATCCGGCGCTTTAAGCAGACGGTAAAAATCTTGTTTCGGCAAACACATCAGTACGCCTTTGCTGGTCATGGTGACCGACGCATTGCGCGGCGCCTCATTGACGAGCGCATCCTCCCCAAAGCAGCGGCCCGCCTTAATACTGGCCAGGTGCTCGGTGCTTTCACCGCGCTTGCGGGTCACCTCAGCATTGCCCTCTTTAATAAAGTAGCATTGATCGCCTACCTCACCTTCGCGGATGATCCGCTCGCCGGGCTCGACCAAACGTACCTGCATATGTTTAAAAATCTTCTTAACGTTGATCGGCGGCACTTTAAAAAATAGGTTGGAATGCAACACTTGCATCATCCAGTCGACGTCTTCATCCATGTCGGGCTGACGAGCAATCACGGTGTGTAAATAATCTGCCGCCTGACTCCAGCACAGCAGTTTATCCATTTGCTCGGCGTCCAGCGAAAGCAAGGCGCAATCACTGCTGGCGCTAACGCTATATTCGCGTGGTTCGCAAGGGGCAACCGGTCGTGCGGTATCACGCCCTTTCATAAAATGCAGCTCACCCTCAGAGCCTTCGAGCTGCAATTCGCCAAACAGTAAAAAGTAACAGCGGCCATCCATGGCGCCGCGCCGCCATAAGATCTGGCCCGGGTAAAGGTAATGTACCTGGGCGTTTTCTAACAGCACATCCAGGTGAGCCTGGCTCATGTATTTTAACGGGATCAATGAGCGCGTTTGCGCTAAATCGATACTTGGGTGGGCCGCCGCAAATACTGTAGGGTTGGACATAGTTTGATCCACCGTTTTATACCTTAATACGAGCAAAAGTTTTTTCTGGCACTGTACTTATTGTTGTTGCCGGTTGCTGTGTAAAACCACGCCTACCCTGCAAGCCGCCGGTGTGTACCGCCACAATTCGGTCGCCGCGTCGCCAATAACCAAGCCCGGCGAGCTGGTTGACCGCCCAGAGCATTTTGAGCGTATAAATGGGATCGATCAGCACAGAGTTGTTGTACTCGAACTCCTGCCAAAATGCCAGCATAGCCGGAGTAAGCGGCCGGCCATAACCTTTGCCGCAAAAACCCCACAGCATTTTCCAACTGGGTAACCGGCCTTTGCCGCCCGTATACAAACTGCGCCCCGGCGGGCCCTTGAGCACACTGACACCCAACGCCTCGGTGCCCCCTTCTAGCGCGCTTGCTACCCCTGCCAAGGTGCTGCCGGTACCGGCCGCCATGACGATATGCCGCACATCACCGCCCAACTGCTGCTGCACCGCGCGACCTATATAGCTTGCACCTTGTTCACCCAAAGCGTTTGCACCACCTTCGGGGATGAGATATTCATCGCTTGCCAGCGGCACCTGCTGAGTCTGACACAGACGTCGGTATTCGCCGTGGCCGACAAACTGCACCTTTAAACCGGCCGCGCTTACATCTTGTAACGTGTGGGTTGTCGGGCTTTGAGGGTAACCACGCACCAGCACACGCCCGTTAAAACCCTCGGCCTGGCACGCCAATGCCAGCGCGTGTAAATGATTAGAGTGAGCGCCGCCAAAGCTTAATAAGGTATCTTTACCCGCTGCCCGCGCCTCTTTGAGATTAAAATAGAGCTTGTAAAACTTATTGCCACCGGGCAAGTGATCGTCGCGCCGCAGCAAAACATCGACGCCCGCAGCGGCACAATGGGGAAGGTAAATCGGTTGATGTGAAACACTGAGGGCGCGCTCCAGCAGCGCCCTATCGATTAACGCGCTTTGCACCTCAACCTCGCTGCAGAGCAAACGTCGAACGAATAGAGCGATGTTCGGCGCAGCGATTTGACTCGCCATCGTGAAAGTCGGTTGGCTGGGTAACACGGTTTACACCAACACCGCACTCTTCACCCTCAGCATTAATGGCCATGCAGTATGGTGAGTGAGAGTGATCCAGCCACAACCGATAGTGCTGATCGCTCAAACCACATAACTCGGCAAAGTAGGCCTCTGGGTTGGCCATGTAATCGGCCACGCTGGCAGCCGGCAAAGTCGTTTGCCCCACACCTGGAGCAAACACCACAAAGCTGATGCCAGCCTTTTGCAGTGGCGTTAATATTTGCGTGGCGCCCTGCTCTAATAATTGCTCATGCTCGGCACGCAACAGTTCAAGCTCCTCGCGTACCGCCGCCTCTTGCTGTTGGCGATAAAAAAGCTCCATCTCGCGCATATCCAAGCGCTCTTGCAGGGCCTCTTGCGCCTCGTTCCGAGCAGCTGCAATTCGCCCGTCGAACTCCTGCTCTAGCTCGCGCACTTGGGTGTTCTCATCGGAGCGCGCGGCGCTTAATTTGTGCTCGTAATACTCGCGTAGACCGCCCAGCTTGCTCTCTTGCATCGCAAACTGCTGCTGCAACGCTTGATGCTCGTCCTGCAGGCCCGTCAACTGCTGAGCTTGCACCTCTAACGCTTGCTGATACTCACCAATGCGCTCCTGATGATCACGCTTTAGCTCGTCGAGTTTTAATTTCATACGGCTGCGCACCGTATTAATATGCAACCGCTGTTCTTTTAATGTGTGCGCCAAACGAGTTCGCATGGCCTGTGCGTACTCGCGCTCCAACGCTGCTTTTAACTCAGACGCCGCCAGCTCCGAGGCCATATGGTTACCCGCGGGCTCATCTGGCTCTGGCTCAACCTCCGGAAATATCAACCCGAGTACATTAGTGGCAACCGCTTTTTTCATTAACACAAAGCTATTGCGACCGGGCTCCATCAGCGGATCCCACAAGTTGTTCTTTTGCCACTCCACCGGGCATTGGCTGTAGCACGCCAAGGCAATGGGGCCCGCCCCCAAATCGGGTCCGCGACTGGCAGCCTCGGCCAACTGCTGCAAAGGCACATTCCAGCGCTTGGCAATCATGCCCCGTGGGTCAAAGTTGACATAGAAGAATACGCAGGTGGTGATTTGCAATTTAGCGTTGATTCGCACATAGACGGCCTGAGCGCGGCAGCCAGCGAAATCCTGCATCGGCACGAAACCATCCATAACGGCTTCAAATTCAGGGTATTGCAGTTGCCGGTCGATTCGACCGTCGGCAAACACAATCACGGCTTCGAGCTGAGTGTCGCTCTTGCTACCCATTATCGGCCCCTACAAAATAATATTTATATTACAATTTTTATATGGCGCTAGGTATTATCACCTAATGCATCTATTACCAAAAGTATAGGGGGAGTAGCGCGAGAAATCAGCAAAAACGGGGAGTATTACGCAACGGAGGGAGAAATGTGAGAGTTGGTTCAGGTTTTGTGCCCTACCCGGGCCTGCGGACAATTGCCGAGCCTGCGCTCGGATTGTCCACGTTAGACCTCGAAGTAGTCCTCGCCAAAGTCTTCATCACAGTCGTCGATTGGCTGCTCCAGCAGCTCCTCTAAATAGTCTTGCATATCAATTACCTCTTTTTCCGTTATGTCACAGCAATAATGCTGTTATCTAATGACCACTCGCTGAGCAGATCGTTCAGCTACAACCAGATTCCCACAGTTTTATGACAAATAGATGATGGCTTTTGCTGAGCGATTAAAAATTTCAACACGGTGTGGCAAACAGGGATAGATCAAGCGCCGCTTAGCGACACTGCGAAAGCAAGATATGAGGCTGGGTGCAGGAAGCTAGCAGCACAGAGGGGTTATTAGCGGGCAATAAAAAAGGCCCCTCACAAGTGAGGAGCCTTTTAATATAGTGGCGGACCGGACGGGACTCGAACCCGCGACCTCCGGCGTGACAGGCCGGCATTCTAACCAACTGAACTACCGGTCCGCAAAACTTAACCCGGTACAAACTGTTAAGTGGTGGGTGGTACAGGGATCGAACCTGTGACCCTCGCCTTGTAAGGGCGATGCTCTCCCAGCTGAGCTAACCACCCGCGTCGTTCAGAAGCTGCGCATTCTACTCGATCCGTGAAAGGTGTCAAACTCTTTTTAAAGATTCTTTTCTAAGTGATTATATTGCATACGTTTTTTACGATTTTTGGTCACTTTGGCTGAGCCTTAAACAGCCCTCCTGGGCCCGAGACCCGCAAACCAAGCTCACCCATTTAATGTCCCGCTCGATAACTGAACCAACCTTCTCGTTTTCTCGCCGAGGGTTCGTTGTCTTGCGCTCTGGGTTGGCGCGACGGTTGGTGCTAGACTTTCGGGCACACTCACTGCTGCGAGAACTCAAGCCACCATGAGACCCGCCACCAACCATGCCCCACATATCCGTGCGATAACCCCGCATCGGCAGGCTCTATTCGGGAGCCTATTAGCTGTAGGGCTTGGCTGGCACAGCGAAGTCCTGGCCGCCACCTCACTGTCGGAAAAAAATTGGCTATTAATCATTATCGTCGTCTTACTGGGGCTGCAGTCGGCACTGATTATCGGCCTACAGCGCAGCCGCTTAAACAACAAGCATGCCCGCCACGCGCTGTCGCAATCGCAAAAAGAGTTAGAAGCCAAAGTGCGAGACCGCACCGAATCGCTGCATCTAACCAATGACCAGCTCTATCAAGAGATCGGTCGACACGAGGCCACCGAGCTTTTGCTGCGCGAAACCCAAGAATATCTGCACAGCATTATCAACTCGATGCCCTCCGTCATTATTGGCGTTACCCACCGAGGTTTTGTCACCCACTGGAATGCCGCCGCCGAAGAAAAAACCGGTATTAACTCCGCCTCGGCGTTGGGTGAACACCTGCGGGATGTTTACCCAACCTTACCGGTCGATGGCGATATCATTGGCGAAACTATCGAGGCCGGGGCGCCCTACCTTAGTCAAAACATCCAAGAAAGCTATGGGGGTGAGCTGCACTACAGCGACTTGACGATTTACCCGCTGATAGCCGCGCAAGCCATTGGCGCTGTGATTCGCATCGATGACGTCACCCTGCGTGTGCGCGTCGAGAATATGATGATTCAGAATGAAAAGATGTTATCGCTGGGCGAGCTGGCGGCGGGAATGGCCCACGAAATTAACAACCCGTTAAGTACTATTTTACACGGCGTACAAAACATCTATCGTCGTATCTCCCCCACTCTTGCGGCCAATCAGCAGGCCGCTGAGCGACATGGCATGACGCTCTCGCAGTTAACCAGTTACCTAGATGAGCGGCGCATCTCACAATTTTTAGAGGACATTCGCGATGCCGGCGAACGCTCGGCAGACATTGTGACCAATATGCTGGACTTTTCCCGAACCAGCTCACAAACCCAGCGCCCTTTTGATTTGGGGCACGTGGTTCGCCACGGGGTCGAGCTGCTGGCCGCCGAGCGCGCTAGCTTGCCCGCCATTGAGCTGAATATCGATCCATCCCTAGAGCAAATTTACGGCAGTGCGGCTGAAATTCAACAGGTACTCCTCAACCTTGTGCGCAATGCAGCCCAAGCATTAGCCGAAGCTAATAGCAACGCGCCCTTGATTCGCATCACAGTGAGCCAGTGCGAAAAGTACGCAACGGTGCACGTCGAAGACAACGGAGCGGGCATGGCCGATGAAGTCGCGCGACATATTTTTGAGCCGTTTTTCACAACTAAGGAAATTGGCCAAGGCACGGGGTTAGGTCTTTCGGTATCCTACTTTATTGTCACCGAGCATCACGGAGGCACAATTGATGTTGAGTCCACTTTAGGAGGAGGTACACGCTTTACCATTAAGCTGCCTAAAGCGGGCCCTCAGCGTGAAGCCAACGTCGATAAGCACCTACCCAATAACCTGCATTAACATCGAGGTGAGCATCTGGCGCACGCTCAAGCTCGTGCTGAGCCGTATTAAAAAATGATCAATCACGCCACACTATCCCTTATTCACGAGATCACTTAAAAAGAGAGTTTATGGCTATGACGAAATTTCTTAGGGCACCAACGCAACGCTATCTCTCGTGGCCAAAGGCTTTAACCGTGCCATTGGCATTCATGTTAGGACTTAGCGCCTGCCAAACGAGCGCTCCGCCACCGCCCTCGGCCGCGCAAATCAACCAGTTAGCGCTGGACGTCGAAGCGGCTGCGGTCGCCGACATGACCATAATGAACCACTGTAGCGCACTGGGCGGGCCCAGCGGCTCTTATGCCGAGGCGGCCCGCGAATCTTGGCAGTTTGCCAATCAAGAGCTACTAACCGATGCCGAACGCCTGCTTAACGATAGCCGTGTTAATCACGTCACCATTGATGCTATGCCCTACTCGCTTGCAGCTATTGCACGAGTGCACGATTTATCCGTCGAGGCGGGCGAACAACTCAATTTGGCAGGGCGCAGCCCTAACGGGCAAAAAAATGTCTGCCAACGAGAGCTGACGCGAATCGAGACCGAAACTTATAGCTCGTTGTCCGACCTGCCCACAAGAATGGCTTTAAGCGAGCAGGCTCAGTCACTTACAGAACTTGAAACCGGGGTGGCCGATATTCTGACACGCTGGGCACGCTGGCCTAAACCCGGCCGCAGCTATATCACGCTAGCCGAGTCAGCAAAAGCACAATGCACGACGCAATCGCGTATAATCACGCTAGACAACAACTGGCCCAACGAGCGCTACGCTGTATATTGTGGCACGGAGCCAGTCGGCTTGTATGAATGTGAATGGGGCACCTGTGAGGCCTCGACATCCGAATTACCCGAGCGCTCATAGCGCTCGGGCTGCTTGAGAGCCCGCATGACCGAACAACGCTTTACCCCCGACGCCTACCGTCAACAACTGCAAGAAAAAACGCAGCGCATCGATACGTTATTTGCCGATAGCGAAATCCCCACGCCCGAAATTTACACGTCGTCCCCCACCGGATTTCGTATGCGTGCTGAGTTTAAAATTTGGCACGAAGGTGATGAATCGTTTTACGCGATGTATCGTCAAGGTGAATACAAAACGCCTTACCGGATCGATGACTTTCCTCAGGGGCACGAGAGCATTAACCGATTAATGCCGGCACTACTAACAGAAATTAACGCCTGCGAGACAATCCGCCGAAAGCTTTTTCAGGTAGAGTTTTTAACGACCCTGTCAGGCGAGGCGCTTGTCACCTTGATCTATCACAAAAAACTCGATGACGTTTGGCAAGATAAAGCCGAGGTTATACGCGAACGGCTTGGCGTATCGATGATTGGCCGCAGCCGCAAACAAAAGCGAGTACTGGGGCAAGACTTTGTCACTGAATCTTTACAGGTAGGCGGCCGAGAATATCGCTACCAACAAATCGAGAGTAGCTTTACCCAGCCCAACGCTCAAGTGTGCGAGAAAATGCTCGCCTGGGCCGTTGCTAACACCCGCCAATGCGGTGGCGATTTAGTCGAGCTGTACTGTGGCAACGGCAACTTCACCCTGCCTTTAGCCGCCAACTTTGAACGAGTAATGGCCACTGAGCTGGCAAAATCGTCGGTCCATTCGGCGCGCTATAACATGCAGTTAAACGGCGTTAACAATATCGATATTGCCCGAATGTCTAGCGAGGAGTTTTCGCAGGCACTGGATAAAGTCCGGGAGTTTCGTCGCTTAAAAGACATCGACTTAGACAGCTTTAACTTCACCACTATTTTTGTCGATCCACCGCGAGCGGGGCTTGATCCGCACACCACCGCCATCACCCAACGCTACGACACCATCGTTTACGTGTCCTGCAACCCCGAGACACTGCACCGGGACCTTAAGGTTATCGCCGCCACACACCAAGTCGAAGCGTTTGCATTATTCGACCAATTCCCCTTTACCCATCACATTGAGTGCGGGGCCATTCTTAAGCGGCGCGTTTAACCGCCGCTTACAAGAAAAGCTTTGGGGTTAAAATGTTTTGCCGCGAATGCGCTCGGCCGCGGCTAACACAAACGCACTGTAGGTGTGCTCGTGCTTTAATCGCTCTTTGTCGAGCTTGCGCCGCTCGGCCACAGGGAGCTTTTTCCACTGTTCTAAAATCGGTATATGGGCGGTTGCGTCGCGCAACTGGTAAAACGCGGAGTACTCGTCTCGCACAGTATCGTCTACCGACAGCGAATCCAGCAGCACCGATATACGGATACTCGCCTCCGTCAGGGTCAAGTCCTCGCGTCCAACCGAGCTGGCAATCACTTGAATGCTGGTATTAATGCGCTCGCGCTGCGCTCTCGACTCCGCCTCAACCTTCTTTAGCTGCAGTTTCTGAGTCTGTCGTAAACGGTACAACTGCCACAAATAATAAGCGGCCACAAGCGCCAGTATCGCGACAATTAAAACACCTATAACAAACATTAACCAAACCGTTGTATCAGTCATCATCATCCTCAAATTGATCGTCATCTACGGCCTGCTCCAACAGAGGAGCATCAATAGACTTTTTGGTTTTAGCGCCCAGCTTGCGGATATTATCGACTCGCTTAACGAGGTTTCCGCGGCCAGAGGCCAAACGTTTGTGAGCGGTTTGGTAAGCATCCTGAGTTTTCGCCAATTGCGAGCCAACGGCCTCAAGCGCCTCCAATAAACGCACAAAATGATCGTGCAAGGCGCCTGCCTCAGAGGCAATTCGCTCCGCATTTTTATTCTGTTTCTCATAGCGCCATACGTTATCGACCGTACGCAAAATAGCAAGCAAGGTCGACGGGCTGGCGAGAATTATGTTCTGGTCGTACGCCTCTTTGTATAAATTGCTGTCATACTGCATGGCCAGCATAAACGCCGCCTCAACGGGAATAAAAATAAACACAAAATCCAGCGCTTTAATACCCGGCAGGCGCTCGTAATCTTTAGCGCTCAACCCTTTGATGTGGGCACGTAACGACTGAATATGTCGCTGCAGGTACTGTTGTCTCTGCGTTTCTTCCTCAGCATTAGAGTAGCGTTCATAGTCCGTTAACGAGACTTTTGCATCAATAATAATGTCTTTCCCTTCCGGCAGGTGCACCACAACATCGGGCATTCGGCGGCTGCCATCACCCGCCGAAAAGTTCACTTGGGTATCGTATTCCCGCCCCTTTTGTAGGCCCGACTGCTCAAGCAATCGCTCCAACACAATCTCGCCCCAACCGCCCTGAGCTTTATTATTGCCTTTTAGCGCCTGCGCCAAATTAACCGCGTCTTCACCAATTTTATGCGCTTGGCGCTGCAGCTCGATAATCTGCCCCGAGAGCCGACTGCGCTCTGCGTTTTCTTTTTCGTAAACATCTTCGACTTTTTTACGAAATTCTTGCAGCTGAATCTTAAACGGGCTTAACGTCCCCTCTAGCATACCTTGATTAGCGACACTAAACTGCTCGCTTTTACGCTCAAACAGCTTGTTTGCCGTCAGTTCAAACTCTTGTTTAAGCTCTGTTTTCGCACGTTCTAAAAAGCGCGATTGTTCCGCCAGTGACTCGCGCTCACTGGTCAACTGGGTTTGCAATTCTGTGCGCTGCTGGCTCAGCTCAATAATACGCGCCTCTTGCTGTAAAACCCGCTCATCCAGCTGCTCAAAGTGGCTAAGCCGCTCCTGCAGGCGCGCCGCAAGATCTTGCGCCTGATCTCGAGTCTGCTCTACCGATTGGCTACGCCGTTGCAGCTGCTGCAATTGCTGCGCGCAACCCTCGAGTTCACGGTCACGTTCAGCAACCTGGTGGCGCCAATCGCTTTCAGCCAAAGCGAACCTTTGATTTAGCTGCAAATTTTGCTCATTTAGCGCTGCCACTTGCCGCTGCAAAGGACGCATTCGCCAGCCATAAACAACCAGTAACGTGACGCAAATAGATAATGCGGCCACGAGTACGGGCAATAGAATGTGGGAGCTTGCCAAAATTTCAGACATAGTTAAGTTGCATTGCTCACGTGTAGAATACCCATTAAAAATTAAGCTATGACGCTGCACCGTCATAGCGGCCGACTACTTCACCTCAGCGGGGGATTATCGCTATACTAGCAAAAGCCGCCAACCCTAGCCCCGGTTAACATTTGATCGCCCGACGACGGCTAAGCCAACGTGCTGAATAAAAACGATTATGGTGAGCGAGTTATCCTATTGACCGCCGCCAGTTTGCTAAGCTTTAGCGGCAACCTAAACAACCTAATACATTACAGGCCAAGCGCCAGAACGCAGGTAAGCTATTCATACATGAGCCGTTCACCAGACGACACAAGTGACGCCCCCCCGGTGGATCCGTCGCCAAACAGCGGTTTAAGCCGACAGGTACGACGCCTATGCGCCGACGGCTACCGCTTGTACGATAGCGGTGAGTATCGTCTCGCGCTGCGCTCATTCTACCAAGCATGGTTGATAATCCCCAAACCTCAAACACAATACGCGGAAGCCGGATGGGTACTAACTGCCATAGGTGACGGGTACTTCCGTTTGAAGCAATACGAGCCCGGGGCTGAGTCGCTGCAATCTGCGCTATGCTGCCCCACTGCCGAGCAAAGCCCGTTTGTACAATTGCGGCTTGGCCAATGTTTGTGGGAGCTGGGCCGCCACGCCGAAGCTCGCAAATGCTTATTTCACGCCTATCAAAGCCAGGGGGAGACTCTATTTGAGTCCGAACCACCGCGCTACCGCAAGGCCATCGAAGATCTGTTACCACATGAGTGAGACCGCCTTACCAGCCGCACCCCATATCGTTATTTTCGACTCAGGCGTTGGCGGTTTAAGTATTTTACAGGCCGCGCGCCAACAGCTTCCCCACTGCCGTTTTAGTTATTTGTCAGACAATGGCGGCTTCCCTTACGGTAACAAGCCTGCCAATCAAGTTATTGAGCGCGCCTGCCAGGTACTAGAGGCGTTTGCTGCGCAAGTGCAGGATGTAGATATCTACGTCGTCGCTTGTAACACCGCCAGCACCTTAGCATTGCCGCGCCTGCGCCGACATTTTACTCGCCCGGTGGTGGGTGTTGTGCCTGCCATTAAACCTGCCGCCGAGATCAGTAAAAACCGTTATATCGGGTTGCTGGCGACCCCCGGAACCGTCAAACGCAGTTACACCAAACGCTTGATCCAAGAGTTTGCCCACGACTGTCAAACGGTCTGTGTCGGCTCGTCGGCATTGGTTGAACTCGCAGAGCGTAAGCTGCGGCAACGACCGGTAGATTCACAGGAGTTACTCGCGATCCTAGCGCCGCTATTAACCGCCAGCAAAACAAACCCCACGCCAGATCGACTGGACACCTTGGTGCTTGCTTGCACTCACTTTCCTTTGTTAGCCGCCGAAATTCAGCAAGTTTTGGGCGAGCACATACGCCTGATCGACTCAGGTAGCGCTATTGCGCGCCGAATCGAGTACTGGACTGAACGCATTGAGCCGATAGGTCTCGACCCCGAGCTGCCGACCTACGCCTGGTTTACCAAAACGGCCCCGGAAATTGCAGAGCTGAGCGCAGCGCTGCCAGCTTTTGGTTTTAGCGAGAGCCGGATTTTGCGCTAGCCCCATAGCAAACAACCGTTAAGGCGCCACATCATCAAACAGCATTGCCATTAAATGGTCGGCCGGTAATGGCCGACTGTAGAGAAACCCCTGGCCAAAGTGACAACCGCAATCAGATAAAAAGCGGTGTTGCTGGTCGGTCTCGACCCCTTCAACCACAACTTTGTAGTGCAGCGAGTTGGCCATCGCGACAATCAGTGAGGTGATCGCCCGATCCTCTTCATCGTCCGGTAAATCTTTGACAAAGCTGCGGTCTACTTTAAGACTGTTAATCGGCAATCGTTTTAAATAACTTAGCGACGAATAGCCCGTGCCGAAATCATCAATTGCCAGTGAACAACCTTTAAGTCGCAACTTTTCTAACCGCGGTATCACATTCTCCGAGTCTTCCATCAGCGTGCTTTCGGTCACCTCTAGCACCAAGCTCTCAGGCGGTAAAGAGGTCACTTCCAACACCCGATCAAGGTTAGTTAAAAAGCTCGGATCGTTTAACTGTCGCGCCGACAAGTTAACGGAAACACTAAACTTACGGTGCATAGATTTCTGAATAAGCCGCGCTTGATAACAGGCGGTTTTTAGCACCCATTTACCCAGCGGGACGATCAAGCCCGAATCCTCCGCAGCGGGAATAAATTCACCAGGCAACACCAAACCACGAGTCGGATGATTCCAGCGCACCAAGGCTTCGGCGGCTACCATTTTACCCGTCGTCAGATCAATCACCGGCTGATAGTACAGTTCGAACTGGCCATTTTTTAACGCGACGCGCAATTCACGCTCTACGGTTAAGCGTTGCTCTACCGCCAAATTCATATCCGAGGTATAAAACTGAAATGCATTGCGGCCTTTATCTTTGGCCTGATACATAGCCAAATCGGCGTTCTTCATTAAAGTGTCGATATGGCTGCTGTCGTCCGGCGCCATGGTAATACCAATACTAACCCCGGCCACGACTTCTTTGCCCTGTAACTCCATGGGGCGGTTTAAGGCAGTGATTATTTTATTGGCAACCACGTAGGCATATTGCGGGCTTTCGACCTGATCAAGCAACACGGCAAACTCATCACCGCCGAGCCTTGCCACCACATCGTCATCGCGCAGCTCGCTTTTTAAACGACGCGCCACCTCGGTCAATAGTTGATCGCCCGCCTCGTGGCCAAACGTATCATTAATGCGCTTAAAATGATCGAGATCAAGATAAAACAACGCCACTTTACTGCTGGCGCGCTGCCCATGCTGCAGGGCGCGGCCCAGCAGGCGTTTAAACTCTGTTCGGTTGGCCAGCCCGGTTAAATGATCGTAATAGGCCAGCTTCTCGACTTCCTGTTGTTTTTCTTTTAGGTCAGAAATATCTTGACCAACACAGACATAAAACTCCGGCTCTTGATCCTGTCCCATAATCGCCGTGATCGTTTGCATAATCCAAAAACGTTCACCGCGCCCAGTCACGGCGAGATACTCCGCTTGCCACTGACCGGTATCCTCACCTTCAAGACGCGGTTTACCGGAAAGTATTTCAGCCTTAATGCCTTCTATCGTGATCTGCTGCGAGTTTTTCTGGGGTAACAACAGCGCTTGATAGCCTTCACAGTGCTCGTCTAAGTTAAAGCCCGTAACTTGCCAATACTGGGTGTTGGCGTAATCCAGCTGCCACTGCTTATTTAAAATTGCGACTAAACTGACGCTGTTTTCAATAGCGCTCATAAGTTTGCGCGATTCGGCACCGGCTTTGTCCAGCAGAACAATTTTATCATCGAGCCCCCGCACCAAATGGCGGATCTGATCGAGCATATTGTTGATGCTTTTTCCCAAACGGCCAATTTCGTCTTGGCCAATCTCGGGCACACTTAAATACCAGCGATCCCTATCAATTTTTTCGGTGGCGTCGGCCAGCGCTTGAATACGATAAATCACGATGCGGCGTATACTAAAAAACAGCACCACAAATAAGAACACGGCCAACATGAGAATATTGACATAAACCGCCATCATCGACTCTCGAAAGGCATCGGCAATCACAGACTGGGGATAATAAAAACTGATCATCCAATCCATTTGCGTCAGGCGATTGGCCACAATGTTTAATTTACCCTCGGCGGCCGGTTCGCGATAAATGGTTCCTAACGCCAACTCACCACTGGCAACATCGTGCATATAGTCAGATAAATCGTCAACCTGGCTACTGGTCGCACTTAATGTGGGGTAAATATCATCGCCGGAGGTTTTGTGGGGCGATGACTCGCTGTGCAAAATCAGCTCGCCTTGGCGGTTAAAGATAAACGCCTGTATCTGATTGCCGTCGGCATCCAAGTCATCGAGTTTATCAAGCAGATAGGTCACATTGATATCGCCACCAACCACACCGATAAAAGTGTCATTAATGTAAACAGGAAGCACCAGCGACGTCATCCAGACATTACTGTAATTGTCAAAATAGATAGGGGTCCAGCGCGCCTCGCGCTCGGGGTTATTTGCCGGCGCGGCGGACTGAAAAAATACTTCGTGGGTAACGTCGTGGTCAGGCTTGTGAGCGCGCGCAATAGTGCTGGGCCACACCCGTGACATCCGCTGAGTACTGATAAAATACAATCCGCTAAACGCGTGGGATAACACCGGGGCAATATAGTCCCAACTGCGGCCGCTGGCGGCAATTTGCCGGTTCAATTGCTCAGTCACTGGCGTGTCTTGATGAACAAATACGGCAGAGTGCTCGGAGTAAAGCCGATAAGCTCCGTCGGCATCGCGATGTTCGGCGATATTAAGTGAGCGTTGTGGCAGCTGGGTAAGATCCTCCAGCAACACCTGGCGGGCCGATTGCAGCGCCTGCAAACGGCTGTCGAGTTCGTTTTCAAGATAGCTATTGTAGCGGGTAGAAAGTGCCTGCAAGCGATTATCATACAGCGCCTGAATCCGCTGAGTTTCGCCAAACCCGACACGAATTGCACCTATAATGCCGCTGAGTACGACGAAGCCAATCACTATCAGCAAAAGCTTCGCGTTTAATGAGCGGATAACAGGTTTCAATAGGCCCCCTTACAAAGCGATACAAACCATCAAGCTGGTGATGGCGGCACCGGTAACGCGGGCCACCGGTGTCAGATAAATCATTTTACACGATTAATAGCAATTGCGAATGCCCTGTACCATAGCGCTTGATGGTCCTGCAGGGGACAACGTAAACTGCTGCAGCCCACCAGCCTGCCCCAGCTCAAGGAGATTTTATGGCGGCCGTACTATTTGACATAGAACCGCTTCGCGAGGCCCTGGAGCGCGGCACCTTGGTGCTCACAGCAAACAACCGCCAGCGCAATCAAATCATGCGCGCCTACCATCAGTATCAGTCGCGGCAAAATGCGGCAAAAGCATGGCGCCAACCGCGTATTTTTAGCTTGCGGCAATGGACTGAGCAACAGTGGCAGGCCCTACTACTCAGCGGCAAAACAGAGATATCTGGCACCATTGCCAATAGCTGGCAGAGCTTGTCACTGTGGGAGCAGGTTATCGCAGCCAACAACACGGTTGGTCGCCTACTGCGCCAACGGGAGCTGGCCAGCACCGCCGAATCCGCCCGCCAGAGCCTCGATGCCTGGTGCTGCCCCATAGAGGAGCTTGTCAGCGCCAGTGCTCACCGCCCTAATGCGGCAACCTTTATGAGCTGGTTAAACCAGTACCGCCAGATACTTGAGCGCCATCAATTGGTAAGCCAAGAGCAGGCGCAGCAGCTTTTGCTAACCGCGTTTATAAATAACGAGCTTCCCCCCGAGCAAGGCGCCCTACTCTATGGTTTTGATGAGTTAGCCCCGCTGGCGCAACGCTTACTGGCGGGTGCCCTGCCAGACGCCGAGCCTTTAAAAGCCCAGCAACATACTCAAACAATACCAGTGCGAGTCACACTTACCGATTTTGACGCCGAGGTGCGCGCCGCCGCTCACTGGGCCGATAACACTCTCGCAACCAACCCCGATGCTGTTATCGGTATCGTGGTGCCCAACCTTGGTCAGCAGCGCACCCGTGTCGAACGTATTTTTAAAGAAATATTCGAGCCTCTGGCATGCCAGCCTGGCAAAGCCCGCACAGTGGCGCCTTTTAATTTTTCTAGCGGCACGCCTCTGGGGGCGGCGCCGGTTATTCGCACCGCACTCGACTGGCTCGCTTTGGCACTGCAAGCACAGCCGGTAGAACGGGTTTGCCGGCTATTGGCTAATCACTTTTGGGGCGATTGCGCGCCCGAGCGGTCCCTGCGCGCGGCGCTTGCACAGCGTATTCGGCGCACCGGTCGACAAAAAATCAGTATCGCCAACTTGCGCTATATGCTTGAGCAATTAACCCAACAGCATCCCGAGCTTGAGTCTGAATTATCACGCCGTTTGCAAATTGCCAGTGAGGTCGAGCGTGAGCGGCATCATAAACACAGCTTACCGCAATGGCTCGATCGCGCCATGGAGTATCTGGAGCAACTTGGCTGGCCCGGCACACGGCCCCTCGACAGTGTCGAATATCAACAAATCAAACAGTGGTATGAACTGCACGACGAGCTACTAAGCCTTAGTCAAGTGCAGCCGCTGTTTAGCTTATATGAAGTAACAGACCTACTGCGCCGCAGCGCCGACAAAACCCACTTCCAAGCGCAAACACCCGACTCGCCCATTCAAATTTTGGGGGCGCTTGAGGCCTCGGGGCTCAACTTTACCCACTGCTGGGTACTGGGCATGAATCACCGCGCCTGGCCGCCAGCGCCAGCGCCCAATCCGCTGCTACCAATCAACCTACAGCGCGACTGGCAAATGCCCAACGCCAGCGCCGAACGCGAACTTCTATACGCCGAGCGCTTAACCAACAACTTTAAACACTGCGCCACTCAGGTTGTATTTAGCCACGGGGCCAGTGCCGATGATCAACCGCTTAAACCCAGCAGCCTAATCGCCGGGCTCACAACCGTCGCACCTCAAGCGCTGGGAATTGCAGGACAATCAATGCGCGCCGAACACTACCGCGCCCTGGTGGACTCGGCGCGACTTGAAGCGGTGGACTGCCGCCGCGGCCCTACGCTAACAGACCCCGCAGTACGCGGCGGCGCCGGTCTTTTTAAAGCCCAAGCCAGCTGTCCTTTTATCGCGTTTGCGCGTTTTCGGCTGGGTGCCCACAGCCCGAGCGAGCCTACGTTGGGGTTCTCTGCGATTGAGCGAGGTAACGTTTTACACGATGCGTTGGCCAGCGTCTGGCAGCAGTTGCAAAACTCAATCAACCTTGGTGCCACCACTGAGGGCGAGTTGCAAACGCTGGTAACCAAGGCTTGCAGCGACGCGGTGAGCCGCACCGGCAAAGCGCGCGGCGCCGAGATTGGCGCTATGTTTCGCGATCTGGAAGCAGCGCGTTTAACGCAACTACTGCTGCACTGGCTGAGCTTTGAGCGCGAGCGAGGGCCGTTTATTGCCCAGGAAATAGAAACCCAGCACACAATACGCTTTGCCGGGTTGGAGCTAACCGTTCGGGTCGACCGTATTGATCGGCTTGAGGGTGACGGTCAACTCATCATCGATTACAAAACCGGTCAGGTAAACACCGCCAGCTGGCGGGCCGATAATTTAAGCGATCCGCAGCTTCCTTTATACGCCTGCACACTCGCCCCCGGGGGCGCCCAGGCAATCGCTTTTGCGCAAATAAATGCCGGTGATCAACGCTTTGCCGGGCTCGGTTACAACACTGCGGTCGACGGTATTAACGACGTCACCGACGAGCAATGGGCCGAGCAATTAGATGAATGGCAACAGCGCCTAACCGAGCTGGCCCAAGAGTTTCGCAGTGGCTGGGCATCAGTCGACTACCGCAACAAAAACGCCCGAGCCTACGATCAAGATTTTGAGGGGCTAACCCGCGCCGATGAGTTAGCGGACATATCCCACTGGCTTAAACACTCAGGAGTGTCGTTACCATGAGCGAATTGAGCCCCCCGCAAGCCAAACAGCCACGCGACGCACAGGTGCGGCAACAAGCGCTGGACCCACATCAATCGTTTGCCGTTGCCGCGCCGGCGGGTTCCGGTAAAACCGGATTGCTAACGCACCGTATTCTCAAATTATTGCTAACGGTAGACGCTCCCGAAGAAGTACTGGCAATCACCTTTACCAATAAAGCCGCGAGCGAGATGCAAGAGCGCTTACTGGCCGCCCTTGAGCGCGCCGGCAGCGCGCAAGAACCCAGCAGTGAACACGAGCGCGCACTGTGGCACAGCGCCCGGGCCGTAATGCTGCGCGACCAACAACTTAACTGGCAGTTGCTGCATAACCCCAACCGGCTGCGGGTACAAACCATCGACGGGCTCTGCCGTTCGATTGCCTCACAGCTACCGTTTGACAGTGAACTGGGCGCGATCCCGCCAACCCTAGAAGACGCCGAAGCGGCTTATCGCGAAGCGGCGCAAATATTTTTACAATCGATTGAGCAAGACGTTAGTTACCGCGATGATTTAATTCACTTGTGTCGCCACCTCGATAACAACCTCGATAGTCTCCAAGGGCTATTTGTAGCCCTGCTGCAAAAGCGCGAGCAGTGGCTGGGCCCGGTGATTATGGCCTCCAGTGCCGAGGCGCGGCGATTTCTTGAGGCGACCTTAACCCAAGTCTGCGTCGAACACTTACAGCGCCTGCGCCGCACACTGCTACCCAACGCGAGCGAACTATGCTTATTGATCGACTGTGGCGCCAACTATTTAACCGAGCACAAGCCCGAGGCACCGCTCGGTGCACTGCGCGGCATCAAAGAGTTGCCAGCCGCAGATCCGAGCGCTTTGGCCGAGTGGCGCTTAATCGCCGATTTTTTATTAACGGGTAAAGGCGAGTGGCGCAAAACCATCAACGTCGCTCAAGGAATTCCGGCAGGCGCAGCAGGCAAGCCGCTAAAAGAGCGCTTTAAAACGCTAGTCGAGCAATTCGCCCTGGCACCGGATGCGCTGCAGCTGGTCAACGAGCTGCACACACTGCCCCCCAGCCAGTACCAAGAGGACGAGTGGCACCTGCTCGCCTGTCTGACTCGGCTGCTGCCTCAGCTGGCCGCTCAGTTATGGTTAAGTTTTGCCGAGCTGGGTGCGACGGATTTTACGCAAGTGACCCTGGCGGCACTGCAAGCGCTCGGAGACAGCGATGACCCAAGTGAGTTAGCGCTTAAACTGGATTATCAAATTAAGCACATTTTGGTTGACGAGTTTCAGGACACATCGCTGCCGCAACTGCATTTGCTTGAGAAGCTCACCGCCGGCTGGCAGGCGGACGATGGCCGCACTCTATTTATCGTCGGCGACGGCATGCAATCGTGCTACGGGTTTCGCAACGCCAACGTCGGGTTGTTTTTACAGGCGCGGCACGAAGGTATTGGCCAAGTACCACTCAACGCCGTTGATTTGGAGGTTAACTTTCGCTCCTATGGCGGTGTTGTCGAGTGGGTGAACAACACCTTCGAGCGCGCCTTTCCGGCCGCCGACGATATTTCTCGCGGCGCCGTAAGCTACACGCCTTCCAGCGCATTCAAACCCAACCAACCGGACGCCGCCGTTGCCGTCTATTTGAGCCCCTACGCCCCCAAGGCCGAGCAAGACGAGTCCGGCGCCCGAAGCTCGGAACAAGCCCGGCTTGACGAAGCCCGCGCCGCGGTGGAGCTGGTGCGGCAAGCGCAGATACGCAACCCAAACGGCAGTATTGCCGTGTTAGGGCGCGGCCGCAGCCACCTACAACAAATTATCAGTGAGCTGGCAAGCGCCAACATTGCCTATCAGGCCAATGCCATTGACTCACTGGCAAGTCGGATGGTGATCCGCGATTTAACCTCCCTCACCCGTGCGCTGTTGCGCCCCGATGACCGAATTGCCTGGCTGGCTTTATTGCGCGCGCCCTGGTGCGGGTTAGACTTGCACGATTTACACATTTTAGCCCACGCACCCTGTGCCAAGTCTGGCCCGCGCGACGCCATGGAGCTGCCGTTTATTTGGCAACAAACGGTTAACGAGCAAGCGCTAACCGCTATGAGCAAAGATGGCCGCCACGCGCTGGAACGAGTCACCACGACACTCAATGCGGCCATGAATAACGCCGGCCGAATAAGCTTGCGCGAGTGGCTTTGGGGCGTGTGGACCGAGCTTGGCGGCCCCGCGGGGTTACTCAACCCGACCGATCACGAAGACGCCGAAGCATTCTTTACCTTGATCGACACGTTTGACTGTGCCGGCGGCATCGAAGATTGGGCGGGGTTTGACCGGGGCCTTAAGCGCTTGTTCGCCGCACCGATGGCAAGCGCAACAGAAGCTGCCGATGAGCAAAACCCAGTGCAGATTATGACTCTGCACAAATCCAAAGGGCTGGAGTTTGACACGGTGATTATCCCGGGGCTCGACCGCCCGACGCGTTCGGATGGCAAATCCCTACTGCTCTGGCGCGAGCGCTTATCAGCCGCTGGTGAGCCGCAACTGCTGTTAGGCCCGCTGGCCCCCGCCGGAGAAAATCACGGCGCCCTCTACCAACACCTAAAATACGAACAGCGCCAACAGGATGATTACGAGGCAACGCGGCTCTTGTATGTGGGCTGTACCCGCGCCATCGAGCGCCTCTATCTACTGGGCTGCGCCAGCCAAAAGACCGACAAAGCACTCTCAGAAAGTACCCCGGGAGGTATGCTGCGGCACATTTGGCCACAGGTGGCCGAGACAGCCCTCATCGTAGACGAACTATTAACGAGCGCGGCGAGCACCACCGCCACCAGCAGCGCCGGCGAGTCTGGCATTATTCGCCGCCTGACCCACGATTGGTGTCCGCCGGTAGCGCAAGATAACCCTCGTTTGGCGCATCTGCGCGGGCGCGAATACACGGAGCAAGACAATATCCCCACCCGTGAGGCGCGCGCCAATACCACCGCGCGCCTTACCGGCACGGTCATCCACATGATTTACGATGCCCTGTCACAACACCCGCTACCGACCGCGGTTGCCGAGTACGTGCAAGCACAAGCGCCACGCTGGAAGCTTTTACTGCAGCATCACGGTGTTGGTATTGATAGCTTAGCCACCGCCCTTAATCGAGTTGAGCGCGCCGTGTACAATACGTTAAACAGCCCGGTGGGACGCTGGGTGCTGGAGCAGCACGAGCAGGCCACCAGCGAGGCCGGATACGTCAGCGCGCGGGGTAAAGCCTTTGCCCTTCAGGTTGTTGATCGCTCTTTTATGGCCGATGGCCGCCGCTGGATCATCGACTACAAAACCTCCGAGCCCGCTGCAGGCGAATGTACCGAGTCCTTTAAAACCGGCCTTATCGATGAATACCGCGAACAGTTAGAGCGCTACCGGGACTTGTTTGGCGACGCGCCAACCCCCGTAAAAATGGCGCTCTACTGTCCGTTTTTACCCAACGACGAGCAACTTATTGAGGTTTCTATTAATAGCATGCAGTAGATTTATGCTATCTATCGGAGCGATAACAAAAAACATCCACAACTTCCACAAAAAGGTGAGAAGTTTCAGTACAATAGCGGCTCATAAGCCAAAAAGGGCGTAAAACGTCCTACTAACGACCACATATTTAATGACTGGAACGCTGATGTCTAATGCAACGCAAGATGCTGCCGTTGACGATCTAAACGTCGTCTCGCAAGAGCTGTTGATCTCACCGGCCGAACTCAAACGCGAGTTACCGCTGAGCGATCACGCCCGGCAGGTGATTACCGAAGGCCGTGAAACCATCCGCAACATCCTCGATCGTAAAGATCCGCGGATATTTGTGGTTATTGGCCCCTGCTCTATCCACGACGTAGAGGCCGCCAAAGACTATGCGGCACGCCTGAAAAAGCTGGCAGCAGAAGTGAGCGACAGCATTTATGTGGTTATGCGCGTTTACTTTGAAAAACCCCGCACGACAGTCGGCTGGAAAGGTCTAATCAACGACCCTTACTTAAACGACTCGTTTAAGATTCAAGAAGGGTTGCACATCGGTCGCAAGCTACTGCTGGACATCACCGAGCTCGGGCTGCCCACCGCGACTGAAGCACTCGACCCGATTTCGCCCCAGTACCTGCACGATCTCATCAGCTGGTCAGCGATCGGGGCGCGCACCACGGAATCGCAAACCCACCGGGAAATGGCCAGTGGTTTATCGTCCGCAGTCGGCTTTAAAAATGGCACCGACGGTGGCTTAACGGTTGCGATCAACGCATTGCAGTCGGTATCTAACCCGCACCGTTTTTTGGGTATCAATACCGAAGGGCAAGTGTCGATTATTCACACCCGCGGCAACAGCTACGGCCACGTCGTATTGCGCGGTGGCAACGGCAAACCTAATTACGATTCCGTCAGTGTTGCCATGTGCGAAGAGGAGCTGGAAAAAGCGAAAGTCACACCCAATATTATGGTCGACTGCAGCCACGCCAACTCCAACAAAGACCACAATTTGCAGCCACTGGTAATGGAAAACGTTGCCAACCAAATCGTAGAGGGCAATAAGTCGATTATCGGCTTGATGGTCGAGAGCAATATCGGCGCTGGCAATCAAAAGATTCCCGAGGATTTGAGCATGCTTGAGTACGGCGTATCCGTTACCGATGCCTGCATTGACTGGGAAGCAACCGAAAAAGCTTTGCGCGATATGCGCGATAAAATTAAACCTGTACTCGCAAACCGCAATAACTAATAGCGCGGGTTACCCGAGCCAAACGTAAAAAGCCCCGCACAAGCGGGGCTTTTTACTGATAAGTTAGGTACTGATTACCCCTCTTCACCGCCGACTAATAATCCCAGGCAACCCCAACACTGATCGTGTAATCGTCCTGCTCTGGAATAATGCCGTTTTCATCGGCTTGCGGTTTGTCGGTATAGTTCCAGTCATAACTTAACGTCAACTCCAGTCGGTCGGTTAAATCGACGTTAAGCCCAGTCTCGATATAATGCTTGTAGTTACCGGTAGCGTTGTTCGTAAACTGGGGCTGATACTTTAATGTGTAGGTTATGTCGCCGGTAATATCATACTCGAGCTGTGTATCGGCCAGCAACGCTGGTGTTTCTTCGGTTTTATCCGAGCCCGCCGGAGCCGTCGTGTACTCGAGGTACTGATAACCGGGACCACCACTGACCGTCCAAGTGACACGATCACTGTCGGCGATATAGTAACCGATAAAAACACCGACGGTTGCCCGGTGCTCAATGTTCTGAAAACGATCGCGAAAGTATTCTACATACCCCGGCGTCCAATAAGTACGTGGACTGATAAAAACATCGTAGCGACTGTTGGCCCGATGGCTTTCTTCAGTACGGACACCTTGCACCTCGGTTGTGCCAGCGTCATAAGAAAACGCAAACCGCGAGCGCGCCGAACGCCGGGTTAAATCGACATCGGTATCAAAAGAGCGCTCATCAACATTACCGCCCTTAACACTGCCGGCAAAGCCGATGCGAAACTGCCATAAATCGAGCTCATGCTCACCACTGGCGGACATAGAGACGATAGCGCTGCGCGAGTACTGACTCTTGACCGGCCCGGCAAAGGCCAAGGTTTTTTGATCGATTTTAACCGGCCCAATCACCGTATCACCCGACTCTAATCGAATGCTCATGCTTTGCGACGACAGCACTCGCGCAACATCATCCCAATCAATACTCAGATCGTCCAATTGGTCTGAGTCAAAGTCCAGCACCTGATCGTACAGGCCGATGATTTCACCCTTAAGCCACTCGCCAGAAGTAAACTGAATCCAGTCCCACCCATCGAGGTACTCCGGCGCTTTGGGCCATTTGGTCGGGTTTTTATTGACACTCGCCGCCGGCGCTATTGGTGAGGTTTGCGGCGCAGTATTGGCGGGGTTTACGGCTGCAGGCTCGGCACTTAGCACAGGATTAGACAACACCAGCGCCGTGACCGCGAATAATGAGAGGCGCCTTACGTTATCGCCCATGATATGAATAGCACAAAAAAATAGCTGTTTGGGGCAGGTGTCCATTGCCATTACCCTAAATCTGAATTAATCCGCGAATCGCTTGGTTGCTAGGGCAAGACGAGCGACTCGCTGGCCGATCAATAATATGCCTGTGTGCGATCCGTATGGTCGGTGATATCACGAATCCCTTTAAGCTCGGGCAACTTCTCCATTAAAGCTACCTCAACGCCATTTTTCAAGGTCATATCAACGGCGCTACACCCCTGACAACCGCCGCCAAAGCGCAAAATAGCGTAGCTGTCGTCGGTGATCTCGACCAAACTAACCTCACCACCGTGGGCCGCCAAGCCAGGGTTCACTTCATTATAGAGCACATAATTGATGCGATCCTCAAGCGGACTATCATCGGTCACTTGAGGCATTTTTGAGTTGGGAGCACGAATCGTAAGTTGGCCGCCCATACGATCAGCCGCATAGTCGACCTTGGCATCTTTCAGATACGGCAAGCTACGCTCTTCAAAGAAAGCCTTAAAGGCATCCAGCTCGACGGTTACATCACCCTCTTTCACCTCACCCGGACGGCAGTAGGCGATACAAGTTTCAGCTTGTGGCGTGCCCGGATTGGCAACAAACATACGAATGCCAATATCGGCATTGTCTTCTTGCTTGTCGAGCAGCTCTTTAAGGTAGGTCTGTGCGGATTCGGTAATTTCTACATTGGCCATATCGGACTGTACTACACCTGTTGTATACCTGATTAATTTACTCAGGTATTTTACCCCATCTGACCGCCAAATAAAAACACTCGCCCGCAAAGAAACAAACCAAGCTCTCGCCTGCAAGATTAGAAATCACTTAACCTTTAGCGCCTACTGCGTTGTTTTTGGCTGTTTTTATCGAGGTATGAGCCTGGTAATTTTACGGGATCGTCAAGCTCATGACGGCCGCGTTGCATCGCATCACTAAATGCCGCTGCCATAATACCGGTGGGCATTGCCACCATTGCGACACTGGCAAGTGCAGACAGCGCTGCGAACAGGCGACCGAGCTGTGTTACCGGGTACACATCACCATAGCCCACGGTGGTAAAAGTGATAATGGCCCACCACATGGCGCGGGGGATACTGCCAAAGGCCTCGGGCTGAACATCCTTTTCTACCCAATAGAGCATAATAGAGGCAAGCACAATCATCATCGCGGCCACCACCACACTGATCGACAACTCATAGCGTCGCGAGACGATCGCCGCGAGCAAATAATGCACCGAACGGGAGAGCTTGCCAAACTGGGCTAACCGTGCGATCCGCAGCAGGCGAACAAACCGCAGCATTAACGATTCAGTCCCCACAACACCAACCAACAAAGGCAGTACGGCAACAAGGTCAATCAAGGCAGCGGGTGTCACTAGATAGCGTAAGCGCCCGGCCACCGGATGCCGGTAACGACCGTCCTCGACGCACACCCAGACCCTGAGCAAGTACTCCAGCATAAATACCGAGCTAAACGCCACCTCGAGCACCCGTATCAATTGCTCCTGCCCATCGCTAATGCTCGGCTCTGTCTCCAGAATTGCACCGATAAACGATAACAAGATCAATATACAGAGCACCCAATTCACCGGCGACAGACCGTAGCCCCATGCGGCGGGCTCTAACTGAACATGAAGCCGATGGCGCAGCGACTTGCGTACCATGCCCTACTCCTTGATGCTTTTACCTTACTGGCCGTTATGTTTAAAAAGGGCATTCGACACGGCCACAGACTGTCGAGCCGTCATCGGGACTCACAAACTCTAGCTCCGCCGCGTGTAGCAGCAAGCGTGGCGCTGCCGCACGGATAGCGTCGGGCGCATAGAACTGGCACCCCAAAATGGGGTGGCCAATAGCACTGAGATGCACCCGAAGCTGATGCGAGCGACCTGTCACTGGGTACAACGCCACTCGGCTCGTATCAGTGACCGAATCGTAACTAAGCCTATGGTAACGCGTTAGCGAAGGTTTACCCGTTTGCTCGCAAACTTTATAGCGCGGACGATTTTGCTTGTCCGGCGCGATGGCCAGTGCAATTTCGCCATCCTCCGATGGCAGCTCCCCACTCACCACAGCTATGTAGGTTTTACGCGTCTCACGCTGCTCAAACTGACGGGCAATGGCGGCGTGTGCCCGCTTGTGGCGAGCGACCACCATAACCCCCGAGGTATCAAAATCGAGACGATGCACCATGGAGGCATTGACGTACTCCAGCTGCAGGCGGGCTAATACACAGTCGTAATTGGCCCGGTTGCGCCCGGGCACACTCAGCAGGCCAGCGGGCTTAGCCACTAAGACAAAGCCTTCCTCCTCGCGCAGGATGTCGACAGGCTCACTGCATTTGGGCAGCACCGCTAAGTGATCAGTTGGGCTATTCATACATGGGTTGACCGGTCGGGGGCAAAAGCGAGTAGTATACGGGTTGATGCCCACCAAGGTAACTCTTGAGGTGAACTCGACACATGAACTCAAAAGACAGCAACACCCGCAAGCCCACCTCTAAGCTGAGTGTCTTTCAGGTTATTATTAGCACGTTGGCAGCTGCGGTGGGAGTGCAAAGCAGCCGTAACCGCGAGCGCGACTTTAGCGGCAACAACCTGTTCACCTATGTCGCCGCAGGGCTGATATTTACCGCTGTGTTTGTCGCCGGGTTAATTATGTGGGTGCAGCACTTATTGGCAAGCAGCTGATGTAACGGCGCGCTCCCGCGCAGCTAATCCAAGTTGCGCCACAGGTGCGTGGTACCTACATCGCCAGCGCGCAACAGCTTCTGTAAGTTACCTTTAAAAGCCCTCACCTCGGTCGCCGGCAGGTTACTAAGAAAGCTGGCTTGATGCGCTCGCGCGCACTCATCAATCGCCGGCATTTCAGCACTGCCATACTCCGTCAAGGTCACTCGCACGCTGCGTCGATCACCGTCGTCATGGGTGCGCAATATTAGCGTTTTCTCCGCCAGACGATCCAACAGCCGGGTAATCGCCGAGCGATCAATACCCAGGCAATCGGCCAGCTGAGCCGGGGTCTGTGCGTTGTTATGGTAAAGGCAATTAAGAATCATCCACTGAGGCCAGCTAACCCCGGCATCTTTTAGCGCAAGATTAAAACTCTCACGCATTAAGCTCGCCAAGCGACTAATCCAGTAAGTGTAGCTGCCGTGCAGCTCAAAGCTCTGGGGCATGGTTCTACTCAGTTGATACCGGCGATAAGACGCGAGCAAGCGCTAAGCACAAACAACATCGAGTACCCACAGAGCACTGACCGATAATTGGGAAGGAGCTAGACCCGCCAACCGATAGCGCAAAGTGCATACCCGATAAAATTGCCCGCTGCTGCGGCTGCAATGGAGCTACAACAAAGCGTTAAAACAGCTTACTGCCCGCTAATCCAAAATATACAGGTGGCGACAAAAATGGCTATCAGTGAAACGGCCGCTATGGCATCCGCTACGCTATCGCCTTGATCTTGCATTTCGATTTGGTCATTCATTATTTTTATTCTCCCGTCAAAGGTTGCCGTTAGCACCTTAGTTTTTAGGTCGTGGTTTATGGAGAGCACGCCAGATTTGCAACCGCCAAATCTGTATTTGTGCTAGTGGCCCACTTAAACTCTAAGGTTTAAGTTTAGACATAAGGCCCAGCAATCCATGCGTTACCGTTCCCATCATGCTCACTCTCTTATACATAAAACCATTAGACTCTGCAACCCCTAGCCCGCTGTTATAACCAAATGATTTTGGCTTAGACATAACTATTCGTTTGAATCTAAAGGGCAAATTGTTATGGTGCCGCCTCTGGGGCCTTACATCTCGCGATCTGCGAGGTTTTCGTGTATCCTTGCGCGCCTGCCAGATCTGAGGATTGACCTCACATTCTCTCTACGTAGACGGTAAACGATTTATGTATATTTACGACGAGTATGATCACGCGATCTTAAAACAGCGTGTCGCCCAGTTTCGGGATCAGACCGAACGCTATCTTGAGGGCTCGTTATCAGAACAGCAATTTCTGCCGCTGCGCCTGCAAAACGGTCTGTATATTCAGCGCTTAGCACCAATGCTGCGAATTAACGTGCCTTACGGCATGCTCAACACCGTTCAGCTGCGACGTTTGGCCCGCATTGCCCGCGATTACGACAAAGGCTATTGCCACGTCAGTACCCGCCAAAACATCCAGTACAACTGGCCTGCCCTTGAGCAAGTGCCAGATATTCTGCACGAACTGTCCGAGGTCGAAATGCACGGCACGCAATCTAGCGGCAACTGCATTCGCAACATCACCTCGGATCAGTTTGCTGGCATTGCCCCCGACGAAGTGGTCGACCCGCGCCCTTACTGCGAAATCATCCGTCAGTGGTCCAGCTTTAACCCTGAGTTTGCGTTTTTGCCGCGCAAATTTAAAATTGCCATCTCTGGCTCTGAGAGCGATCGTGCCGCCATTGCGGTGCATGATATTGGCCTCCAGCTGGTTAAAAACGACGCCGGTGATATTGGCTTTAAAGTACTTGTAGGCGGCGGCTTGGGTCGCACCCCGGTCATCGGTAGCGTTATCCGTGAGTTTTTACCAGAAGCCCATATCCTGACCTACCTAGAGGCCATTTTGCGGGTATACAACCTGCACGGCCGTCGAGACAACAAATACAAGGCACGGATTAAAATTTTAGTGCGCGCCATGAAACCTGAAGTATTTGCCGAAGCTGTCGAGCAAGAGTGGGCGCACCTAAAAGATGCTCCAAGCACCTTGCGCGCCGAAGACATTAGCCGCGCTAAAGGTTACTTTACCGAGCCGGCCTACGAGGCGCTGGATGACAGTGCCGCTCAAGCGGCTCTGGGTTCGCAAAAGGCCGATAACATCGCGTTCGGGAAATGGCTGGAGCGCAACGTTCGCGCCCATCGCGTGCCCGGCTACGCTGCGGTAACACTATCACTGAAGCCCACCGGTATCGCGCCTGGCGATATTACCGACACTCAGCTAGAGACCATCGCCGATCTCGCTGACCAATACAGCTTTAGTGAGGTGCGCACCACCCACGAGCAAAATATCGTGCTAGCCGATGTGAAAAAGTCAGATCTGTTCACTTTATGGCAAGCTGCCAAAACGGCAGGCTTTGCCACGCCAAACATTGGCACCCTGACCGACATCATCTGCTGCCCCGGCGGTGATTTCTGCTCGCTGGCCAACGCCAAGTCGATCCCCATTGCCGAGGCGATTCAGCGCCAGTTTAGCGATTTGGACTACGTGTACGATCTGGGCGAGCTCGATGTCAACATCTCGGGCTGCATGAATGCCTGCGGCCATCACCACGTGGGTCATATTGGCGTGCTCGGCGTCGACAAAAAAGGCGAAGAGTTTTATCAAGTCATGCTTGGCGGTAACGCTGGCAACAACGCGTCACTGGCCAAGGTGCTCGGGCCCGCATTTGACGCCGATCAAATGCCCGAGGTTGTACAAAACGTAGTCAATGTCTACCTCGAGCACCGCACCGATGAAGAACTCTTTATCGATACCTACAACCGCATCGGTCTTACGCCATTTAAGGAGCGCGTCTATGCCAAAGCTAGTTAAAGATGGCGTTATTGTCGACGATCAGTGGCAAGTGCTGCCCAAGCCCGAAAGTGATGCGAGCACCAGTGTCCCCGCCGGACAATGGCTTGTCCCGTTAACGGTTTGGCTAGCGCAACGAGATGCCCTACAAGCCCGCACCGACATAGGGGTATGGCTCGACAGCGACGAAACGGCTGAGCAAATTGGCGCAGACGCCAACAGCCTGCCGGTTATTGCGGTTAACTTTCCAAGCTTTATGGACGGCCGGGCATTCTCAACCGCGCGTCTGTTGCGTGAGCGCTTTGGCTTTACCGGTGAACTGCGTGCTATTGGTGATTTTATGCGCGACCAGCTTTGCTATTTGAGCCGCTGCGGCGTCAATGCCTTTCAGTTTGCCGACGATCAAGTCGACCTACATCAAGCGATAAAGTCTTTGGATGACTTTACCGAGTTTTATCAAGCCGGTGTCGACCAACCAATCCCGCTGTTTCGACGTCGCACCGCATAACCAGCACTAACGACCCACAAAAAAGCCCCGAACCTCGGGGCTTTTTTGTGGCTGTATTGAGAGTAACGACTGCTTGTTTGTTATTTAGCTGGCCCACTATGAAAGCGGAACTCGGCATCCACCTCTTGCACCAAACGCTTTTCTCGCGTCAAAAACAACTCGACCCTGTCATTTATTGAGTCGCCTTCTGCGGCTTTTTGAGCGAGCTTTAAATAGTCTTTAAAGTGACGCGCCTCTGACTTAAGCAGTGACAAATAAAACTTTTGCAGCTCCTCATCTAAGTGCGGCGCCAGCTTGGCAAAACGTTCGCAAGAGCGCGCCTCGATAATCGCCCCTACGATAAGAGTATCCACTAAACGAGCCGGCTCGTGGGTGCGAACCGGTTTGCGCAACTCGGCGGCGTACCGAGCAGCCGAGATCTGCTCATAGGCAATACCGCGGCTCTGCATAATCGCAATGACTTGCTCAAAGTGGCGCAACTCTTCGCGAGCCAGGCGCGACATCTTATTCAGTAATTCAAAATCATCCACATAACGATACATTAAGTTCAGCGCGGTAGATGCGGCCTTTTTTTCGCAGTTTGCATGATCGAGCAACAACAAATCTGGATTGGCGAGCGCCCCCGCTATCCAGCTATCCGGTGTTTCACACAACAAAAAATCGTTAATCGCCTGTAAATCATTCATAAAACAACCTTGCTTACCCGGGCAAACCCGGTGCAATGTAACGCTCATAATAAGCGCAAGACAGTGCGTAAAAATCTTTATCGATATCGTCACGAATAACCGTGAGCGGGCAGTCGCGCCACTCTCGACGCAATGCAAGACCATAATCCGGTAGCGATGAAATCTGGCTGGCGCCGGCGCGCAGCAAATCAAACACCCAGCATTGCGGCGTTTGCTCGGGCTTAAACTGGATTTGCTGGTGTTGAATTTGGGTCAACAGAAGCGCCTGATCAATAACCTCAATCCGGTTGTCGACCACTTGCGTCAGATAGCTCTCTAGTCGCTGGGCGATAATACGACGCTGCTCTTCGCCATAGGCATTCCAATGAATAACCTCATGAGAAAAGCGTTTGCACCCACGGCAAACAGCGTCACCAATGCCGGTTGAGCAAATGCCGACACAAGGTGTTTTAACGGGTTTAAATACAGCCATGTCAGTCCGGTACGATGAATCGGGCCAGTATTTTACACGGTTAAAGAGGCTGGTGCGCGCACCGCGGCAAAGATACTACCACGGCGCGCATTGTCAGTTAGTACGGCAAGCCGGCAACATCCAGCTCAATAGACCAGAGCGCACCGGCACCGGTCAGATACAGGGTTTTGCCATTTTCGCCACCAAAGGCACCATTGGTGATGTTGGCGTCAACATGGATGATGGCGATCTCATCGCCCTCGGGGGTAATAACCCGCACCCGTTGCTTGGTATGCTCGGTGACGTAGATGTTTCCCAAACAGTCGATTGCCATACCGTCGGGCACCGTAACGTCAGCCAGTAAAGTCTGCCCAGCACCCGCCTCGCCATTGTCGAGCGGATAAGACCGCACAAAGCCATTTTCGCCTCCACCGGCGACATACAGCGTTTGCTCGTCGGGCGACAGCGAGATACCGTTAGGGTTAGCAATAGTGTCATCAACAACACTGACTTGCCCCTGTGCATCTACGCGATAAACCCGCGTCGCGTCTTGGCCACCGGGCGCTGCTGCGCGCTGAAAATCAGGGTCGGTAAAATAAATATCCCCCCGGGCACTCATCGTTAGATCGTTCGGGGAGTTAAAAGCCTGACCTTGATACTGGCTCGCCAACTCCTGGCGCTGACCATCCTTCAGGTTAAACCTCGCGACCGCTTTATACTTGTGGGTGCCGGCAATAAGCTGGTTGGCATTATCGATTGCCAACCCATTGGTACCAGCATCGGCCAGCACCACCGCAACTTCTTGGCCATCGTAGCTTAATACGTTGGATGGAAAACCAGCACCAAAGCCAAAGCGCGAAAACAACAGCTTATCGCCCACCCATACTGGCCCTTCGTATAAGCCAGGCGCACTAAAATCCGCCGCCTCTATCCGGGTGGCCTCAAGCGCACCTCTGGGTGCCTGGTATTCCCCAGCGGCGCAGTAAGTGTCCGACCTCACCGGCTGAACATCGCTAACATCGTGTGTGGTCGACTGCGCACAGGCAGTGACTGACAAGGCAAAACCTAGACTAACTAATGACTTTTGCATGGGCATCTCGTGGCTCGGTACGGGAGAGGTTTAATCGCTTGGCTGATTAACTTATAAGCGTATTCATGTTTTTCGGCATCTTAGCAGAAATGATTGCGTTACCATAGCGCATTTGCCGGCAGCTCATTTACTCGCAGCAGTTAACAGTCTGGGCGTCATGCTGTATAATTCGCGCCCGATTCGCCCTGTTGAGGGCACCTCATCCATGTGGGTCATGGATAGCCTCCAAAGCAGCGATCCTGCTAGCGGAGTACATCAAATTAAAACCAGAGGATCACAATCGTGCTTGAAGCCTACCGCAAACATGTTGCAGAACGCGCAGCAGAAGGAGTTCCACCTAAACCATTAAACGCTGAACAGGTTGCAGGCCTGGTCGAGCTATTAAAGAACCCACCCGCGGGTGAAGAGGATTTTCTGCTAGAGCTGATCACTGAACGTGTTCCCCCCGGTGTCGATGAAGCAGCCTATGTGAAAGCGGCATTTCTCAGCGCCTTGGTTGACGGCGAAGCACAATCGCCGCTGATTGATCGCGCTCACGCCGTTAAACTGCTGGGCATGATGCACGGCGGTTACAACATCGAAACCTTGGTTAAACTGTTAGACGACAACGAACTAGCGCCACTGGCGGCCGTTGAGTTGAAGCACACCCTATTGATGTTTGACGCCTTCCACGACGTCGAAGAAAAAGCCAAAGCAGGCAACGACATTGCCAAAGACGTGATCCAATCTTGGGCCGATGCTGAGTGGTTTACCGGTCGTAAAAAAGTCCCCGAGAGCACCAAGCTCACCGTTTTTAAAGTCACGGGCGAAACCAACACCGACGACTTATCTCCTGCGCAAGATGCGTGGTCACGCCCTGACATCCCACTGCATGCACGCGCCATGTACAAAATGAGTCGCGACGGCATCACCCCCGAAGACGAAGGCAATGTCGGCCCAATCAAGCAAATTGATGAACTGTTGGCCAAAGGCAACCCGCTGGCGTTTGTCGGCGACGTCGTCGGCACCGGCTCTTCGCGCAAATCAGCCACCAACTCAGTGCTGTGGTATATCGGTGAAGACATTCCCGGCGTACCCAATAAGCGCACCGGCGGTGTTTGTATTGGCGGCAAAGTAGCGCCTATTTTTTACAACACGATGGAAGATGCGGGTGCTCTGGTATTTGAGGCGCCGGTAGACGATTTAAACACCGGCGATGTCATTGACGTTCGCCCCTACGAGGGCAAGATCCTCAACGCCGAAACCGGCGAGGTGATTTGCGAGTTTAACCTTAAGTCAGAAGTGCTATTGGACGAAGTGCAAGCCGGCGGCCGGATTCCGCTGATCGTGGGACGCGGTTTAACCAGTAAGGCACGCACCTCACTAGGCCTCGACGCTGGCGATATGTTCCGTCTGCCCGAGCAACCTGCCGACTCTGGCAAAGGCTATACACTTGCGCAAAAAATGGTAGGCAAAGCGTGCGGCACCGCCGGTGTACGCCCTGGCACTTACTGCGAACCACAAATGACCACCGTTGGCTCGCAAGACACCACCGGCCCAATGACTCGCGACGAGTTAAAAGACTTGGCCTGCCTTGGTTTCTCGGCCGACTTAACCATGCAGTCTTTTTGTCACACCGCCGCTTACCCCAAGCCCGTCGACATTGAAACCCAGCACACCCTGCCCGACTTTATTATGAATCGTGGTGGCGTGTCTTTGCGTCCAGCTGACGGCATCATCCACAGCTGGCTAAACCGTATGCTGTTGCCCGACACCGTGGGTACCGGCGGCGATTCACACACCCGCTTCCCGCTGGGCATTTCGTTCCCGGCAGGTTCTGGCTTGGTGGCGTTTGCCGCCGCTACCGGGGTCATGCCGCTGGATATGCCAGAGTCGGTACTGGTGCGCTTTAAAGGCGAAATGCAGCCGGGCATCACCCTGCGTGACCTGGTTAATGCGATTCCGCTGTACGCCATCAAAGACGGCCTACTCACCGTCGACAAAAAAGGCAAAAAGAATATCTTCTCGGGCCGCGTCCTAGAAGTTGAAGGCCTGCCAAATTTAAAAGTCGAGCAAGCCTTTGAGATCTCCGACGCTTCCGCCGAGCGCTCGGCGGCAGGCTGTACCATCAAGCTTGGCGAAGAACCCATCATCGAATACCTAAAATCCAACGTTGTGATGCTGCGCTGGATGATCGAACAAGGCTATGGCGATGTTCGCACGCTGGAGCGTCGAGCCCAAAAGATGGAAGACTGGCTGGCCAACCCTGAACTAATGGAAGCCGACCCCGATGCCGAGTACGCAGCGGTAATCGAGATTGATCTGGCCGACATTAAAGAGCCTATTTTGGCCTGCCCGAACGATCCGGACGATGTGAAAACCTTGGCCGAAGTACAAGACACCAAGATCGATGAAGTGTTTATCGGCTCCTGCATGACTAACATCGGTCACTTCCGCGCCGCCGGTAAATTGTTAGACGCCTCTAAAGACGAGCTGGCGACCCGCTTGTGGATCGCACCACCAACCAAAATGGACGAACACCAACTGATGGAAGAAGGTTACTTCAACATCTTTGGCCGCAAAGGGGCGCGTACAGAAATGCCTGGCTGTTCATTGTGCATGGGGAACCAAGCACGGGTAGCGCCCGGCTCGACGGTGGTTTCTACTTCGACCCGCAACTTCCCCAACCGCTTAGGCCAGGGCGCCAACGTTTACTTGGCATCGGCCGAGCTGGCAGCGGTGGCGGCCATTATTGGCAAGATCCCCAATAAAGAAGAGTACCTAAGCTACACCAGCGATCTTAATAGCATGAGCGCGGATATTTACCGTTACCTCAACTTTAACGAGATCGAGCAATACCAAAAAGCCGCGGACGAAGGCAAGCGTATCGCCGCAGTAGAAATTCAAAACGTTGCGGTTTAATCCCGCGACTTTTTGAGCAAAAAGCCCACCAAAAGGTGGGCTTTTTTGTGTATGCAGATAAATAAGGAAGCCAGCAATGCGTAAAGAACCCAGCATTCTTATTACCGGGTGCTCAAGCGGCATCGGTTACTATTGCGCCAAAGCACTGCAGCGAGACGGCTGGTACGTTATTGCCAGCTGTCGCAAACAGGCCGACGTATTAAAGTTGCAAGCCGAAGGCTTAACATGCGTCCAACTGGATGTATCCAGTACCGAGAGCATAACCGCCGGGCTCAGCAAGACACTGGAGCTTACCGGCGGCACCTTAGATGCGCTGTTTAACAATGGGGCTTACGGCCAACCAGGCGCCGTGGAGGACTTAACGCGAGACACCCTGCGCCAACAGTTTGAAACTAATTTTTTTGGCTGGTGCGAGCTAACCAATGCTGTGCTAAAAATAATGCACAAACAACAATCCGGTCGCATTATTCACAATAGTTCAGTCTTGGGGTTTGCCGCGATGCCCTTTCGGGGTGCTTACAACGCCAGCAAGTTTGCACTAGAAGGCATCACCGATACCTTGCGCCTAGAATTGGCCGATACCAACATCAACATATGCTTGATCGAGCCCGGCCCCATTAGCAGTGAGTTTCGCGCTAATGCACTGCGCGCACTGGATGCCAATGTCGACATCAACAGCAGTCGCTTTGGGTTTCAGTACGCTTCGGCCATTGCACGTCTCAGTAAGCCTGGCCCCGCATCACGTTTCACACTGGGCCCTGACGCCGTCTATAAAAAACTACAGCATGCCTTAACCGCCAAAACACCAAAAGCACGCTATTATGTCACCTTTCCCACTCATTTAATGGGCACGCTTAAGCGCTTTTTAAGTACGCGAGCGATGGACAGAATATTGGGGCGAATTAAAAGTTAGGAGCCGCATTTATGCAATACAAAAAGATTACTCTACCGGCCAACAAATCGATTGCTCTGGTCGCGCACGACAATAAAAAACCCGATATTATTCGCTGGTGTGAAAAACATCAGTCCGACCTCGCCCACCACAAGCTATACGCCACCGGAACCACTGGCACAGTGATTAATGCCGCAACCGGGCTTGAGATTGAACGCTTAATTAGTGGCCCGCTGGGGGGAGACCAACAGGTAGGCTCGTTGATTACCGAGGGAAAAGTCGACTTTTTGATTTTCTTCTGGGACCCGTTTGAGCCCATGCCTCACGACCCGGATGTTAAAGCGTTGCTGCGCATCGCGGCGGTGTGGAACATCCCAGTAGCCTGCAACCCCATCAGCGCCGACTTTATGGTGGCCTCCCCGTTGTTTAACAGCGAGTTTGAACGCAACGTGCCCGACTACGAAGGCTACATGAAAGCTCGCGCCACGATAAAATAAACCCTCGTTTACACCACAAAAAAGGCCCGCATCGGACGATGCGGGCCTTTTGAGTCATCAAGCCATTGCTCGATTAGTGGCTAAGCTCCAGCAACAGTTTATTCAACCGCTGAACATACGCGGCAGGGTCGCTTAGGTGACTACCTTCAGCCAAGTTTGCTTGGTCAAACAACACTTTACTCAAATCGGCAAAGCGGTCTTCATCCTGCTCTTGATCCAGCTTTTGTACCAGCGGGTGGTCGGGGTTCACCTCAAAGATTGGCTTAGACTCGGGTACCGCTTGACCGGCAGACTCAAGCAAGCGACGCATTTGGGCACCCATCTCATGCTCGGGAACCACCACACAGGCGGGCGAATCAGTTAGGCGGTGCGTCAAACGAACCTCCGCCACCTCATCGCCAAGCGCCGTTTTAACACGCTCCAGCAAAGGCTTAAGAGCTTCTGCAACTTTTTCTTGAGCCTCTTTGTCTTCAGCGGTATCCAGCTCGCCTAAATCTAGCTCACCTTTACCCACATCCTGTAAGGTTTTGCCATCAAACTCGGCCAAATGGCTCATCAACCACTCATCGACCCGATCCGAAAGCAACAATACTTCGATGCCTTTTTTACGGAACACTTCAAGGTGCGGGCTGTTTTTAGCCGTGTTGTGGTTTTCCGCGGCAATATAGTAAATCTTGTCTTGCCCGGCCTGCATGCGACCGATGTAGTCATCCAGTGACTGATCTTGGGTCGAGGTGTTATTCAAAGTCGTGGCAAAGCGCAGTAGTTTGGCGATTTTTTCGCGATTCGCAAAATCTTCTGCCGGCCCCTCTTTGAGAACCTCACCAAATTCATTCCAGAAGCTGGCGTATTCTTCTGGTTTATTTTTGGCAAGCTTACTCAGCATATCCAAAACACGCTTGGTTAACGCCGTGCGCATACTATCGATGTTAGGGTCTTTTTGCAGAATTTCGCGAGAAACGTTCAACGACAGATCGTTCGAATCAACGACACCCTTCACAAAGCGCAGGTATAGCGGCAAAAACTGCTCGGCGTCATCCATAATAAAGGTGCGCTGCACGTAAAGTTTTAAGCCTCGGGCACCCTCGCGATTGTATAAATCAAACGGGGCTTTCGCCGGCACATAGAGCAAGCTGGTGTAGTCGAGGTTACCTTCGACACGGTTGTGGCTCCAGGTTAACGGATCGGCAAAGTCGTGACTCACATGCTTATAAAACTCTTTGTATTCCTCTTCGCTGACATCCGAGCGTGAACGTGTCCAAAGTGCTTTAGCCGTGTTCACCACCTCGTCTTCGGGCTCTGGTGGCTCCTCGCCCTCCTCTGCCGGGGCCTGTTTTTGCATCACCACGGGGATGGCAATATGGTCCGAGTACTTTTTGATGATGGAGCGCAAGCGCCAGTCATCGGCAAACTCAGCCGCGTCGTCTTTTAAATGTAACTCAATGCTTGTGCCACGCTCGGCCCGCTCGATGGTTTCAATATCAAACTCGGCCTCACCGTCACACTCCCAGCGAACACCTTGATCGGTGGGTGTGCCCGCTTTACGGGTGGTCACGACCACTTTATCAGCAACAATAAAAGATGAATAAAAGCCCACACCAAACTGGCCAATTAACTGGGCATCTTTTTTCTCATCACCCGTTAGGTTCTGCATAAAGGCGGCAGTGCCCGATTTCGCGATCGTACCTAAGTTTTCGATCACATCCTCGCGCCCCATACCTATACCATTATCGCTAATGGTGATGATTTTGGCGTCACTATCAACACTAATTCGAACCTGGAGGTCGCTATCGCCTTCGTACAAACTATCGTCTTTTACCGCGGCAAAACGCAGCTTATCAGCGGCATCTGAGGCATTGGAAACCAGTTCACGGAGAAAAATCTCACGGTTTGAGTAAAGCGAGTGAATCATCAGATGCAAAAGCTGCTTGGCTTCGGTCTGAAAGCCTCGAGTTTCTTTTTGCGCTTCTACGGTCATGGGGTACGACTCCTGTATACAAAATAACCAGCCGCACAAGTGAGCGGCACTGTTCAGTTCAGGTTCAGTAACTGGGGGCTATTTTGTGCTTTTCAAGCGGAGCGCAAAAAATTGCAGAGCTTAGATAGCAGGCAAGCAGGCGCCAGGGGGATTTCTATGTGCCTGATTGGCAAGGATAAACTGGTACGACCGAGTGGACTCGAACCACCGACCCCTACCATGTCAAGGTAGTGCTCTAACCAACTGAGCTACGGTCGTACATAAAGACAGGGTTGCGAGCCCGATAGCACTCGACAACTGGGCGCGAACTTTATCAGCCCGAATGACGGCACGCAAGTATTTTTTGCCCCTAAGGAGTAACAATTTTATACAGCATTCAGCGCTAAGCTATTGAATAATACGCAATATTACATAGCAGCTCTCACTTTTATCCGCAAAAGCACGTATACTACTCAGTTAAGGAATCAGCCCAGCGTGACGCTCACTCTAAGGCCTGCAACCATGCTTAAAGCGCTATTCGACTCGTCCAGAACCACTAAGCGGCTTATATCGCTCGCTTACGACACCTTGGCGATCAGCTGCTCACTTTACATTGCCATTTGCCTGCGGCTCGGCAGCCTTGAGATCCCCGTCACCGAACGTGAACTCGCCACCCTGGCAATCACCATCGTTTTCACGCTTGGGGCGTTTATACGCATGGGAATGTACCGCGCAATACTGCGCTACATGACGCCTCAAGCTCTTAATACGGTGTTTTTAGGCAGCTGTTTCTCGGCACTGATTCTAGCGGTAGGCAGTTTTTTTACTCACTCTTTTATCCCCCGCTCCGTTCCCTTTATTTACCTCACGATCGCTCTGTTACTGCTCGGCGGACCCCGCCTTCTGGTTCACCACTTGGTTATGATCCTAAATGGCTCTCATCAAGGCAAGCGCGAGCCGGTGATTGTCTACGGTGCTGGCTACACGGGTCACCAGCTGCGCCTAGCGCTAAAAGCTACCAACTACAAAGTGGTGGCCTTTGTCGATGACGACCTCGCAAGGCAGGGTTCCGTATTTGCCAACCTTAAAGTACAAAGCCCCGTGCAGTTACCCCACATTATTCGCAAACATAGCGCTACCAGAGTCCTTCTGGCGCTAGGCAATACACCCCATTCGCGCCGCGCCCAGATCATCAAAGGCTTAGAACCCCTAGGCGTGTCAGTGCAAACAGCACCCGCCATCCCGGACTTAATCAGTGGTCGCGCCCGCATTGAACATATACGCGATGTCGACATTGAAGACCTCCTTGGCCGAGACCCAGTCAAAGCCAACAACGACTTACTGAGCGCTTGTATAACCGATAAAGTGGTGATGGTGACTGGCGCCGGCGGCTCCATCGGCGGGGAGCTTTGCCGCCAAATCATCTTGCAGTCACCCAAACGTATCGTGCTGTTCGAGCTAAACGAATTCAGTCTCTATCAACTCGAGTCAGAGCTTGGTCAAATACTGCAGGCCAAAAAGCTAGACGTCGAGATCATTCCTCTACTCGGCTCCGTCCAGCGCGAGCACCGGGTTGAAACCGTTATGCGCACATTTGGTGTGCAGACGGTATATCACGCAGCCGCGTACAAACACGTTCCACTGGTCGAGCACAATATCGTCGAAGGCGTTCGCAATAACGTTTATGGCACTTGGTACACTGCCGAGGCGGCGATACGCGCTGGCGTCGAATCGTTTGTTTTAATCTCTACCGACAAAGCTGTTCGCCCCACCAACGTCATGGGCGCCTCTAAACGCATGGCAGAGCTTGTCCTACAGGGCTTATCTCAGCGCCAAAGCAACACCCGCTTTAGTATGGTTCGGTTTGGCAATGTGTTGGGCTCATCAGGGTCGGTGGTGCCCCTGTTCCGCCAACAAATCAAAATGGGCGGTCCAGTCACCGTTACCCACCCCGAGATTATTCGCTACTTTATGACCATACCAGAAGCCGCTGAACTCGTGATTCAGGCCGGGGCAATGGGAACTGGCGGAGATGTCTTAGTACTCGATATGGGCGAGCCGGTAAGAATTGTCGATCTCGCAAGACGCATGATCCACCTGTCAGGCCTGACCATAAAAACCACAGGGCTGCCCGATGGCGACATAGAGATCACTTATACAGGGTTGCGCCCTGGCGAAAAACTCTACGAGGAGCTGCTAGTGGGCGACAATGTCACCGGCACCGCGCACGACCGAATTATGCGCGCTGAAGAGTTCTGTTTAAGCTGGGTCGACACAGAAGTTTTACTGTGGGAGCTAGACCGTGCTTGTCACGACTACGCCTGTGACCGAGTGCGCGAATTGCTGATGCGCGCACCCACGGGATATGCGACCGAAGAGGCATTGGGTGATGCCGTGTGGTTGCACAAAACCAATACCGCCCAATTGCGGGTTATTAAATAGCGACTTGCTTGGGCCCACTTATTGAACCTACTTTGCGCCACACCCACACCACTCGCCAGCGCTGAACGAATCACACCATAAAGACTACGCCCGCTCGGCGCGCCCCGCATGAAAGACAGCGGCCAACAGCACTAACGGGGCGTAGCCAATCAACAAAACAACCCAGCCAGGCAACAGCCCCGTCGCAGCCACCCAGGCCATTGGCAGCAACCACAATAGATTTATCACCATTAACGTGAGCGTCACTAAAGCGTGCGAATGATAGCGACGGGCGGCGTACTGATAAGCGTGAGTGCGATGAGCTTTGTACAACGCCTCCCCACGACAAAGACGATGGAGCAAGGTTAAAGTGGCGTCGACAATAAACACACCCGACAACAACAACCCGGCCCAAAAAAGGTTTTTCTCGATCCCGCTCAACACAAATAAAAAACCCATGATCAGCGTGCCGAGAAACCCGCTTCCGACATCCCCCATAAAGATCCGCGCGCGAGGAAAATTCCACAATGCAAAACCCGCCACACTTGCCAACACACACAGCGCCGAGCTAACCAGTTGCGGCGCCCCAAACCAATAAGCTAGCCAAGCGTAGCCGCCAAACACAAACATCGCTTCAAATGCCGCGATACCATCGATACCATCCATAAAATTAAAGAGGTTAATATACCAAGCGACAACAAGCGTCAGCACAATAAAACCAAACGTGCCAGAGCCTATATCCAGATTCAAAAATGTGATTTGGAAACGAGGCAGAAGCGCGACCAAAATAACTCCAGCCAACAAATGCACAAACAGCCGCACCCCGGAGCGAACATGGCCGTGATCGTCCCAAAAGCCCACAGCAGCAACCAGGGCGGCCACCACATAGACAACAACAAGATTACTGGCGCCAGACAAATCACTCACAGCAACATCAGACAGCCAATGCAACAAGATCCAACCCAACGCAACAATCGCAACGGCTAAACCGCCGCCCCGAGGCGTTGGCACACTATGGGATGAGCGAGCGCCCGGCGCGTCCAACAGGCCACGCCGAAGCGCATAGAAACGAATAAGGCCCGTTAGTAGCGCCGTTAAAATAAAGCTCGCCAGTAAACCAGCAACCATCTCTGTTAGACTCACGCTTGGCGCCTCGGTGTTTTGTCCCCATCATTAGCCCAACGGTAAGCTTGGGCGGTATTGGAGAGGCCTTCTTTAAGAGGCTTGATTGGCAGCCACCCCAATAGATTGCGCGCCTTGCTTATGTCGATCTGTAATGATCCACACAGTTTTGTCGCCAATGCGCCTTTCCCCATCACTTGTGCCGCCAACACCAGCAAGCGCTGAGGGCAAGGGAATAATAACGAGCGGCTGCCAAGCCCATCGGCAAGAGTATTCAGCAGCTCGGGTGTACTAAGATCCTCCCCGTCAGCCAACAGGAACAATTGATTGGCTGCTGCTGGATGACGAACCGCAAGCTCAATAAAACTCACAAGATTATCAACGCCAAGTAACGACCTCTTATTGCGTACAGAACCTAATGGCAACGGAATATGCGAATCAATCCACCGCAACATAGCGTGAAAGTTGGCTTTGACTCCAGGGCCGTACACCAATGGAAGCCGAAGGATGACAATCTCCATCGCCGAGCTGGCAGCAATTTCCCATAGGGCCTGCTCGGCGTGGTATTTAGAGCAGGCATAAGCACCACTCGGTGCAGGACGATCGGTTTCCTTAAAAGGAGCGGTATTGGTAACACCATTAACGCCGATAGAGCTGATAAAAATAAACCGCCGCACCCCAGCCAGTGAGGCGGCAAGGGCAAGGGCTCGGGTCATCTCGATATTGATCTGGTTGTATAAGTGCTTAGGGTCGGCCTCACTCTCTTGCAACACATGTGCGCGGGCCGCAGCGTGAACAACAGTATCCACTGCGTGTAGGCGTTCGCCCCACTGCTCCACACTTAAATCTTCTGACACAAGAATTTCATCGTCATTAACAGGCTGGCGCACGCCGGCAACAACCTGGTAACCGCCCTCGCGCAGCAGCCCGGCGCGTAGGTGCCCGCCAATAAATCCATTAGCACCGGTAATTAGCACCTTGCGCTCAAGGCTCATCTAAGCCACCAACCGCTTCTTGATAATAATCGGTAAAGCGCACCACATCATTTTCATCGATATGATCCCCCGTTTGCACCTCGATTAAATCCAGTGTGGTATTACCCGGATTGTGCAGCGTATGCACATCACCCACATTAATGTGGATAGATTCGTTGGCGTGTAGGAGATGCTCGCGCTCGCCAATACGAACCTCTGCAATACCGTGCAAAATCACCCAATGTTCGGCGCGGTGCCGATGCACCTGTAAGGCAAACTTGGCGCCCGGGTTCACTTTGACGTGCTTTACTTGGTAGTGCTCTCCTAGAGTCACGGTTTCGTAGCTACCCCAGGGGCGATACACCTTTTGATGGTGACGAGTTTCAGCTCTACCGCGCTCTTTTAAACGTGCGACGATCGTTTTTACCGCTTGGGAGTTTTCTCGAGACATAACCAGAAGAGCGTCATGGGTATCGATAATAGCAAGATTGCTAACCCCAACCGCCGTCACCAATCGCGAGTTAGACCTTATTAAGGAATCTTGCACATCCTCAACCAACACATCACCAACAACAACATTGCCATCGGCATCTTTATCGAGATGATCGTAAACAGATTGCCAGCTGCCAATATCACTCCAATCCCCATGGTAAGGCACTACCGTGCCTCGATGGGTAAGCTCCATAATTCCATTGTCAATGGATATGGCCGGTGATTGGGAGAATGCGTCTTCACCGACTCGCACAAAATCCAAGTCGGTGTAACGCTCGGCCATAGCTTGCTCCACCGCCTGGTAAACAGCCGGCTGAAAACGCTGCAACTCGGATAGATAAACTTCTGGCGTAAACATAAACATGCCGCTATTCCAGTAGCAGTTACCCGCCTTCACGTAGCCGGTTGCCGTTTCGAGTGCAGGTTTTTCATGGAAGGCTTTAATCGGAGAAACTTGGCCAAAGTGGTGCGCCTCAATGTAGCCATACCCAGTCTCAGGGTAGCTAGGCGCAATACCAAAAGTGACCAACTCATTGGCTGCGGCCCGCGCATGGGCCATGGCCACAACCTCGGAAAATCGCTCAGCTTGGGCAATTAAGTGATCGGCAGGCAGTACCAACAAACTCGCATCGGGGTTCTCCCGGCGAACCTCAAAGGCCGCCAAGGCAATCGCTGCGGCCGTATTGCGGGCGGCAGGCTCCAGCATGATAGTGCCGCTAATGCCGAGCTCAAGCATTTGCTGAGCAATAAGAAAGCGATGATCGTTGTTACAGACCACAACGGGTGAGGCATCAATACCGCATAGCCTAACACGCTCCAGGGTTTGCTGAATCAGCGTCTGATTGGGATCAGTTAAATTAATGCACTGTTTAGGGTATAGCTCGCGCGACAGTGGCCACAGGCGATTACCCGAGCCACCCGCAAGCAAAACCGGTATGATCATAACGTATCTCTAATAGCATAAATGGCAATGACCCATTTTGGGCCGCCGGCGCCTATTTTGGCATATAGGTGGCTATTAGAAAACGCGCCCCGCTAGATTGCGGCCATTTGCCCTCTGGATACGAGACCTAGTACCGGCTGACGTACCGGACTGGCATGTGCTCGCCCAACACTATAGTAATCAAACCCCAACCCGGCCAATTTCACAGGATCGTACAGGTTGCGGCCATCAATAATTACAGGTTCTGTAAGCGCCTCCTGTAAGACGTCAAAATCGGGAGCGCGAAATGCCTGCCACTCGGTGGCTATTACCAGAGCGTCTGCACCGTTTAAAGCCGACTCTTTTGTGCCACATAACTGTAAATCATTGCGCGCGCCGTAAATACGCTGCGCCTCGTTCATTGCTTCAGGGTCGTAAGCTTGCACGCGGGCGCCAGCTTGCCACAACGCCTCCATTAATACTTTGGCGGGCGCCTCTCGCATATCATCCGTATTAGGTTTAAATGCCAATCCCCATAACGCAAACGTTTTACCTTTTAAATCCCCGTTAAAGTGATTAGAAATTTTGCTGAAAAGCGTATTTTTTTGGCAATTATTGCGATGCTCAACAGCTTTTAATACGTCCGCATCAAAACCCACCGATTTGGCCGTACTGATTAACGCCCGCACATCTTTTGGAAAACAAGAGCCACCATAGCCAACACCCGGGTAAATAAAATGATAGCCAATACGTGGGTCGCTACCAATTCCTAAGCGCACCGCCTCGACGTCGGCCCCGAGTTTTTCTGCCAGATTGGCAATCTCGTTCATAAAACTGATTTTTGTCGCCAACATGCAGTTGGCTGCATATTTGGTCAGCTCGGCGCTACGTACATCCATGACAATAATTTTTTCGTGATTACGGTTAAAGGGGGCGTATAGCTCGCGCATTGTTGCTTCCGCAGCGGCATCATCAGTACCAATGATGATCCGGTCAGGCTTCATGCAATCGGTCAGCGCAGAACCTTCTTTTAAAAACTCGGGATTAGAAATAACGGTTGCCGCAAAGCGCTCGCCGCGAGACTTGAGTTCCGCATCAATACACTGGGCGACCCTATCGGCCGTACCCACGGGAACCGTAGATTTATTAACCACCAGTGCCGGCCTGTCCAGCAGTGCCCCAATGGTACTGGCAACGCTTAATACATGACGAGTATCGGCGGCACCAGATTCGTCAGGGGGTGTACCCACCGCAATAAACTGAACTTCCCCGTGAGCCACACCTACAGAGGGCTCATCACTAAAAACCAAGCGACCACTACGATGATTATCACGTACGACATTTTCTAGCCCCGGTTCGTAGATGGGGATATAACCATCATTCAGGCGTGTCACTTTCGTTTTATCGATATCGACACAGACCACGTGATGCCCCACCTCAGCAAGTGCTGCAGCCTGTACCAGCCCGACATACCCTACCCCAAAGACCGTTACTTTCATCGCCAACTCCACTGTCATTTACAAGACTAGACCACCGCCCAGTAGCGACTCCCAATAGTGAAGCCCTACCGCGCGCGCTAGGCACAGTAAATCAGTGGTTTTTTACAGTTGTGTGAATTTCAAACAATAGAGGTGTGTATCAGCTTACTCGCCGGCAACGCCCCGAATAGGTCGCACGCTGCCCCAAGACTTACAGCCCGGGCACAACCAGTGCAAACTATTGCCCGTAAAGCCGCATTTGTTACAACAGTAACTGGGCTTTTCAGCAATAACCTGGTCGACAAGTTGTTTTAAAAGCTCTAGGTTTTCTTTTGCTTTGCCATCCGAATGAGGCAAATGCAGCTCGACCAGACGATTGAGGGTGCGAATACTTGGTGTGCGTTTTAGCTGCTCGGCAATAAAATCCCCCGCAACATAATCGTTCTGACTCCAGCGCAGTCGGTCAGCGATGGTAATAATCAGTGAGTTACTGGGGTGCTCTTCAAGCAACTGCTGTAAATAACGATCAAGGGCTTGGGTTTCGCCCAACCGTTCGTAACTTTCAGTCAAAATACCCAACACCTCAACCAAATATTCCGCATCTTGGCTCGGAATCCTATGCAAATACTTAAGGGCTTCACGGTATCGACCAAGAGAAAACTCTAACCGAGCAAACAAAATACTCGCACGAGCCGAGCCGGAATCAAATTTTAGCGCTTCCTGCAAGTGGACTCGCGCTTTTGACGTGTTGCGCACCTCCATATCTTGCAAGGCTTGCTCGCAGGCAAAGTGAGCCTGCATTTGCGCTAGATTCTGACCGGCATCCAAGCCTTTGTAGCGGCGGTCGAGCTGGCTCGCCATAGCAATTGCGTTGTCCCACTCGTTTTCGTCCTGATATATCTCTATCAGGTGCTCAAGCGCCTGCATTTTATAGGCTGAGGATAATTTAACCAGCTCTAACAGCAGCGCCTCAGCGCGATCCAACAGACCTGATTTTATATAATCCCGCGCCAGCTCTAGTTGAGATTCATGCTGCTGACGCACATTCAGCCCGGGACGAGCTAAGAGATTTTGGTGGATTTTTATAGCTTTAGTCACTTCACCCCGGCGGCGCAACATATTACCTAGCGCCAGGTGGGTTTCAAGCGTATCGCTATTGACCGCTAACGAGCCAATAAAGGCATCGATAGCACCGTCGGGTTGCTCATTAAAAAGATAACTTAACCCTTTGTAGTAATTGAGCGCATAATCCTTAGGGTAGTCGGATGACTTTCCACGGGTACGCCAACGACCAGCCGCAAAACCAATGGCAACAGCCAATAGCAATAGGCCATACATCAATAAGTCGGCCATTTATTTAATTCCGCAGACTTTGACTTCTCAACGCATGAATTTCCTGCTCAAGCTTTTCGTTGCGCCTGCGTGCAGCAGAAAGTGAGCGTCGGGTAGCCATTGATGGGATTAGGTTCAGAGCAAAGCCTATTAGCAGGCCAACCAGGGTGAATATCAACAGCCAAATACCTAACCTGAGGGCTGGTAAAACATTTCCCAGCAGCGTTACTGTCACTTCAGAGGCATTCTCAGAGTTAAAGACAAACCCCAATATAAGCGCAGCCAACAAAACCAGCACGTAGATCCATCTGCCAATGCGCCTCATAAAAACCTCTCTGGGCGTGTGAAGTTACAAAAAGGGGTACGTAAATTAGGGTTGAATACTTTCATTAACGCGATCGCGCATCTCTTTACCCGGTTTAAAGTGTGGTACAAACTTTCCTTCAAGCTCTACCGCATCGCCGGTTTTAGGGTTTCGCCCCATACGCGGTGCGCGATAATGCAGTGAAAAGCTGCCAAAGCCACGAATCTCTATCCGCTCGCCATCCGCCAGCATTTCCGACATATAGTCCAAAAGCAACTTTACCGCGAGTTCGACATCCCGAACCGGTAAATGATCTTGCTTTTCAGCGATATATTCAATCAATTCAGATTTAGTCATAGCCTGCTCTCGTGTACGTTGTTGTTCAGGCGTGATCGCTCGGCGCGACCAGAACTTAGCTTATAACGACATCAGAGCGGACGCAATACTTGATGGACGGATTATGAACAGAAGGTAAGTTATTGATCTTTATCTATTATCCGGAATAAACAACTGTACTTAAACACCAAATAACAGGCATAAAAAAGGCCGACACAAGGTCGGCCTTTTTTATCATCACAAATAGACTTAGTCTTTCGCGTCCATCTGTGCCTTGATCAGATCACCCAAGGTAGTGGCCGGAGCAGCTTGCTCGGCTTGCTTGCTAGAGTGCTCTTTAATCGAAGCTTTCTCTTCGGCAACGTCCTTAGACTTAACGGACAAGCTGATAGAGCGGTTTTTGCGGTCAACACTAATAATCTTAGCTTCGACTTCTTCACCTTCTTTCAGCACATTGCGCGCATCTTCAACCTTCTCGCGAGACAACTCAGAGGCCTTCAGTACAGCTTCTACGTCGTCAGCCAGAGTAATAACGGCTGCTTTTGCTTCAACTTCTTTAACGATACCTTTAACAACAGTACCTTTATCGTTCTCGGCAACATACTCTGAGAACGGATCAGCTTCTAACTGCTTGATACCCAGCGAGATACGCTCACGCTCTGGATCGATAGCCAATACAACGGTTTCGATCTCGTCGCCTTTCTTGTACTTACGCACGGCTTCTTCGCCGGCTTCGTGCCAAGAGATGTCAGACAAGTGAACCAGACCGTCGATGCCGCCATCCAAGCCGATGAAGATACCAAAGTCGGTGATTGACTTGATCTTACCGGTGATTTTCTCACCTTTGGCGCAAGTGCGGGCAAATGCATCCCAAGGGTTCTCTTGGCACTGTTTAACGCCCAGAGAAATACGACGACGCTCTTCATCAATGTCGAGAATCATTACTTCGATCTCGTCACCTACGTTCACAACCTTAGAAGGATGGATATTCTTGTTGGTCCAATCCATTTCAGATACGTGAACCAGACCTTCAACACCCTCTTCCAGCTCGGCAAAACAACCGTAGTCAGTCAGGTTGGTCACAACCGCTTTAACGCGGGCGCCTTCAGGGTAACGGCCGGTAATTTGCAACCATGGATCTTCACCCAATTGCTTCAGACCCAGTGATACGCGGTTGCGCTCACGGTCAAACTTCAGCACTTTAACGTCGATCTCGTCGCCAACGTTAACGATTTCGCTTGGGTGCTTGATACGCTTCCAGGCCATATCGGTGATGTGCAACAGGCCGTCAACACCGCCCAGATCTACGAACGCGCCGTAGTCGGTCAGGTTTTTAACGATACCCTTAACAACCATGCCTTCTTGCAGAGTTGCCAGCAGTTCTTCACGCTCAGCTGAGTTAGCTTGCTCCAATACCGCGCGGCGAGATACCACAACGTTATTGCGCTTTTGGTCGAGCTTAATAACTTTAAAATCCAGCTCTTTGTTTTCTAGGTGAGCGGTTTCACGCACAGGACGTACGTCAACCAACGAACCTGGCAAGAAAGCACGGATACCAGCAACGTCAACGGTGAAACCACCTTTAACCTTACCGTTAATAACACCTTTAACCACTTCGTCTGCAGAGTGCGCCGCTTCCAGCACTTTCCAAGCTTCAGCGCGCTTGGCTTTCTCACGAGACAGGCGGGTCTCACCGAAACCGTCTTCTACGGTTTCCAGTGCAACTTGTACTTCATCGCCAACTTCCAGCTTAACTTCACCGTTTTCATCGATGAACTGGCTAGCTGGGATAACACCTTCAGACTTAAGTCCGGCGTGTACAGTTACCCAATCTTTATCGATATCAATTACCACACCGGTAACGATGGTGCCGGGCACCATATCGACTGTTTTTAAGCTCTCTTCAAATAACTCAGCAAAACTTTCGCTCATGGTCACAAAATTACCTATAAAAGACGCTGCGAGCGGTCTAAAAATCGACGCTCTTACAGCAAACCGTAAGGCCAGACGTACGGGTTGATGAATGATTAACGCAAGCCGCCCTTAACACTGGCGAGTAGCGACTTACTACCACTGTCCCACATAAATTTGCTATGGGTATCAGCAGGTCGGGCAGGCTAGCAGAGAGACCGTGTTTTGGCAAGCAATATTTAAGGTATGATTTCACGCAAAGCACCGCCCAGCGCGGCTGGACGGTGCAATTTACGCTACGGCTAACTACAGTAGGTGGCGCGAATGTACTCTTTAACGCCCTCTCCCACTTCGCTATTGCGCGTAGCATAGGCAATATTGGCAATGGCATAGCCGGTTTTACTGCCGCAATCGTGACTTTTTCCCACTAATTCGTAGGCTTCAACCGTCTCCCGCTCGAGAAGTTTATCCAGCGCGTCAGTCAACTGGATCTCGCCGCCGGCACCGGGCTGCGTGCGTTCAAGCAACTCCCAGGTGGCAGCCGATAAAATATAGCGCCCAACAATCGCCAAGTTAGAGGGCGCCTCATCGGCAGGCGGTTTCTCGACCATGGCACTAATTTTGTGGCTGTTGCCAGCGCCAATAGCCGCGCCGCCACAGTCAACGACGCCGTACTTATAAACCCACTCCCAAGGCACCCCTTCAACCAAGATCTGGCTGGCGCTGGTTTCATCAAACCGGCGGACCATTCCGGCCAGATTGTCACGCTTAGGGTTGCACTCATAGCTGTCGACCAACACATCGGGCAGCAGTACCGCAAAAGGCTCATCACCGATGACCGGTTTGGCGCACAAAATGGCATGCCCTAGCCCTTTCGCCTCCGATTGGCGCACCGAAATGACTGTCAAACCAGGCGGGGTTATGGATTTTACCTGCTCAAGCAGCGAGCGCTTTAAACGCGCCTCAAGCTGTGCTTCCAACTCAAAGCTGGTATCAAAGTGGTTCTCGATAGAGTTTTTTGAGGCGTGCGTCACCAACACAATCTCTTTAATACCCGCAGCAGCGGCCTCATCGACGACATACTGGATCAAAGGCTTATCGACAACTGGCAGCATCTCCTTAGGAATTGCTTTCGTCGCAGGCAGCATACGCGTGCCCAGCCCGGCGACCGGAATTACCGCTTTTTTGACTTGCATCCTCTACTCCTTCTTCAACAATCAGAAATCGGGTTCGCTTTCACTAAAACCAGCTCAACTATCGAGCAAGGCGACAATCTCGTCAGTTTTCGCTTGCATCAACTCTCGGTCAGCGCGACTTTCCACGTTCAAACGCACCACTGGCTCAGTGTTCGACATCCGCAAATTGAAACGCCAGTTGGCAAAAATCATACTCACGCCGTCGGTCTCATCAATCTCCAGAGCATCAGCCTGAAAGTGATCACGCACTTTGGCGATTGCGACTTTGGCATCGGCGACTTCGCGGTTTATCTCCCCAGGCGACGGAAAACGCGCAATACACGCTTCCATCATGGATGACAGCGTCGCATTTTTGCGGCACATCAGCTCAGTCACCAGCAACCAGGGAATCATGCCGCTATCGCAGTAAAAGAAGTCTCGAAAATAGTGGTGCGCGCTCATCTCCCCGCCATAAATAGCGTCCTCTTTGCGCATCCGCTCTTTGATAAAGGCGTGGCCGGTCTTAGATTGAATGGCTTTACCGCCACATTGCTCGGCGATATCAATCGTATTCCACGTTAAGCGCGGATCATGCACCACCTTGCCACCAGACTCTTTGGTTAAAAACGCCTCGGCCAATAGCCCTACCAAGTAGTAGCCTTCGATAAACTCGCCTTTTTCATCAAAGAAAAAGCAGCGATCAAAATCACCATCCCAAGCGATACCCAGGTTGGCACCGTGGGCCAACACAGCGTCTCGGGTTGGGCCGCGGTTTTCTACCAAAAGCGGATTGGGAATACCATTGGGAAAGGTTGGATCGGGTTCATGATGAACTTTAATAAACTCAAAAGGCAGGTGCGATTCAAGTGCATCGATCACATGACCGGCGGCGCCATTACCGGCATTCACCACTATTTTAAAAGGCTTTAGTTGGTCGACGTCGACATACCCAAGCAAATGCTCAACATAAGCATCTAAGGTGCTTTGCTTTATCAGTTTGCCTCGGCTCGCCGAGTCAACCGGCGCAAACTCACCCTCTTCCGCCAGCTTTTTAATATCCAACAAGCCAGTATCACCGCTGATCGGTTTTGAGTTTTCGCGAATTGGCTTCATACCATTGTAATCGATGGGGTTGTGACTCGCGGTCACCTCAATCCCGCCGCTTGCATTAAGGTGACTGGTGGCAAAATACACCTCTTCGGTACCCACCATGCCGATATCGACAACGTCGACGCCCTCATCCCTAAGGCCATTACCTACGGCGGCCTTTAGCGACTCACTGGTTTCGCGCACGTCGCCACCCACAACAACGGTTTGCGGCTTAAGAAACTGGCCATACGCGCGGCCAATACGATAAGCGATATCTTCGTTCAACTCTTCTCCGAGCTTGCCGCGGATATCATAGGCTTTAAAACATGTCAGTTTTTGTGAACTCACTGCCGACTCCATACTTTGCGTGATCAATTATTTATCTGGGCGACACCAGCCTTTAAGCGCAGCGCCACCGTGAGGCATAAATGTAAAAAATTCGAAAACATGCACCAAATTTACCATCGCTACGAGCCGATGCCTCCTTGTGGCGCTGGGTTGCCATTACTCACCGCCGCCACGTAGCAGCTAAAGCAGCTTTCGCACCAACATGGTGAGTTACGGTAAATATAATTAGCGCGCTCAGACTAAACGCTAATGATGTCGATCATATGTTCAAGTACCTGGGCGATACTCATCTCTGTGCTATCCACAATGTGCGCGTCCTGTGCAGGTCGCAACGGGGACGTCGCACGAGACTGATCGCGCTGATCGCGCGCCTGAATATCGGCCACTAAGGCCGCTAAGTCGACCGACTCACCTCGCCCAAGCAATTGTTGATAACGACGCTGGGCGCGCGCTTCGGCACTGGCGGTTAAATAAAATTTGTGTTGCGCCGCAGGAAAAACGGTCGTGCCCATATCGCGGCCATCGGCGACCAACCCCGGTGCGACCGCAAAGTCGCGCTGACGCTGAAGCAAAGCGGTGCGCACCGCATCAACCGCCGCCACTACCGAGGCGCGCATACTCACGTGCTCTTGGCGAATGGCGGCAGTGACATCCCGTCCCTCAAGGATGACCGTCACACCGTCATCGGCGGGCGCAAACTCGACGTCCAAAGTGCTCGCGCAATCACGCAAAGCCGACGCGTTTTCAACCGAGATGGCCTTATTGATTGAAGCGAGGGCAACCAGGCGATACAAGGCGCCGCTATCCAACAGCCGGTAGCCTAAGCGCTGAGCCAGCAATTGGCTTAAGGTGCCTTTTCCCGCCCCGGAAGGGCCATCAACGGTCACTATCGTGCTGTTGCTATCACTGCACATGGTCGCAAGCCCCATCAATGTCCGCTAGGATTTCGCGGCACGCCAACATAGGGTCTGCGGCTTGAGTGATAGGACGACCGATCACAAGGTAATCACTGCCGGCCGTTATGGCCTCCGCGGGCGTCATTATCCGGCGCTGATCGCCCTGCTCGGCGGACACCGGCCGAATGCCGGGGGTGACTAAGGTAAAATCTTTGCCGCAGGCTTGCTTCAAGGCATGGGCCTCGCGCGCAGAACACACCACACCATCGAGCCCGGCTTGTTTAGCCAGGTCAGCCAAATACAGCACCTGTTGCTCTGGTGAGCGTTGAACACCGACCCCCGCTAGATCATCGGCATCCATACTCGTCAGTACCGTCACGCCAATCAATAACGGCGGTGACTGCAACCCCTCAAGCGCTTCGCGCGCCGCCAGCATCATGCGCCGACCGCCACTAACATGAACATTCACCATCCACACGCCCAACTCAGCCGCAGCTCGTACCGCTTTTGCCGTAGTGTTAGGGATATCGTGAAATTTAAGATCGAGAAACACATCAAAGCCAAGCGTCATTAACTGCTCAACCAATTGCGGCCCACACGCAGTAAACAACTCTTTACCCACCTTTAGCCGGCACAACTGAGGTGACAATTGATGCGCCACCCGCAGGCAATCGTCTGCATTGTGGTAATCCATTGCCACGACGATACGCGGCTGTGGCGATGATGGTTGGCTGGTGCCCATTCCTGATACTGACATATCTCCCCCGTTTAGCACTATCACCGGCAAGACGCCGGTCAGGGCGATATTAAAACAAACTTCCGATGACTTCGCAGCAACCACGAACTAGATAGGGGAAAGACTACGTACAAAAACCGTTTTGCATAACCGCCGAGGCAAAAAATTAAATGGGCGCGATGACGCAAAAAGACGGGTTATTAAACACACAACACAAAAAGACCATGCGGTGAGCTCTAGAGTCCAGCGCATGGTCTAAGGTCGCCATGTTGTTTGGCTACAAAACAACCCGTTTACGAATATCACTTAGAGTGGCCTCTCCAATACCGTTGACCTCAAGCAGCTGATCGACCTTTTCAAAAGGCCCGTTCTCCTCACGCCACGCAATAATGGCCTCGGCTTTTGCCTCTCCCACACCGTTTAACGCCGTCAACTGTTGGGCATCCGCTGTATTAATATTTATCGGAGCGACGGTACTTGCCGCAGTATCTGGTTCGGCCGCAATAACCGCTAGCGGTGAGAATACAACAGAGGTAATGGCAATTAGAAAGCTACAGAATAAACGCTTCATAGGAATCTCCTTATTTTGAGTAGTATGCATTTCCTGCGCACTTACAGGTTAGTTTTCACTCAATAGTGACGCAATGAAGACATCACTGAAATACTTGTAAGAGATTTCGTACGCGGTTTTACCATCACAAGTAAATAGTGCCTACTACAGCTCGCCACCAAAAGGCGAGCCGTAACATCAGCTTGTTAAGTCACCAGTTGATACTCCACGACCTTGAAACACATTATTAGGCAAACCATAGCCTCCCAAAGTGCTTATGGCATCCTTGCTTTTACTGCGTTTAATCTAACCTTGACTCTGCGATTCGTGCCAAATCAGTTAACTCCCGCAACGCGACTGAAAACATCGCATAGTCAGCCGTTTGCGATGCACGAACATGGCCGGCCATCAAGGCCCAACGATCAATAGCGGCACGGTGCTTCTCGCACCAGCGCTCTACAGCCACCGCCCCAGCTTCAGCATCCGCTGCGGGGTCACACTCGCGAGCTAAAATCTCCGTCATTCGACGCAACTCAGACTCCAAATCATCCATATAAGCTTCACGGGCTAACGCTTGCCAATAGTTATCCACTCTGACGCTGCTCAATTGACGAGCAAACCCATCCAACTCTAATGTCTCAATCAGAGCCGTGTAGACCCGCGCCACTAATGCCAGCGCCCGGTTACACCCACGCGCAACCTCCACGACCCCTAGACCCGCGTATAAATACCCCGCCGATACCGTCTCCTGAGCCAGCGATTCAGAAACGCCCGCCGCAGTAAAAAACCCAATCCGTTCATGCCAAGACGCCTTTGTTGTATCGGCCATGCCTTGGGCCAGCATGGGCTTTACCTCCTGCACCGATTGCGCGAAGCACTCTATATCTGCACCAATGTCGATGCCCCCCGACCGATTGCGTAAAAACCAACGAGTGGTTCGCCGGACGCGACGCATTAGCTCTTGCATTAACGCCATTTGAATCTCGGCGGACACCCGATAATCAAGAGACTCTAAAGCGGCCCAACGCTGGGGCGATTGCTCGACTTCGCGAGCGACCCGGTATGCACTCGCCACTTTAGCTGAATCGGCCCCAGTGGCATCACGCAACCGCTGTACAAACGTAAAACCCTGACGATTGACCAACTCGTTTGCCAGCTGCGTCGCGATTATTTCACGACGCAACCGATGACGCTCAATAGCGTCTTTATAAGGTTTGCGCAAACGCTCGGGAAACGCCTCAGCACACAGCCTTTTGACGCTTGGCTCATCGACGATGACAGAGCTCGCAAGCTGCTCTTTGAGATCCACTTTGGCATACGAGATAAGCACCGACAGCTCGGGCCGAGTGAGTCCCTGCTCTTTACCATGCCGTTCAATTAACTCCTCATCACTAGGTAAAAACTCCAAGGTGCGATCAAGCTTTCCCTCGCTCTCCATATGATTAATAAAACGGCGGTATTCTGAGCTGCGCTCTAGCACGTCTCCTTCGGCCAAGCTAATGGCTTGCGTTTGCTGATAATTATGAGCTAACACACTGGCGGCCACCTCTTCAGTCATCGCCTCCAGCAACTCATCGCGGTTACTCTCTTGCAGCTCTCCGCGTTTCAGTAAATCGGCCAGCAGTATTTTGATATTAACTTCATGGTCAGAGCAATCGACCCCAGCTGAGTTGTCGATAAAATCCGTGTTGCAAGCACCACCGTTGCGACAAAACTCTACCCGGCCACGCTGAGTCATCCCTAAATTGCCGCCCTCGGCAAAGACTTTACAGCGCAATTGTTCACCATTGACACGTAAACTATCGGAGGTTTTATCTCCCACATCCGCGTGCGACTCCTGACGGGCTTTCACGTAGGTGCCAATGCCGCCATTCCAAATAAGGTCTACAGGTGCCTGCAGCAGTTTATGAATAAGTTCATCTGGCGTCAGCTGATCGGCCTCCAACGCAAAGCGCTCCTGCATTGCATCGCTAATCGAAATCGACTTGGCGCTGCGCTCAAACACCCCGCCACCGGCACTTATAAGTTCGCGATTGTAATCAGCCCAACTACTGCGTGGCATTTTAAATAAACGCTCGCGCTCGGCATAACTGGCCGCCGGATCAGGGCTTGGATCGATAAAAATATGCAAGTGGTTAAACGCCGCCAACAACTTTGTTTGCGCGGAGCACAACATGCCATTACCAAACACGTCACCGCCCATATCACCGATACCGATCACGCTAAACGGGGTTTTCTGAACGTCGAGGTCACGTTCTAAAAAATGTCGCTGCACTGACACCCAAGCGCCGCGAGCGGTAATCCCCATGGCCTTATGATCGTATCCATGACTCCCGCCGGAAGCGAATGCGTCGCCCAACCAAAACCCGTGTTCAAGAGCGATAGCATTGGCGGTATCCGAGAAACTCGCCGTGCCTTTGTCGGCGGCAACCACTAGATATGGGTCATCCTCGTCATAACGCAACAGCTGTTCAGGCGGTGCGATTTTATCGTCGACTAAGTTATCAGTTAAATCCAGCAATGCATTGATAAACTGCTTATAACAGGCGATGCCCTCGGCTAAGAAGTCATCGCGATTTAATTGTGCTGCCTGCTTACATACAAAGCCGCCCTTGGCGCCGCTGGGCACAATTACCGCATTTTTAACTTGCTGCGCTTTTACCAGTCCCAGCACTTCGGTGCGATAGTCCTGCAAGCGATCGGACCAGCGCAGCCCTCCGCGGGCGATCTTTCCAGCACGCAAGTGCACCCCTTCAAAACGCTTAGAGTATACGAATATTTCATACAAAGGCCGGGGCTCGGGGATATCTGGCAGACGTCGCGAGGCGAGTTTAACCGCAAAATAATCCCGCTCACGCCCTTGGTAAAAGTTACAGCGCAAGCTCGCCTTCAATAAATTCAGGTAGTGACGAATAATCCGGTCTTCGTTGAGATTGGCAACATCATCGAGCGCCGCCAATATTGAGGCTTCGCAATCCTCTAACGCCACGTCTCGGTTTTTATGGTTCTCCTCATCTTGGTTCTCTGCTCGCCAATTCGGATCAAACTTGATCGCAAAGTAACGACAAAGTTGTGCCGTAATATCTGAGTGAGCGACTAAGGCATCAACAACGTAATCGAGCGTATAGCTCACTAAAGTTTGTCGCAGATAAGCGGCATAAGCACGCAACATATCAGCACTGCGCCAATCTAAACCGGCGTCGATTACTAACCGATTAAAGCTATCGTTGTCGGCACGACCGTACCACAGCGCCTCCACCGTATTTTTAAAACGCTCGGCTAAAGCTTGGCTAAACACCACCTCACCGCGGCGAGGTTGCAAGGTAAAGTCGTGCAGCCAGACCGTTACATCTGTGTGATGTTTAAGGCGAAACGGATGCTCGGCAATAACCCGTAACCCCATATTTTCCACTAACGGAATAATATCCGATAAGGCGACCGCATCCCCACGGTGAAATAATTTAAACCGCAGTGTTTTCGCTTCTTCGCCGTCCAGCAGCTCTAGAGCGAGAGGCTCATCGTTTGCTGTAAGCGCCTCTAATATTGCGATATCGGCAACCGCATCACCACCGCCATAATACTCCTGATAACTATTGCCAAAAATTTGCCGGTATTTTTGCTGCAGTTGCCAGGCACGCTCTTCCCCGTAAACCTCCTTCAAAGATTGATATAAATCATCCTCCCAAGATCGAACCTCAGCAGCCACACCCCGCTCTATCGCCTCTAGGTCAAACTCAGCGCTGTCATCTTTCGGCAGGCGAAACACCAGGTGAACACGCGCTAATACGGACTCTGAGAAATAAGTATTAAACTGCTGATCACACGCGCCAATCTGTTCGGCAATATAAGTCTGGATACGCTCTCTCACTGCGCTTGAAAATAAGTCTCGGGGGATATAAACCAAACAGCTTAAGAACTTGCCGAACCTGTCCGCACGCGCAAACACCCGCACCTGATAGCGCTCCCCTATCGCTAAAATACCCGTGATGGTTTCATAGAGCTCGGCGGTGCTCGCCTGAAACAGCTCGTCTCTTGGGTAGGTCGCTATCACTTGTGCGAGCGCTTTACCCTCGTGGGTCCAGGGGTTTAGGCCAATTCGTTCCCGCAGCTCGGTGATTTTATCGCGTACCAAGGGGATTTTTTCAGGCGAGTCGTAGTAAACCGAAGAGGTGTAAAGACCTAAAAAGCGCGCCTCACCGCATACTGCACCTGTGTTATCAAAACGTTTCACCACAACGTAATCGGGGTAAACATGCCGGTGCACGCGGCTTAACTCGGGCGACTTACTAAACGCCATAACCGACGGTGACAAATAAAACCGCTCCACGCCAGGGCTTGAACCGTCAAAGGTTTTTACTTTGCGCGGCCCACCATCGTCAAACAACCCAAGCCTTCGCGCGGTATTTTCTTGTAATACCTCCTGACCATCACGTTCAACCCGGTCAAACTCGGCGTAGCCCAAAAAGGTAAAGTGGTCGGCCATCAACCACCGTAAAAACTCCTGCGCCCCGGCAACACCATGTAACTGGTTGTCATCCAAGACACCATCGAGCTCATCGGCCACTTGCTGCGCACACGCTTTTAAGTTCGGAAAGTCGCGCACCACCTGCACGACTTGTCCCAGCACCTCTCGCAGGGCCTGCTCCAGCTCCCGCAACACATCGGCATCGGTAATCGTGCCTATCTCAAAGTACAACAACGCCTCCGCGGGCGCTTCTTGACTGTTTAGTGGCGCAACGTTACGCAACCATCCATCACGGCGATCTGCCGCAAACGGCGTACTTTTCACACTGTAAATCGGGATATTTTTTGCGGTTAATTCGAGCCTGACTGAATCAACCAAAAATGGCATGTCCCGCTGATGCACCAGTAGTACTGTGTGAGCACCATCAAAGCCGTGCGTCTCGTGGTGCGGGTTAAAAACTTGCACATTGGGGTAAGCCTCTGTGTAAGTGAGTTGTTGCCAGATCCAACTCACTAAGGCGGAAACATCGCCCAAAGGACGCCCATCAAAATCCTCCCCCGGAAAATGCCTAAAAAACAACCGGCACCACTGTCGACAAGCTTCAGCTTGATCGGGCTTGGCCTGCGCCGCTACCGTATCGGTGACTTTTTGCACAACTTGGTCGCTTGCACTCGAAAAAACATCAGTGTTGCTCATTGCGGTTGATCACTCCTGTTTTTCAGTTGGTGTTCATACCTTAGCAAACACGCGGCTCACTTGTATAAAAGAGTGAGTAAATTTGGCTAAATAAATAAAGGGCTGCATTAGCACCTTTATTAAGCTGATAAGCGTAGAATTCCCTTGAATTTTAAGGAACTGACGCCACATTTGTGAGTCTACGGCCTGTTATTCGGATTTGAACGCCAAAAGTGCGACTCACTGCCACTTATCATCGTATCGTTCACAACCCCAACTGGTCTTTTTATGTACAAAAACTGGGTTTATAGGGCCACTTGCTAGCGCGGCTAACCGCAACGGCTCTATACCGCACACATAAACTGACAAAATATAAACGAAGGTTTATCCCATGCAGCCACAACAGCACATCGAAGCCCTAACCCACTGGCTTAACGATCAAATTGTTGGTCAACCCCACTTAGTCCAGCGCCTATTGATCGCGCTACTCGCCGATGGCCATTTATTGGTTGAGGGCGCTCCGGGGCTGGCAAAAACCAAGGCGATTAAAACCCTGGCGGACGCCATTGAAGGCGATTTTAATCGTATCCAGTTTACTCCGGACCTATTGCCGGCCGATGTCACAGGCACCGACATTTACCGCCCCGAACACGGCAGCTTTGAATTCCAAGCCGGCCCGATCTTTCACAACCTAGTTTTGGCCGATGAAATTAACCGCGCACCGGCAAAAGTGCAGTCAGCCCTGCTAGAAGCAATGGCCGAGCGCCAGGTGAGCGTGGGCAACAAAACCTACCCGCTACCACCGCTTTTTATGGTGATGGCCACCCAAAACCCCATTGAGCAAGAGGGGACTTACCCGCTCCCCGAGGCTCAGCTCGACCGGTTTTTACTGCACGTCAATGTTGATTACCCCGACATTGCCGCCGAGCGCAAAATCTTGGCGATTATCCGCGCCGAGGCCAGCGCCACCGCAGCGACACCACCACCGCCGATTAGCCAAGACACTATTTTAAACGCACGACGTGACATTCTCTCGCTACATTTGACCGATGCCGTAGAGGAATACATCGTCCAGCTCATCAACGCCACCCGGCGCCCCGGGGACTACAGTGAAACTCTCGCAGGACAACTAGAATATGGCGCCAGCCCCCGGGGCACCATCGCCCTAGAACGCTGCGCCCGTGCCCACGCCTGGCTCGCCGGTAAGGATTACGTTAGCCCCGACGACGTTGCTGCGGTAATTCACGACTGCCTGCGCCACCGGTTAATCTTGAGCTTTGAAGCAGAAGCCGCCGGCACCACAGCCAACGATGTCATCGATCAGCTGCTAGCCAGCGTACCAGTTGCCTAAGGTTTATTTATGGGTGCCAATAAGCCAGCGATTAACGCACTAGGCCGAGCCCAAGGCGCTTACTGCGACATGGGCAACTTGCTACGCGCGCGATTTGCCGCGCGGGAGCTAAACCTGTTTGCCCGTCGCCCGGCGCGCAGCATGCAAAGCGGCCGCCTGCGTACTCGGTTTCGCGGCCGCGGTGTCGATTTTGAAGAAGTTCGTTTGTATCAAGCCGGCGACGATATTCGCGCAATTGACTGGCGCGTTACCGCTCGCACCCAGGTCCCGCACACTAAGCTGTACAGCGAAGAGCGCGAGCGCCCCGTGTACATCCTCTGCGACCAGCGCCCCGACATGTTTTTTGGCAGTGTTAACTGTTTTAAATCGGTACTCGCCTGCCACATCAGCGCCCTACTAAGTTGGGCCGCCCTCGAAGGGGGCGACCGCCTTGGCGCACTCGTTTTTAACGATCAAGAATTTCGCGACCTACGCCCTAAGCGTAGCAAGCACACGGTGCTGGCAGGACTGCAACTGTTGCAATCGTTTAATCACCGATTAACCAGCCCCCTTGGTAGCGGGCCATTAACTCTGGCGCAAATGCTTAAAGACACACGTCGTATCGCCAAGCCCGGCTCAGCGCTATTTATTGTCAGTGATTTACACGATCTAGACGCCGAGGCTGAAAAGCAATTGTTTCACTTGCACCGACATTTAGATATCACCCTGATCCGCACTCACGACCCACTAGAGCACGCCATCAGCGGTAGCGGCCAGCTCACTATTACCAACGGCCACGATCGCCAACAGCTGCCGGTGGGCGACAAGCGTTTTCAAAGGCAGTATCGCGAGCTCAACCAACGCCGCGAGCAACAGCTTAGTGACACTACCGCGCGTCTGGGTCTGGAGGTAATCGACATTAGCACCAGTGACGACCCAGTCGAGCGACTACGCCAACGTTTTGGCCGGCAACAGCGACAATCGAGTAGCAAGCGCACACCATGAACCCAACCGATCCTCTGGCACAATTAAAAGATATTCACACCCCCGACCCCGTTGCCTGGTGGCCGCTGGCCCTAGGCTGGTGGGTGGTGATTTTTATTGGTGTGGCTTTACTTATCGCACTGATCCTGTGGGCGTTAAAACGTAAACGCCAGCGCCGCTACGTAACGCAAGCGCAAACTGAGCTGCAAGCTTTAGCCAATAGCAAACTCAACACAAACGAGTTTATCGCAGCGGTTAACGGCATACTTAAACGTGTAGCGCTGCATCGCAACCGAAACTATAAAATCGGGACCCTAAGCGGCCAAGCTTGGCTTGCCTACCTGGACCAATCGTTGGCAAAAAACTCAACAGCGTTTCGCGAAGGTTGCGGACGCGCATTGGGCGAGGCGGCCTATCAACCCTCTCCCGAGGTTGACCACAAAGCCGTTACCGCGCTGGCAAAGCGCTGGATAAGCCAGCACAAAATCAAAAACAACGTAACACCACAGGAGCACGCCCATGTTTGAATTCGGCTGGCTCTGGCTACTGGCCCTATTACCCGCCCCATTGCTAATGCGCTTTGTGCCCGCTAAGACACAAAATGATGCCGCTTTGCGTGTACCGTTTTTTAATCAGGTACACGGCATGGGGCAAAGCTCTCAGGGCGGCCGTAAAAATATCGCCAACTATTTATTGCTATGGCTTATTTGGGTGCTCTGCGTGCTTGCCGCCGCTGACCCGCGCTGGTTAGGCGAAGCGAAATCCCTGCCTTACACCGGTCGGGACTTAATGCTAGCGGTCGACATTTCAAAAAGTATGGATGAAAAAGACATGCTGCCTCCCGGCGTTACTAGCATGCAGTTTCAAAACCGCAGCTACAATCGCTTAGATGCTGTTAAAGCGGTGATTGGCGATTTTGCCCGGCAGCGTCAAGGAGACCGCTTAGGGTTAATACTATTTGCCGATCAAGCTTATCTACAAGCGCCACTGACGTACGACACGGCAACGGTTAACCAACTCCTGCAAGAGGCACAAATCGGTTTTGCCGGCGCCGCTACTGCCATTGGTGATGCCCTGGGTTTGGCTATTAAACGACTCAAAGATCGCCCCGAAGGCAGCCGTCGTATTATATTGTTAAGCGATGGTGCCAATACCGCCGGCCAAACAGAGCCCATGGACGCCGCGCAAAAAGCGCGAGATATGGGCGTAAAGATTTACACCATCGGCTTTGGCGCCGAAGAGCAAATCGTGCAAACCGCTTTTGGCCCGCGACGCTACAATCCCTCACGAGACTTAGATGAAGGAGCTTTGCAAGAGATCGCCGAGCTAACCGGCGGGCAATACTTTCGCGCCCGTTCGACCGAAGAGCTGGAGCTTATTCACAAGCGTCTCGACGCACTGGAGCCGATCGAGCTGGATGAGCTAAAAGTACGCCCCAGTAAACGACTGTTTTTTTGGCCGCTTGGATTGGCATTTCTACTAACCCTGTTACTCGCACTGCGCTTTATTCCGTTTGGTACGACAGCCGCTCGCACCAGTCATCGTCAAACCGCGGGAGCAGACTCATGAACTGGCTAACAGAGTTTCATTTTTTAAGACCTTGGGCACTGCTGCTTATCGTGCCTGTTGGCATCCTTGTCGCAGTCCTGTGGCGCACGCGGGCCAACCACTCGCGCTGGCAGCAATTAATTGCCCCCGAGTTGCTCACTCATTTAATCGATGGGGTTAGCAAAAAACAGTCGCGTTTAGGTGTTATCGCCGTCGCAAGTGCATTAGTGATTGCCTGCCTAGCATTAGCGGGGCCCGCGTGGGAACGCCAGAGCTCACCGGTACACCGCCAAGCCAACGCCCTTATTATCGCCCTCGACTTGTCTCCCTCAATGGTCGTAAAGGATGTTAAGCCGAGCCGATTAGTGCGCGCCCGGCTAAAAGTCGCCGAGCTACTTAAAGCGCGCGACGAAGGTGAAACCGCGCTCATCGTATACGGCGACGACGCCCATTTAGTGACCCCGTTAACTGACGACACCAAAACCATTGCATCCATGTTGCCCACGTTAACGCCCTCTATTATGCCTGTCCCCGGTAGCCGCCCAGAGGCAGCCATACAGCGGGCCTTAAAAATGTTTAGCGATGCCGGCTACGACCACGGCCACATTTTATTGGTCACAGATGAGGTGACAACCGATGCAGCGCATAATATCAACAAAACTTTAAAAAACACCGGTATTCGTTTGTTGATTTTGGGCGTTGGCACCGATGCTGGCGCCCCCATTCCCTCTGGTCGCGGTGGTTTTGTTCGCGATGCTAGTAACGATGTGGTGATCGCCCGTTTAGGCAGCGCCCGATTGCAAAAACTCGCGCAGAATAACGGCGGACGTTACATTACCAACACCGTCGACCAGCAAGATATCGACTACCTAAACCCTGCTGGCAGTCTTTTAGAGCGGCCAAAGGATGACAACACGCGCAACCAAAAAATGGATCAATGGCTCGATCGCGGTCCGTGGTTGGTACTGCTATTACTGCCACTATTACTGTTAAGCTTTCGTCGCGGCACGGTTGTGGCCATATTAATGTTGCCTTTATTGGCCGTCCAGTCACCTCCCTTACAGGCACAAGCGTTAGAGAGCCCTATTTTAAACAAGGCCTTTTTAACGCCAGACCAGCGCGGGGCCAAAGCACTGAGTGATGGTGATACCGCTAGCGCAGCCGAAGCGTTTAAAGATCCGCTATGGAAAGGTACAGCGCAATACCGCGCCGGTAACTTTGAGGCTGCCGCCAACAGCTTTGCCCAGTATGACAGCCCACTGGCCCACTACAACCGGGGCAATGCTCTGGCCCGCGCTGGTAAATTAGACGAAGCACTGACTGCCTACAAACAAGCACTAAAAGCAGACCCGGAAATGACCGACGCCAAGGCCAACAAGGCACTCGTAGAGCAGCTCAAAGAACAACAAAAACAGCAAGAACAACAGAGTCAGCAGCAACAAGATCAATCCGGGCAAAACTCGTCACAATCTGAGCAACAACAATCACAAAACTCGCAGCAGGATCAGCAGCAAAGCGAGCAAAATAGCGAGAGTGACAACAGCAGTGCTGACTCTCAATCTGGAGCCAACTCCTCATCCGGCTCGCCCTCAGACCCACAGGATAAGCCGGGGCAATCCGATCCGCAAAACTCTGCAGCCTCCTCAGATCCGTCTCAGGGCGAGGCCGAACAAAACACACAAAACGGCGACGGGCAATCGTCCTCTGCCAACTCACAAAGCGCTCAAGATCAAGCGCAAAGCGAACAACAAACCTCTAGCGCCAGCTCCGGCGCTAACACTGGCGAGAATACTGGAGAAGACGGTGAAGGTGAGCAAGAAATCGAGGCCCAGGCACAACCACTGACGCCTGAAGAGCAAGAGGCTCGCCAAGCTACCGAACAATGGCTACGGCAAATACCGGATGATCCGTCTGGGCTGCTGCGCAATAAATTTCGCTATGAATACAACCAACAACGCCAGGATCGGCAACAGAAAAAGCTGAACACGTTTGGCAACTCTGAACAACGCTGGTAACAACCGATGAGTAGAAGTAAGACTATGACCCAACCACTGGTTTTAAGCGCTAACTTTTTGCGGCTGCTGGTACTACTGGCCGTCTGCGTCGCCGGCATCAGCATTTCGGCTGAGGCGGCTAGCGCCACCTTAAGTGCCGAGGCGGACCGCACGCAAATCAACATAAACGATCAACTGAACGTTAAGTTTCGGTTGCGCGGCGGCAGCCAGAACTCCGAGCCTGATTTCTCGCCAGTACAAGAAGACTTTGAAATACTCTCAACGTATCGCAGTCAGCGATCGACCAATATCAACGGCAAACACGACGCGTTTTTTGAGTGGACCTTAACCCTTGCCCCTAAACGCCGCGGCGAGCTAATTATTCCCAGTATCCGCACCGGAAGCGCCCAATCAGAGTCTATCGCCATTTCCGTCAGTGATGCGCCAGAAAACCCAGCGGCCGCCGGTGCGGAGCTTTTTATGACGCTCGAACCGAATAAAAGCAGTGTCTATGTTCAAGAACAAGTGCTACTCAACGCTAAGATTTATTCAAGACAGAATTTTGACGCCCAAGAAATAGAAGACTTCACACTAGATGACGCGCTAGTTGAGGCAATTGCCGAGAATAAATACGTAACCGAGGTGGGCGGTACACCCTATGCTGTTTATGAGCTAACCTTTGCTCTTTACCCACAAAAAAGCGGCACCTTGACCCTGCCCTCACTCGATTACGCAGTGCGCTTGCGCTCACGCCGCCAATCAATACTCAGCTTTGGTGGCGGCGATGTTAGACGCGGGCGCAGCTCACCCACCGAGCTTGAAGTAAAACCTATACCGGCGACCAATGGTAACGGACCGTGGCTACCCGCCAGTTCAATCAGTTTGACTCAGCATTTTAGTCACGATACCGAATCGCTCACCGCCGGTGAACCTATTACACGCAGCATTACCTTAAAGGCCGAGGGTTTACACCCAAGCCAACTGCCGCCTATTGCAACACCCGATGTAGCGGGGTTTAGTACTTACGCTGACAAACCTCAAACCCAAGAGCGTCGCTCTGAAACGGGGTTAAGCAGTGAGCGCACAGACACCATTGCCATGGTGCCCAGTGAGGCTGGCCGTAAAACCTTGCCGCCAATAGAGCTCAAGTGGTTTAACACCACAACCGGTGAATTTGAAACCGCCCGCTTACCGGCAACGCAAACGAAAACAGCAATGCCGGTAGGTGGCAATACTCCTGCGGCGGCGGCAACGCCGCCCAAGCCGACAGCGACATCATTAAGCGGTGCCCCACAAACCGCCACGGGCTATCAATATGGCGCCGTTTCACGCTATCTCATTATTTCACAAGCGATCACGTTAATACTGCTTGTGATCGTTACAGCGCTCTATCTGCGCGCGCGGAGCAGTCAGCCGCAACAAATAAAATCGTCCGACAAACAAGATCACAATTTGTGGCGAGCAATTAAAAAAGCGGGAGCAAAGCACGACTTACCAGAACTGCGCAGCGCACTTTTGCGGTGGGCCCAGATGCACTATTCCCAGCCGATCAATCGTCTTGAGCGAATCGCTGGCTTTGCTACAAACGCTGAGCATGAGGAAGAGCTATTGCGGCAGTTACGGGCACTGGATCAAGCGATTTACCGCCCTAATAACAGTGAGTTTGACCCGGGTAAATTACTGCCTTTGATTCAAAAGCTGCGCGTACAAAAGCGCGACGCGTCGAACTCGCCCCTTGCGCCTTTGTACCCCAGCTAGCGGTTATTTCGCAAAGCTCTGAATCGGCATATCCCGCCAGCGCGAAGCGGGCAATGCCGGCTCGGGTACATCTGGGTATACCTCGTTTTGGCCGCTTAGCGTAACGCTTAAATCAGATAACACCTTAGGCTCTTGGGCCTCCGAGGGTGCAATAAAAATACCTAAGTTTCGCAACCACTCACCCAGAGCTAAGCTGCTGCTGTAACGCACAATAGGTGCCGCCAACACTAACCCGGCCAGCACCGGCGTCATCCACCAGAAAAACACCGGCGTTAACACATAGGTCAAGGCACCCCAAATAATGGCGACCAAGGTGGCGGGAAATGTGTGCCCAAAAGCTTCGCCCCAAGGAACCATACGCCCCTCTCGCGCCTGAGCATTCCAGCTCACCTTATGACCAATTAACACGGATACGACAAAGTAAGCGTGAAACACCATCATTAATGGTGCGATTAAAATAGCAAACACCGTTTCAATCAGCGAGCCCATTAAAAGCCGTAACGTGCCACCGAACTGGGCGCGTCTTTGCTGTAACGCGATCACCACGCCAAAAACTTTGGGAAGAATTAACAGAGCCACCGTTAAACTCAACAGAGAAAAAATCAAACCCGTTTTAGCGATGGGCCAATTGGGAAACATCTGAAAGCCCGCGGTGAAAAACACATTGCTTGATAACGCCCGGACGACCGCATCAATACTGCTAAGCGCCAGCATCATTAGCCACAACAAGGACGAGCCATAAGCCACCGCCCCCAGCAAAAAGTGTAAGCGGCTAACACCGTGCAATCGCGAACCTGTCAGCAACGCCAAGTGTTGCATATTGCCCTGCACCCAGCGGCGATCCCGCGTCGCGTAATCCAACAGATTACTGGGTACTTCTTCATAGCTACCACGGAGGTCGGCCAACAGCACCACGCTCCAACCTGCGCGACGCAATAAGGCCGCCTCGACAAAATCGTGGCTTAAGATTTCGCCACCAAAAGGACCGCGACCGGTTAGCTCGGGTAAACCGCAGTGTTGCATAAAGGGCTCAATCCGGATAATCGCGTTATGCCCCCAATAGTTGGCCGTATCGGTTTGCCAAAAGGCTAAACCAGTCGCCAACATTGGGCTGTATAAATCGGCCGCAAACTGTAAAAACCGGCCGAACATTGTGTGCTGCCGCACGGGGATCGGCACTGTCTGTACCAGCGCAGCGTTGGGGTTTTGCTCAATAGCGTGAACCAGCGACAGCATGCACTCGCCGGTCATCACGCTATCGGCGTCCAAGACAATCATCGACTCGTACTTATCCCCCCAGCGACAACAAAAATCGCTCACATTGCCAACTTTACGGCCGCTATTATCCGTTCGCCGACGGTAGTTTACGCGCGCCGCCAGCGGCCCTAACCGCCGGCAAAGCTGCTGCCAAGCACCGGCTTCGGCCCGGGCAAGCTCTGCGTCTTGGGTATCGCTCAGCAGGTAAAAATCAAAAGCATCGAGCTGACCGGTAGCCTCAAGCGAGCGCAAGCTGACTTCGAAACCCGAAATAACGCGGGCGGTATCCTCGTTGTACACCGGCATAATAACCGCTGTGCGAGTCGCAACACGGGGCTCGGGATTTGGCACCGAGGACTGCCGGCGCAAGCTAAGTGGGTCGAGCCGCATTAACTGCAACACAAACCCTATCGCGCCACTGGTAAAGGCAAAGACAATCCACAAAAAGGTGATGCCAAACAACAGCAACAAGCTTATCTCTAATAGGGTTACCCCATTGGGCCGAAGAATTTCAAACATCATACCGATGCCTAACCCTCCGAGCATAAACACCAGACTAAAAAACAACACCCGACGCCCTAGGATGCCCGACATAGAAATTTCAGCTTGTTTCGCTGGCACACATGACTCCTGCTGTTTGGTTGATGCCTCACTGCACACTGTCGGGATACCAGACATAGCTCCATACCTCACTCAGCTGTTGATCGCGCATTGTTAATGACACCTGCATATCGGCAGGCCCTTCGCCTTCGGGAATCAGGGTAAACGCCACACGCCACATTCCTTTAACCGGCAGCGGCTCAACGACGATGTGTGTGATCTCCCCGCCCATGGCGCTCACTTTTGCCTTCAGCTTGGCCTCGGTAGAGATGTTGTCTAATTCACCGCCGGTAAAATCAATAGCGAATTTGCGATGCGTTCGCGGCGGGCCATCCTCTTGTCCCGGGATCGCCGCCCAACCAGTACGGGTTCGCTCGACCTGAGCCAACCCTTGGCTCGGCAAGCGCTCTTCAAAGGTACGCAACTGATACGAAAACAAGTGCTCTGTGTTTGGCGCTAATGGTTGCTTAGGTACCCAGTAGGCGACAATATTGTCATTGGTTTCGGAGTTGGTGGGAATCTCCACCAATTCTACCCGACCCTCGCCCCACTCGCCCTTAGGGGTGACCCATAAACTGGGGCGGTCCGAGTAGTGCGCCTCGGCGTCAAGGTAACTGTTGAACTCCCGATCCCGCTGTAACAAACCGAACCCCTTGGGGTTGGTATCTTGTAACGAGGACACACGCAGCGATTTGGGGTTGCTCAGAGGCCGCCATATCCAGTCGCCTTGTGAGCTGTTAAGCAGTAAACCATCCGAGTCGTGTATCTCAGGGCGAATATCATCGACGTAGTTGGTACTGTTTTCACCGTGGTGAAACATACTGGTTAGTGGTGCCACACCAACTTTGTTGATCTCGGTCCTAGGATACAAGACAGCATCCACATCGACGACGGTTGGCGCACCGGGCGCTAAGGTAAAGCGATAAGCACCACTGATAGACGGGCTATCCATCAGCGCGACTACCGTCATGGTCGTTTGTTCTTTGTCGGGTTGTAACAACCAAAAATCCCGAAATACCGGAAACTCTTCACCACTGCTCTCGGCTGTATCGATCGCCAAACCGCGAGCCGACAAGCCATACACTTGACCGGGGCCCACTAAACGAAAATAAGTCGCACCTTGAAAGACCACAAACTCGCTTTTACGATCTGCCTCATTGAGTGGATAATGCACGCGAAAACCAGCAAAACCAAGGTCCTCCGTCACAGCATCCATCACTGGTTTGGCCTGATCGCCATAGCGAAAATATTCGGACTTAAACGGGACACGAGTATTGCTTCCCGCTTTGTCGACAGTGGTAATTGTTACGGGCTCATTGTAATAAAAGCCGGGGTGAAAAAATTGAACTTCAAACAATGAGTCTCGCTGCCACAAGCCCGCCTCGCGGCGAAAGTGTATCGAGCGATACTGCTCGTAGTTCATGGCAGCCAATGCCTCTGGCACATTGTGGTCGGGCTTTTGGTAAGGCTTGTCAGCCAGAGCCTGGGCGCGCTCTTTAACCGTCGCAAACACCACATCGGGTGTATTAGCGGTCGCCTCTGGCGCAGATTGGGCAGCGCTTGGTAGCGATAATCCAGTTAACGCAAGGCACGTAAAAAACAACGTACCGTAAAAAAGTCGTTTTAACACAGAGGTGAGCTCAAGCTCCCCCTGCTCGCGATAACTGTGCGACGCATCACTCATAGTTCAGTCCCGAATCAGATATTGATATACGATAACCTTGAGTCCAAGATCAATCAGAAACCTATCGAGAGCAATTTGCTTGCCAGTTAAGATGCCCGCCACATTTGCGTGCAAAAGAGCGCAGCCCGCCACAAAAGCGAGCAAATTTGTGCGCTAAAGCACAGAAGGAATAGAGATTAAGCCCGCGGCTCTTTAGCCGTAGTGGACACGACGTTGTAGCTCTTACATACCCTTGTAGAGTTGGGTAAGGGTTGCACTAAGGGGCGGGAATTATACGCTCTGAGAAAGGCTAAAAACCTGAGAACGAGGCACACCTGTGTTGTGCTTCGGTCTAGGTTCGAAGCACAACAAGATTAAAAGCACCTCGTTTAATTTGACAATAACGCTTTAAATTCTTCAAGCTCGTACAGGGGCTCTAACGCGGGGTCTTCCATAACCGTTTGTCGATAACTATCGGCGCGCTCTAGGGTTTCGCGCAAGTAGTGAATCGCCTGATCGTGATTGCCCAGCATAGTTTTAGCACAGGCCAACTGATAAAACGCGTGGGCATTATCGGGGTCGATGGTCAGAGCATGCTGGCATAAGTTAATAGCCCACTGCACCTCACCTAACTCTAGCACCTCGTCCGCTTTGTAGGTTAAAGCCTCACAGTCATCTGGCCGCATTTCTAAGATTTGATCGTAAATCGCAATTTTATTGGCTGAGAGCGTTTCTTGGGCAGCCTTTAGCCACAGGGAGTGTAATTCCTGGGTGCGCTCAATCTCTTCCCGGTTTTCGTCAATATGCTGGGTTTTTTGCGTCAGCTGGTGCTCAATTAAACGTAAACGTTTTTCGTAGGTCTCAACAAGCTTGCCGACTTCTTCATCGGCAATTTTATTCATACGCTCTTTAATATCACGCACGGAGGTCCAGCCTACTAACACCAGGATCGAACTGACGCCGGCGATAAGATAAAAGAAGTAGGTGATCGTATTGGTGGCGTAGCTAACACCGCGGTCGATAGACTCGACGTGGCGGTCAACCAGCTTCTCGGTCAACTCTATACGCTGGGCGGCCATCTCGGTGCGCAGAGCCTTCAATTCATCCAGCATGTACCGTTCAATAAACGGGCTGTACATTGCCTCGTCTAGGTTTTCGACGGTTTCTCTTAAGGTTTTATCAACATCAGGGCCCGCAACTGACGATGGGGCCACTTGGGCCCCATCGTCAGTATTATCTGTGGTGTCGTCCGCGTGAGCGCCTAAGGCGCTCAACACCAACCACATCAGCGCGCCGAAGGTTAAGCCGCGCATATGGCGTCCCCGTGATCATGGACTTCAATCAGGCAGCGATGCAAGCTTTGCACCGCCAGATCATAATCGTCTTCATTGAGAATAAACTGCATATCCACCTGTCTTATAGATTGGTGCATGGCGAGAATACTGATATTCACCTCACTCAGTGCCGATACGGTTTTGGCCAGCATGCCCGGAACCTTCATATCGCTACCAATCGCCGAGACGACCGCGACCTTGCGAGTATTAATCTCGGCATCCGGGTAAGCCTCTTCAAGCACCCGCCGAATACGGTTAACCGTTTTTAAATTTGCGGCCACATAATGGGTAATGGTATTGGCATTAATATCTTTACTCACCACGTGCGCTTTGTAGCGTGCAATGGTTTTCAGTATAGCCGAATCGTAACTATCAATGTTGCCCATCATGTCCTGATCGAACAACTCAATCGAGTAAACCCGGCGGCGGCCGGCAATAATCTCGACCCTAGGGGTATCACTTACGTAATCACCGGTAATCAAGGTGCCGGAATGCTCGGGCTCGAAGGTATTCATCACCCGCAAGGGAATATCCGCCTGACGCAAGCCTTTTGCCGCGCGAGGGTGAATTGCCTCCATGCCCAAATTGGCTAACTGGTCAGCAACATCGTAATTAGTGCGCCCAATGGGTACCACTTTATCGGCGCCCACCAAACGTGGGTCGGCACTGCTCAAGTGGTACTCTTTATGGATAATCGCCTCACGTGCGCCAGTAATTACGGCGATACGGCTGAAGGTCATCTCGCTGTAGCCGCGATCAAAACTGGCCATTAAGCCATTGTCGCAGTGCGTATAACCGGTAGCGATAAGCAACTCAGTGTCATAGTTAACACCGGCAAACGACTGGCTAATCATAGTGTCAAGATTCTCAGCCCCTTCCGCCTGCCAACCCGACAAATCGATAAAGCGTGCATTAATACCATCACGCTGTAGCAAATGCGCCATATTCCACGCACTGTGAGCCTCACCGATACTGGCAAGCATCTCGCGCACAGTAAACAGGTGTGCTTGCAATTCAAAATGGCCGTGCTGACACAGGCGTTGTAAGTCAGTCAGCACACGCTCAGCGTCACTCAGACGACCCGAGATAAACTCGTCCGCCTGACGCCCAAGCTCAGTCTCGCCAAACAGCTCAAGGTTAATAGCAAACATTTTATCACGCAGAGTTTCAAAGGCTTCATGCCACTCGTCATCATTGCTAGTGTTGGCGAACAGGCCATAAACACCTGGCTTGCCGTTGCTTTTGTTTTCCAGCAATAGGTCAGTCATGCCACCGTAGGCCGAGACGACAAACACCCGGTTATAGATGTCGTTGCTGTTGTTTCCTTTTAAGATGACGTTATCGCGCACCGCCGAGTATTCACTCATGGAGGTGCCACCGATTTTCTCTACTGTATGGTTCATACTATTACCCTTGCAATGCCAGTGACTGAGTGGAACAAAAACGAAACAACCAGGGCTTAATTAAGCCATAACTTTAAGCCCTGGCTATTATCAGCTGTGACTTCAGTCTGAAACTTCTTCGGCATCTAACTCATACGCGCCTTCAGCATTGTGCACCTCTTTACCGTGCAAGGGCGGGTTAAATACACACGCCATTTTCATTTCTTCATCGGCGCGAAGAATGTGTTTATCATTTAAGTTCAAGTTATAAACGGTGCCGGGCGCAATTTGGTACACCTTACCGTCGGCAACGGTTTCCACCGAGCCGTAACCGCTAATGCAGTACACAGTCTCCAGGTGGTTTTGGTAGTGCAGGTGCAACTCAGCATCGCGATAAATAGTCGTGATATGAAACGAAAAACCCATGCCATCGTTTTTTAATAACAAGCGGGTGCTGTCCCAGCCCTCTGATACAATTTTACGATCGGTTTTTTCCGCGTCTTTTAAGTGTCTAACAATCATTGCTCACTCCTACAAAATCTATTAAAAATGGCGGCTAGAAGCCGCCAATCGAAATACGTTAATCACGTATTATGATGCTTTTTTTAATTTCTCGTCAGCGAATACTTCAGCAAAGCTCTGCTCGAGCTTATCCAGCCCCTCAGAAAGCGCTTCCGTCGCAATCGTTAATGGACAAAAACATTTAACGATTTGACTGTGATTACCTGAGGTTTCAATCACCAGACCATTTTTAAACGCTTGTGCGCAGACCTTGCCCGCCAGCTCGCCAGTACGGCAATCAATGCCCTGCATTAAACCGCGACCTTTGAGTCCCAGAGCAATACCACCGTGAGCATCAATAATCTTCTTGAACCGCTTGGTGACCAGCTCGGCTTTTTCTTGCACTGCCAGCTCCAGCTTATTGTCACTCCAGTAGTGCTCAATAGCCGCCGCTGCGGTAACAAACGCGTGGTTGTTGCCACGGAACGTACCATTGTGCTCGCCCGGCTCCCACTGATCCAATTCTGGCTTAATCAATACCACTGCGAACGGCAGGCCATAAGCGCTAAGTGATTTAGACAGAGTGATGACATCTGGTTTAATACCCGCTTTCTCAAAGCTAAAGAAAGTACCAGTGCGACCACAGCCTGCCTGAATATCATCCAAAATCAACAAAATACCGTGCTTTTTACAAAGCTTATCAACCGCCTGCAACCACTCGTTAGTAGCGACGTTAAGACCGCCCTCACCTTGCACAGCTTCAAGAATCATTGCCGCAGGCTTATCGATACCACTGGATGGGTCTGACAACAGCTTATCCATCATTTTCACAGTGTCGACATCACGGCCGTAATAGCCACAAAATGGCATGCGATCAACATCACATAAAGAAACGTTAGCGCCGCCCCGGTGATGCTGATTACCGGTTACCGCTACAGCGCCCAAAGAGCAGCCGTGAAAACCATTAGTGAAAGAAATAATATTACTGCGACCGGTAATTTTACGAGCAATTTTTAACGCCGCCTCTACCGCATTGGTACCGGTTGGGCCGGTAAACTGCACAACATATTCCATATCGCGAGGGGCTAAAATTTTATCGCGGAAAACCTCAAGAAAGTTGCGCTTGGCATCGCTGTGCATATCCAAGCCGTGGGTAATCCCGTCTTCAGCGATATAATCAACCAACGCCTGCTTGATGTTGTCGTTGTTGTGGCCATAGTTCAAAGAACCCGCACCCGAGAGAAAATCGATGTAACGCTCGCCCGAGTCAGTGTAGAGATAGCAGTCTTTAGCCTTGTTAAACACTACCGGAAACGATCGCGCGTAAGACTGAACTTCTGATTCCATCTCGTCAAAAATCTTCATGCTATATCCTCAAATAAGTAATCTTTTGCAAAAATTCGCGTAGTAAATGGCAGGCCTAACGACTCCGCCCCAACTGCCCTAGCGTTAGCGCTTAAAAGGGCCGATAACCAAGCGGTGCTCATCGTCGTGAACACCTCCAAAATGCTGTTCTTTCTCGAAGTAGACGTCGCTGTTCAACTCGGCTTGTAAGTCCCGGGCCAAGGATTTAAATACTCCCCACGACGCTTCGTTGTCGGGCGTGATCGTGGTATGCATATGAGTCACCCGCTCGCAGGCGTCGCTGGCTAGCTGAGCCTTCACCAACTTTTTGGCAAGTCCTAAACCTCGAGCCGCCGGGTCGACGACGATTTGCCAAACAAACAGTACGTTAGGCTCTTTAGGGAGCACATAGCCTGAGGCAAAGCCCACCATTTGCTCACCTTTAAAGGCCGCTATTGCCGTATCGGCAAAGTGCGAGCACTGCAGGAGGTTGCAGTAAATCGAATTGGGGTCGAGCGGCGGATTGGCCGCAACCAACTGATTTAATGCATAACCATCGGCGGCAGTGGGGTGGCGCAATAAAACTGTGTCTGAATCACTCATAACTAATGCATTCCCCTGAAAACTAAATTAAACGATAAACCCCAAACGATGACGAAATGTCGCGCTTAGCAGTGGCACCTCTTGATTATTGCCTTATTTCGTCGTTAATCGAGCGAGACAAGCAAAATATTTGTTTAGTGGTCTAAGTTTTAATGTATAGTACACTAAGTACTTTGGTAAGTCCAGAGACACTCTACTCCATCGAGGCACTACTATGGCCAATGCAGCGAACTATCCAATAGATGCAGAAATATTAGGACTCGAAGCAAAAACTGCTTATAATTTCGCACTTTCCAACCAGAGAACCGCAATGGATAAAATAGAAGAGGTGCTGGTATCACTGCGCCGCGTTATTCGCGCCACTGACCTACACTCAAAAAAGCTGGTTAAAACGGCTTCGGTAACGGGGCCGCAGCTATTGCTTATGCAAATACTGCAAAATAAAGGCGATATGACCATTAGCGAACTGGCCCGAGACATGAGCTTGTCCCAAGCCACGGTGACCACCGTGCTCGACCGTTTAGAAAAGCGCGAGCTGATAACACGGGTGCGATCGCAGCAAGATAAACGTAAAGTCTACCCACAGCTGACTCACAAGGGCAGCAAAATACTGGAAAGTGCCCCAACAGCCCTGCAAGACGACTTTGTCAGGCGCTTTAAGAACTTGAATGACTGGGAGCAAGGGATGATTATTGCGTCACTGCAACGAGTCGCCGAGATGATGAATGCCGAAACCCTAGACGCCTCCCCCTTCCTGGATGTTGGGGCCCTAGATCGCGGCGAAATAGAAAAAAACGAGCACAACTAACCGGGCATAGCCCACACTGTACGGCGCGAACAGCGCTATATGTAGATTAAGATAAACCGCCTAGGTTGCAAGCGTGCATTCAAATATTGCTTAGTGCACTAATACTCTTTTAGACAAGGTTACCTGCCTCTACAGCCATTAGAGTACTAAGCATTTACCTTTCAACCGCTACTTTACTAATCCTTTTTTCATTAGCGGTAGTCAAGCCGCACGCTACTGGCACCAAAGTCATCTCGCAATCGTTGCAGCAGCTCATCCTCTGGGCGCACGCACCATTGAGCCCCCAGCCGCAACTGGCAACGAGCATCTGAGCGCTGATAAGCGATCACAATCGGACACCGGCCATCGCGATACGGCTCAAGGCATTCGCGCAAGCGCGACGAGGCATTTGCCCCCAGCTCGCCGGCGTTAAGGGATAAGCACAATGCGCGGGCTTTCTCTTGACGTACCTCAGCTAAATTACGGACCGCATCGGCACGCATCTTGAGGCTATTACTGTACTCATCGTGGCTAACTTGTCCCTCAACCAGCAACAGTGCGTCTTTGACTAATAGCTCTCGACACTCGTTAAAAGTATCCGAGAACACGGCAATCTCAATACGCCCGGTGCGATCATCCAGTGTAATGAACGCCATTGTGTCGCCACGCTTGGTTTTCATGGTGCGTGTTGCCACCACTAAACCGCCGATGCGCTGACTGCTTTTGTCTGGTGTAATATTGGCAATTCGCGAAGAGACTAAAAAGTTGATCTCTTGGTCGTACTCATCGATTGGGTGACCGGTCAGGTAAAGACCGAGTGTCTCGTTTTCAGCCGTGAGACGCTCCTTCATCGACCAAGGGCGCACGCGGGCAAAATCTCGGTATGCGTCTTCCGCACTAGTCGCGGCGGGCACGACATCGCCAAACAAATCGACCATACCCGCGCTGGCATTGGCTGCACTTTGCTCGGCCGCTTTAACGGCCTCGGTTATCGCGGCAAACATTACCGCCCGGTCATGATCCAAACTGCGGCTCGGCCCAAGGTTGTCGGCCGCACCCGAGCGAATCAAAGCCTCTAGAGCTCGCTTGTTCACTTTGCGCGGGTCGATGCGAGCACAGAAATCAAACAAATCTTTAAATGGACCGCCGCTTTCACGAGCCTGGATAATACTATCGACAGGCCCCTCACCCAGCCCTTTAATAGCGCCAAGCCCGTAAATAACATTGTTGTCGTCATCAACCGTGAACTTTAATTCACCACGGTTTACATCGGGGGGTAGTAGCGTCAGCCCCATAGTGCGACACTCTTCGATAAAGGTCACAACTTTATCGGTTTTATCCATGTCCGAGCTCATAGTCGCCGCCAGAAAATGCGCGGGATAATGAGCTTTTAGCCAAGCGGTTTGATACGACACCAGCGCGTAAGCGGCCGAGTGCGACTTGTTAAAACCGTAGCCGGCAAATTTTTCTACCAGATCAAAGATCTTCATCGCCAGATCAGGATCAATGCCCTTGCCTTTTGCACCCTCGGCAAAAAATTCTCGCTGCTTGGCCATCTCTTCGAGCTTTTTCTTACCCATGGCACGACGCAGCAAATCTGCACCGCCCAAGCTGTAACCGGCCAGCTCCTGAGCGATTTGCATTACCTGCTCTTGATAAACAATAACGCCGTAGGTTGGTTTAAGAATCGGCTCCAAACATTTGTGCTGATATTTGGCGTCGGGATACGCGACTTCGGCTTTACCGTGTTTTCGGTTTACAAAGTCAGTCACCATCCCCGAATCCAGTGGCCCCGGCCGAAACAAAGCCACCAGTGCAATCATGTCCTCAAGGTTATCTGGCTTTAAGCGCTTGATAAGATCTTTCATACCGCGCGATTCCAGCTGAAACACAGCGGTGGTTTCGGCGCGCTTAAGCAAATCGAACGTGGGCTTATCGTCTAACTCAATCGTCGTAATATCTAGCGGGGGCTGATCTGCTTTCGCCCGCTGGGCATTGATCATCTCTAGCGCCCAGTCGATAATAGTAAGAGTACGCAGCCCCAAGAAGTCAAACTTTACAAGCCCGGCATCTTCAACATCATTTTTATCGTATTGCGTCACCAACCCTTTGCCGGATTCGTCACAGTAAAGCGGCGAGAAATCAATCAGCTGATTAGGGGCAATAACCACACCACCGGCGTGTTTACCCACGTTGCGCGTTAAGCCTTCGAGCTTAACCGCCATATCCCAAATCTCTTGCGCATCGCCGTCGGTCTCGAGCAGCTCGCGCAGTATATCGACCTCCTCTAACGCCTGCTTCAGCGTCATCCCCGGAGTTGGCGGAATCATCTTCGAGAGTTTATCGGCCAAGCCATAAGACTTACCCAGCACCCTTGCCACGTCGCGCACCACAGCTTTTGCCGCCATAGTACCGAAGGTGATAATCTGGCTCACCGCCTCGCGGCCATAGGCTTCAGCCACGTAACTAATAACGCGGTCGCGATTTTCCATGCAGAAGTCGACGTCAAAGTCAGGCATCGATACCCGCTCTGGATTCAAAAATCGCTCGAACAGTAAATCATATTGCAGCGGATCAAGATCGGTAATCTCTAGCGAATAGGCAACCAATGAACCGGCACCCGAACCACGCCCTGGCCCCACGGGAATACCGTTTTCTTTCGCCCAGCGAATAAAGTCCATTACGATGAGGAAGTAACCGGGGAAACCCATCTGCAGGATAATATCCAGCTCGAACTGCATTCGCTCGCGATACACCTGATAACGCTCGGCGTAATCCGCCGCCGCTTTATCCAGGATTTTCTCAAGCCGCATATCCATGCCATCTAGGCAGACTTTTTTGAAAAATTCGTTTTCCGTCATCCCATCCGGAATGGGATATTGTGGCAAAAAGTATTCACCGAGCTGAATATTGACCGTGCAGCGCTTGGCGATTTCTACCGAGTTTTCAAGGGCTTCTGGAATATCGCTAAACAACTCCCGCATTTCGTCTGCCGAGCGCAAATACTGTTGCTCGGAGTAACGACGCTCTCGCCGCGGATCATCCAGAGCCCGCCCCTCAGCAATGCACACCCGAGCCTCGTGCACTTCAAAATCATCACTCTGCAAAAAACGCACATCGTTAGTGGCCACCACAGGGCACTGCACTTCATCGGCCAATGCGACCGCTGCGTGCAAGTACGACTCCTCGTACTCGCGTCCGGTTCGCTGCAACTCCAAATAAAAACGTCCCGGAAACTCTCTCATCCAGTGAGCAAGCTCAGTCCGCGCCTGGGCATTACGCCCCGACAACAGTGACAAGCCAATGTCACCTAAGCGCCCACCCGACAACGCGATCACACCGCCGGAAAACTCACTAACCCAACCTCGCTCTACATACGCAACACCCTGTTGCTGACCTTTTTGATAGGCACGGGATATAAGCGCAATAATGTTTTTATAGCCAGCATCGTTCATCGCCAGCAACGTAATAAGAGTTGGCTTCGCTTCCGAATCGACGCCATTAATAAAAAAGTCACAGCCAACTATTGGCTTAATACCCTGCCCTTGCATGGCCTTATAAAACTTTATTAAGCCATAGAAATTGGTTTGGTCAGACACGCCGCACGCTGGCATACCCAACTCTTTTAAGCGTGCCGCCAAAGGCTTAATACGAATTAAGCTATCCGATAACGAATACTCTGTATGCAGCCGGAGATGTACAAATTGTGCAGTCATAAATACCGTTAAAAAATAGTTAATTGTTCTAGCTGTTGTTTAACCGGCGCAAACGAGCGGCGGTGTATATCACTAACCCCCAAGGTTGCCAACGCTTGCATATGCACCTTGGTCGGGTAGCCCTTATGCCCCGCAAACCCGTAACCTGGATACATTTTATCAAATGCTACCATTTCGGCATCACGGGTGACTTTTGCCAAAATGGAGGCGGCACTGATAGCGGCAACCCGGCTGTCGCCTTTAACTACGGCCTCGGCGGTGTAGCGCCACTTGGGGATTTTGTTGCCATCAACCAGAATGTGTTCTGGCTCAACCGACAAGCCTTCGACGGCGCGCCGCATAGCCAACAAGCTTGCTTGCAAAATATTTATCGAATCAATTTCGGCAACACTGGCGCGAGCAATACAATAACTCATAGCTCGCTCTTTGATGAGCGTAAAAAGGTGGTTTCGGCGTTTTTCAGTTAGTTTTTTGGAGTCATTAAGGCCCTCTATCGGTGCGCTAGGATCAAGTATAACCGCCGCCGCAACGACATCCCCCGCTAGCGGACCCCGGCCCACCTCATCAACCCCAGCGGCTAACACCCCGTTATAACAAGAGACAAACGGTTCCATGATATAAACCTCTAGGTCTGAGCGTGCTCTTCAATACGCTCTGAAGGCACAGCACCATCACCCTCAATTAATTTGACGATAGCCGCCGCGGCGGTGGCACTGGCATTGCAGCGCAAAGAGTCGTGCAGCTGAATAAACCGCTCTTTTAATTCAGCCACCTCTTGCGGATTGGCAAAAAACTCTAGCACTTGCGCAGCAATGGCCTCTGGAGTGGCGTCTTTTTGAATCAATTCAGGCACTAACTCTTCACCGGCCAATAAATTAGGCAGTGACACATAGGGCACCTTCAACATTGCTGAAATAATCTTGTACGATAACCAGCCCATTTTATAACTAACCACCATAGGCTTTTTCAGTAACATCGCCTCAAGGGCCGTTGTGCCAGATGCCAACACCACTGCATCTGCCGCCGCCATTACCTCGTGAGACTGGCCCTGTACTAACGTTACCGGCAGGTCGCTGTACTCACTTAGCTGCTGATGAATTTGCCGATACCGCTGGCCGCTGGCCGCTGGCAATACAAACCTAAGCCCTGGCCGTTGCTTTAAACACAAACGTGCGGCCTGGTAAAAAACCGGCCCTAGACGCTCGACCTCGCCCTGCCGGCTACCGGGCAACAATGCCACGACCGGGGTGTCTGTAGGCAAATCGAGTTTCAGCTTCTCCCGCGCCAGCGCGATATCCGTTTGAAGGGGAATATCATCAGCCAGTGTGTGCCCAACAAACTGCACAGGGACCGCTTGGTCCTGATAAAACTTTGCTTCAAACGGCAGCAGGGTCAACATCAAATCAACGGCACGACGAATTTTTTTAATGCGGCTCTGGCGCCACGCCCACACCGAAGGGCTGACGTAGTGAACCGTTTTTACACCACTGTCGTGCAACTTTTCTTCAAGGGTTAAATTAAAGTCGGGCGAGTCAATACCGATAAACACTGCTGGCTGTTGCTCACTAAAGTGCTCAACCAAAAAGCGGCGAATACGCAACAGCTCGGGCAGGCGTTTTAAGGGCTCAATCAGCCCCATAACGGCCAAGCGGTCTTGAGGAAAAAACGAGTGAAACCCTTCGGCCAGCATACGCGGCCCGCCGATACCAGCGAATTCAATATGCGGATAGTGTTTTTTTAGGGCACGAATTAAACCTGCCCCCAGAATATCGCCGGAGGCCTCTCCGGCAACGATGCCGACTTTCAGCGTCTGAGTCATAGCTCCGGTCAGCGGACGATGCCGCGTTTAGAGGTGGTCAAAGAGTCAATCATTGGCCTGATTGCCGGACACTCAAGCGCTAGCTGCTCAAGCTGCAATAGCGCTTCATCGACGGTTAATCCACGGCGGTAAATCACTTTAAACGCTCGGCTAACAGCCGCTATCTCATCTTTACTAAAACCGCGGCGGCGTAGGCCTTCAGCGTTGACGCTTTTTGCGGCCGCCGGCGCACCATTAACCAACACATAAGCTGGCACATCTTTACCTATGGCACACCCCATACCACTAAAGCTGTGGGCGCCAATATTGCAAAACTGATGGACTAAGGTAAAACCGCTTAAAATGGCCCAATCACCCACAACCACATGCCCGGCGAGCGAGGTATTATTCACTAATATACAGTGATCACCGAGCACGCTGTCGTGACCGATGTGAACGTAAGCCATGATCAGGTTGTGATTACCAATCGTCGTCTCAGAGCGATCCTGAACCGTGCCGCGATGAATGGTCACGCCCTCACGAATAATATTGTGATCGCCAATGACCAGCCTCGTCGGCTCGCCGTTGTACTTTAAGTCAGGGGTATCTTCGCCAACGGTAGAAAACTGAAATACTTGGTTGTTTTTACCAATTCGGGTCGGCCCTTTAATTACCACGTGGGAGGCAATAACACTTCCCGCCCCTATTTCAACATCGGGACCGATAATCGTCCAAGGGCCAACTCTCACATCATCAGCAAGCTTGGCATCTGGGTGAATAATTGCTTGGGGGGCTATCAAGGTCAACGCAATCCAGCCTCTTGGTTAGACTTTGCGATCAGCGCAAAGAATCGTCGCCGATGCCGCCAATTCGCCATCTACTGTCGCTTTACAGGCAAACTTCCAAACACCGCGTTTAGACGAAATAATTTGCGACTCCAGCTGCAAGCGATCACCGGGGATAACCTGCCGCTTAAAACGTACGTCATCGACTCCGGCAAACAAATAAATAGAGCCGTCTTGAGGTTTTTTATCCATGGTTTTAAAACCAAGTACACCTGATGCCTGGGCCAGAGCCTCCAAAATCAGGACACCGGGAAACACCGGAAACTCGGGAAAGTGCCCGTTAAAAACATCTTCATTGATGGTGATATTTTTATAGGCGACGATAGACTCGCCCTCCACCAATTCCACCACACGATCAACCAAAAGCATCGGGTAGCGGTGCGGAAGGTATTCTCGAATTTCGTTTACGTCCATCATTTTTTTTGTGGCCTTATTAGCACTAATACGCAGGTTGATCCACCACCCGGCACCTTATAAGTGCCGCTTTTTTGGTAGATTATTTATTCCGGTCGCTCTCCAGGGCTTTAACCCTAGAGGCAATATCGTTGAGCTGATTGAAGCGGACAGCATTTTTACGCCACTCGCGGGTGTCAATGGCGCTGCTTCCAGAGCTGTAACTGCCAGGCACTGTAATCGATTTAGTGACCATCGTCATGCCAGTGATGTGCACATTATCGGTCACTTCCAGATGACCAACAATACCCACTGCGCCGGCCAAGGTGCAGTTACGGCCAATGATGGTACTGCCAGCCAAGCCGCAGTTTGCAGCAATAGCGCTATTTTCACCAATACGACAGTTGTGCGCGATATGCACCTGATCGTCAATTTTGACCCCGTCGCAAATAACAGTATCATCCAGCGCGCCGCGATCAATCGTCGTCGATGCACCTATCTCGACTCGATTGCCAATTGTGACGCCGCCCAGCTGATGAATTTTACACCAACCACCTTCGCCATCCGGTGCAAAGCCAAAACCATCTGCCCCAATCACGCAGTTGCTATGCAGGAGGGAGTCGTCGCCGATAACCACACCGTGATAAATTGAGGCATTGGCCGCAATGCGGGTACGCGCTCCAATCAGCACATCCGCACCGATGTAGCACCCCGCACCTATAATAGCGTCGTCCGCAATGACAGCCTTGCTGTCAATCACCGCGTTTGCACCAACACTCACATTCGCGCCAATCTGGGCATCAGACGCAACAACAGCACTGGCGTGCACCGAGCGCTGGATCGTGTCGCCACTTACATCAAATAGCTTACTTAGGCGGGCATAGGCGAGATAAGGGTTTTCAACCAAGAGCTTGACGCCGCTGTAGTGCTCGGCATCAGCCGGCCGCAATATAACGGCACCCGCCTTACAAGCTGGCAGGTGCTTTAAGTAGGCGGCGCCCGCTAAAAAGGTGATCTGATCATCTTTAGCCGCAGCCAAACCAGCAATGCCGGTTATCACTAAACCGGCATTGCTGGCATCAATCTCAGCGCTTAGGTAGTCCGCCAGCTGGCGGAGGGTGTAGTTAGTCACTCACTTTTCCACGTAGCTTACTGAGATTTATTCAGGCGCTCGACCAATTGCGCGGTAATATCGTGATCTGCATCAGCGTGAAAAACAGACTGGGCATTGACAATCATGCCAATTTTTTCATCTTCGATAAGCTTTTCAAGTACGGGGCGAACTTTAGGCGCCAACTCTTGCTGAACACGTTGTAAAACCTGTTGCTGTTCGGCCTGCAATTTCTTTTGCGCCAGCTCGTAATCGGCCCGTAGGTACTCAATTTTCTTACGGTGCTCGGCTAACTTGTCTTCCGACCAGGTCATGCCGTCTTTTTCGGCGCTTTCTTGCAACGCTTTGATATCGGCCACCAAGCTTTCTAGTTTGGCACGCATGGCCGTGAACTCAGCATTTTTCTGTAGGGTTTCCATGCTCTTTTTAGCAAGGTCGGTACCAAGGATAGCCGCTTGCATATCCAGCACGACAACTTTATCGGCCGCAAATGCCGAGGTAGCCGTGGCGGCCGTGGCAGTCAAAGTCATAGCAAGTAGCAAATTCTTTACAATGTTCACAACGCTTTCCTCTATAGTTTTAATCGTATTTATACTTTATACGGTCGGTTTATTCAGTTCTAACGAAGCCGAAGCCTCTAACGCCCACTAGAATGTACGGCCCATGGAGAACTGGAAGCTCTCTTCGCGATCAAACTCATTTTTGTGCAGCGGCTTAGACAAACTGAAAGTCATAGGGCCAAAGCTCGAAATCCAAGTCAGCCCAATACCCGCAGCAGAGCTGATGCGATCAAGGGCGAAATCATAACAGTTAACTTGGGTAGAACTACAGCTTGTATCGAAAACATTACCCGCATCGACAAAAAAGGCGGTCTGGAAAGAGCGCTGATCTTCGATAAAAGGCAGCGGAAACAATAGCTCAACACTGGTCTCGACTAAGAAATTGCCGCCAAATGAACTGCTTTGGTCGGTCACCGGACGCGATCGGGTCATAAGCTCACCAGGGCGACAAGTCGTCAATTGATCCAAACTCCCGAGCTCTGGATCTTCACACAGAACGTTAACAAAGTCGCCCGTCTCACCTTGGTCAATAACACCATCGCCATCTATATCATCCCAAGTGCTGTACTGCGCAAACTGTTGCTCTGGAGGTGTTGCACGGGGCCCCAAACTGTTGCGCTCAAAACCACGCACCGAGCCAAAGCCACCGGCGTAATAATGCTCAAAGAACGGAAGTTCGTCGGTTTTGCCGTAGGAGTCGGCATACCCCAGGCTGGTGCGCAAACGCAAGGTGAGATTTCGCGTCAACGGCTGAAACATCTGGGCATCGTAGGTCAACTTGTAATATTCGAGGTCGCCACCCGGCAATGCAACCTCGATCCCTAAGCGCTGCGAGGCGCCACGAGTGGCCAATATACCGCGGTTTAGGGTCGACTTAGCCCAAGCCGCCTTACTCACAAAGTCGTGAAACTCAGAGCCGTTTACGTCTAAGAACCCAGGCTCACCTTTAATTGAGTTAACATCATCCTCGTCAGAGGGTACGGGGAAGGTTTCATAGGCAGTCGTGGGGAAATCGTCTCCTGCCTGGAGATTCCCGAACGCGATGTCATCCAGCAAGTCGAGGTAATCGCTTTGAGTAATATACTCAGCACTATCAGAGTAGATCGGTGTTCGAATGATCTCGCGCACAGAATAAGAGCTTGGCTTAACCGTCAAGTTACGAAACCCAACACTAAAGTTTAATCGTTCAATATCCGAAATCGGGTAGCCAAAACTGACATTACCACCAAAGATATCGGTGCTATAACCCGCCACATTGATCTGGCCGTAGTCACTACTTTGATAAAACAGATCGAACCCACGGCTGACACCGTCAGGAGTAAAATAAGGGTCGTTATAGTTAAAACTGTAAGCCGTTTGATACTGTGAATGGCTGGCAGAAATACCCACCTGCTTACCAGTACCAAACCAGTTGTTCTGCTGAATGTTGCCAGACAATAACAAACCGGAATACTGCGCATAGCCTACCTGCAGCCCCATGCTACCGGAAGGCTGTTCTTCCACCGTAAAATCAACATCCACCTGATCGGCAACGCCAGGCACCTCAACGGTATCCACTGTCACCTCTTTAAAGAAGCCTAGACGTTCCAGTCGCACCTTAGAGTGTTCGATTTGCGCGGTAGAGGCAGAGCCCCCTTCCATTTGCCGCATTTCGCGGCGCAGCACATTATCTTTGGTGCTGGTATTGCCACGAAAGTTTATCCGACGGACATAAGCGCGTTTTTTAGGATCGATAAAAAAGGTAACTTTTACGGTTTTATCTTCTTCATTACGCTCGGGGATGCCCTCTACTTCGGCGAAGGTATAGCCTTCATTCCCTAAACGATTCGTAATGTATTCGGAGGTGGTCGTCATCAGCGTTTGCGAAAAGGTTTGACTCTCGCGCAACAAAATCAGACGACGAATATAAGCTTCGGCGATGGCTGGATCACCGGCAAGGTCAATTTCACTAACCTTATAAACATCACCTTCGGCAATATTAAGCGTAATAAATACCTGAGATTTATCCGGGCTCAGCGATACCTGCGTGGAATCGAGGTTAAAACCTAGATAACCGCGATCGAGATAATAAGACTCTACCCGCTCAATATCGCCGGTTAACTTTTCACGGTTGTACTTATCATCACCGGTAATCCAGGAAAACCAGCCGGTGGTTTGCAGCTCAAAAAGGTCCAGCAGGGTATCATTGTCAAACGCATCATTACCCACAACGTTAATCTTTTTAATCCGAGCGGTCTCACCTTCATCGATGGTGATCAACACTTTCACTTGGTTGCGGGGCAAATCTTCAATTTCGATATCTACCGAGGCACCATAGCGGCCCTGACCGATGTATTCACGTTCCAAAGCTTGGCTAATACCGTTAAGCGTGGCGCTTTGATAAATCTGCCCTTCTGACAACCCATTGTCGGTCAGGCTCTCCATCAACTGCTCAGTCTTAATAACCTTGTTACCTTCAATTGTGATTTCATTAATGGCGGGACGTTCTTTAACCATCAACACCAACACATCGCCATCGCGACCAATAGAGACGTCGGTAAATAAGCCGACCTTAAACAGTTCGCGGGTGGCGCGCTGGAGCTCGACACTGGACAAGGTATCGCCGACCCGAATCGGCAGCGCACTAAACACAGTACCGGCAGAGACCCGCTGCAAGCCCTCGACACGTATATCATTGACCCGAAAAGTTTGAGCGTGTACCGCAACCGAGAAGCACACCGCCAACAGCAGGCCGAATAATCGAATGAAAACTTGCATCATATAGTTCGTTCTATTTTTGGATTATGAGTTTGTACAAACACAACGCCCGTCAACCTTCGGGCTACACCCGATGGCCACCGGTTTCCTTACTGGATTAGAGCCTCATGATGTCATTATAGAGCGCGAGTATTGTCAGGCCTATTACCATGACTAGCCCTAGCTGATAGCCCACCGCTTGCACTTTTTCTGATACCGGACTGCCCTTTACGACTTCGACAAGGTAGTACATTAAATGACCACCATCGAGTACCGGTATCGGTAATAAATTAAAGACCCCGAGCGACACGCTAAGTAACGCTAAAAACCCGAGAAAGCTGCGCCAGCCGTTTTCAGCCTCAGAGCCCGCAACCTTAGCAATGGTGATTGCTCCACTCAAGTTTTTTGTGGAAATTTCCCCAAAAATCAGCTTCTTAACGGACAACAGGACAAAGGCAGAAGTTTCCCAGGTTTTATCCACGCCCGCGACAAAACCACTCACTAAAGAATACTCGCGCGTCCGTAGCATATCCTCCGGCCACTGCCCCGGCGCTATCGCCATACCGACCCGACCAAAACTTTCACCGCCCTCGGTGATCGCCGCCGGCGTCATGCTGAGCGTAACCGTCTCGCCCTCGCGCTCAACCAGCACCTCTATGCTTTGGCCGGGGCGTGCTTTAACGTAATCTATCCATTCGCGCGCACTGTCGATGCTTTGATCATTCGCGGCAATAATTTTATCGCCGGGCATTAGGCCTGCACTTGCGGCGGGACTGTCCGGGCTTACTTCGGCCGCGATGGCGGCAACTTGCGGCACAAAAGGCTTGACGCCAAGGCCGGATAAAGGCTCCGGCTCAGCCACCCCGCGCAACCAGCCGTCTAACTCTACCTCAGACTGGTAGCGCAGGCTCGAATCCGGGTACCGAGTGGTAAAGGTTAACGGGCCGCTCTCACCCAGCCGGCGCAAAAGCTGCCTCTGAACACTTTGCCACGAGGCCGTTGGGACACCATCGACTGCGAGAATCTCCTGCCCCACCTCTAGGTTGGCCGCTGCAGCAACCGAGTTTGGCGTTACCGAACCGATAACCGGCGCAATACCGCGCTCGCCGCTGGCCACCAGCAACACCCAAAAAACCAAAATAGCGAGAATAAAATTAGCCACAGGGCCAGCCAGAACAATGGCAATACGCTTGGCAACGCTCTGACGGTTAAAGGCTCGATGCTGCTCCGCCGGATCTACCTTGCCCTCGCGCTCATCAAGCATTTTGACGTATCCACCCAAGGGAATCGCCGAGAGCGCGTATTCGGTGCCGGACTTGTCGTAGCGACGCAACAAAACTTTGCCAAAGCCCACGGAGAAGCGCAGCACTTTGACGCCACAGCGTCTGGCCACATAAAAGTGACCAAACTCATGGATCGTCACCAATACGATGATGGCGACAAAAAACCAGAATAATATTTGTAGTATTCCCACTGCTACCTCATTTAACTCACACAAGCCCAGCGTCAATTAGACGACGGGCGTGTTGGCGAGCTTTTGCGTCGGCGAGTTGGACAACGCCCAAATCCACCGGTTCAGTTAATTGTGCCGCCAACAATACCCGCTTATTAACCTCGGCTATATCGGTAAAAGCCAGATCGCCCTGCAAAAAAGCCGCAACGGCCACCTCATTGGCAGCATTTAGGACTGCCGGGGCCGTTAGCCCCATGCTGGCGGCCTGCTCGGCAAGCAACAAACACGGAAAGCGCTCGTAATCGGGCGCACTAAAGTCCAGCCGCGCAGCCGCCACCATATCCAGCGCAGGTACGCCGGATGCGACACGCTCCGGCCAGCCCAACGCATGGGCGATCGGTGTGCGCATATCTGGGTTACCTAACTGCGCCAGCACCGAACCATCCACATACTCCACCATAGAGTGAATCACGCTTTGCGGATGAATCAGCACCTCGATATCATCTGGTGTACAGTTAAACAGCCAACAGGCCTCTATTAACTCCAGACCTTTATTCATCATGGTGGCGGAATCTACCGAGATCTTTTGTCCCATATCCCAATTGGGGTGGGCACAGGCCTGCACAGGCGTTACGCCGGCCAGCTCAGCCACCGGTGTGCTTCTAAACGGGCCGCCAGAGGCGGTTAGTAATATTTTGCGCACGCCAAGCTCTGCCAACTCACAACCCGCCGCCAGCGCCTTTTGCAGCGGCAAACACTGAAAAATTGCGTTGTGCTCACTGTCGATCGGCAATATCTGTGCCCCCGAGCGACGGGCCTCAGCCATAAACAAGCCGCCGGCCATGACCAACACCTCTTTGTTGGCCAATAAGACTTTTTTACCAGACTCCACCGCGGCAAAAGTGGGCAACAAGCCTGCCGCCCCAACGATAGCCGCCATTACCGTATCAACCTCGCCGGCAGCCGCCACGTCGACCAACGCTTGCTCACCCGCGAGCACTTCGGTATCGCAATCGGCGTCGGCCAGAGCCTCACGCAACGCTTGCGCCGCCGTCGCATCACTTAGCACCGCAAAACGCGGCCGGTGTGCTCGCACTTGCTCCGCCAGCTGCTGCCAGCTGGTACTGGCTGTTAACGCGTAAACCTGATAGCGCTCGGGATGCCTTGCCAGTACGTCCAGCGTACTAACACCGATAGACCCAGTCGCACCAAGTACCGTAATTCGCTCCATGGCGTTACCCAAACGGCCCCTGCGACATTGCCAACACCAACGCAAACACCGGCGCCGCAGCCGTTAAACTGTCCATTCTATCCAGTACCCCGCCGTGACCTGGCAACAACGCACTACTGTCTTTAATACCCCGCTCGCGCTTGACCATGCTCTCCAGTAAATCGCCAATCACTGAGATAAGGGATGTCGGCACGACAAGTGCGATAACAGCGAGTAACGGACTACCCAGCAACAGCCAAAGCGCCAAAGCAAACAGCATATTAGCACCGATACCGCCCAAGAAACCCTCCCAGGTTTTGCCGGGACTGACGGCAGGCGCCAACTTGCGCCGGCCAAAGCGCTTGCCGACAAAATAGCCGCCAATATCGGCCACCGCGACGACCGCGACAATCATCAACACCAACCAGGCACCGTCATCCTGCAAGCGCACATAGCTAAAACCAACCCAGGCAGGGACCAGTACAAAAAAGCCCATTAACGCCCGCAGCATCGGTCGCGCCCACAGCAAGCTACTACTGGGGTAGCCCTGCACCCAAAGTAGTGCGACCGCCCACCAAGTACAGCCAATAAGCAGTAAGTGCGCATAACGGCTGTCGATCACGGAGGGGGCTGTTGGCTCCAGTGGCGTACCGAGCGACACCAGGCCAACATAGAGCGCCGCTAGTACAATCGCCGCCGCCTGTGCCAACAAATAGCCAACACGGGCCGCAACTGATTTTAAACCACTTAAATTCGACCACTCCCAGGCGCCAATAAGCACAATGGTTGCCACAAATGCGGGAAACAGCGGAACCGGCAAGAAAAACAAGACGACAAGAAAGGTCGCGGCCAATACACAGGCCGTTAAAATTCGCTGCTTAAGCATGAGAACCGCTCCCGGTGCTAAAACTCGATGATGGCTCACACTGCTCGGAGGTTTTGCCAAAGCGACGCTGGCGCGAAAAAAAGTCGTTGGCGGCCCCGGCGAGAACATCGCCATTAAAATCGGGCCAAAGAACGGGGGTAAAATACAGCTCGGCGTAAGCCGCCTGCCACAGAATAAAGTTGCTGATGCGGTGCTCACCCCCGGTGCGGATCAGTAAATCCAGCGGTGGTAAGTCACCCAAGCAGGTCGCGCGTCCGAAACGTTCTTCGTCAATATCGTCGGCATCCAACTCCCCGGCAGCCACTTGCGCCGCGAGTCGTGCTGCGGTATCGGCGATATCCCAACGACCGCCGTAATCAGCGGCAATAACTAACGTGGTTTTCGCATCGGCTTGATCAGTTAGCGACTCAGCAGAATCAATAGCACGATTAAGAGAGGCACTAAAATTGCGCCGATTGCCGACGACCTTCAAGCGCACACTCTTTTTCTTTAAGGCGCGCGCCTCTTTTTTAAGGTACAAGTGAAACAGCGACATCAAGGCTTCCACCTCACGGGCGGGGCGCTTCCAGTTCTCGCTGCTAAAGGCAAATAAGGTGAGCACCTCGACACCGAGCTCTTGGCACGCGGACATCACATCGCGAATACGCTCGACACCCTCTTTATGCCCCGAGATGCCTGCGAGGTTTCGCTGTTTGGCCCAGCGATTATTGCCGTCCATGATAATAGCTATATGACGTAAACAACTGCCGGTCACAAACATCTCCTGGGCCAATGGGCATAACCCGAATAATGGTTTCAGTGCCCGCCTGCGCCGGGCGGGCACAGTTGATCACCTTATACGGTCATCAACTCTTCTTCTTTCTGAGCCAAAACTTTATCGACTTCAGCAATATACTTATCGGTAATTTTCTGCACTTCATCCTGAGTGCGACGCTCTTCGTCCTCACTGATCTCTTTGTCTTTTAGCAACGCTTTCACATCAGACAACACATCACGACGAACATTACGGATTGAAACCCGGCCATTCTCTGCCTCGGCGCGCGCCTGCTTGATGTACCCCTTACGGGTCTCTTCAGTCAGTGCGGGCAAGGGAATACGAATATTATCACCAGAGGTCGAAGGGTTCAGACCTAGGTTTGACTTCATAATAGCTTTTTCGATCTCGGGCACCATGGGCTTCTCCCAGGGCTTGATCGACAGAGTTCGCGCGTCCTCAATATTGACGTTGGCCACTTGAGCAAGCGGCGTATCTACGCCATAGTAAGACACAGTCACACCATCAAGCAGACTGGGGTGAGCCCGGCCCGTGCGAATTTTGTTGAAGTTGTTGCTCATCGCGGCCAGGGCTTTTTCCATGCGCGAATCGGCGTCTTTTTTCAGTTCATCCAGCATCCGAGGTATCCTCTTCAATCAAGGTGCCTTCATTACTGCCAACCACAATGTTCAGCAGAGCACCACTTTTATTCATACGAAATACCCGCACCGGCATGTCGTGATCTCGGCACAGGCAAATCGCGGTTAAGTCCATCACACCAAGCTTTTCTTCGAGCACATTATCGTAAGTAAGACGGTCGTACTTAGTAGCACTGGCATCCTTCATTGGGTCGGCGGTATAAACACCATCAACCTTGGTAGCCTTAAGGACAATATCAGCCTCGACTTCGATGCCGCGCAAACAGGCAGCCGAATCGGTGGTAAAAAACGGGTTGCCGGTGCCGGCGGCAAAAATCACCACTTCTCCCGCGTTTAAGCAACGAATAGCGTGGCGGCGATCATAGTGCTCAACGATACCGCTCATGGGGATCGCCGACATCACCCGCGACGAGATGTTAGAGCGCTCCAGCGCATCGCGCATGGCTAGCGCGTTCATCACAGTCGCCAGCATACCCATATGATCACCGGTGACTCGATCGAGCCCGGCGGCACTTAGGGCCGCGCCCCGAAACAGGTTGCCGCCGCCGATCACCAGCCCCACCTGCACACCTATACCCACCAACTGGCCGATCTCTAAGGCCATTTTATCGAGCACTTTGGGGTCAATACCAAAACCCACTTCACCCATTAGCTCTTCACCGCTTAGCTTGAGCAAAATGCGTTTGTACTTTTTATCCCGAGAATTTGGCATGGTGGGGCTCCGCATGGCTGAAGAAGGTCAAAAACGGGGGGCAGTTTACAACAAAAGGAGGCCGGATGGACATCCGACCTCCTTTTTTATGCGTAAGATGAGGGACTTACGACTTAGAGGCAGCGACTTGAGCGGCAACTTCGGCAGCGAAGTCCGACTCTTCTTTCTCAACGCCTTCGCCCACTTCAAAGCGAACAAAGCCATTAATCGTAGCACCAGCCTCTTTCGCCAGCTTACCCACAGTCAATTCAGGGTTCTTAACAAAAGGCTGCTCATTTAGGCTGCCTTCCTTCAAGAACTTATTGATGCGGCCCATGGTCATTTTTTCGACGATCTCAGCAGGCTTGCCTTCCATATCTGGCTGCGCCTTAATGATATCCTTTTCTTTCTCAACGATATCAGCAGGCATATCTTCCGGCTTGACCACTTGCGGGTTAACTGCCGCTACGTGCATCGCCACGTCGCGCGCCAGCTCAGCATTGCCACCATCGAGCTTCACGGCAGTTGCAATACGGTTGTTTGAGTGGATGTAGATGTCAATTAAGCCACCTTCAGCAACCGCTACGCGGCGCACACCGATGTTTTCACCAATTTTTTGTACCAGCGCCTCACGAGCCGCTTCGAGGTCGCCGGCCATCAGGGCGGCAACATCGTCTTGCTTGTCGGCAAAAGCCTTATCCAGCACAGCGCGCGCAAATGCCAAAAAGCCTTCGTCGCGGGCGGCAAAGTCAGTTTCACTGTTCACTTCCACCAACACTGCATAACTGTTGTCATCGGCTACTTTAGCCAGCACAACACCATCGGCGGCAGTGCGGCCAGCTTTTTTAGAAGCCTTCAGCCCACTCGCTTTACGCAGATTCTCAATCGCTTGCTCAACATCACCACCAACCTCGGCCAGCGCTTTTTTACACTCCATCATGCCAAGACCGGTACGGTCGCGCAGTTCTTTAACCATTGAAGCAGAAACAGCTGCCATGTAACTATCCTCTCTAAAAATCCGTTGGAAAAAAGGGGCGCAACCTGACGGCCCACCCCTTTTACGTCTTACTGTATCTGTTGTAGATGACAGCTAGGCGGCGGTCTTACTCCGCAGCAGCCTGGCCTTCAGCAGCAACATACTCATCTTTATTCGGCACTTCTTGCGACTGCGCAACGCCTTCGGCGCAAGCATCAGCAATAGCCGTCACGTACAAGCGAACCGCACGGATCGCATCGTCGTTACCTGGGATAACGTAATCAATGCCATCGGGGTTTGAGTTAGTATCAACCACACCAATAACCGGTACACCCAGCTTGTTGGCCTCTGCTACAGCGATACGCTCGTGATCAACATCAACCACAAACAACGCGTCAGGCAGGCCGCCCATATCCTTAATACCACCGATAGAGTTCTCTAGTTTGTCCATATCGCGGGTACGCATCAAAGCTTCTTTTTTGGTCAGCTTCTCAAAAGTACCGTCCTGAGACTGAGCTTCAAGCTCGCGGTAGCGACGGATAGAGGCACGAATAGTTTTGTAGTTAGTCAGCATGCCGCCCAACCAGCGGTGGCTAACATAAGGCATACCAACGCGCTCGGCCTGCTCTTTAACGATTTTCTGAGCGGCGCGCTTGGTGCCAACAAACATGATTTTTTTCTTTTGCGAGGCCAGCTGCTTAACCAGCTCAAGAGTCTCATTGAACGCAGGAACAGTATGCTCCAGGTTAATGATATGAATTTTGTTGCGGGCGCCAAAGATGTAGCGGCCCATCTTGGGGTTCCAGTAACGGGTTTGGTGACCAAAATGGACACCCGCTTGCAGCATATCGCGCATGCTAACTGTAGGCATAATCGTATTCCTGATTGTATCGGGTTAGGCCTCCATATACCCCGCAAGCCAACCCATAAGGGCACCCAGGCTAAACGTGTCGGTATATGTGTGACGTTAAGGTTTATTCGCCCGCTTTTAGCTCTGCTTAGCCAGAGTTTGCACGGACGGCGCGCTTTATACCACACACACGAGCCCAAGGGAAGTTTTTACCTGCCTACTAAGCTGGCACCGGCCGCACAAAAGGCACTTTAACGCCAAATTAAAGAGCGCTCACAGGGCATCAAAGACGCACAAATCCATCGGCAACCTTTATAGGTAGCGTCCACCAGGACGCCCCACCCAAACCACGCACCCTGCACGGGCTGTAGTCCTGCGCGCCGATCGGTTAAACTATCCGCTACCGTAAAAAACGCGCCGTTTGGGCGCGAGCAGTCCAAAGTGAGAAATCATGAGCGTATCCATTAAAACCCCCGCCGACATCGAGAAAATGCGTGTCGCCGGCCGCATGGCCGCCGAAGTGCTCGAAATGATTGAGCCCTATGTGGTGGCGGGCGTCACCACCGCCGAACTCGACAAGCGCTGTCACGACCACATTGTCGATGTGCAAAACGCGATCCCCGCGTGTTTAGATTACCGCGGCTTTCCCAAGTCTGTGTGCACCTCGGTTAACCATGTAATTTGCCACGGCATCCCATCCGAGAAGAAAGTTCTGAAAAATGGTGACATCATCAACATAGACGTCACCGTCATCTACGACGGCTACCACGGCGACACCAGTAAAATGTACTTTGTCGGCGACGTCGCACCCCACGCCAAGCGCTTGGTGGAGATTACCCAAGAGTGCCTTTACAAGGGTATTGAACTGGTTAAACCAGGCTGCCGCCTCGGAGACATCGGGGCCGTTATCCAGCAACACGCCGAGGCCAATTATTACTCGGTGGTAAGAGAGTACTGCGGCCACGGCATTGGCACCGTATTCCACGAAGAGCCGCAGGTACTGCATTACGGCCGTGCCGGCACCGGGCTAGAACTAAAAGAAGGCATGACCTTCACCATCGAACCCATGATTAACGCTGGCAAATCCCAGACCAAACTTAAGCGCGATGGCTGGACCGTCGAAACCAAAGATGGCCGCCTGTCGGCTCAGTGGGAACACACGCTCGCGGTTACCGCCGATGGCGTCGAAGTTCTCACCAAGCGCACCGAGGAACCTTTTTAACCCATGATCAGCGCCCAGACGCCCTACTTTACCCGCCCGCTGTTTTTCTTTGATCAGAGCCGGTTTCGCAAAGCTCTGGCCGAAAAACCTCTGATCACCGTTTTTAAAGATGCGATTACCGCGGCAAATGCGCAGTTTGACGTGCGGTTTCGCGAGGGTGAAGACATCCGTGCGCTGGTGCACGAACGCGCACTGTTCGTCGACTGTCTGCTGCATTACGCTTGGTACCAGCTCGACTGGCCCGAGGGCATTAGCCTTGAGGCCGTCGGCGGCTACGGCCGCTGCGAACTGCACCCACACTCGGATATCGACCTCCTCATACTGCTCGAAGAGGGCCTGATGATTGACCGCTGCCAAGACAACCTGGAGCGGTTTTTAACCTTACTGTGGGATATAGGCCTTGAGATCGGCCACAGCGTTCGCACGGTTAGGCAGTGCGTGGATATCGCTCGCGACGACATTACCGTCGCCACCAATTTAATGGAATCGCGTACCCTCGTGGGCGACCCTAACTTGCGCGCCCACCTACTCAAATTTACCGCGCCGGACAACATGTGGCCTGCCGATGAGTTCTTCAAAGCCAAATTCGAAGAACAAAACCAGCGCCACGAGAAATACAAAAACAGCGAGTACAACCTAGAGCCCAACTTAAAAAATGCCCCCGGCGGTTTACGCGATATTCAAATGATCTCTTGGGTGGCCAAGCGCTTTTTTGCGGTGCGCACACTTAAAGAGCTAGAAGGCAAAGGCTTTTTTACCGAAGAGGAATTCTCACTATTGCAAAACGGTGAGGAGTTTCTCTGGCGGGTTCGCTACGGTCTGCATATGGTCGCCAACCGCCCTGAAGAGCGTTTGCTGTTTGATCATCAGCGCGAGCTGGCCAAACTGTTCGGCTATAAAGACACCGACGAGCGCTTGGGTGTCGAGCAGTTTATGCATAAGTACTATCGCTTAGTGATGTCGCTGCGCGAACTCAACGACGTCTTATTACAGTTTTTGTACGAGGCCATTTTACAGCGTGGCGTTAAAAAAACCGTCACCCCAATTAACGAGCGCTTCCAGCGCCGCGATGACTACATCGAAGTCGCCCACATATACGTCTTTGAAGAGTCGCCATCGGCCCTGTTAGAAATTTTCGTCTTAATGGCGCAAAACCCAGACATCAAAGGGGTACGCGCCTCCACCATCCGCTTGATGCGCGAGAGCCGCCATCTACTGGATGACGCCTTTCGCGAAGACCCCGCAAACAACCAGTTATTTTTGCAGCTATTTACGTATCCCGCGCAGCTGGTCGATGAACTCAAGCGCATGACGCGCTACGGCATCCTGGGCCTCTACTTGCCCGAGTTCGGCCGGGTAACGGGCCAGATGCAACACGATTTATTTCATATATACACCGTAGATGCGCACACATTATTGCTCATCCAAAACTTGTGTAATTTTTTACAACCGCAAGCCAAAGAGGACTTTCCGGTTGCCTGGCACGTAATGCGAAGGCTGCCAAAGGTAGAAATTATTCTACTGGCCGGCCTCTATCACGACATCGCCAAAGGTCGCGGCGGCGACCACTCGACGTTAGGCGCAGTTGATGCCGAAGCGTTCGCTTTACGTCACAACCTGTCGCCTCGCGAAACCCGGTTGATGAGCTGGCTGGTAGAAAAGCACCTGTTAATGTCATCGGTTTCGCAAAAACAAGATATCTCTGACCCAGATGTGATTCACAGCTTTGCGTTAATCGTCGGCGATCAGATCCACTTAGATCACCTATACGCGCTGACAGTTGCCGACATTAACGCCACCAACCCTGACCTTTGGAACACCTGGCGCGCCAGCTTAATGCGCACCCTGTACTTAGAGACAAAACGCGCACTGCGCAGAGGCCTCGAAAACAACATCGACAAGCAAGACTGGATCGAGGAGACTCAGCAAGCGGCCATTAGCCGCCTTAACCGCCACCACGTAAGCACCGAACAGTGCCTCCAGGTGTGGGAAGACGTCGACGACGAGTATTTTTTGCGCGAGTCACATCAGGATATCGCCTGGCACACCGAGGCGATCCTCAATCACGACGATCGCGACGGGCCGCTGATTTTGATTCAGGAAACGTCCAGTCGCGAACTGGAAGGCGCCACCCAAATTTTTGTTCGCAGCAAAGGGCGCAACAACGTTTTCGCCGATGTCGCAACCGTGCTCGACGCCATGAATTTAAGCGTACAAGATGCGCGAATTTACAACTCAAAATCCGGCTATACGCTCGACACTTTTTTTGTCTTAAATCAAGATGGCGAACCATTGGGCACCGACGCGAAAGTGCTGCAGCGAATATACGACGGACTCTATGAAGAACTGACCGTTAGCGACAACAACCGCAACCTTAGCACCCGTCGCACACCGCGCCGCCTTAAACACTTCTCTCGCCCCACCCGCACCAGCATTCGCAACGATATGCTTAGCGGTTACACGCTATTGGAAGTTATCAGCCCAGATCGCCCCGGTTTACTGGCGTGCATCGCTCGAGTCTTTATCGACTTTGAGCTCCACTTACAAAACGCCAAAATTGCCACCTTGGGCGAGCGCGTCGAGGATATGTTTTACATTACCGACAACAACGGCCAACCACTTTCTGACCCCACGCTGTGTCAGCGCCTGCAAGATGAAATTTGCCGGCAGCTAGACGACCGCGTCGACCGTGCGGCGGGCTTTTAAGCCGCCGCAACTTTTATAGAAATATTTTTAAGCCGATGCCACAGATTCATAGCATTGCCGATCAAACGCACTGACGACTTCACATGAATAACGATTTAAACCAATTACACCCCTACCCCTTTGAAAAGCTCGCGGCCCTCAAAGCCGGTATCACCCCGCCGCAATCGCTCGAGCATATTGCCCTGTCTATTGGCGAACCAAAACACTTGCCGCCCGCCTTTGTGCTGCGCGCTTTAAGCGACAACCTCGATCGGCTGGCCAACTACCCGGCCACAAAAGGATTACCAGAGCTGCGCAAGGCCATTGCGCGTTGGGCTGACCAGCGCTTTAACTTATGCCAAAAGCTTGACCCCGAAACTCAGGTGCTCCCCGTTAACGGTACCCGCGAAGCACTATTTGCTTTTGCTCAGGCCGTGATCGACCGCAGCGCCAGCGACCCGCTGGTGGTGTGCCCCAATCCTTTTTATCAAATTTATGAAGGGGCCGCTTTTCTGGCTGGCGCCACACCACATTTTTTAAACTGCAGCGCGACCAATCATTTTATTCCCAATTTTGCTGAGGTTCCGGCCAGCGTTTGGCAACAGTGTCAGCTTTTATACTTGTGCTCGCCGGGCAACCCCACCGGGGCGGTGATGAGCTCAGCGCAGCTGCAACAACTGATTGAACTCGCCGATCGCTACGATTTTGTGATTGCCTCTGATGAATGCTACAGCGAGCTATACCAACACGAGAACCAAGCGCCCGCCGGCTTGCTCGAAGCCTGTAGCGATATGGGCCGCAATGACTACCGCCGCTGCGTGGTGTTTCACAGTTTATCCAAGCGCTCTAACTTGCCAGGCCTGCGCTCGGGTTTTGTCGCCGGCGATGCGGATATTCTCGGCAAATTTTTGCAGTATCGCACCTACCATGGCTGCGCGATGCCAGTGCCGACACAACTGGCGAGCGTTGCCGCCTGGCAAGATGAGAATCATGTACTGGCCAACCGCGATGCGTATCGGGCAAAGTTTGACGCGGTGCTAAATATCTTAGATGGTTGTCTGGACGTCGAGCGCCCCGAGGCTGGCTTTTACCTGTGGCCCAAGCTGCCTATTTTGGGCGAGGAATTTGCCCAGCGCTTATTTGCCGAACAAAACATTACCGTACTGCCAGGCGCCTATTTAGCCCGCGATGCCGACACAGGCAACCCGGCAGAGTACTATGTGCGTATGGCACTGGTCGCCACCGAGGCCGAATGTATCGATGCGGCCCACCGCATTCGCCACTTTGTAAAAAGCCTTTAACCATGTGCGAGCTCAACACGCCACCAACCGCTACGGTAAACCTCAAAAAAGCCGAACGGGTCGCGCTTATTCAGCGAACACTGGATGAGCTCTACCCCACTACGCCTATCCCGCTGGATCACTTTGACGCCTATAGCTTGCTGATCGCGGTGTTGCTATCCGCCCAGTGTACCGACGCGCGGGTCAATCAAATTACCCCGGCACTGTGGCAACTGGCCGACAACCCGCACGACATGGCAAAAGTGCCTATCGAGGAGATCAAAGCGGTGATTCGCCCCTGTGGTCTATCGCCGCAAAAGTCCAAAGCCATTTCGGTATTGTCCCAAAGGCTCGTGGATGAATTCGACGGCCAAGTGCCCGCCGATATGGCCGCGTTAGAAACCCTGCCCGGAGTAGGCCACAAAACTGCCAGTGTGGTTATGAGCCAAGCGTTTGGGGTGCCTGCGTTTCCGGTCGACACCCACATACACCGCTTAGCGCAGCGCTGGGGGCTAACCCACGGCAAAAATGTGGTGCAAACTGAGAAAGACTTAAAACGTTTATTCCCCAAAGAGAGCTGGAATAAGCTGCACTTGCAAATTATCTACTACGGCCGCGAACACTGCAGCGCACGCGGCTGTAACGGTTTAGTGTGCGGGATTTGCCGCGCCTGTTACCCAGCGCGTAAACACCCAAAGCAAGTGCAAAAGCCCTAAACCCAAACAGATTTGTTATTATGGCCGCTTTTGCGCGGAGCGAGCGATGCAGCCAACCCTATACGGCATTAAAAACTGCGACACGGTGAAAAAAGCGCGGCAATGGTTAGCGACAAACGTGCCCGATTACCAATTTCACGACTTCCGCAGCGACGGCCTCAGTGAGGCAAAAGTGCTGCAATGGATTGATGCCTTGGGGATCGATGCCCTTATCAACAAGCGCTCCACCACGTGGAAGAGCTTTAGCGAGGACGACAAAACTCGTATTTTTGACCTCAACCAAGCTCCGGCATTAATAGTCGCCAACCCGACCATCATTAAACGGCCTGTATTAGAAGCCGAAGGCACGACTCAGGTAGGCTTTAAAGCCGAACAATACGCTGCCGTTTTTAGCTAACACAACACTTTACGACTTTTGATAACCGCAAAACAGGATTACACATGAGCAAACTCTACAGCCTCGGCCTCGGTGTCGGCACCCAAAACCAAAAAGGCGAATGGCTTGAGGTGTTTTACCCTGCACCACTGCTTAACCCCAGCGACGCCACAGCACAGGCCATTAGCCAAACAGTAGGTTATGAAGGCGGCAATCAGGCGTTAGCGTTAAACAAGCAACAGGCCGCAGAACTCGCAAAAGCACTCAGCGCGGCCGGTGATGCCGAGCAAGCTGCCATTGCCGAGTCTCTTGCCAGCAGTGAGCGCCCGCTGGTCGCCACGTTACTCGCCGCCGACGAAGCGCCCACCAGCGTACCCGAGGGTTATTTAAAGCTGCACTTGTTGTCGCACCGTTTAGTAAAACCTCACGGCACCAACCTCACCGGTTTGTTTGGCGTGCTGGCCAATGTCGCCTGGACCAATCAAGGCGCCATCGATTTGGCTGAGCTCCCCGCGCGACAGTTACAAGCGCGCCTTAACGGCGAGCTTTTGGACGTAGCATGCGTGGATAAATTCCCCAAAATGACCAACTATGTGGTGCCGGCCGGGGTGCGTATCGCCCACACTGCGCGCGTGCGCTTAGGCGCCTACCTGGGCGAAGGCACCACCATCATGCACGAAGGCTTTGTTAACTTTAACGCCGGCACCGATGGTCCCGGTATGATTGAAGGCCGTATCTCGGCGGGTGTATTTGTCGGCGCGGGTTCTGACTTGGGCGGCGGCAGCTCAACCATGGGCACCTTGTCGGGTGGCGGCAATATCGTTATCAGCCTGGGCAAAGAGTGCCTGCTGGGCGCCAACGCTGGCACCGGCATTCCACTGGGCGATCGCTGTACAGTTGAGTCCGGCTTGTACATCACCGCCGGCACTAAAGTTGCCGTACTTGACGACAGCGGCAAGGAAGTGGATGTTGCCAAAGCGCGCGACTTAGCCGGCAAATCCGATTTACTTTTCCGTCGCAACTCTATGTCCGGTCGTATTGAATGTTTAACCAACAAATCTAGCGTGCAGTTAAACGAAGAGTTACACGTTAACGCCTAAATCGACACCCTGACAAAAACCATGTCAGGGTAGCGCGCACTAAAAAGCCAGGGCTATGCCCCGGCTTTTTAGTGCGCTTAATGTTGCGAGTAACGCCTAACTACGGCGCGGCAACTTCAGCCAAATTAACCTCAAACGGATAGCGCTCAGTCGTCAATGAATCAGCCAGCTCCAACTCAAGCGTATCGGGACGATCGTTAAGCGCAAGTACAACCCCCGCCTCGCCAAACATATTACGCATTTTTGCGGGATCGCTCACCAGCTCACCATTACGCTTAGCGCGCACGGCGACCACACGACTCACATTGCCGTTAAAACTCAATATAACTTCACGCGGATTAAACTCGGTAACTTGCAGACTTAAGCCTTCATCTTGCCAGGTTGCACCAATCTCAAATGCAAACTCTTCAACATGAGAAGCGTCAGCCACATTGAGTAGCAACTCCCCTTGTATGCGCTCGGGTGAGGTCACTTTGGTGTCACGATCACGGAACGTCGCATCGCCTTTAATCCAGGGTTTTTGCTCGTCGGGTTGATACTCACCGTTCATCCAATAGCCACCGTCGTGTACAAACGGAAAGTACACCGTGTTAGCCAACGCTTGCGGTTCACTGTTGGCAAACTCTAACGCTGTTAAACGCACCGCCCCTGCCCCCAGTGCGCCCACTAATGGCACACCGTTGGACAGATACGCACTAAAGCTAATGTTCATACCAAAGCGGTCATCAAACTCCAAACTTTGAAAAGCGAGCGTTGCCGGGCCCGCAACCGTCTCTAACACCGGCTTTTGCCAACTGTAGGTGACTGACGGGGGTTGCGTCGCTTTTAAGGCTTTTTGGACTGCATCGGGATCTGCAAGCGGTAACGCTTTTGCACCAAACAAACTATTGTTAACGGCTGGCCAGACCGTATTAATACTAACGGGATAACGCTTCACCTCGGCGTTTTTGGCGATTACCACCTCAATACGATCGACCTCTCCGTGATAATCGACCGATGCGGTTTTACCACTGCCAATAAGTGTGCCGCCCCACATTGCACTACCGGATGACAAGGCTTTGCCGTCTTTATTTAACGCCGCCACATGCAATAAATTATCGACCTCGCCACTATAACGATACTGCAGCGCGTGCTTACCAGCGTCCATAAAGCGCACCATCAAGCCGTTGCGCTCGATGACCTGCCCCGCAAGCGGCTGCTGTAACACAATCTTCTCGATGGCGTTTACTTGTCGATAATCGATATACCCCTTCACTTCGGCAACATCACTGGCGCTTACGCCCGTATCGAGCGCGATCGCTTTACTTCCCTGAGTCGAGGTATAGGCCACTTGCTCACCATCCACAAAAGCGGTCGACGTCATACTTGAGCCAATTTCTGAGGGCGCAAGGTTTTTATCCTCACCACACTCAACGGTTGGCAGTAGCGACTGCCCCTGCGCATCCAGCACATCGACTAACGTCATGCTTGCCGCTGAGCCTCGGGTGGGTGCATTAGGTAAGTTATACGCGAGTGTTTTAAGGGCGACCTCCAGCTGTTGTTGATCGTTGAGGGTTAGCGACTCTACCGCGATGGCAAAAGGGCCCGTCTCCGCCGTCGGAGTAAAAAAGCTATTGTGAAAGTCGCTATAGCTTGCGTAGGGCTTAACCTCGGCGTTAGCCAGGTTGGTAAACACGGGCGGGTTTGATTCTAATTGCTCTTCGGTGGGCGCCTCACCCGGTGACGAGAACATTCCCGAGAAAATAGAGCTGACCCAACGGCTCACATCGCGCTGCAGGTGACGATCAAAAAAGACCGTTGCGCCCACGCTATCGTCACTACGGGTAACCTCAAGGCGATCATACAGCCCGGCAACCTCGGGCCAATTTTTTTTTGCCTCAGCACGCCACTCGGCAATACGCTCGTCAAAAGCTTGATAGCTGTTGTTAATAAATTCGGCATCCTGACTAAACACCTGGGTGCGCAACTCAACCCCGGGTGGCACCGCCACCGGCTCTAAATCAAGATATAAACCCTCGGCGGGCTGCGCCGCAGCACCCACACTTTTTAACATCATGCCACTCATGCCGCCGGCGGCCTCGCCAATGTTTTCAGGAATAAACACCGCCAGTGAGGCCAACTGATTGGCACTCACCTCTTGCCAGCGCTGTAGCGATTGGCTGGCCGGGGCTTTTTGCTCAAGGCGCATTTGCAGTTGCTCAACGCTGGCCGGATCACCCACGATGATGCGGTCAGCGCCGATCACCGCCCGCATCGTGGTGCCAGCATCGCAGGCGTTGGCGCGGGAGGTACGAAACATTAGCCCCTCTTCCGACTCACTCTCAATGGTGTAGCGCTCGCCCAGCCAGCTTTTAACCTTGTCCGGTGAAAACACCCCCGACAGCACTATCACCGCGCCGGTATGCTTTGCACTGTGGGTACCCGCAAGCCACATATGCGCGATCTGCTTACGCACATCAATACCTGCGCGGGCCAACGATTGCCAAAAATCGTCATCCCCGGATACCGGTGAGGGCAAATCGGCCTGAGTCCCCGCCAACCCCTCCAGCTGTACGGCTCGTGCGACATCCACATGGGCCAGCGCGTAAGTATCGGGCGAAGCCAGTGCCTCGGCCCACCGCTGTTGCTGATCATCCAGCTGAGCGCCCTGCCACAAGGGTCGGCTCACCCACAGCACAAACACCGTCAAAGCAATGGCCACCAGTACCAGTGCACCCAGCAGCACATACACTTTATTACGTCGCCGAATACCCGGGCTGCGGCTCGCCTCAGATGCTAGCGTGGGCTCTTCAGCAACCGCCCCCGTCACGGCGCTATCGTTGGCGTCGGCGGCGTTTTCGTCAAGCGACTCGTCGACCGCAATACCCGGCTCGACCGCCGCGGGCTTAGGTGAGTGCCCTGCCGCGACTGATTCATCATCTGGCGCTGTGTCGGCCGGCTCTTGATCTCCGGCTGACACCATTAACACCGCGCCGGCGTTGGCAAAGGCTTTACGCCATTTGTAGGCCTCCTCGTCGGTCGCGACTTTCTTAACAACCACCGCTTTACCGCTAAACAGCATACGGCGTATCTGCGCTTCATCGCGCTTAAGCAGCTTGGCCAGCTGACTTATAACCTGGCCGCGCTCAAAGCCAGTAATCACATCGCCCGCAAAGACTAGTTTTATCATGAGATTCTCATCTGCCTCCCTGTTGGTAGACTTACTGTCCCCTATCAAATGCGTCAAATCAAGCGCCATTAACGCCACCCTACCGGGACGCGTCTGTGGCGCTCTACTTGTGCCGCCAAACCCGTTATAATTGCGCCCTTTCGACCGAAAGCGCGCCCCAAAGATGGCGCCCAGCAATGATCAAAGGCAGTGACATCCATGGATAAAACCTATCAGCCCCAAGCCATCGAGCAAAGTTGGTATCAAACTTGGGAAGAGCGCGGCTACTTTAAACCCCAAGGCGGGGATAACGCCTACAGTATTATGATTCCGCCGCCCAATGTCACTGGCAACTTACACATGGGCCACGGTTTTAACAACGCCGTGATGGATGCCATGATTCGCTATCACCGCATGCGCGGTGACGACACTTTGTGGCAAATGGGTACCGACCACGCCGGTATCGCCACGCAAATGGTGGTCGAGCGGCAACTGGCCGCCGAAGGCGTTAGCCGCCACGATCTGGGGCGCGAAAAATTCTTGGAGAAAGTCTGGCAGTGGAAAGAGCAATCCGGGGGCAATATCACCCGGCAGCTGCGCCGGCTTGGCTCGTCACTCGATTGGTCTCGCGAGCGCTTTACCATGGACGATGGTTTGTCCGATGCGGTTAAAGAAGCATTTGTACGCCTATACGACGACGGCCTGATCTACCGCGGCAAACGTTTGGTTAACTGGGACCCAAAACTGCACACCGCCATCTCGGATGTTGAAGTCGAAAATCACGATGAAAAAGGTTTTATGTGGCACCTGCGCTACCCGCTCGCCGATGGCGCCACCACCACCGAAGGCAAAAGCTATTTGGTGGTTGCCACAACGCGCCCCGAAACGATGCTGGGCGATACCGCCGTTGCCGTGCACCCCGAAGACGAGCGCTATGCGTCGTTAATTGGTAAAGAGATTGAGCTACCGCTAGTAGGCCGCCGCATTCCGATCGTGGCCGATGATTATGTCGAGCGCGAATTCGGCACCGGCTGCGTCAAGATTACCCCGGCACACGACTTTAACGACTACGAAGTCGGCAAGCGCCACGGCATGGCACTGATCAACGTATTGGACGAAAGCGCCGCGATTCTTGCTGCCGCCCAAGTCTTTAACATGGATGGCAGCAGCAACGATCAAGTGGACACCACTCTGCCCACCGCTTACGCAGGCATGGACCGCTATGTGGCGCGCAAGCAAATCGTCGCCGACTTAGAAACTGCTGGCCTGCTGGAAAAAATAGACGATCACGCCCTTAAGGTACCGCGCGGCGATCGTTCGGGCGTGGTAATTGAGCCCTGGCTGACCGATCAGTGGTACGTTAGCACTACGCCTTTGGCCGAGCCCGCTATTAAAGCGGTCGAAGATGGCGACATTCAGTTTGTGCCCAAACAGTACGAAAACATGTATTTCTCGTGGATGCGCGACATTCAAGATTGGTGTATCTCTCGTCAGCTATGGTGGGGTCACCGCATTCCCGCCTGGTACGACGAAACCGGCAAAGTCTACGTCGGCCGCGATGAAGCCGAAGTGCGCAGCAAACACCAATTAGCCGAGTCAGTCGTGCTTAAGCAAGATAACGACGTACTGGACACTTGGTTTAGCTCTGGGCTCTGGACCTTCTCGACCTTGGGCTGGCCCGAGCAAACGGAATTTTTGAAAAAATTCCACCCCACCGATCTGCTGGTAACGGGCTTTGACATTATTTTCTTCTGGGTTGCCCGGATGATTATGATGACCATGCACTTGGTTAAAGACGAGCACGGCAAAGCGCAGGTGCCATTTAAAACCGTGTACGTCCACGGTTTGGTGCGCGACTCTCAGGGCCAGAAGATGAGCAAATCCAAGGGCAATGTTTTAGACCCACTGGATATCATCGACGGTATTGATTTAGACACCTTGGTACAAAAGCGCACTACCGGCTTAATGCGACCAAAAGACGCCGCTAAAATCGAAAAACAGACCCGCAAAGAGTTTCCCGACGGTATTGAGTCGTTCGGCACCGACGCGTTGCGCATGACGTTTTGCTCACTAGCATCAACCGGCCGCGATATTAAATTCGATATGGGCCGGGTAGAAGGCTACCGCAACTTTTGCAACAAAATGTGGAACGCCACCCGTTACGTGCTAATGAACACCGAAGGCGAGGACTGCGATCAGGACAACAGCGGCAACTATGAACTGTCACTGGCCGACCGCTGGATTACCAGTCGTTTGCAACAAGCCGAGCAAGCCGTTACCGAGGCGCTGGACAGCTACCGTTTAGACCTTGCCACTCAGGCGTTCTACGAGTTTTTTTGGAACGAATACTGCGACTGGTATTTAGAGTTATCCAAACCGATTTTATGGGACGAGAACGCCAGTGACGCGCAGAAAAAAGGCACCCGCCGCACCTTGATTCGCGTGCTAGAGGCTACCTTACGCCTAGCGCACCCACTGATCCCGTTTATTACCGAAGAGATTTGGCAGCGTATTAAGCCCCTAACCGGCGCCACCGGCGAGACCATCATGCTGGCCGCCTACCCCGCTGCCGACAACGATAAAGTCGACCCATCGGCGAGCGCCGATATCGAGTGGTTAAAAGGCGTGATTGTGGGTATTCGGACCATTCGCGGCGAGATGAATATCGCCCCCGGCAAGCACATCCCCCTGTTTCTGCAGCACGGCAGCGACAACGATCAACGCTTGCTAGACAACAACCGCCAATACCTGCAAAAGCTCGCCAACCTAGAATCTATCGAGTGGCTCGCAACTGACGCCGAGGCCCCCGCATCGGCTACCGCATTGGTGGGTAAACTGGAAATTTTGGTGCCCATGGCCGGCTTGATTGACGTGGACGCCGAGCGCGCACGGCTAAACAAAGAGATCGATCGCCTGGCGAAAGATCACGAGCGCACCGCTGGCAAACTGCAAAACCCTAAATTTGTCGACAAAGCCCCCGCCGAGGTCGTATCCAAAGAGCAGCAAAAGCTCGAAGACATTGACGCCTCGTTGGTCACTTTACGCGAGCAGCTGGAAACACTCGCGAAACTCTAAAAGGTAGCGGTTTTACACCTGACATCACCGGATAGATCAGCGATCCGGTGATGTCTTCACCCAAAAACATCCCCCCAAACGCCCTCGCAAACGTTTCGTCCGGCGTCAAATCTCCGGCAATATTTCGGCGACGGCAGATACTTCATCCACTAACGCCACAATACTGATAAAGAATAAAGAAAAGACGCTGATATACCATCTAGAAATAACTGAATGTTTAGATTTGCGCCAAAACCATAACAAATTGATTAGTGAAAGATATTTCCAGAAGCGCAAAGCAGTGGCAGAATAGCCCCACAGAAATGTGAACCGGGTCACACTGTTGCAACAAGAACAACAGCCCACCCTCGTAAAAGGCGGTCACAGGGACCGCGTTATCGACCTTACCATGATGGATACTGTTATGAAAAAAGCTCTTATTGCCGCTAGCCTGCTAACCGTTTTTGCCGCTGCCAGCACTCAAGCGTGCGACAAGCCACAAAACCGCCCTGCGATCCCGGATCCAACGACAGCGGTAACCGCACAAATGGTTAAAACCAACAACGAAGTAAAAGCTTACGTGCGCGCCACCGAATCTTACTTAAGCTGCGCCAAGCTTAGCTCAAATGAATTGCGCAGCGCCGAAACCGAACTCAAGGACTACGCCGAAGAGTTCAACAAAACGATTCGTACATTTAAGCAATTAAACAGCTAAGCGCGACACTGGCTATACGCATCGATAAAAGCCCCTTCATTGGGGCTTTTTTATGTAAACATCACGGTGCTTAACCCTCTGAGTTTTACCCACTCGCCTGAAGCGATAAAACCGGCCCGAAAATAAGGCCGGCTTCATTAACACACTAGCACCCTGGCCTAAGGCGCATCAGGACCTACATCGCTTGCCGTTAGCTTTGTCGGCGCACTGATGCTAGGCGCGCCAGACAGCACCGCCACTTCAGAAGAGCTAAGTGAGCCGCCACCAACGGCCGCGGCAGTGCCTGTGGCGTATGCCCGGTTGCCAGACCAGGTGTTAGATGAATCATTGGCGTAATTGTTAAACAAAATACCCTCGCTGCCCACCACAAGATTATTATCAACGCTAATGTTGTAAGGCATATTGCCGTAGTTATCGCTACCGATGTGAATACCACCACCTACACTATCAACAATGGTGTTGTCGTATACCGAAAGGTTACTTGGCGTCTCATGGCTATCGGCACCGGTACTGTCAGAGGTATCACCGGAGTCAATCAGGATCGGGCGGCGCCAGCTAATACCGGTCAGGCCTTCCATGTAGTTGTCGTAAATCAGGTGACCAGAACCGTATACACGAATACCACCGGTTTGATAGTTATCATCATCCCAGTTCGCGCTCGCGCCTTCACCATAAAAGTAGTTGCCGTACGCCTCGTTATCGGAGCCTAAGCGGAACGACAGCGAACCCATAGAGTTTTTAAAAATGTTGTAACGAAATTTATTATTTGAAGTTTTAACGGTGATAATTTCATTCTCACCGTCACAGTTTTCAAACAGGTTATATTCCACAACGTTGTTAGTCACTACGTCTTGCGAATCCGCGATACCCATCGCCATAACTTCTCGATCCGAATCACCGGTGGGTGTGGTGCCATCGGGAACATAGGGATAAATATCTTTAAAGTGGTTGCGGTAAACATGCAAATGCTTTGTCATAAGCGGGTCATCAAACTGGGTTTTGATGTAACTGCCGGTCAGCTTGTAACCTTCGGAGGTAAACATTTGGTTTTTACCGCGAAATTCGTTGTAGCCGATCGAGATGTATTCGCTGGCTTGGGTAGTAACAATCGCGGTTTGACTGTTCATCACATCGGTGTGGTCAAAGGTATTACGCAAAACCTGAATATTGGTGGAGTTAACAATTTTCAGGTAAGTGCTTTCGTCGTTAGGTCCAAACACAAAACCTTGCACAATGATGTTATTGCTGTTGTCGATCGTAGCATTAGTCAGGGTAGTGCCACCAATCGATGCCGCACGAATCAGCACCGGCGAATTAAAGCTCAGGTTTTTAAGAGACATTTCACCCGAGCCGGTAACGATAATCTCGTCGCCACCGGAGGCACCTGCCAGCACATCGGCAACATCGTCAGGCGATGCGGTATAAGTGTTACCACCCCCTTCCCAAGGCGCCGACGAGCTCGACGAGGAGCTATTGTCAACAGAAGAAGAGCTGCTGGATGACGATGCCGTGCTAGAGCTAGAAGACGAACTGCTTGTCTCATCAGCGTCTGCACTCACACTCATTTCCGTTAGCGAATTCCAATCGTTTGCACTATTACCGTAGCCGACATAACGGACATAACGTGCATCTGTCTCTGAGACAGTAAACGATTCCAGAGACGTGCCAAAACCCGAGCTGGTGGCGCCGGAGATAAGCGTATCCCAATCTGAGCCATCGGTACTGACTTGAATATCAAACGATGAAGTACGTTGGTCACCTTTATAGAACGCGATATTGACACTGCCAACTTGTTGCACACGGCCTAAATCCAACTGCAACCACTCGCCGCTGCCATTAGCCGACCAGCGAGTATCTAGGTCGTTATCCAATACATTGCTGGCGACGTTGCCATCATCAGAGCTTGCCGAGGCCCCCACTGATCCCGCAGAACTACTACTAGAAGATTGACTGGATGAGCTACTGCTAATCTCTGAACTGTTAATATCGACTTCGGTAATGCTGTTCCAGCTATTGGATGTATTGCCATAACCGACGATTCTTACGTAGCTCGCCTCAGAATCTTCCACATCAATGTTCTGCTGCGTCGCGGTACTCGCTACCTGATCGCCGTAGAACACGCTTTCCCAACTACTGGCATCGGTTGAGGTTTGAATATCAATAGTTGAGGTGCGCTGATCGCCCTTATAGAACGCGACATCAAGCGATTCGACGTTAACAACAGAGCCTAAGTCAAACTGTATCCACTGACCATCCCCGTCCGCGGACCAACGGGTAGAAAAGTCATTATCGAGGGTATTATCCGGTGTATTTCCGTCGTTATCAGAAGCACTTACTGCCACAGGCTCAGCGGTAAAACTAACGGCGGAATGGGAAACCGCCAAAAGTGCCGCCAACAACGTTAATTTTCCAGGCACGCGAATATGTTTATTCATGGACATAATCTCCTACTGTGTTTTTATAAGTATTGCCGCGACTACATACGAGCACACCACAAAGGTTTTCACTCGTATCCGGCACTAAGAAACCACTGACTGCGAAAAAGAAACGACAAAGCCACAGTTTGTGATCTGTGCGTGAGCTTGATTTATTAGTTTTTTCAAGTCAGCTTAACTGTGCGCCCAAGCGTGTCAGGCAGCGAACTCTCGCACAACGCGATTGCTCGCACGGCGTAACCAAAGAATTCAGGCGAGATCACCACGCTTAATTAGCTTTAACCCACCACTTGGTCGCCTTATTTGATAAGCACACTCTAAGCGCAACCGCGCTGCGCTTACCAAATAGTGAGCTGACAGTAGCGCAACACACACCAATTTGTACACCGAATTAACTACCAATTTTGTGACGCAGGACGACTAAATAAAACATTTGATAAAAGGTGTCGTCAGAAACCTCTAAAATACTGAATAAGCCGAAAAATTAGGCGGTTCAGCGGCATTTTGGTTACCAATTTAGCAACCTGTTAATTAAGTTTGACAGCGCTCGACAAAACACAGCCTCAGAGTTTCGACACGCGGCAAACACCACCCCGAGCCGAAGAGAACTTAAAGCCTCTAACCGACCTCCTGAGGCCTTTCTGGCACACGTGGTCCCGCCACCGTGCTGCGAGGAGCGATACAGGCAGGAGCCGCTGCCAGGGGCAACAAGCAGCTCTCCAACCTTTAGACATAAAAAAGCCGCCGGTGCTATTCAGCGTCCGGCGGCTTTTACTGTATGGCGGAGAGGGAGGGATTCGAACCCTCGATACCGATCAAGGTATACTCCCTTAGCAGGGGAGCGCCTTCGGCCACTCGGCCACCTCTCCGTGTCAATTAAGCGTAAACACACGTTTGTGGCTTCGCTCAACTGGGGCGGCATAATACCATATTCCACAGAAATTCAAAGGGTTGTGAGTCATCGCAGGCAAAAAAAATGCTCTTCTGGTGATGATTCAAGCGGCTTGAATAAAATTGATACAACCCATAAAAAAACGGCAACTTAAAAGTTGCCGTTTATCGGACATACTATATGTCGCCGGAGGACACTATGCTAAGCCGTCTTCCTGATTTTGCTTTTCGCGCTGAATGCGCTGATAAATTTCCTCGCGATGTACCGCGATATCTTTTGGCGCGTTGACACCAATGCGGACTTGGTTGCCTTTTACACCCAGTACAGTGACAGTGACTTCATCACCAACCATCAAGGTTTCGCCAATACGGCGGGTCAAAATCAACATAACCTACTCCTTATTTCCATCCTGTTCTGCGGCCGGATTCCTCTCTCCACTGCCGCCATAAGTTAACCCCCGCTTGCGTACCTAATGCCATATTGCAGGTCCGAACCTTAATGTCCGTTACTGACAGTATTGACCATTTTTCGCAAAAAGGGGAGTTGCCCCCAAAAAGGTTTTCTCAAACCCCAAACATCCGTCTTTTATGGTGCAGGCTTACGCACAGAACAGAAGCTGTGTTACGCCTGTACCGCTTCGGCGTCCAAGCCGAAGGCGCTGTGCAAACTGCGCACAGCCAACTCGAGATACTTTTCACTGATAATCACGGTGATCTTGATTTCAGAAGTCGTGATCATCTGGATATTAATGCCCTCTTCTGCCAGAGCTGTAAACATGGTTGAGGCAACACCGGCGTGCGAACGCATACCAACTCCAACAATAGATATTTTGGCGATCGCATCATCGCTGATGACCTCACGTGCGCCTATATCTTTAGCTACGTCGGCAAGCACCGCTACGGTTTTGTGCATATCAGCTTTGTTCACCGTAAAGGTCAAGTCCGTGGTGTTGTCGGCCGCCACATTTTGGACAATCACATCAACTTCAATGTTGGCTTTGCCAACCGGCGCCAATATTTTAGACGCGACGCCCGGGGTATCGGGAATGCCCGCCAAGGTAACTTTTGCTTCATCGCGGTTAAAGGCGATACCAGAGACAACAGGTTGTTCCATAGTGTTCTCATCCTCATCGAGGGTAATCAAGGTTCCCGGCCCGTCTTTAAAACTAGACAAAACCCGCAGCGGGACGTTGTACTTGCCGGCAAACTCCACTGAGCGAATCTGCAAGACTTTAGAGCCTTGGCTCGCCATTTCCAGCATTTCTTCGAACGTAATTTTTTCCAGTCGTCGCGCTTTTTCAACCACGCGCGGATCGGTGGTGTAAACGCCGTCAACGTCGGTATAAATTTGGCATTCATCAGCTTTTAACGCCGCCGCCAAAGCGACACCTGTGGTGTCCGAGCCGCCGCGACCTAGCGTCGTAATATTGCCTTGCTCGTCCACACCCTGAAAACCGGCCACCACCACTACCCGGCCCGCGGCCAAATCCGCGCGCATATTGCCATCGTCAATCGACTGAATACGCGCTTTGGTGTGGGAGTTGTCGGTTAAAATCTTAACTTGTGTACCGGTATAAGAACGCGCATCCCAGCCACGCTTTTTAAGCGCCATACACAGCAGAGCAATTGTGACTTGCTCACCAGTCGAGACCAGCACGTCCATTTCCCGGGGGTCGGGGGCTGGCTGGATCGCATTTGCCAACGCAATCAAACGGTTTGTCTCACCACTCATGGCCGACACCACAATCACCATATCGTGACCGTCGGCGCGAAACCCAGCAATTTTGTCAGCCACCGCCTCAATTCGCTCTACGGTGCCTACCGAGGTACCACCGTATTTCTGTACCAATAAGCTCATTCCCGGCCTATTCCTCATATTTCTCGGTTAATTAACACCGTTCGCGACAGGCTTGCGCAAAAGGCGGCAATTAAACACCAAACTAAGACAGTTGTTAATCAGTTTGTTGCACTGTTATACAATTATTTACACTCAAAGTGCGCCCTTCACCCAGTCAGCAACAGACGCTAACGCGCCGTCCAGTGCCGCTGTGTCAGTACCGCCACCTTGCGCCATGTCTGGGCGGCCACCGCCCTTACCACCGACCATTGCGGCAACGTGACGCATCAAATCCCCGGCCTTAATACGTGTGGTAACGTCTTTACTGACGCCCGCGACCAGAGCAATCTTGCCCTCTTCCACACAGGCCAATAAAACCACTGACGAGCCGAGCTTGTTTTTCATTTGATCGACACTGTCACGCAGGGATTTAGCATCCGCACCTTCCAGTTTTACCGCGAGCACCTTAATGCCTTCGACCTCGGTGGCCTCGGCAACCAAGTCGCGGCTGCCCGCGGTTGCCAGCTTGGTCTTTAAGCCCGCTAGATCTTTCTCCAGTTTGCGGTTTTGCAGCGCAAGCTGTTCGAGCTTATCCACCAGATTCTCGGGGCTGGCCTTAATAATGCTGGCGGCGTGTTGCAGACGCTCATCGAGCTGATCGAATAACGCCAGTGCGGTACGGCCAGTAACGGCCTCCAGCCGACGTACACCAGAGGCGATGCCCGACTCGCTCGTAATACGCATCAGGCCAATATCCCCGGTACGAGCCACGTGGGTTCCGCCACACAACTCGACCGAAAAACCATCACCCATGGTCAGTACACGAACTTCACTACCGTACTTCTCGCCAAACAGTGCCATAGCGCCACGCTCTTTGGCGGTTTCCATATCACAAAGCTCAGTTTTAACCGCTGTATTGGCACGAATCTGATCGTTAACCAGGGCTTCAATCGCCTTCAGCTCAGCGGGTGTGACACCTTCAAAATGCGAAAAATCGAACCGCAAGCGCTCGGAGTCAACCAGCGAGCCTTTTTGCGTCACGTGCTCCCCTAATAGGGTACGCAGCGCCGCGTGTAATAGATGCGTTGCCGAGTGATTCAATGCGGTTGCGGTACGGACATCGGCGTTCACCTGGCCCTGCAGCACATCGTCAGGTGTGATTTCACCGTGTAACACCCGGCCAATATGTAAAAAATTACCACCCTGTTTAATACAGTCGCGCACCTCAAAGCGCACGCTACCGGCCTCAAGATAACCACTATCGCCCGCCTGGCCACCGGACTCGGCGTAAAACGGGGTTTGATCGAGCACTAACGCAACGTTATCGCCGGCAATCGCGCGCTCTACCGTCACCCCGTCACGCAAGACGGCCAGCACTCGGCTGTCACCGGCCAGCTCGGTATAACCGGTAAACTCGGTAGCCGGTAAGTCGAGCGCGGCTTGGGTGTAATCAACTTTAAATTGCCCGGCGGCCCGTGCCCGCTCACGCTGCTGGGTCATCGCGCTTTCATAGCCGTCTTGGTCGATTGTCAGGTTGCGCTCGCGGGCAATATCAGCGGTCAAGTCAACGGGGAAGCCGTAGGTGTCGTAAAGGGTAAACACAACATCGCCGGGGATTTCAGTTCCGTTAAGCTCCGCCAAGGCGGACTCTAAAACTGTCATGCCTTTATCGAGGGTCTTAGCAAACTGCTCTTCTTCGGCCAGCAGGACTTTGGCTATTTGCGCCTCGCGCTCGATTAACTCCGGGTAGGCATCTCCCATGACCTCGGCCAATGCGGCAACCAGCGAGTAAAAGAATGCGCCCTCTTGGCCCAACTGGTGACCATGACGCACCGCGCGGCGAATAATGCGGCGCAACACATAGCCGCGACCTTCATTAGACGGTAAAACACCGTCGCTAATTAAAAAGCTACTTGAGCGGATGTGATCGGCGATCACACGCAAGGATTTATTTTCCAAATCCTGCGATCCGGTGGCTTTAGCGGCGGCTTTTAACAGATGCTGAAACAGGTCAATCTCGTAATTAGTGTGCACTCCCTGCATCACGGCGGCGATACGCTCTAACCCCATACCGGTATCGATTGAGGGGTTTGGTAGCGGTTTGAGCTCGCCATCGGTTTGGCGCTCGTACTGCATAAACACCAAGTTCCAAATTTCGATGTAACGGTCCAGGTCGTCGTTTTCACTGCCTGGAGGGCCGCCGGGCACATCGGCACCATGATCGTAAAATATTTCAGAGCTGGGGCCGCAGGGCCCGGTATCGCCCATCTGCCAAAAGTTATCTTCATCCAAACGCGAAAAACGCTCGGCGCTCACGCCGACTTCTTTTAGCCAAATATCCGCCGCCTCATCATCCGAGATATGCACCGTAATCCACAGACGCTCTTCGGGCAGCTTAAGGACACCCGTCAAAAACTCCCACGCATAATGAATGGCATCGCGCTTAAAATAGTCGCCAAAGCTAAAGTTGCCGAGCATTTCAAAAAAAGTATGGTGGCGCGCGGTATAGCCGACGTTTTCTAAGTCATTGTGTTTGCCGCCAGCACGCACACAACGCTGCGAGCTGGTCGCGCGGCTGTAATGACGTGGATCTGAGCCGAGAAAAACGTCTTTAAACTGCACCATCCCGGCATTGGTAAACAGCAAAGTCGGGTCATTGCCCGGCACTAAAGAGCTGCTAGGGACGATGGTGTGCTGCTTTGATTCAAAGTAGTGTAAAAAGGCGTCGCGAATTTCAGCGCTTTTCATAGGGTATCCGTCGGTTCAAGTCGTTGTTGTGCAGTATTCGTAATTGTGGTGCGATTTCGCCGGTATCAGCGGTGTTTGTGTTGCTGTTTTTCTTCGTCAGAAAGGCGCCTTGCCTCACTTTCTAGCATGACCGGAATACCGTCCCGAACAGGGTATGCCAGCCCGGAGCTCCAGCAAACTAATTCATTTTTATCGGCTTGATAGTCCAGTTCAGCTTTGCTCACCGGACACACCAATATACTGAGTAGCTTTTTGTCGATCATTTTGTTACCTAGCCTCTGCCTTACCCTGTGGGTGGCGGCAAAAATCAGTAATGTGTGGGGGCGCTATATTACACTGCCGTGACGCCGCTGTCTTCACGGCGAACCGGCAGCATCTGGAGCCGGCATTGGCCCCACAAGTGTGGTTGGATCGACTCGCTGGTTGAGCCAGTTCATCCGCCAATCTAAGTGCGGGCCAGTGGCTCGACCAGTGGCCCCGACCTGGGCTATCACATCGCCCTGCTCGACCCGTTGGCCAACCTCTACAACAACCTTAGATAAGTGGATAAAGGTCGACGACAATCCGTGCCCGTGATCAATTATCAAGGTGCCGCCAGAGAAAAACAGATCCGGCTCAGCTAACGTCACCTTACCCGCTGCCGGCGCACTTACCGGTGTACCCGTCGGCGCCGCAATATCGACCCCGTAGTGAGGGCGACGCGGCTCACCGTTATAAACTCGTTGCGAGCCGTATACCCCAGTAATGGGGCCAGTCAGCGGCCATTTAAAGTCCTGCGTAAAATCAGTTGCCACACCGCGCTCTTGCCGCGCCTGCCATACTTTAGCGGCCTCTTTACGAGAGCGCTCTTGCTGCGCGGCCGACGGGGTAACGGTTTTCTGCGGCACCCCTTCAATTTTTTGAATTTGATACTCTTTTGGCGCAACTTTGTAGGTCGTCTTTCTCACCTCGCCGTCTGGCAGCACCAGCGTGAGTTGGGCGCTAGCGGCGGCATCGCGCCCCAAACCAAACACAAACTCGCCCGCTTCCCCGACCATCACAGCGGTGTCATCAAGTTGCAGCTGGGCACCAACCGGCACACGGCCGCGCAACACGGCACCCTGCTGCCACATCCCGTCCAACTCAATAGGATTACCAGGCGAGCTCGCCTGCGCGGTGCAGCACAGCGCCAGCCCCAGCACTAAAATCAATGTTTTCATATATCCTCCGGGTGCAGTATTGCGTTTGTGATGTTACACCATCTACGCTGTCGCGCTTTGCATCAGAGCAAAAAAAACGGCAGCCGAAGCTGCCGTTTTGTTGCTCTAAAAATTCCGCGGGTCATTCACCGACTTTAAGAATCTTCATCGCATTTGTACCGCCGAGCTGATCGGTATCACCACCGGTGATAATAACCATATCGCCATCCGCCAAAACACCGTTATCTTTCAGGATATTCATGGCACGCACGTAATCGGCACTAGAAGGCGCACTTACGCTTTCAAACGGCACCGGACGCACACCGCGATACAAGGCAACGCGACGCTGCGTGGCAATATGACGCGAAAATGCAAAAATTGGCAGCTGTGACCCGACCCGAGACATCAAGCGAGGCGTGGTGCCAGACTCGGTCAACGCGATAATAGCCTTCACGCCCGGCAAGTGGTTTGCCGTGTACATGGCCGCCAAGGCAATAGACTCATCGATGGTGCCAAACGATTCATTTAAACGGTAAGAATCGTAGCTCGCCTGCGGGTGCTGTTCAGCCCCCACAATAACGCGAGCCATCGCCTCTACCGTTTCAACCGGAAAGTTACCGGCCGCGGTTTCGGCAGAGAGCATCACCGCATCCGTACCATCCAGTACCGCGTTAGCCACATCAAACACTTCGGCGCGAGTTGGCAAAGGGCTGTTAATCATCGACTCCATCATCTGAGTCGCGGTAATAACCACTTTATTCTGCGCGCGCGAGCGGGCAATAATGCGTTTTTGCACACCGATCAGTGCCGCATCGCCAATCTCGACACCCAAATCACCTCGGGCAACCATCACCGCGTCACTAGCGGCAATAATTTCATCCAGTATCTTGTCATCAGCCACGGCTTCTGCGCGCTCGATTTTAGACACCAAACCCGCTTTGCCGCCAGCTTCTTCCAACAGCTTGCGCGCGGTGTTCATATCATCGGCGCTGCGCGGGAAGGATACCGCAAGATAATCAACATCGATCTCGGCGGCGGTTTTGATATCGGCAAAGTCTTTTTCCGTCAAAGCCGGAGCGGTTAAGCCACCGCCTTGACGGTTAATGCCTTTATTGTTCGACAAAGGTCCGGCAACACTGGTAGTGCAAAAAACCTTAGTACCTTCAATTTTATCGACGTCCAAAACCACACGACCGTCATCCAACAACAATTTATCGCCGGCGACACAATCGTTTGGCAGCTCTTTGTAGTCAATACCAACACTTTCTTGAGTGCCGGCATCGCGTTCAAGCGAAGCATCCAAAACAAACTTATCGCCAATAGCCAAGCGAATCGGACCATTGGCAAAGCGAGCGATGCGGATTTTAGGCCCTTGCAGGTCACCCAGTACCGCAACGTAACGGTTGTGCTTGCTGGCCAAGCGGCGCACGGCTTCCGCACGCCCTTTGTGATCTTCCGGAGAACCGTGAGAGAAATTTAACCTCACCACGTTGACTCCGGCAAGAATCAGCTTCTCTAGTACTTCTTCCGACTCTGACGCAGGCCCCAGTGTACTGACGATTTTTGTACGGCGTAACATAGTATCTCTCGCTTATTTAGCGTTCATCAGTGCAATGGTGTTATCCAGCATGCGGTTGGAGAAGCCCCACTCGTTGTCATACCAAGACATAATTTTAACCCAGCGAGTGCCCATCACTTTGGTCTGCTTAGAGTCAAAGTTGGATGACGCGGGGATGTGGTTAAAATCGATAGAAACCAACGGCTCATCGTTATACACCAACACGCCAGGCATCTCGTTTTCCGCGGCTTCTTTCATGGCCGCGTTAACATCCTCAACGGTCACGTCAGTTTTTACCAGTACATTCAAGTCAACCAAGGACACATTGATGGTAGGAACACGCACGGACATACCGTCCAATTTGCCATCCAGCTCTGGCAACACCAAGCCCACAGCGCGCGCCGCCCCAGTAGAGGTCGGAATCATAGATTGCGTGGCAGAGCGAGCACGGTAGATGTCTTTGTGGAACACATCGCTCAAGTGCTGGTCGTTGGTGTAAGCGTGGATAGTGGTCATTGAGCCCTGCTCAATGCCAAACTTATCGTTCAATACTTTCGCCACCGGCGCCAAGCAGTTAGTGGTACAAGAGGCGTTAGAGATAATCTCGTCGGTCGCCTTTAAGATGCTGTCGTTTACGCCGTACACAACGGTGGCATCAACATCGGTACCAGGAGCAGAGATAATAACTTTTTTCGCGCCGGCTTCCAGGTGCGATTTAGCTTTCTCTCGGCTGGTAAAGATACCGGTACACTCGTAAACCACATCCACATTAAGCTTGCCCCAAGGCAAGTCAGCTGGATTACGCTCGGCGGTAATTTGAATCTCATCGCCGTTAACGACCATTTTGTCGCCATCAACGTGGACTTCACCAGGGAAACGACCATGAACAGAGTCGTATTTGGTCAGATGTGCATTCAGCTCGGCATCACCCAAATCATTCACTGCAACCACTTGAATCCGATCGCGATAACCAGACTCGTACAACGCCCGCAGTACATTGCGACCAATGCGCCCGTAACCATTAATAGCCACTCGAATTGTCATTTATGCCTCTCCTATAAATTTTACCCGCTCCATGAACGGGGCTAATAACCTAATCTTCTCGGCGCTAAGCACCTGTCGTGTGTACACGCATCGCAACTATCGGCGGCACACCTTACTCGCGTAACTTTTAGCGTTCTAAGCTTGCCGCCTCGCGCGCCAACGTCTCAATCTCTTGCCATTTTTTCTCGGCGATAAGATTTTTTGGCGCCATCCACGTTCCGCCCACGCAAGCAACGTTGGGCAACGCCAAATAGCTTGGTGCTTTTTCTAAGTTAATGCCGCCCGTGGGGCAAAAGGTAATTTGCGGCAGCGGGCCCCCAATTGACTTAACCATACTCACACCGCCGGCTGATTCGGCAGGAAAGAACTTCAGGTGAGTAAACCCTTGGGTGTATAGGTTCATGGCTTCAGATGGGGTTGCGATACCGGGCAGCAAAGGAACATCACACTTTTTTGCCGCTTCAATTAACGCAGGTGTGGTACCCGGGCTAACCATAAACTTAGCGCCGGCATCCACTGAGGCCTGTAAATCTTCAGGCGTAACCACTGTGCCCGAGCCAATCACAGCATCTTCTGGCAAGGCTTTGACCATTGCGCTGATTGCGTCCAGCGCGACAGGAGTGCGCAGAGTGATTTCCAATACTTTCAAGCCACCGTTGTACAGAGCCTGGGCCAAAGGAACAGCGTCCTCTAGATTTTCCACCACCATAACCGGCACAACCGGCGCTACTTTTACAATCTCATCAATGGATAGACCCACGTAAATGTCCTCGTTTGTTCGTTAGCAAATAATTAAGGTGCCCAGTAAACCGTCACTGGTACTTTGTCTTGTTCTAGGATGGCCCGTACCGGCATATCCGCCACATCGCCGCCCGCCAAAGCCTCGCGGTAGGTCGCCAGCTTTTCATCGCCAGAGATCAACAACAACACATGCTTACTGTTAGCGACACCCGCCAACGACAGTGTCATGCGCTCAACACAGTCGCCAGTCACCTCACTTTTTCGGGCGGTAATAGCACTGCATAAGGCATCGCTACTTAAGGCTTCATCTAAACCCTTTGCGTGGGGAAACCAAGATGCGGTGTGGCCGTCGGGGCCCATACCCAACACCGTTACATCAAACGGTGTCGGCAGGGTTTGGTAGGATGCTTCACACTGCGCCAGGCCATCAGCGGCCGTTGCGGCGGTATTTTTCATACCGATCAACTTAGCGTTGGCGGCGTTATTTTGCAGCAAGGTTTTTACGATAAAAGCTTCGTTGCTTTTATCGTGATCGAAGTCAACCCAACGCTCATCAACCAAAGCAACTTTAATTTTATTCCACGCTACATCCGCCTCGGATAAGCGCTTGTATATCGGCGCCGGCGAGCTACCGCCAGAGACTAAAAAGCTGGCAGCATCGCCATCGGCCAACGCCTCTGTCAGGGCCTCAATCGTGTGCTCAAAAACGGCATCGATCATCGCTTCGCGCGTATCATAAAAACGTTCAACTACAGCCATGTCGCAATTCCTTACTCTTGACCTTTGATATTCTCACCGACGTTAAACCAACAGCGGCCATCTTCGCCCAACAAATCCATCGCAGCCTGAGGCCCCCAGCTACCCGCCGGATACGGCTGAGGCTTATTCTCCGGGCGTTGCCACGCGTCGATGATCGGATCGATCCAGCCCCATGCGGCATCCACCTCGTTGCGGTGAATAAACAGTGCCGGATTATTGGCCGCCGCATCTAACATCAAGCGTTTGTATGCGTCCGAGTAAAATTTGTCGTAGTTATCGGTGAGATTTAGGTTCAGTACACTCGGCACTAAATCAGCTTCGTGTTTCTCCAGGTTATTGGAGGTCACAATCATCTGCACGCGCTCATCGGGCTGCAACTGAATCACGAGGCGATTAGGAATCATCGCGCCGGCTGAATCAGGATAAATGTGGTGTGTGACGGTTTTGTACTGAATAATGATTTCCGCACAGCGCTGCTTTAAGCGCTTGCCAGTACGCAGATAGAACGGCACATGGGACCAGCGCCAGTTATCGATATGCGCGCGAATTGCGACAAAGGTCTCGGTGTTGCTGTCTTTACCCAGCTCATCAAGATAACCCGGCACTTGCTTGCCGCCAGACTCGCCAGCCACATACTGACCACGCACGGTATTTGCCGCCACATCATCACCGGTTAGGGGGCGTAGGGCATCCAACACTTTGAGCTTTTCAGCGCGAATGCTGTCGGCGTTAAGTTTGCTCGGGGGCTCCATGGCCACCAAACACAACAACTGCATTAAATGGTTTTGCACCATATCGCGCAGTGCACCAGCATCGTCGTAAAAACTGGCGCGACCTTCCAGGCCGACTGTTTCGGAGATGCTAATTTCTACGTGATCAATGGATTTAGAGTCCCACAGGTGCTCAAAAATACAATTGGTAAAACGCAGCGCCAGTAGGTTTTGTACCGTCTCTTTACCGAGATAATGATCGATACGGAAAATAGCGTCTTCTTCAAAGTACTGCGCAATATCAGCGTTAATCTTCTCGGCCGACTCGCCGTTGTAACCTAGAGGCTTTTCGACCACGACTCGCGAGGCTTTGTTGATCATGCCCGAGTCGGAGATATTTTTACAGCAGGCCGAAAATACCGCCGGCGGCGTTGCCATGTAAAAAATACGCTCTTCATTACCTTCTTGTAAGGTTTTGGCCAGAGCATCCCAGTGCTCGTCTCGCTCGGTGATGTTAATAAACACCCCAAACACGCAGGCTTCAAACTTGTTCCAAGTCTCGTTGTCGATTTCGTCGTCACGCAGATAGTTAAAAGCGGCTTCGCGTACCATCGCGCGGTAATTCTCTGCTTGCTCGGCTTTACGCATGGTGCCAAAAATACGCGAACCTTCAGGCATTTGCCCATCGCGATAGGCCCGATACCAGGCCGGAATCAATTTGCGCAAGGCCAAATCGCCCGCGCCGCCAAAAATGACAAAATCAAAAGGTTTCTGCATGGATGAATCCTATCTATCAAATATGGTTATGCGTTGCCTAAACTTACCAGCGAAAAACGGTGGCGCCTTCTTCGGCAGCACCTACGGTTTGTCGCAGCGGTGCAAAGAGTTCACGACCCATTCCTTCGTGACTTTGGTCTAAGTCGGGCTCAGCGTGTTCACGCTTGGCTAACTCTTGCTCATCGACATGCAACTGCAAAATGCCACTTTCGGCATCAACCTCCACGATGTCGCCATCGCGCACCAAGCCGATGGGACCTTGATCTAACGCCTCGGGCGTTAGGTGAATAGCGGCGGGAATTTTACCCGAGGCGCCCGACATACGGCCGTCCGTCACCAGCGCTACTTTGTAGCCCCGATCTTGCAATACACCCAACGGTGGGGTGAGTTTGTGTAGCTCGGGCATGCCACAGGCCTTGGGGCCCTGAAAGCGCACGACCGCAACAAAATCTTTATCCAGCTCACCAGCTTTAAACGCTTGTTGCAGCGCGTCTTGGGTTTCAAACACAATCGCCGGAGCTTTTACTTTGCGGTGCTCGGGTTTGACGGCCGACACTTTAATCACGCAGCGCCCCAGATTGCCCGTCAGCAGTTTCATGCCGCCAGTGGGGCTGAACGCACTTTTCGCAGGGCGCAACACGCCGTCATCAAGGCTGTTTTGCGGCGCATCGCGCCACACCAACTTACCGCCATCCAAGAATGGCTCTTGGGTGTAATGGGACAAACCGCCCTCGCCCATCACCGTTTTAACATCATCGTGCAAGATGCCTTCCGCGCGCAGCTCGCGCATTAGATAACCCATACCACCAACCGCTTGAAAGCGATTAATGTCGGCCAGGCCGTTGGGGTAAATACGGCACATCAAAGGCACCGCATCAGACAGATCAGACAAGTCCTGCCAATTGACAATAACACCCGCTGCCCGGGCCATCGCCATAATATGTATCGCGTGATTAGTAGAGCCGCCCGTAGCCAACAGACCAACCATACCGTTAACAATGGTTTTTTCGCTAACCACTTCAGCCATCGGCGTATAGGTACCCCGAGAAGTGATCGCCGCCAGTTGTTTAACCGCTGCATCGGTTAAGGCATCACGCAGTGGCGTACCCGGATTAACAAATGAGCTACCGGGCAAGTGTAGTCCCATAATCTCCATCAGCATTTGGTTGCTGTTGGCGGTGCCGTAAAAGGTACAGGTGCCCGCACTGTGGTACGAGGCGCTTTCGGCCTCAAGTAATTCTTTGCGGCCTACCTTGCCCTCGGCAAACAATTGGCGCACACGTACTTTCTCGGCATTTGGCAAGCCCGGCGTCATAGGGCCGGCGGGTATAAAAATAACCGGCAACTGACCAAAAGACAGCGCGCCAATGGTTAAACCCGGCACAATTTTGTCACAGATCCCCAAACACATGGCGCCATCAAACATATCGTGAGATAGCGCAATGGCGGTCGACATGGCGATGACATCGCGGCTAAACAATGACAAATCCATGCCATCGCGGCCCTGAGTCACACCGTCACACATAGCCGGTACGCCACCGGCAAACTGAGCGGTCATACCCGCTTCGTGGGCAGACTTTTTGATAGGCTCTAAGTAAGTGCCATAAGGCTCGTGGGCCGATAGCATTTCATTGTAAGAGGAAATAACCCCAAGGTTGGGGGCGTCGCCCTCGGCTAACGCTTCTTTATCGGAGGTGCCGCAGGCGGCAAAGCCATGTGCTAGGTTGCCGCAAGACAAGCCTTTACGAGCGGGACCGTTGGCCCGGCCACGCTCAACTTTGGCTAGGTAAGCCTCGCGCGTGCCGCGGCTGCGCTCAATAATACGGTCGGTAATTGCAGCAATTTTGCTATCGGTCATTTTGTTACCATTAGTCATCGTATGCTTAGGAATACAGACTGCCGCACAGACGGGATAGCCGGTCTATGCAGGGTTTATGGCTGTAATGTGTCGCTCTCTCTCGTTTTCACCACTTTCGCGGTGAGGCCGCTCGGCTTTTCGCTCTAATGCGGCTTTAGGGCCTCAGCACAGAAACAACAAAACGACCCCCCGGCCATCAGGCATCCGGGGCATCGTCTTCGCGGGTGAGTCTAGACACCCATTTGTCCTGCGCTGAGCAGAACCCGTTATCGGGCTTTCTTGTAGTATTCTATCAGATTGCGGGTCGAGGCATCATGTCCGGCGCCAACTTCAGCGTCCGGCGCCAGTTCCGCCAAAATGCCGTTTGCCAACACTTTACCCAGCTCGACACCCCACTGATCAAATGAGTGCACCTCCCAGATAATGCCCTGTACGAAAATTTTGTGCTCATACATCGCAATCAGCGAGCCCAGCGAGCGAGCATCCACTTTTTGCAGCAAAATAGTATTCGTCGGGCGGTTACCCTCGTGCACTTTATGGTTCACGATTTCTTCAATACGCTCTGAGCCCATGCCTTTGGCACTTAGCTCTTCGCGTACTTGATCGGCGCTAATGCCGCGCATCATCGCTTCGGATTGCGCGAAGAAGTTGGCCATCAAGGCGTCATGATGGCCTTTAACCGCCACCGTAGGTTCGACTGAACCAATAAAGTCGGCCGGTACAATTTGCGTACCCTGATGCAGACACTGATAAAAAGCGTGCTGGCCATTAATGCCAACCTCACCCCAAATCAACGGGACGCTGGAGTAATCAATACACTCGCCAGACCAGTTAACACTTTTACCGTTACTTTCCATCTCGGCTTGCTGCATATAGGCAGGCAAGCGGTGCAAACACTGATCATACGGCAGCAATGCGTGCGCCTTACGGCCCAGGAAGTTATTGTTCCAAACCCCCATCAACGCCAACATAACGGGCGCATTTTTAGATAGTGGCTCCGTTAAAAAGTGCTGATCCATTTCAAAGGCGCCTTCCAGCAGCTCTTCAAAGATCTCCATCCCCAGGTTCAGCGCAATGGGCAAGCCAATGGCGGACCACAATGAGAAGCGGCCGCCTACCCAGTCCCACATATCAAAGATGTTTTCTTCCGCGACGCCAAACTCCATCGCTTTGGGGCGATTGGACGAGACGGCAATAAAGTGGCGATTAATAAAGCTTTTATCTTTGGCTTTATCCAAAAACCAGGTTTCTGCCGAGCTGGCGTTGGTCATGGTCTCTAAGGTGGTAAAGGTTTTAGAGGCAACCACAAATAACGTTGTCTCGGGGTCCAGATCACGCAGCGTCTGGGCGATCTGGAAGCCGTCAATATTGGAGACATAGTGAACATTTAAACTGCCATCACTGTAGCCACTCAGGGCCTCGGTCACCATCAACGGACCCAGGTTTGAGCCGCCAATACCGATACTCACGACATCGGTCATGGGTTTACCGGTATAGCCACGCCAATCGCCACCACGGACCTGTGCCACCAAAGAGCGCATCCGCTCCAGCTCATGTTTTACTTGAGCTCGAACATCGTCGCCGTCGGCCTCTAACGGCTCACCAGTGCGATCGCGCAACGCTACGTGCAATACGGCACGATCCTCGGTGCGGTTGATCTTCTCACCGGCAAACATTTTATCGCGCAAAGATTCCACATCGCAGGCCTCGGCGAGGTCAATCAAGGCTTTACGCGTGTCTTCGGTAATCAGGTTTTTGGAGTAATCGAGCAGGATATTAGGGGACTTGAGGGAAAATTTGGCAAATCGCAGGTCATCTTCGTCAAACAAATCGCTCATATGCTTGTTTTGCATATCGCGAGCGTGTGCTTCAAGGGCCTGCCAGGCAGTCAGTTCGGTACGGCTAGACATGTGCGGTCCGCATCCTCTGTTCAGGTCTATTTAAATAACACACCGCGTTCTACAGACCACCATTTACGCGCCAAAACGGTGCGTAACGTCAACAAAATAAACCTTGGCAGCTCAGGGACTTACCCTGCTCGGCGAGCGCCCAAATACTACCGGGCAAACACAGATGTAGTGCGGTGCAAAAAGGCGGCTATCATAGGCATACAGGGCCTTTATGTCAATCTGACCCCATCGAGAACAACCCGCCATTAGCGCTTTATCCCACACGCCAGCTGAATTAAGCTGGCAACCTAAATAGTCCCTCGCAAGGGCCAGCCACACTCACCCGACCTTAAGGCAGGATCATGGCAAAGCGCATTCCGCTCGGTGTAATAGAAGGTTTTTTCGGCCGCAGCTGGAGCTGGCAACAACGCACCGAACTGGCCAGCTTTTTAAGGCAAACCGGTTACGACTATTATCTATATGCCCCCAAAGGCGACTCTCGCCTGCGCAGCCAGTGGCGCCAAGACTGGTCACCCCACGACTGGCGAGCCCTAAACAGCCTTAGACAGCACTACCGAGCAACAGGCGTCAAATTTGGCCTGGGCCTAAGCCCACTGGACTTATGCGGCCCCCAAGGGCGTACAGATGGCGCCAGCTTAGACACCAAAGTAACACGCATTAACGAGCTGCAGCCGGACATACTCGCCCTTTTGTTCGACGATATGCGCGGCGACACGCCACAACTCGCGGCGATTCAGACCGAGCTTGCCCATCGTGCCGCAGCGCTCACCAGTGCGTCTAAAGTCATACTCTGCCCCACCTATTACAGCGATGACCCCACGTTAGAGAAGGTGTTTGGAGCTCGCCCTAAAGACTACTGGGAAACCCTGGGCAGCTCGCTTGACCCCGCCATCGATATCTTTTGGACCGGCCCCAAGGTCTGCACTGACCACTTTACGCGCTCACACCTGGGCGATGTCGCCGAGCGCTTACAGCGCCGCCCCTTTCTATGGGACAACTACCCGGTCAACGATGGCGCGATAAAATCAAAGCACCTATACCTTAAACCTTTTAGCCGCGATCGCGCCGACATTGGCGACTTGCTCGCCGGTCACGCAGTCAACCCCATGAACCAATTCAACTTGTCTAAGCTGGCACTCGCGAGCCTGCCCCGCGCCTATGCAAGCGCCAACTACCAGCCCGCCCAATTGTTTAATGAACTTCTGGAGCAGCTTTGCCCCCCCGTATTGCGCGCCGCACTACAAGAGGACGCCGCGCGCTTTTCGGCCGAGGGCCTCGGCAAGCTAACGCCGGAACAGCGCGCCCACTTATCCGAGCATTATTCTCAACTGGCGGACGACAGCGGCATGAGCGCCGAAGTAGCCGATTGGCTGGCAGGCAAATATACCTTCGACCCCGCCTGCCTAACGGACTAACTGTTCAGGAGTGTTAACGGGCCGCCGGACAGCAAAGTCACGTGCTAGCATAGTGCCCCTAGCGGTTGGAGCCCTACCCCTAGGCACCGCACACTCAAAAAACAAACAACACCACAGGGAGCGCCCATGAAAACACGCACACTCGGCAACACCGGCTTTAATATCAGCGAGGTTGGTTTAGGCTGCTGGCAGCTAGGGGGAGATTTCGGCCCCATCGACCACCCCACCGTCGAGGATATTCTGAGCGCCGCGCTCGACAGCGGCATTAACTTTTTTGATACCGCCGATGTGTACGGCGATGGCGCTAGCGAGCGCTTCGTTGGTGAACATTTTGCTCAGGCTAACCCCAAGCCTATTATCGCCACTAAATATGGGCGCGCGGGTGGAACCTATCCCGACGGCTACTCACTCACCGACCTGCGCGACAGCCTAAAGCGCGCACAAGATCGACTACAAACCGACTGCATCGACTTAATTCAGCTGCACTGCATTCCCACAGCAGTGATGGCGCGGGGAGAAATTTTTGACTGGCTGCGCACTGTGCAACAAGAGCAGCATATCCAGTTTTTTGGCGCGAGCGTCGAGACCGTAGAAGAAGGGTTATTGTGCGCGCAACACGATGACCTAAGCTCACTGCAGGTCATCTTTAATATATTTCGGCAAAAACTGCTGGATGAATTACTGCCCATGGCACAAGAGAAAAACATCGGCGTTATCGCTCGCCTGCCACTGGCCAGCGGTCTACTAAGCGGTAAATTTAATGCCAACACTCAGTTTGATAAAACCGATCATCGCAACTTCAACAAAGACGGCCAAATGTTTAACGTCGGTGAAACCTTTGCAGGCATCCCGTTTGAAAAAGGCGTCGAGCTAGCCCAAGCGATCAAAGACAAAACTCCCGAGGGTTACTCAACCGCACAAATGGCCATGCGCTGGATTCTGGATCAACCGGCGATCACCAGCATCATCCCTGGCGCCAGCCGTGCTGAACAGGCAAAAGAAAACGCCAAAGTCAGCGGGCTGCCCCCTCTACCCCAATCACTACACGACGAGCTAAGAGACTTCTATCAAAAAGACGTAGCCGCACACATTCGAGGGGCCTACTAACAAAACGGATCAACGCGAAGGTTGTTCGCGTTGATCCGTTTTTAACCCGTTTTGCGCTTAAGCTCGACTGCCAAACAAGAACTGCCGCAACAACTCTTTACCACCCTCAGTGGCGAAAGATTCGGGGTGAAACTGTATACCCTCAATGGGGTAATCTTTGTGACGCGCCCCCATAATCTCCAGCGGAATACCAGCTTGGACCGCGTCTGCCAGGCTGGTGATTCCGAGTGGCGCCACCACTGCCGTTAACTCAAGGCACTCGGGCAAACTCGCCGGATCGGCGACCAGCGAGTGGTACCGCATAATTTCAAGCCCTTGCGGCGCCCCCAAAAACACACCTTTATTGTCGTGAAATATCGGACTGGTTTTGCCGTGCACCGGCAGCCCGGCTTTAACGACTTTACCGCCAAACACATGGGTAATGCCCTGCATCCCCAAGCACACACCCAACAATGGTATAGTCTTTCCCAACTCACGGATAACATCCGCACAAACACCAAAATAAGCTTTGTCGTCTGGCGAGCCAGGGCCCGGCGAAATGATAATCCGCTCGGGGGCCCACGCGCGAATGTCAGCCAGTGTTATCTCGTTATTACGTTTAACACTGATGGTAAAATCATCAATTTGACCACCGTTTTTTTCGGCCGTTAATACCTCACCCACATACTGATAGAGGTTGTAGGTAAACGAGTCGTAGTTATCAACAATTAAGACTTTCACGCACGCGCCTCCTTGTCAGCGGGGTTATAGGCATCCAAAACCTTTTTTGTGCCGGCAAATTTGCGCTGGATTTCTTGATATTCATCGGCCGCGTTAGAGTCGTAAACGTTACCGCCGCAGGTTTGCACATAACCGTGCTCACCACTAACAAACAAAGTACGAATCGGAATGGCAAACGTGCAATCGCCGTTAAATGAAAAATGTCCAACAGCGCCACCGTATGGGCCGCGACCATCCGGCTCTAATTCGTCAATAATTTTCATGGCCTCTATTTTGGGCGCGCCGGTGAGCGTACCGGCCGGAAAATTACTGGCCAGTGCCGTGAACATATCTTCGGAGTCGGCCATAATGCCAACTATCTCACTGGAAATATGCTGCACATGACTAAAGCGCTTAATATCCATCAGGTTGCGCACTTTCACCGTGCCAAACTGCGCCACCCGGCCAATATCATTGCGATGTAAGTCCACAATCATATTGTGCTCGGCAATTTCTTTGGGATCGTTCAGCAATGTGCGCGCCAGCATTTTGTCTTCCGCTTCAGTCGCGCCGCGGGCGGCGGTACCGGCCAGCGGGTAGGTTTCCATCTCACCTTGACGCAGGCGAAACAACAACTCGGGGCTCGCGCCGATGACTTTTTCCTCGCCAAACTTTAAATAGTACATTTGCGGCGAAGGGTTCACCTCACGCATCGACTGATAGACGTTGATGGTGTCGCCCTCAATCTTAAACTCGGTTTTAAAGCCTACCTCACACTGAAAGACCTTCCCTTCGATAATATCCTGTTTAACTTTCTCGACGGCCGCCTCGTGGCCGGCGCGATCCATAGTGTCGCCCAAGGGCGTGATATTAAGCTGGCCATCGCCCGTATAATCCTGCTCGATAAGCTCTTGCACCAGCGCCTGGCGATCATCGTCGTAGTAAAAATAAAAGATTTCGGCCGTCATCTTGTCCAGGATCAGGCCGTCTTTGTACAAACCGAATCTAAAAGCATCGAAATACTCGCTGGACTGAACACTCATGCTGGGCTCGAAGTAATTCATGCAATCGTAGCCAATATAACCGGTCAAACCGCCCGCGTAACCGCGCGAGAGAATATTCTGCGGCATGATATCGCGCAGCAAATAGTAAGGGTTTTCACTCGGGTAATCCGTCGTGCTGCCATCGCGCTCGGTAATAGTTAACGCCTTATCGCGCGCCGAAAACAGCTGGCAAGGATCAAAGCCAATCAGTGAGTAGCGCGATATATGGCTTTCTTCCCCCAGCGATTCGAGTAAAAAACAGTGCTCAAAGCGCTTCTCGATTTTTTTAAACAACTCAAAAAAATCACACTCAGTCGCAAGCGTCACGTAATGTGGCTTGCGCGGAATGTTGATTTTATTCGGCTTATTCATAATACCGCCCTAAATATTGTCCAATTTGCCGGCCTGTAACGCTCTAGAGCCACGGGTAACCGTGGCGATACCAACGCCCAGCCGCTTAGCCACCTCGCGCTGTGACACACCAGCCTTCAGTAAACGCGTGATTTGCAAACGCTGTGAAATAGCGTGTAACTCGGCGGGGGTTAACAGCCCCTCAAGTACGCTGCGCAGGCGATCAGAGCTACCTGCCTGCAACAAGTAGTCAATCAGTGCGTTTAAATGCTGCTCTTCTGTATTCATGTACTAGTACAATATCAGTAACCTGAAGCGAACACAAGCGTAGCACCCTCAGAATACCCAAACGGCAGACGAGACGACCTGAGCGATTAAAAGCATCAGCAGAAAACAAACTGTGACGAGGAAAGAAAAATGTAAAGCAGAAGGGAGCGAGCCTCTATCGAGGCTCGTAATTTAGAAATTTTCTTTTAAATATTGCTCGGCCAAACGCGAGGCATCAGAGTTGCTTGCCGCGACAATACTCAAGAGCTCTTTAGCCCGACCGTCCTGGCCCTGCAGGTGATACACCTTACCTAGCTTAAACTGCGCGTCTGGCACCTTGCGGCTATCGGGAAACTCGCGTAACAAGTCGCTAAACCACTGCTGCGCGGATGGCAAATCGTTTTTTAACAGGTAAATCTCGCCCAGCCAGTAATAACTGTTGCCGGTGTACTCACCATTGGGGAAACGCGCCAAATGATCTTTAAAAGCCGCAATAGAGGCGTCTACCTCTCGCTGACGCAACAAGTCGTAAGCAGCGCCGTACACCTCAGACTCCGAGGCTCCAGCCGATGTCACGGATTTAGCGGCAATCTCATCACCCGAGTCACTGGTTGCTGCCATTGCGCCTGCACCAGCATTACTAGCACTGGGTGACAATGACGTGCTGGGAGAGGCGTCATACGTTGGGCGCGGGGACGTCGCAGCGCCACTCGCTGCAGCCGAACCGGTCGTTAGCGCACTGATACGCCGATCGAGGTCGAGATAGTCATCCATACGCTGCTGCTTAAGTTTCTTAAGCTCAAACGTTTGCTCCTCGACTAAGCCACGCAAGCTCATCACTTCTTGCTGAAGTGCTTGCAGCTGATAAAACAGCTCGGCCTGAGGGTTGCCAGCGGATGGCGTAGGGGTAGATTGACGAGCACCAGGAACGTTAACCGAACGCCCCGCCGCCGGTTGCGGCGAGGAGTCGGTAACTTGAACCTGAGCCTGTGCTGTCGAAACGACGGCCAGCAGTGTGGCCGTAACTAACAGAGGGGCTCTCATCACGCAGTGACTCTTAGTAGTCGATTTCTACGCGACGGTTTTTGCTCCAAGAAGACTCGCCACTGCCAAGTGCCAGCGGACGCTCTTCACCGTAGCTGATAACTTCGAGGTTAGAGCGGCTTACGCCTTGCAGAACCAAGAAGTCGCGCACAGCATTGGCACGACGCTCGCCCAGTGCCATGTTGTACTCACGTGAACCGCGCTCATCAGCGTGACCTTCTAAGCGAGCAGACGCGTCAGAGTTGCGCAGACGCTCTGAGTGAGCCAGCAGCAATGAACGCGCAGCAGGCAAAAGTACCGCCTGATCGAAATCAAAGTAAATAACTTTGTCCAGCTCTTCCATGCCATCGTCCATGCCATTGCTGGAACCCAGTGCGCCACCATCGGCGGTACCGGTGGTTACCCCGCCATTCGCACCAGCACCTGCCGCATCTTCGTCGGTTTTGGTATCCGTGCTAGAACAGCCCACAAGGAAAGCCATGACAAATGCAAAACTTAAACCCTGCTTCATTGCTTTAGTAATCATGATTAACTCCGATCAAGTTGTTGATTTTTTGAGCAAACTGAACAATCAGTTAAAAAATGGCGACCAAGCAGGCTCCCTTACATCTCCCTGCTTAGATGGCAAACGATACTTTGTACCAGCATCCAGTGAAACAGCTGCCAGTATACCCTTTCCCCCAAACCGTGTCGCGTACAGCAACATAGCCCCATTAGGCGCTATAGTAGGCGATTCATCGAGGTTTGTCTCGGTTAAAATCCGTAAAGTGCCCGTGGTCAGGTCTTGCGCCGCGATGTGAAACACGCCTTGACGCTGATGAACCATCACTAGGGTTTTTCCGTCTTTCGAGACTCGCCCGCGAGCATTGTACTCGCCATCGAAGGTTAAGCGCTCTACCCGCCCGCTGGCAAGTGTCACTTTATAAATTTGTGGCTTGCCACCGCGATTTGACGTAAAAACAACCCCTTCGCCATCAGCTGTCCAGCTCGGCTCGGTGTCGATCGCGTAGTGATTGGTCACCCGCGTAAACTGCCGGGTGCGCAAATCAAGGGTGTAAATCTCGGGGTTGCCGTCCTTTGACAGTACCATAGCCAGCTTATCGCCGTCTGGCGAGAAAGCCGGCGCACCGTTTAGGCCGGTAAAATTGGTTAATTGCTCGCGCTGACCAGTGGCTAGGTTTTGCATAAAAATTGCCGGGCGTGTGGTCTCGAACGACACATAGGCAATCTCACGGCCATCGGGCGACCAAGTGGGCGACAGTAGCGGCTGATCGGACTCTAACAGCAAACGCGAGCGAGCGCCGTCGGCATCGGCCAGCATTAAGCGAAAGTTATCTGCCTTCTGCTCATGCTGAAACGCCTCTACATAAAGCACTTGCGTTGAAAACGCCCCACGGATGCCGGTGATTTTTTCGTACACTTTGTCGCTGATATGGTGGGCAATATCGCGCAGCTGCTCAGGGCTGCCATCAACCTTACCGGCACTGATGACCTTGCGCTGCGCCAGCACATCAAAAACATCGTAGCGCACAAAATAGCGGCCGCCGCGCTGCTCGGCGCTGCTTACCAATAGGTATTCGGCGCCCATCGCGCGCCAATCCCGGTAGAACACATCTTCGGGTTTGGTTGGAAACGACAACATGCTGGTGCGCGGCACCGGATCAAACTGACCGCTGCGCTGCAAGTCGGCCGAGACGATTTCGGAGACATCCTCGGGCAGTGGCGACGAACCACCCCAGCCCATAGGTACAACCGCAATGCGGGTAGGATTATCTACCCCCTGGGTAATCTCGATGGTGAGCTGGGCAAATGCCGGCGACACAAAACAACAAAATAAGAGCGCTAGTAGTTTTCTCACAATCGTAAATCCTTGGGGTTAAAGACCAATCTTAACTGGCGAAAATTTTGTTCAAACAGCTCGGGCTGCATATTTTTAAGCTCGGTAAAGCGATCAATACGCCGCACCGCCTGTTCGGCTGAGCGATCAAAAGCGGCGTTACCACTGCTTTTGGTGATCGTCACATTCACGACCTGACCGGTGGGCACTAACTGTATCAAGAGCTCGACCTGCATGCCACGGCGAGCCGAGGGCGGGCGACTCCAATTTTGCTCGATCCGCGCCGCGATCATATTCACGTAACTTTGGCTCTGGGCTTCGGCAAGCTCGGCTTGGTGTTGCTGCTCTTCTTTGCGCATGGCCTCATCTAGCCGCTCTTGCGCAATGCGCTCTTGACGCTCGCGCTCGGCCTTCTCTCTGGCGGCTTTCTCCGCCCGGCGCTTGGCCTCGGCTTCAGCCTGCCGCTGCTCCTCAAGTTTGCGTTTACGCTCTGCCTCGGCCTCGGCCTTGGCTTTTTTCTCGCGCTGGACCCGCGCTTTACGCGCTGCCTCCTCTTTTGCTTTTTTCGCCGCTGCCGCCTTTTGCTGCTCCAGCTCACGCTTTTTGGTTAAATCGATCACATTGGTCTTTTTTTGTGCAGGCTCGGCGGTATCTTTCGCCTTAAGCTCGACGAGTTTAGCCTGCACCACATTAGGCTTGAAGACACGTGGCTTAGGGTCAATGGTGGACGACTCCCAGCCAATCGTCACGGCCAGAACCAAAATCAAGTGCAGACCAACACTGATAATCACCGGTAGAGTATACAAACTACGCCAATTCATACGGTAAGCGAGCCCGTTACTTAGGTGGATCTGTAACCAAACCTACCGAAGGCGCACCCGCCCCCTGCAGCTCAGTCATTAACGAGACCACAACACCGTAGCTTACCTCGCGATCACCCCACACCAACACGGGTGTGCTGGGTTTTTCGCCCAACACCTTACTCACCATGGCCGTAATATCAGCCAAAGGCTTGCCCTGCTTTGGCTCACCGCCAAGCTCGATGTAGTACTCGCCCGCTTTATCGACCGACACAATGAGCGGCTCGTCTTCTTTATCATCAATCGGAGAAGACGGCGCCTGCGGTAAGTCAACTTGCACCCCTTGCATCAACATCGGGGCGGTCACCATAAACACCACCAACAGCACCAACATCACGTCGATATAGGGCACGACGTTGATCTCTGCCATGGGCTTCTTTTTTACTTTTGGGCCAAATGCTGCCATTTCGCTGCCTGTTATTGCCGGTTTTCAGAATCAGGAAGAAACTTGTTTGCTGTGCACCTGACGGTGCAAAATTGCCGAAAACTCTTCGGCAAACGTTTGGTAATTGTTTTCCATTGACTCTGCTCGTGCCGCGTAACGGTTATACGCCAACACGGCCGGAATCGCTGCAAACAGCCCCATGGCGGTTGCCACTAGCGCCTCAGAAATACCGGGCGCGACCGTTGCCAAGGTCGCCTGATGGACATTCGCAAGCCCACGAAACGAATTCATAATGCCCCACACGGTACCAAACAAACCGACATACGGGCTTACCGAAGCAACACTTGCCAAAAACGGTAGGTTTGCTTCTAACTTTTCTTCTTCGCGGGCCAGCGCAACCCGCATGGCTCGCTGACAAGCTTCCATCACCGCATCGGAATCGGCATTGGACTGCGAGCGCAGCCGAGTAAACTCTTTAAAGCCGGCGCGAAAAATATTTTCAACGCCGTCGACCGCGTTTTTACCGGTGCGACCATTGCTCTGGCGATACAGTTGGTTTAAATCGATGCCCGACCAAAACTGTTTTTCAAACGATAGAAATTTTGCCCGCGCGCGCCTTTGATACATGCCACGCTGAATAATCATGACCCAAGACACTATTGATGCCAGAAACAATAGCGCCATAACCAGCTGCACAAGTAGGCTGGCGTTAGCAATTAATCCCCAGATGGATAGCGAGTCTTCATTTGGCATAAATCATTCTGCTCTTTAAAGTGATTCCGTGGTTGCGCCTACAATTGGCAAAACCTTCCCGTTATTTTCAATTACCAGTCATTTTTTAAGCAACCGTTGCCAGCTGCTCACGCATCCCTGGCGGCATTGCGCAGGGGCGCATAGTGTCTGGGTTAACACACGCGATGCGAATTAGACCTTCACACAGCAATTCGTTCCCCCGGTAAATACCTTGTTTAAACAGTACATTGGTGCGCGCCAATGTATCAACCTCGGTTGTTACGCTCAGCAAATCATCCAACCGCGCCGAGCGGCGATAGTTCACCTCGGCCCGATGGACGACAAGCAAACTGCCATCATCCAGTATCGCAGGCTTATCATAACCGTACTGGCGCAAAAATTCTGTACGACTACGCTCCATAAATTTGAGGTAATTAACGTAGTAGACAATTCCTCCGGCATCCGTATCCTCAATATAGACACGAACCGGTATTGCAAAAGGTGCATTTGCCCCGCCCGTACTTGCTACCTCGCTCACGATGACTCGCTCAGGCGCGCGGGCACATCAATGCCAAAATGTTCGTAGGCCAGCGCCGTTAATATGCGGCCACGAGGTGTGCGAGATACAAAACCCTGCTGTATCAGGTAGGGCTCAATCACATCTTCAATAGTGCCGCGCTCTTCGCTAATGGCGGCGGCAAGTGCGTCGATTCCCACCGGGCCGCCCAAAAAATTATCCATCATTGCCAGCAGCAGACGGCGATCCATATGATCAAAGCCGCGAGCATCCACTTTAAGCATGTTAAGCGCTTGGTCGGCCACCAGTGCACTCACCTGACCATCGGCTTTGATCTCAGCGTAATCTCTTACCCGACGCAACAACCGGTTGGCAATTCGCGGGGTACCGCGAGCGCGCTTGGCCACCTCGGCCGCGCCCTCGGGCTCAGTTGGCATGCCCAACAGATTGGCCGAGCGGGCGACAATATGGGTTAAATCGGCAATATTGTAAAACTCTAGGCGCTGGACAATGCCGAACCGATCGCGCAGCGGTGAGGTCAACAGTCCGGCACGGGTCGTGGCACCCACCAAGGTAAACGGCGGTAAATCAAGCTTAATCGAACGCGCCGCCGGGCCCTCGCCAATCACGATATCCAACTGAAAATCTTCCATCGCGGGGTACAAGATTTCTTCGACCACCGGGCTTAAGCGATGGATTTCATCAATAAACAGTACATCGCCCGGCTCCAGATTCGTCATAAGCGCAGCCAAATCGCCGGCTTTTTCCAGAACCGGGCCCGAGGTACTTTTAAGGGATACGCCCATCTCCTGAGCGATAATATTGGCAAGCGTGGTTTTACCCAGCCCGGGCGGACCAAATATTAACGTATGATCGAGCGATTCACCGCGCTTTTTGGCCGCTTGAATAAAAATTTCCATCTGCTCGCGCACGGCGGGTTGGCCGACATATTCAGCGAGTGATTTGGGTCGGATGGCGCGATCGAGCTGCTCTTCACGGGTGGTAGGCTCAGGCGCAATAAGGCGGTCGGTTTCTATCATCCTAAATACCTAGCTTGCGATACGCTTAAGCGCGAGTCGAATTAGCTCTTGCGCGCCGGCAGACTCGTTAGCCCGCGCCGCTGTCGCCACCATTTTAGCCGCCTCTGTGGGTTTGTAGCCCAGGCTAATCAAGGCACTTTCCGCTTCGTCGCGCTGATCGTGCTTATCCGCGTGGCTTGCCACCGGATCACTCAACAGATCAGCCCCCGAGCCCGGCGCTGCAACCAACTTATCACGCAGTTCGATAATTAACCGCTCGGCAGTTTTTTTGCCAACACCCGGGACTTTTACCAAAGCTGTGACATTATCCTCATGAACGCAGCGCGCCAACTGCTCGGCATCCATACCCGATAAAATAGCAATCGCCATTTTCGGGCCAACGCCATTGACTTTAATCAGAGTGCGAAACAGGTCACGGTCGGAGCGTTTGGCAAAACCAAACAACTGGTGCGCGGTGTCACTGACTGCCAGATGCGTGTAAACAATAGCGGGATGGTCAACCTCAGGCAACGCATAAAAAGTAGTCATAGGCGCCTGCATCTCATAGCCGACCCCTTGCACATCCAGGAGTAAAAAAGGGGCCTGCTTTTCTACCAGCACACCGCTGAGTCGTCCGATCATGGTTACCTTTCTGTCAGTATTGAATAAGTCGCTTTATACCACACGACCACGCCTAAAGCTGCGTGCGCTGGCGAGTTTTATCAAATGTTGCTGAGTATTGATATGACATAAAGCAATTGCCAGGGCATCGGCCGCATCTTCTTGCGGCGCCGCAGGTAACTTGAGCAGCGTTTTCACCATATGCTGCACTTGCAGTTTGTCGGCAGCGCCACTGCCCACCACAGCTTGCTTGACTTTACGTGCCTCGTACTCAAACACCGGCACCTCATGATTAACGGCCGCCACAATGGCCGCCCCGCGCGCCTGACCAAGCTTTAAGGCAGAGCCGGCATTTTTAGCCATAAACACTTGTTCGATGGCAAATTCCTGCGGCATGTATTGCTCAATCAAGCTGGTCACACCGTCAAAGATCACTTTGAGCCGCTCCGGCAAGCTGACCTCGGGCACCCGTATTACACCACTGGTGACATACTCGTATTGCCCACCAGCCCAGTTAACAAGGCCAAACCCCGTTTTGCGCGAGCCGGGATCGACCCCCATAATTATCGCCATGCTATTACCACGCTGAGCCCCACACAGGCACTCTTTAAAGTGTCACACGGGGGCACATTAAGCGCAAGACAGCTAGCCGTTTAGCTCGGCGAGCACCTCATCGCTGATATCGGCGTTGGTGTATACGCTTTGCACATCATCCAGATCTTCCAGCATATCCACTAAGGCCATAATTTTTTCGGCACCGGCCGCATCTAAATCAACGGTGGTGGCAGGCTTCATGGTGATCTGCGCTTGTTCAGGCACAAAATCGTCGCTTACCAACGCCTCTTTAACATCAAAGTAGTCTGCAAAAGCCGTCTCCACCTCTTTGCTGCCATCGCCGTGAACCAGCACATCCTCGGCACCCGCCTCTAAGGCTGCCTCCATTAGCGGCTCCTCTTTAACCTCCGCCGGGTAATGCAGCTGCCCTACTTTGCTAAACAGATACGCCACCGAGCCATCGGTGCCTAAATTACCGCCGCGCTTAGAAAAGGCGTGACGCACCTCGGCCACCGTGCGGTTTTTATTGTCGGTCATACACTCGACCAACACCGCAACGCCACCTACGCCGTAACCTTCGTAAGTGCACTCCTCGTAATTTTCGCCTTCGGCATTACCCGCACCGCGACTCACCGCTTTGTCGATGGTGTCTTTTTTCATGTTCGCGCCCAGGGCTTTATCCATGGCGACGCGCAAACGCGGGTTATCATCAGGGTTATCGCCGCCTTTCGCGGCCACTGTTAACTCGCGAATTATTTTGCTAAATACCTTGCCACGCTTGGCATCTTGCGCAGCTTTGCGGTGTTTAATGTTTGCCCATTTACTGTGGCCAGCCATAGTCGACTCCGCTTTTTGTCTGATTTGTCTGAAGCTAAAACGCAAAACGGCCGGGCAAGCCCGGCCGTTTTGTACGCCGCCGCTTACTGCTCGGCGGGTTTTTCTTTTTGCTCTTTTTGACGCAAGCGAATATGCAACTCTTTCAGCTGAGTAGCATCCACCGCCCCCGGTGCGTCGGTCATCACACAGGCCGCGCTCTGCGTTTTAGGGAAGGCGATCACGTCGCGAATCGAGGCAGCGCCGATCATCAGCATAATCAAGCGATCCAGACCAAAAGCCAAACCGCCGTGCGGCGGCGCACCGTATTTAAGTGCATCCAGCAAGAAGCCGAACTTCTCGCGCTGCTCTTCGGCACTGATGCCGAGAATCTCAAACACCGCTTGTTGCATATTTTGGTTGTGAATACGCACCGACCCTCCACCGAGCTCGGTACCGTTAAGCACCATATCGTAAGCGCGGGACAAGGCCGTTGCCGGATTCGCTTTAAGCTCATCGGGCGAACAAGACGGCGCGGTAAACGGGTGATGCAGCGCTTGCATCGAGCCATCGCTGGCCTCTTCAAACATGGGAAAGTCGACCACCCACAAAGGCGCCCACTCACACGTATAAAGATCCAGATCTTCGCCCAGCTTGCAGCGCAGTGCACCGAGAGCTTCCGTCACAATATTGGCTTTATCGGCACCAAAGAAAATCAAGTCGCCGTTGTCAGCCTCTAAACGATCCAGAATCGCGCTGCGCACATCATTGGGTAAAAACTTAACAATGGGTGACTGCAAGCCGTTTTCTAAATCGGCCTTGTCGTTCACTTTAATGTAAGCCAAACCTTTGGCGCCGTAAATGCTGACAAACTTGGTGTAGTCGTCAATTTGTTTACGGGTTAACTTATCGTTGCCACCGGGTACTTTAAGCGCTGTAACGCGACCTTTAGGGTCTTTAGCCGGGCCCGAGAAGACTTTAAAATCGACCCCCAGCATTAAATCTTTAACGTCGACCAGCTCCAGCGGAATACGCATATCGGGTTTATCCGAGCCGTACTTGGCAATAGCTGTCGCGTAATCCATACGCGGAAACTCGCCCAAATCAACGCTCATTAAATCGTTAAAGAGTTTTTTAATCATACCCTCGGTAATACCCATAATACCTTCCTCGTCCATAAACGAGGTCTCGATATCAATTTGGGTAAATTCCGGCTGACGATCTGCGCGCAAGTCTTCATCGCGGAAGCATTTGGCGATTTGGTAGTAGCGATCGAAACCTGACACCATCAGCAACTGCTTAAACAGCTGGGGCGATTGCGGCAGTGCAAAAAACTTATTTTCGTGGGTGCGCGACGGCACCAGGTAATCCCGAGCACCCTCGGGGGTGGCGCGAGTCAAAATCGGGGTTTCGATATCCAAAAAGCCGTTTTCATCCAAGTAATTGCGGATCGCAATGGTCACCTTGGAGCGAAACTGCAGGCTTTTTTGCATTTCGTTGCGGCGCAAATCCAGGTAGCGGTATTTTAAGCGTACGTCTTCGCCAACACTGGAATGCTCAGATAACGGAAACGGCGTGGTCTCAGCTTCGTTCAGAATCTCAAGCGCGGTGCCGTAAACTTCGATCTCGCCGGTAGCCATGTTGGTGTTAACGGTGGCCGCATCGCGAGCGCGCACTTTACCGGTTACTTGCAGCACGTATTCGCCACGCACCTTGTCGGCCAGCTCGAAGTTCTCTTTGGTGTCCGGATCAAAGACCACCTGCACGATACCGTCGCGATCGCGCAAGTCGATAAAAATAACACCGCCGTGGTCGCGGCGACGATCAACCCAGCCACACAAGGTTACTTCTTGGTCGATAAATGAGGCATTTAAAGCGCCACAGTATTCACTGCGCATAATCTGTTTCCCGTTTATTACTGTTGGTTGGGCCTGTGCCCACAATTAGGTGGCCGGAGTCGCGGGCGCCGGTGTGCTGGCAGCTTTGCTGTCGCCACCTTTGGCGGCGTCTCCGACGAGGTTCTTTTTCTTACCCGATTTAAAATCTGTCTCGTACCAACCGCCGCCCTTAAGGCGAAAACCTGCGGCTGAGATCTTTTTGGTCAGCTCGCTCTGCTGGCATTCTGGGCAATCGACCAGTGGCGCGTCACTCATTTTTTGCAAGGCTTCAAGTTCGTGACCACAGCCCTGACAACGGTATTCATAGATAGGCATTACAAGTTTCTCCACAATTAGGCACATCAATAGAGCCTAAACCTACCAAAAACGCACAGAGGGCAGCCTCCGGCCGTCAAAAAACGCGCAATTATACCTCAGAGGATGGCGCGGAGAAACCGCACAAGGGACGCTAGGACGACGTATTGGGCGTTAATCGCCCAATACGCTTTTGATTTCTAAGATTTCGGCCTCGGCGCGGCAAAAACGCCGCACCAGCTCGGGGTCAAACTGAATGCCAGCACATGCCTCTAGCTGGATGAGCGCCTCGGGCACAGGGTAAGCCTCAGTTTGGGCTCGCTGAGTGGTGAGGGTTTCAAACATATTAGCAATCGCCACAATGCGTCCCACCAAAGGAATATCGCGGCCTGTAAGACCCCGAGGGTAGCCACTGCCATCAAACGACTCACGGAAGGTGGTGACAATCGTACGCGCCATGGTGAGCAAGTCCGAGTTGTCGTTGCCCAGGATACGAACCCCCATTTTGGTCTCGGCTTCGATTACGGCGCGTGCCCCTTTACCTGGGTTACTGGCAATTTCTAGGGCCGAGTCAGGTAGGCCAATTTTACCCACGTCGTACATCAAGCTGGCGTTTAGTAGCAGTGCCGCATCGGTCGGCCCCATGCCGGCCTCTTCGCCAAGCAAGCGACTGTAGCGGCTAATTCGCAGGGCGTGGGCGTTGCTGCCGCGCTCGCGGCTGGCCGCCGCCCTACCCAGGCAGTGCACCACCTGTAACCGGCTTAACTCCAGCTCGGCGGTACGCTCGGCAACAATACGCTCTAACGCGTGATTTTGATCTGCCAGCGCCAACTGGGTTTTTACTCGGCGCAGCAAGATAGGCGGGCTAACTGGCTTACTGAGATAATCAACCGCCCCCAGCTCAAAACCTTTAATTTCATCGGCTACCGCAATTTTAGCCGTGACAAAAATCACCGGTATCGAGGCGGTTATCGGGTCCGCCTTTAAACGCCGGCAAACCTCAAAGCCATCCATCTCAGGCATCATAATGTCCAGCAAAATAAGGTCGGGCGGGTGGTCAGATGCCGCCAGCTCTAACGCTTTAATGCCTCGCGTCGCTGCCCTTACCCGATACTCGGATGACAAGAGCCCCACTAACACGTCGATATTCTCAGGGGTATCGTCGACTACCAATATGGTCTTACTGCCTTCCATTTGCACCTCTGGTATCAAGTTCGGCGCTGCTGCCAGCGCGTTAACGCTTGCAGCGCCTGATCAAAATCGTAGCGCTCTACACTCTGTGCCACTTCATCCAGCCCGGCATCTTTCGGCAATGCGCCACGCAGCGTGACTAGGGTTGACCGGGCATTAGTATCGGCGGTTTTCAGCTGGTCGGTCAAAGTATCGAGCTCGGCTTCAAGCTCCGCCGGACTAAGCGCAACTGGAGCAACCGCAGGGCTATCGGGCCGGGGCAACCTTTCAAGCTCATCTACCACAGCGGATAACGCATCTGACAACTCTGTAAGAGTAGCCTGCTGCAACTCAGATTGCGCAATCTCGGCCTCGACTTTCGCCGCTAACGGCTGTAACCGGTGGGCGCCCAGCGACCCGGCCAAGCCTTTTAGCGTGTGCGCCATGCGCTGCGCCTCGTCTGGGTCTGAGTTATACGCCTCGGCAATGGTTCGGCTCGCGCCGCCCTGAGTGCGACAAAAGCTATTGGCCAAACGCCATAGAGTGGCCTCGCTGCCCCCCATCCGAGCCAAAGCGTCATCTAGGGCGATAACATCCGCATTTACCGCCACCTCACTGGCACCCACGGCCGTTACAGATGAAACCGCCTCTGGGCTTGCCAGTTGCCGCTCGGGCAAATATTGGGCAATTTTTTGGTACAGCTCGCGTACATCAATCGGCTTGGCAATGTAGTCGTTCATGCCCACCGCCCGTGCCCGGTCGCGATCCTCGGCGGTGGCGTTGGCCGTCATCGCAATAATGGGTAGCTCGCCTACTTTGCCCAGGGCACGAATGCGGTGAGTGGCGGTATAACCATCCATCACCGGCATTTGAATATCCATCAAGACACAGTCAAAGCTCTGGCTCGCCATCGCGTCCAACGCCTGCTGGCCATTTGCTGCGAGCACCACGGTGGCACCAACAGTTTCTAGCAGCTCGCTGGCCACCTGCTGATTTAGCTCGTTGTCATCCACCACCAAAAGGGTGGCGCCAGACAAATCGACATTAACCGAGCGCCCGGTCGCCAGCACTTCGCTGTGCGGTACCGCCTCGCCAAAGGCACGACGAATCGCATCGCGCAGCCGCAGGGGGTCAATCGGCTTGACTAGCACCTCGCGGACTCCCAGCTCTTGAGCTTGGCGCGTTAACGAGTGGCTGTCATAGGCCGTCACCATAATGGTCGGCGGCATCGCGGCATCGCGCCCGGCTAACGCGCGGACAACACTAATACCGTCCATTTCAGGCATTTTCCAGTCGAGCAAAATAAGCTCAAAGGCTTGTTCGGCCAGTCGCTCAAGCGCCTCGGCGCCAGAGTCAACTGCCACCACCTGCAATCCAGCCGTTTTGCAGTACACCGTTAAAATTTGTCGCGAGGTGGAATTATCATCTACCACCAGTACCTGCTTACCTTCAATGGCCACCGGCAAGCCGGGTACGGTCGAGGATTTTTTACAGGCCCCAAATTGCGCATAAAAGCTAAACCGGCTGCCCTTGCCCGGCACACTTTTAACACCAATTGCTCCGCCCATTAGCTCGACCAGGCGCCGGCAAATGGACAACCCCAACCCGGTACCGCCATATTTTCGGGTGGTGGATTCATCTGCCTGAGAGAAGACATTAAACAGCTTGCTTTGCTGCTCGTCATTCATGCCGATGCCGGTATCGGTCACACTAAAATTAACCGCAACCTGGCCGCCGCTGGCCTGCTTTAATTCAATCGCCAACGTTACCGAGCCCTGTTGGGTAAATTTAATGGCGTTATTCAATAGGTTAATTAATACCTGCTGAAGGCGGACGGGATCGCCTTTTAAAATCTCAGGGACACTGGCATCAAGGTACAGTAGCAACTCAACATCGGGCTTTTCGTTGAACTTCACCCCGGCAATGGTGCTCACGGTGTCGATCACCTCGAGCAAGCTAAACTCTATTTGCTCGAGCTCCATGTGCCCGGCTTCGATCTTAGAAAAATCCAAAACGTCGTTAATCAGGCCCAACAACGAGTGCGAGGCGCCGTTGATTTTATTGAGGTACTCTTGCTGCTTTTCGTTAAGCTCAGTACTGCCTAGCAAGTGCCCCAGGCCGATAATGGCATTCATCGGCGTGCGAATTTCATGGCTCATGTTGGCCAAAAAAGACGATTTGGCATCGGTTGCCGCCTCCGCCTCACGCCGCGCTTGAACCAGTTTGTCATTGGTGGTCTGTAAAGCGCGAGTGCGCTGGCTCACAGTTTGCTCTAGCTGTTCTTTATGACGGCGCAACTGCCCGGTTGCGGTACGCAATAACTGCCGGGTGCGATGCTGCGCGGCAAACAACTGATCGACTTCCATAATCGCCACGCGCGGTGTCTCGGGCTCGCTAAAATCAAGCTCCGCGATGCGCTGATTCTGACGGATCAGGTCACTCAGCGGGCGTGTAAAGCGTCGCGCCAGCGCCGCCGCCAACAGCGCACTGATCACCAGCACCGACAACAGAATCCCAATCAGCCAGCGTTTGTGATTGACCGCACCGGGGATAAACACCCGCTCGGGCGCGAAACTACCCACCCATAAGCGCGTGGTTTCCAGTGAATAAGGAATAAAGGAGTAATACCATGTGTCGTCACCCGCCCGATAACGACCGACATCTTGCGCCTGACGGCCACCCGCTTGCCACTGCTGCCAGCCCACCAACAGCGGCCCGGCCAACACATCATTAAGGTTCGCAATCTCTTGTTTATCGCCTTTGCTGTCGCCAGCCGCACGATAACGGTTGGGCGCGCCCAACACTTGGTTCGCATCAGTAAAAATAATCACTTGCGAGTCAGAGCCTTTGTTGAGCGTATCAACCAGCGATGATAAGTCGCTCAGCTGAATATCCAACCCCAGCACCATCTGCTCGCCGGCGGCATTAACCCAAGACGTTGACACCGTTATGCCCGGCTGTCCCGAGGTAAAAAAGATATAGACGTCCGTCCAGTAAACCTTAGCGCCAGCACCATTGGCGGCCCCCGCAAACCAAGGGCGCTGGCGCGGGTCGTAATCGAGTGTGGGAGACGTTTCGCCATTTGGGCGCCTAGCCCCCTGCGCATCCATTTCCACCACCCGGTAGCGCGATTGCTCGGCATCGCTCACGCGCATACGCCAAGGCTGAGCGCCGCGACTTTGCATGAGCATCCACTCTCGGCCCGCGCTGGTCGCCAGCATGGCCGCAGTGATGTGAGGGGTTTCTTGCAACAGCGGATAAAAATAAGTATTCAGTGAGGCAATTGCCTCTGGGCTGGCATCAGATTGCCTCGCCCAGCGCCGGGCCATAGACAGCAAACGCGCCGTATCGCCCAATAAGCTATCGAGCTGGTGGTGAACGTTATCGCCCGTGCGCTGCATCTGAACCAACGACACTTTGCGCAAGCTAGGCTCAAACACCAATTTCACATAGCCCCAGTAAGCGCCACTTAACGCTACCAGTAAAAGGCCTGCCATACCGGCCAACAATGCATTGCGAAAAGAAATTTTTCTCTGGCTCAAAAGTTTGTTCCACCCTGTCCCTGGAGTCGACTTACTTGAGGTTTATTGGTTAGTTATCTCGACGCCAACACTCGCGCCTTCATACACCAGCGGATAAAACGTCAAACCAGCAGCGCAGTCAGTTGAATTGAGCGCACGACCGGTGCGCAGGGAAAACTCAATGCCATGAGCGGGACAGCGCAACCCCTCTCCGGTGAAGGTGGCGCGCGTCAACGGGGCCTGCCGGTGCGGACAGCGATTGGCTATTAGATAAAGCTGCCCGTGTTCCTGCAACAGCAACAACTCTTGACCGGCCAACCGCACGGGGCGCATAAAACCATCGTCAATTTCGTGTAACTTTGCCAGTTCGATATACGCCATCGCTTTACCGTTGCTTAGCCGGCCCCATTCTCATTCAGACTTTAGTCATTACTATGCCCTAAGTCACGAATGAAGAAAAGGCGTCAAAATTGCTGCGACACTGCCGCCATAGCGCGCTACACTTGCAGCCTGACACACGCCCTCGAGCGTGACCGCACAAGCCGCCACATTCCTACTGAAGAAGGACCCGACAGAGCACCCTCATGGCAAGTTCTAACACCCAGGCGTACCTCACAAAGCTCAAAACCCTTTCAGACCAGCTAGTGGAACTGCAAAGGCCCATTCGCATTCTCGACGCGATCAAATGGCCCATTGAGGCGCAAGAGCGATTCTTTGCCGCAGGCGGCAAGCGTTTACCGGACATTGGGCGAGATTTTTACGAGCGCCATCCGCTGACTTTTGATCGCCACAAATTAACCGAGGCTTTTCGCGAACTAGACCGAGAGGTCGTCCGCCAACTGGGCCAGCAAGACGCCCTCGGACGCATTTTGCGCGACACTATAGATCAGTATCGTCTGGTCTTAGAGATGCTTGGCGCGCGCGGCACGGCGCGCTTTGGCGAACTGAGCAGACGCCTCTACGGCTCGCCTAGCGATTGCATTACGGGCGACAACAAAACCCTCTTGGACGTCGGTCAAGAGCTGTGCCGGGTATTCTCGTTGCCGGCAGCGGCTCAGCTAGCGCCCTCCAGCAAACGTCAGCTGGACGCAACCGAGGCCACCGCCTATTTAAGCGCCCGAATGGACGAATACTTTGGCGCTGGCACAGTCAACGTCACCTTAAGTGACAACATTGTTTCGGACGCAGCCGCCGGTGGCGACAGCCTAAAGCTTAACCGCCGCTCACTGTTTACCCCGCAAGATCTTAACGTGCTAGAAGTGCACGAGGGCTGGGTCCACATAGGCACCACCCTCAACGGCCGCGCGCAACCCTGGGCCACTTGGCTGAGTGTTGGCTCACCGCGTATTACCGCCATCCAAGAGGGGATGGCGGTGCTTATGGAAACCTTAACCTTTAGCTCGTTTCCCAAGCGCGCGCAGCGGGTCAGCGATCGGGTCGTCGCCGTCGACATGGCCGAGCGCGGCGCCGACTTTGTCGAGCTGTTCCGATTTTTTCGCGACCGGGGTGACAGCGAACAAGACAGCTACCGAGTCGCGCAGCGAGTGTTTCGCGGCGGTACGGTAACCGGCGGCTCAGTGTTTACTAAAGACATAAGCTACGTAAAAGGCTTCGTCGAAAACGTCGGCTTTATTCGCAGCGCCATTTTCGCGGGTCAGCCAGAAATGATTCCGCTGCTGTACCTCGGCAAGCTCACCCTGGATGACATTCCCGCCCTGCAAGAACATTTGCAGCTTGGGCACATTGTACCGCCACGTTTTTTGCCACCAATGTTTAAAAACTTGAATGGTTTATATGTTTGGTTTGGCTTTTCCAGTAGTATTGCCGGCCTCGACAACGTGCGGGTAAGAAAACATTTTTCGCGCCTTTTCGGTGACAAAAAACCGTCCTCTGCAAGCCGCGCCCCGAAACAAAGCTAAGGGCCCAACCCGCCCGACAACAGGAAACGCTATCGTATGTCCCGTTTTTTTGATGTCACACTCTGCGGAACAGAGATATTTTTTGACAACTACACTGAACAGGCCGTTATTGGATTTCTGAGCGCTCGCCGTGTAGCGGCCAGCTCTTTAGAGGAGGCCATACTGCGCGCCCGACACGAAGTATTGATTGACTGGAACTACACCCATAATGCCGACCGTAAGCTCGGCGTGCCCAAACTTACCACAGAGCAGGTGCACCCGATTAAAAAATGGTTGCACCGTCACCCAAGTGAAGATTTTTATTTTTTTGACTCCCCGGAACGCAAACAAGAGCACTTGGCTACGATTAACAACAGCGCTCGTCCCTGGTACCGGTTTAGCAAGTAAAACACCCACCCAGTAAAGCACCACATAAAAGGTAGCTGCATCGCGTGCCATTCTACGGGGCAATTAAACGCGCTTTTAAAGGCATCGCGGCACTCAGTTTTTTGCCGTTTAATCTGACCTAGATGCGCTTGCGATTTTTATTTGTATCGAAAAATATTTTTCTTGAAAGTGGCAAAAAACATTTCTATTACCCATCAGACTTAGCGCAGCGGTACTGGTAAGATTTACGGACAATTAACTCTCGCGCCCAGAGCTTATCGCAAAATATATTAGCAACGGCTCATGGCAGCAAAGCTAGGCGTCAAGTAGATAGCCGGGCGTATAGCGTTCGGGGTGGCCACAAGGGACGAGACTAGCCTGCGTGATACACAGTGCGCACTTCGTCAGCCAAGATAGCAATGGCCCGGGCAATCACCGACACCGGCTGACCATAACTCAACCGCAAACACTCGTGTTGGTGCTGCCAAGGCTCTGTCAAACCGGGAAAAAAGTGGTGGCCGGAAATTACCAGTACGCCCCGCGTTTTCAAACGTTGATAGAGCTGTTCGCTGGTAATGGGCAAACCTTCTAGCCAAAGCCATAAGAAGATCGCACCTTCGGGTTTATGAATACGAAAAGGCAACCCGACTAACGCACGCTCCAACAATGCCACAGTTTGCGCTGCGCGCTCGCGATAAAATGGCGCAACCGCATTGCGCCCCAATGCCAATAATTGCTCGCTGGCGATCAGTTGCCGAGCGATGGCTGGCCCCATATTACCCGCGGCTAAGCTGAGCACGGTATTGGCGCTCGCGAACGATTGAATCAGCGACTCATTCGCAATCACCACAGCCGTGCGCGCGCCGGGCAATCCTAATTTCGATAAACTCAACACCAACAGAGTGTTGTCGTTCCAACTAGGACTGGCGTCGGTAAAAATGATGCCGGGGAAAGGCATGCCGTAGGCGCCATCGACAATCAGCGGAACGCCATGGGCCTGCGCCTGAGCATCCAGCCGCGCCATTTCGTCATCGGTAATGACATTACCGGTCGGATTAGTCGGACGCGAAACACACAAAGCGGCCGTGTTAGCATCAATGTGAAAACTATTAAAATCGACGTGGTATTTAAATTGCCGCTCACCGACATATTCAATGGCTGGTCGGTCAGCGCGATAGAAGTTCTCGGCCAAACCCAGCTCACTGTAGCCTAGGTATTCGGGCACGAGCGGCAATTGAATATGCCGCGCAACACCGTCAGCTCCCTCGCCGGCCAACAAATTAAACAACACAAAAAATGCCGACTGGCTGCCGTTGGCAAGGGCTAGGTTATGATGTGTTAAGCCCCACTTAAACTCTTTATTCAGCAGCGCAGCCAGCTCGTCCAGCAGTTGCGTATCGCCGGCTGGCGACTGATACACGCCGAGCATCTGCTGCGATTTGACCGGATCATCCAGCACTTGCTGTAAGGCTTGCTTTAATGCAGATTCAACAGCGGGAATACGCGCAGGATTGCCGCCGCCCAAAAACAGCATATCGGGGTTATCGCGCAACGCGCCGCCCAGATCCTCCATGAGTGAGACAATGCCGGACCCTTGGCTTAACGTTGCACCAAACTTAGACAATCGCATAGGGCACTATTTATGATGATGTGATCGCGAATTAAAAACGCAGAAAGGTGGCCGCGCTAGTCGCCGCAGCCGAGTATTACAATAGACCGTAAGTTTGCAGGGTGTGCTCCAACGTCGCAGCACTGACAGGCTTTTTAATAAAATCAATGGCGCCCAGCGCCGTGACCCGCTCCCGGGCGGCGGGTTGAATATCGCCGGAGATGACAATCACTAGGCATTTAAGCTGCTCGGCCGCCACCGCCTCAAGCACCGCGTAGCCGTCCATTTCCGGCATAGTCAGATCCAGCAACACCACCTCACCCAGGCCCGCACGAATCGCGCTCAGCGCTTCGGTACCGTTCGTGGCAAAACTGACCTCGACATCCCAACTCTCGGGCAAAGCACGGGCGACTTGCTTGCGCGCCATGTTCGAGTCATCACAAATTAGCAGCGGTGTACTCATTAACTAACCGTTATTATATCCGGTGACTGGTAAAACCCCATTATAGCCACGGGAGCCCCTCAAGCGCCAAACAATAAACGCTTTTTAACCCACCCGGCGCTCGCGGCATCCACTGGGGTGCCCCGCAGGCCCCTAAAACGCTATAATCGCCGCAGTTATGACTATCGTCGTAATACAGTTGCTATTACTTAACCGGATGCCTTTATATGCTGTCGATCTATCACAATCCACGGTGCTCTAAATCACGCCAAACCCTGGCCCTGCTGGAAGAGCGAGGCTTAACACCCGAGATTATTAAATACCTCGACACACCGCCCGCACCGGCGGAGCTAAAAGCGGTTATTGGCAAACTCGGCATTAGCCCTCGCGAGCTGCTACGCACAGGCGAGGCCGAGTACAAAGAGCTTGGGCTGGCGGATGCCAGCTTATCTAACACCGCGCTGATTAACGCCATGTGCCAGCACCCTAAGCTCATTGAGCGCCCTATCGTTATCAACGACACACGCGCCAAGCTTGGGCGGCCACCAGAGCAAGTATTGGACATTTTAGCCTGAGGCACCTATGAGCAACCTTCCGTACGTCCTCATTTTATACTACAGCCGCCACGGTGCCACCGCCGCGCTCGCTCAGGCCCTTGCGCACGGGGTGGAACACAGCGGGCAACTGGAAGCCCGGATTCGCACAGTTCCGCCGGTATCGCCCGACTGTGAAGCAAGTATTCCGGCGGTACCCAGCGAAGGCGCTATTTACGCCAGTGCCGATGACTTGCGCCACTGCCACGGCCTATTGCTCGGCAGCCCTACCCGGTTTGGCAACATGGCAGCGCCACTTAAATACTTTTTAGACACCACCAGCGACCTCTGGCTGGAGGGCTGCCTAATTAACAAGCCCGCCGGGGTGTTCAGCTCAAGCAACAGCTTACACGGTGGGCAAGAGTCTACGTTGCTGAGCATGATGTTGCCATTACTGCACCACGGCATGGTGATTAGCGGAATCCCCTACAGCGAGGCGGGGCTCAATAATACCCAAAACGGCGGCACCCCCTATGGCGCGACCCACTGGTCCGGAACGGCCGAACCCGCGTTAACCGAGATCGAAACCCAACTGTGCTACGCCCAGGGCCAGCGCCTAGCTCGTCTCGCTCTGCAACTGGATACCTTTACATGAAAATACCGCAATACAGCGCTGCCGATATCGCCCCGTTAACCCAGCGCTATAAAGTGGCCCGGTGGCTGACGTTAGGCAGCTTATTGGCGCTTCTCGCACTGTTTTGCATCAGCAATATCGTCGAGCCCACAGGCAGCCTATTTCGGGTACTGGTGCAATGCGTTCCGCTGCTGTTGTTTATTCCCGGCATTTGGATCGGCCACCACCGCACATACAGCTGGCTTTGTTTTGTGATTTTATTTTACTTTACCGCGTTTGTGGTCGAAGCCATGTCGCCGTTTGCCAACCTTAGCGATTATTTAGCCACCGCTCTCACGGTTTTGTTGTTTCCCGCCGCGATGATGGCCAGCCGCTGGCGGCAACACTCGCGCTTAGCGGTAAGTCAAAACCCCACGTCACGCCGCAACGCAGATAGTAACGCCGAGCGCGAATAGCCAACGGTTAGATCTATCGCACAACCTGATATTTGTACGCCCAAAAAGGAACACGATGTGAACAGCCCCGAGAAAAGCAAAAACAAAGGACCGGTCCGCCAACTGTTTAGCAGTATCTGGGGCGCCATCACCTGGCTAAGGCGCGCCCTGGCCAACGTAATCTTTATTATCATTATTGTTGTGATAGTGGTGGTTATCAGCCAGCAACGCGCCGATGTACTGCCGCAAAATTTCGCTTTGCGGTTGGCGCCATCGGGCATACTGGTGGACCAGCGTCAGGCGCTTGATGCACTGGCCGCACTCACCGCGGATGAGTCGGCAGAAGCCGCCGAGACGTTGGTATCTGATGTTGTGCGCGCCATTAATCTTGCCGCCGATGACGATCAGGTAACGCACCTAATTCTCGACTTAAACAGTCTGCGCGGCGGCGGCGTAAGCAAGCTTTACGAAATAGGCCAAGCCTTAGAGCAGTTTAAAGCCAGTGGCAAAACTATTACCGCGCTTGCCGACAGCTACAACCAAGATCAGTACTTTTTGGCCAGCTACGCCGACCAAGTGTATCTGCACGATATGGGCTACGTGCTGTTAACAGGTTTTGCCAGTTACCACCAATATTTTAAAGACGCACTGGACAAACTCGCCTTGAACGTAAACGTGTTTAAGGTGGGTAAATACAAAGACGCCGTTGAGCCCTACACCCGTAACGGCATGTCCGAGGCCTCGCGCGAGCACAATCGCCTGTGGTTAAACACTCTATGGCAAGCGTACAGTAGCAACATTGAGATTCAGCGCAAACTGCCCATCGGTGCGCTCGACAATATAATCGGCCAATCAACCGAGCTTTTGCAGCAAGCCGGCGGCGATTCGGCTCTGATGGCGCAGGAGGCCGGTTTAGTCGATACCGTAGCGAGCCGTCAGGCCACTCGACAAGCGCTGATTGAGCAATTTGGTTACGACGATCACACCGACCAATACAAACACGTCAATTGGAACCGTTATTTGCAACACCGCCGTGAAATACCGCTACCAGGCGCCAATTATGTCGGCCTAATTACCGCCCGCGGGGCTATTACCGCCGGCGAGCAGCCCCCTGGTATCGTCGGCAGTGACACGTTAGTGCAGCTGTTGCGTCAAGCGCGCGACGACAAAGACATAAAGGCGCTGGTGGTACGAGTAGACAGCCCAGGGGGCAGTGCCTTCGCCTCAGAGGTAATTCGCGCAGAAATCGAAGCGACTCGCAATTCAGGTATCCCAGTCATCGTTAGCATGGGCAGCGTCGCCGCCAGCGGCGGCTACTGGATGGCGACTGCGGGGGATGAGATCTGGGCGCTACCGACAACCATTACCGGCTCTATCGGTGTTTTCAGTGTTATTCCTACGCTTGAGCAATCACTTGGCAAGCTGGGTATCTATACGGACGGTATCGCCACCAGCGAGCTGGCCGGCACCATGGACCCAACGCGGGCGCTCAACCCGCAAGCCGCAACCGCTTTGCAAATGAACGTCGACAGCGTCTATCAGCGCTTTCTTAAAACAGTGGCAGACGCCCGTGGACTGAGTGTTGAACAGGTAAATGATATCGCCCAAGGCAGAGTGTGGAGTGGTGTTCACGCCCAAAAGCTTGGCTTAGTCGACAAGCTAGGCACCATGCAACAAGCAACCGCTGCGGCGGCTGAGTTTGCCGAGCTGAAGGAGTGGAAAACTAAAGAGATAACGCCGCCGCTAACACCGATGGAGCAGTTATTTATGCAGCTGGCCAATGCCGGGGTAAGCTTGCCGAGTGACTGGCAAAGCTCACTCGACAGCTTACAAACACTCGACACGCTAACCGGTGGCGCCGCAGGCAGCCGCTTACATGAGCTGACCGACCTGCTAAACAATAAGACCGACGAGATACAAGCGCGTTGCCTTAGTTGCGCGCTGATTAGTCGTCCAGGCCAATAACCAACTCTAGGCGCGCAAGGCGTTTTTGTGTGTCTAGCCGGTTTTTTACCAGCACCTGCTCAAACTCGGGCAGGTAAACGATGGTGTTGATGGCGGCGGTGTACTTACGCAATAGCTTTTGTTCGTTCGAGAGCATCGCCTGAACTACGGCGCCATCGCTTAACAGTTGGCCAAAGATAACCCGCATACGCGCCGGAACAGCGCCCAAATCGGGCCCCTCTGACACGTCATCATGGTGCGCTTTGACGACCTCCGACAAGGACTCGATTGATCGCTCGTGGCCGCGTACCAGGCTGTCAAACACACGCCGTAAACTCGGGGCTCGCACTTTGTCCCAGGCATCCTGATAACTTTGCAGCAGATCGTGGTGACGGCGAATAAGGTCGTTTAAATCATCCGTCAGAAACTCACTTTTCACTTTCTCGTGTGTAATACGCATAACTCATACCTCACTGACAATGGCGCCTCGCGGCGCGTTATCCCTTTAATGGCGATCAAGAGCCCACCAAAGGCTACTACGTATTGGTATGAGCAAAACCCGCGCCAATTATTTTTAGCGACAATAGGACCCTATTCGGCGCTATTGGCCACAGTTTTGCCAAGAAAGAGCATTTTTACGCGGAGGGAATGTAGAAGTTACAGTAAATAAGCGCCCAGCGTTAGGGGCTGGCAGCCGCCAAGGCCGTGCCGTGATGCACACAACAAGGCGCTAGTTATCGATGCGTAGAATAAACTTTTCCGTCTTCCACGGTTTATTGATATTGTGCGCAAACATATCATAGTCAAACTTGTCATCGCACATATCGATAAGCTTCAGAAAAGGTGTTCTACCCGGATCGGCAATTAAAATTCGTTTTACACCGGCTGTGCGCGCGCGTTTTATCAGATTAAACAAGGGCCTTGTCATTTCATCCCAAAAGCAGATTTCGCTTCCAATTAAGGTGTGCACCCCTTGTAGATCTTTTTTGGTGATTTTCTCAAAGCGTTTCGCCTCAAACGTAACGCGTTTTACACTGTTAAGGCGTTTAACAAAATCAACATAAGGGGCGAGCGCCGCATCGGCATCCACAGCGGTAACGCGCGCGTTAAACTTCTCTGCCATAAAACAGCTTAGCCCCCCCCAGCCACAGCCAATCTCTACCACCTTGGCGCCCTTTTTGATGGGGTTTTGCAATAGGTAGTCCATCAATACCGCACTGGAGCGCCACACTTTAGTGCCGTGAAGCGACGGCTCATCATACAAACGTTTAAAGCGACGAATCTCTTTATGCTGCGCTTTTGGCAGCGATAGGCCGTGTAATTTATAAAGATGTTTATCGGACGCGGACAGTTTTTGTTTTGCGGTCGGTTTTGCTTTGACAGCCATAGAGAACCTTGTGGGCGTATTGTTGGTAGCATAGACAATTGTCTATGCTACCACGTCAAAAAAAATCCCATAACCTTCTAGCGCGATTGCGTTAATAGTAACTCAACGCTTGAGCTTTACCGCGGAAGATACGATACATAAAAACGGTATACGCCATGATGCTTGGCAACACGACCGCCGCACCGTATAAAATAAACCGCAACGACTCGGGCGCACTGGCCGCCTCCCAGATCGTTAATTTACCCGGCACAATATACGGGAAGTAACTGTAGGCCAACGCCTGAAAACACAGAATAAAAATACCCACCGCGCAGGCAAACGGCACCCAACTACCAAAATCGTTGTTATAGGGAAAGTGGCGAAGATACACAAACAATGTGACAAATAAAATCGCACACATAAAAGGTATCAGCAGCAATAAAAAAGCTTGCGGTAAGCTAAACCACTTATCAAACACTTCACTACTCATGAGCGGGTTTACTCCACTCACGGCGGCAACACCCACAATCATTAAAATAGCGGTAATTTTAGCGCGCCCTGCCGCCCAGCGCTGTAGGTCACCCTCGGACTTTAGTATCAGCCAACAGGCGCCGATAAACGCATAGGCTGCCGTTACACACACCGCACTGAGCAGCCCAAAACCGATGGCTAAGATGCCACCGCTAAAGCCGGTAACGTATATACCCAGCATGTAACCCTGCGCCATTGATGCCAAGATTGAGCCGGCTTTAAAACAGCGATCCCAACGGTTTTGATGCTCGGCGTGGGCCTTCGCTCTAAAGTCAAACGCGACACCCCGCAAAATCAAGCCAAGCAACAAAAAAAACGCCGGTAGGTACAAATAACCCAATATAGCGCTGTGCGCCGAGGGAAATGCGATTAGCAACAAGCCTACCGCCAGTACTAACCAGGTTTCATTCGCGTCCCAAAAAGGCCCGATGGAGGCGATCATAGTGTTGCGATGCTGAGGCTTGCCCATCGGCAAAAGAATGCCTACGCCCAAATCAAACCCGTCGAGCACCGCGTAAATCAAAATGGCGACACCCATTAGCAATATAAAAATAACCGGCAACCAATACGCTTCACCACTCATAATTTGGCCTCCTTAGCAGTTGTTTCCAGCGGCTTAACGTCACTACTAACCGCCTTGCGCGCCAGATAAAATAGCGTGTGCAAAAAAGCCACAATTAACACGATATAAACCAATACATAGGTAATGGCGGTAAACAGCACATTACCCGAGGCGGTTGTGGTAACCGCATCAGCGGTTTTAAGTACGCCGTACACCAAAAATGGCTGTCGTCCTATCTCGGTGACATACCAGCCCGCCAGAGTGGCCAACCAACCCGAGAATGTCATGGTAACCAACACTCTTTGCCAAAGAGTGGCCACATGCCCACGACGCCAAAGCTGGAACGAGCAGCTCCAAGACACCAATAGCATCAAAAGGCCCATGCCCACCATCACGCGAAAACCCCAGAACACCGGCATAACCGGTGGGTGCTCACCGGCAAACTCGTTTAAACCTTGTATTTCACCATCGCCGCTGTGGGTTAATATCCAACTCGCACCGCGCGGGATCGAAACGGAATAATCATTAGTTTGTGTCTGCTCGTTAGGCAGTGCAAACAATTGTAGCGGTGCGCCTTTCTCTGTATGCCACACACCTTCCATGGCCGCAATTTTGGCCGGTTGATGCTCCAGGGTATTCAGCCCGTGCATATCGCCGACAAAGATCTGGATAGGAATCAGAATAGCCGCTAGGTAAACGCCGGTTTTGAGCGTTAAGCGCACCTCGTTTGACCGGTCGCCTTTGAGTAGCCGATAAGCCGATACCCCAGCCACAAAAAACGACGCGGTTAACCCCGAGGCTAAGAGCATATGGGTAACCCGGTACGGCATAGACGGATTAAAGATAATCGCGGCCCAATCCAACGGATACGCGACCCCGTCGCGCATCTCAAAGCCCGTTGGCGTTTGCATCCAACTGTTGAGGGCCAATATCCAAAACGCCGACAGCGACGTACCCACCGCCACCAGCGCGGTCGCCACGGTGTGCAAGCGGTTAGACACCCGATTACTGCCGTACAGCATAACCCCGAGAAAGGTCGCCTCTAAAAAGAATGCGGTTAACACCTCATAGCCAAGCAGCGGGCCGGCAATATTGCCCACCTTCTCCATATAGCCGGGCCAGTTGGTACCAAACTGAAACGACATGGTAATACCGCTGACAACGCCTAGGGCAAAACACAGCGCAAACACTTTAACCCAAAACCGGTAGGCGGCCATCCACGCGGTATTGCCGGTACGATCGTAGCGCAGCTTAAAAAACAGCAGCAGCCAGCACAAGGCAATAGTGATGGTAGGAAACAAAATATGAAACGTGATATTGGCCGCGAACTGAATACGCGACAACATAAAGACATCCAACATAATTACCTCGATGGATTAATAAAGACTAGCTAAGTAGCTTACTCACGCCGGCGCCAAGTTTGAGCATGCGGGCCAACTGTTTGGGCGACAAGCGTTGTATCTCATCGCTCCAGTGGGTCATCATTTCAATCAGTTTGTACATATCTTCAATTCGCGATTGCGCGTAGCGCTCGCCGCTATCCGCGGGCTTATCCATCAACAACTCGCGCATGACCGTTAGGGTTGGGTCAATTTCACGCTTGCGCCGCTCATTAATCAGCGTACGGGCGATCTCCCAAACGTCCTCGGGGGCAGTAAAGTAGTCTTTTCTGTCCCCAGCGATGTGTTGTAATCGCACCAAATTCCAGCTTTGCAGCTCTTTTAGGCCCATGCTGACATTGGAACGTGACACCGATAAGGCCGCCGCCAATTCATCGGCATTAACCGGCTCTTCTGATAGAACAATATAGGCGTACATTTGCCCTACTGTGCGATTTATCCCCCAGCGACTGCCCATTTCGCCAAAGTGGCGCACAAATGATTCGATTAACGGCGACATGAATTTTCACTAATTTCTGAAATTTCAGTAATTATACGTTATCAGAGACTACAGGCAAGCCTTTACGAACTATTTCGGCAGAGGTTACTCGACAAAAGAAAGCGGAGGTTCACTCGCGACTTAGGAGTAAGCCGCAAGCGACGAGGCTACAGACGGGCTTAGGGGGTCTTGAGCTGCCCTGTAAACATCATTAAACGATCACTCTTAGGGGTCTCAACTGCACGACCTTCCAAATCAAAACTGAGCACACCGTTTTCGCGACGAAGGGACTGGTGCAACAAATCCATACGAAATGAACCGGTTAAAATATCCATCACACCATCACCCGTGAAGTCGTTTATCACTAACGGCACCAAACCGCGGTAACTTTGACTGATTGGGTAAGGCGTAAAATTTTGCTTACCGTCATTTTCATACCAAATAAGCGCATTGCGTTTAGGGTCATCCCAGTGGTTAACCCAGCTGCTGGCGACGACATCCATATCACCATCGTTATCCATATCAACCGCAACCGCATTAACAGCACCGTAATAACGGCCCACATCATGGGCTGAGAAATTTAACCCACCTTTATTTTCAAGCCACTGCACACCGTGGTATGGCTTAGGGTCGGTTTGCGTGTCAAAGGCATCGCCATTGGTAAACAGAATATCTTGGTCGCCGTCTTGATCTAAGTCCGTCACAGTCATGCTGGTAGCGCCAAACATGGGGTGCCCTGCATTCACCAAATCGAGCCGTTCAAACTGCCCCTTTCCTTGCCCAATAAAGGCAACTAAGGTTTCATGCTCTTGCGCCACTAACGTCAGCAAATCCACGATACCATCGTTGTTGATATCGGCATCGTCAATATTCAATGCGCCACTTAGCATCAGCAACGGATGCTCCTCATAACCCTCAGCGCCTTTATTTTCAAGCCAAATGACTTCACCCTTACCTTGGCCACCGAATATCGCAAGGGCAATGTCTGTATCACCATCCTGATCCAGATCTAGTGCGTTAACATCACTCACACGGCGCAGGTTGTCTTTTAGCAATTTTTCTGCAAAGCTACCGTTGCCTTTGTTAATCAGCACAAAAACTTTACCCGCACGATTATCGTTAGGCGCCAACTCACCCAGATCGGCAACCACATAATCCAACAGATCATCGCCATTAAAATCAAATATATCCACGGCGACTGGCAGAGCGATATCGGCTACCCCCTGCTCTCGCCACGCATCTACTTTGCCACGCGGCCCCCAAAGCCGGTTAAGCTGACCCTGCTCCGCGTCTGCAACTAAAAAACTAAAGCTGTCACCGGTGCTTGGTAAAGGGGTAATAGCCATAATTTGTGGCACAAGAGTTGGCACTGATAACGCCTGAGCCGAAAAGCTTAAGGTGGGGTGCGTCGCATCAATGTACGGCAGGCTCGCTAAACGCTCCGGGCTGCTGCCATAATAAAGCGCTTTAATGTGACGCAATGCCGAATCGGGAATAAACGTCGAACCAAATCGCTTGGCAGACAACTCGGCCATAGCATCAACAACACGAGGCCAGTCTTTTTTCGGCAATAATTGCGGTGAGGGAGGCGCATGGCAAGCGCCACAGTACTGTTTTACCAAGCTGACAGCTTCTTGCTGGGTAACACCCTTCTGCGCGTGGGCAAAGCAGGGAGTGAAAAGCATCGCAACGACCGAGCTGAGCAATACCAGTCTCACCGTTACCGTGTTAATCCAGCGCAATACCAACATACAGATTAAACTCTTACTCCGCGATCTCACTTTAAAGCGATCAAAAATCACCCACCCTTAGCGATGAATCAACCAGCACCAAAAAAGCCGGCTGCATAAAAAATAACAGCTTCATCGCCGCCAGACGCATTAATAACACATTTTAGGTGCAATCACTAACGCCCTAAGAATCTAATAAATACTGTAAATATCGCTCGTGTGTTGGCATAGCCTGCACCTGTTTATCCAGGCCTTGGGCAATTGACTGTAACAACCCGTTTAACTCTCGCTCGGGCATTTCATCCACCACCCTATGGTACTTCTTAGGAACTAACCCCTGACCAATCATGACCTGAAACCACGAATCCACAAACAGCTCATTATTTCGGACAAAAAAGCGACCCGTTTGCGCAAACAGCTCAAGGCGCTCAGACAAACTATCGGGCACATCCATGGCTTGACAGTGCCGCCAAAAAGCGGAATCGTCGCGCTCAGTCAAATGATAATGTAACACTATAAAGTCACGGATCTGCTCATAGTCAAAATCGGCATGCCGGTTAAACTCAGCAACATCCAATGGCGAAATCTCATCACTGGGGAACAACTTAATCAGCTTCAAAATATTTTGCTGAATCAAGTGAATACTGGTGGACTCTAGCGGCTCGATAAAACCCGCCGACAAGCCAATGGCAACACAGTTTTTATGCCATTGCTGCTTTCGCTTACCCGTGGTAAAACGAATAAAGCGTGGCTCGCTCACAGCGTCGCCTTCGATCTGGTCCAGCAAGCGAGCCACCGCCTCGTCATCCGACAAGTGCTTAGCTGAGTAAACCAGCCCGTTGCCCATGCGATGTTGTAACGGTATCGCCCAACGCCAACCGGCATCGTGTGCGATGGCCCGAGTGTACGGCGCTGCCGCGGTTACCGAGCTGCTCTGTACCGCCACGGCCCGGTCGCAAGGCAACCAATGGGACCAATCGTCGTAGCCCGTTTTTAAAGTTTGCTCAATTAAAAGCCCGCGAAACCCGCTGCAATCGATAAACAGATCCCCGGCAACACATTGCCCATCGGCCAACGTGACAGCGGTTATATCACCAGAGTCTGGGTGTTGTGTAACCTGCTCCACCCTACCCTCAATACGCTTTACACCCTGCTGCTCGGCAAGCTTACGTAAAAACTGGCCATAACGGGTGGCGTCCATGTGATAAGCGTAGTTTAAGCCACCTTTTGCTCCTTTTGGTGGCTGAGCAAACCGACCAGCAAGAGCGGCTTTTGCCTCTAGACAATAGTCACTAAAGGATTCGCTAATCCCTAAATCTAAACCACGGCGCCAAAAATTGTGAAAGCCAGCCGCCCAAAAATCTTTACCGGTAGAACCAAAGCCATGGAAATAGCTTTTATCCAAAGCCTGCCAGTTCTCAAAATTAATACCGAGTTTAAATGTTGCTTGGGTTTCGCGAATTAAATCTCGCTCATTAATCCCTAACAGCTTATTAAAAAACAATAAGGTCGGTATCGTCGCTTCGCCCACACCCACGGTACCGATCTCATCCGACTCGACTAACTCTACCGCAAGGTGGCTTAGCACTTTAGATATAGCCGCAGCGGCCATCCAACCAGCGGTACCACCACCTACGATAACGACCTTATTAACATTTGGCATATTATTCTCTTCTGAAAAAAAGCAGCCGTTATTATTAATAACGGCTGCTTTTGTTATCACACCATTACGACTCTCGATTTAGAACGAATAGCGTGCTCCAAGCGCATAGCGTGCTTGCTGCTCACCATAAAATAACAGGCTGTTTACCGTACGGCCATGAACCCGTATGTCTTCTTCGGTGACATTAATCCCTTCAAAAAACACGTTTAGATTGTCAGTAATATCATAACTAACATTGAGGTCTACTTGGCCATAGGCCTCGGTGTAAGCAGGCTCTTGTTGGCCATTACCCTGCGCTGTACCACTTAAGAACTCATCGCGCCAGTTATAGGCCAAACGCGCCTGCCAGCCATTTTTATCATAGAACGCTACGACGTTGGCGGAGTCACTCAAGCCCAACAAAGCAAACTGATCTTCACCAATCACGCTGTTGTCGTAACCTATATCACCATCAACAGTAGTGAAGTTAACAATACCTCCAAAACCGCTATCGCCAAACATATGCTGTACAGCAAATTCAAAACCATCAATTGAGGCTTCTTTTTCATTAACCGGCACACGCACGGTGTAATTTAGAGAATCATAACTACTGGTATCCCCCAGCAACTCACCGGTCGTGCCGTCAATCCAGCCCTGTGCAACATAGTAATCACGGACATCCTTACCAAAATTATCGGCCGTTGCAACTGCCGCCGCTTCATCATAGCGTGGGCCTGTTGCAGGATTTTTAATGCCTGGAAAGAGTATCTCTTGCTGAATGCTAGTACCAATAAAATTCTCTACATCTTTAGCGTAGTACCCCAATGAAATATAGCTACCATCTGCGTAATACCACTCGGCCGAAAAGTCTAGGTTAGTCGACTCAAAGGGGTCAAGATCCGGGTTACCGGCGGTGGCGGTACTATTGTCGTAAGTTCGCGCCTGCGGGCTATCCGGGACAGCGGCACCCTGCAAGTTAGAGTAACTAGGACGAGAGATAGTCTTGCTATAAGAAGCTCGCAACAGTACGTCATCCAGCAGGTTAACACTGAAATCCAGGTTTGGCAGAACGTTGCTATAATCTCCAGAACCCTCACGGAATACACCTCCCTCGGCACTTAACAGTAGCTCGTTGGGGGTTTTCCAGGCGCCGTTTATGTAGTTAGGCAACAAAGTCGAAGAGGTAACGTCAGTCTTCTCGTAGCGAACGCCGAGCGCCAACTGTGTTGGCATTTTCGCCATTTCCCACGCAAGATTCACCTGCGCATAGGCAGACGTTTGCTCTTCTTTCATGCGGTTATCGACCGAGTACTCGGGGTCGATACACAGGGTGTCACCTTCGCAGTCTGCAAACACATTACCACCGGCACCTTCGCCATCCGGATTTTGCTGGTAGAAACGTGCTAGATCGCCCGAAAACTGATCGTAATCCACATCGACATACTGACCGTAAACACCGCCTTGATCGAACGATTCAAAAGCACTGCCTAGCTGTTTAAATTCAAAAGCCGAATCGTCAAAGTTATTATCACCGTCACCGGCCGCCGCATTCCAGCCACCGCCAATATCGGTGTAACCCACACCACCCCAATTGCCGCCTTGATTTAAGCTAAACGCGGTACGGTTATCAATTTCCGTTGACGCGAGACCAAAATCCACGCTCTGAACAATGCCACTGTCAAAGTCGAAACTACCGTCAAACTGTATTTGCTCAACCTCAGACTTCATGTAGCTGTTGCGATGACTGGTACCCGTCGAAATAATATCACTCGCGGTGAGGTCGCCATCGGTCATTTCGACACTCATCACGGGCATATCTTGGGAGAAATCCACCCTTGTGGTGCCACGTTCGAAACCGGTGGCGGTCACAATATTATCGTTACCCCGTGCGTCTTTACCGTGCGCCTCAGCATCAGAGCTGTGATAGTCCAGTGCCAATGTTAATCGCTCAGTCGCATCCCACACAACATTAAGGCCGGTAGAGCTTGTTTCATTAATGTTGCCCCAATTACCAACACCAAAACCGACATCGCAACAGTCTGTTGAAACCAGCTGATCGGGGGTCACCACGCCATCCGCATCGGCACCCGTGAATACTGTACCTCCGGTCTGAGTATTAAAACCACCACCAAACCATGCAGACAGCTCTTGGCGTTGCTGCTCTACGTCCAATTCCGCATAGGTGTAGTCAGCCGTGGCCGTCAAGGTATCAATAGGACTCCACTGCAACGTTACTTGAGCGTTGGTGCGCTCGCGTTGAATATCATCTAAACGGTATAAAAAGTTTTGCGGGGTAGACATTAAGTCACCCTCTTCTACCGGGTAGTTCTCCAACAAAAAGGCATCTAGGCCAGGGTTTGTACTACCGACACGCAGAGAGTTCCAGCCCGAGGACACATTACCTGAATCCGACGCACTATCGCGCGCTTGATAACTAGCACTGATTGCTAGGCCAATAGTATCGTCGGCAAACGTGTTGCTGTAGATACCAGAAATTTCCGGTGTAACATCATCACCTGCACGATTGGTTTGATCGGCAACAGCTTTAACCCCAACACTAGAGTTTAACCCCGGGTTTTCAAGCGGCCGGGTAGTCTTGATATTAATGGTCGAACCGATACCACCCGTCACCAAGTCTGCTTTGCCGGTTTTATACACATCCACACCCGATACCGACTCGGCGGCTAGATTGGCAAAGTCAAATGAGCGTGAGCTACTCGCGGAGGTAGCGTTGATATTAGCGGTCGGCATTTGGCGACCATTCAAGGTAATCATGTTGTAGTCTGGACCAAAACCACGGACCGTGACTCGCGAGCCTTCATTATTCTGGCGATCAATGGAAACACCGGTAACACGCTGCAGCGACTCGGCTAAGTTGGTATCGGGAAACTTACCAATATCCTCTGCCGAGATGGCATCTACCACCCCTTGGGAGTCGCGTTTAATATCCATCGCGCGATCTAGCGAGGCCCGAATACCGGTAACAACAACCTCTTCCAGCACGTCTGTATTGTCTTGTGCAAATACCGCAGCGGCAGGCAATGTGCCCATCAGTGCAGCAATTGATGTGGATAATATGGTCCGCTTCATAGTTGATTGACTCATTATTTTTGTACCCAAATTGTGATCAGTTCACCTGCTGTACTGCATCTGCACTTACGTCAGAACCGAGCTCTCCTCATCGCGCCACAGCAAGTCATTGGTTTTGCTCGCACCCTAGGTAAACCAGTATCTAAGGAGCCCTAACCAGAGTGGGCAAACCTCCGGCTACGCCAACCTGCAAGCATAACGACACCAACGGTGTTCGTTATCGTTAACGTTAACAGTAGATTGATAGCGTGTCAACGTTATCTGTAACGATAACATTCGTAGAAAATAGGTAAAACCAAAAGACTTATGCGCTACTTGCCGCAAATGTCAGAGTTTTATATCAAAGAGCGGTAAAACTCAGCGTAGTAGCTAAGAGGCCAGCCAAAGCCGTCTTCAGTGCGCCCTAATATTTACCGCCACTTGGAGGCAAAAAAGTACCTGCGGCGACATCAAAGGTATTGTTGTATTGTTGTTTACGAGTCGCTATTCCACCCAACGGGTCATCATCAGATACGCAACTTTTTGCGCCATAGGTTTGATCATTAAAAAACTCTTAGTGCTGGGGTAATTGCTTTACCAGAGCCTGACGCCCCACTGTAGCAATTGGTGTCAATGTCAAAACAACCTCATAAAAGGCGCAAACCCAGCTGTCACCGGTTGTTGATTCAGAGTTATCGCAGTATTGTCACAGGCAAGTAAGTGCCGTATGCCATCTCATTCACACCACTCTAAACGGTAGATATGAACTATACATCCAGCCCACTAATGGAGCGCATCCGCCGATGTACCTTATGCGAGCAGCATTTGCCGCTAGCCCCCAAGCCGGTTCTGCAAGCCGAGCGTAACGCCAAGATCTTGATCGCAGCGCAAGCGCCTGGCAAGCTCGCTCACGAGGCTGGCCGTCCATTTGACGACCCCAGTGGCGATCGGCTGCGCCGCTGGCTGGGGGTCAGCCACGAGCAATTCTACGATCCGGGTTTATTTGCGCTGGTGCCTATGGGGTTTTGCTACCCCGGTACCCGAGCAGGTGGCGACCTGCCCCCGAGGCCCGAGTGTGCCCCGACATGGCGAGAAGAGCTGCTGGAGTATTTATCCCAGATAAAGTTAACGTTGGTAATCGGTCAGTACGCCCAAGCATACCATTTACCCAACAGCGAGAGGACTTTGACAGAGCGTGTGGGCAATTGGCGTAAATATTGGCCCGCACAGCTGCCCCTGCCTCACCCGAGTGGCCGCAATAATCGTTGGCTGGCAAAAAATCCGTGGTTTGAACAAGAGGTAATTCCTGCACTGCAAATACGCGTGCAGGAAATTCTTAACAATCAGTCGTGAGGGAGCTTACGACAAACGCATTTTGAAATCGTCGTAACCAAATTCGCGTATAACCTGTAGCTCATCGGTTCGCGAATCCCACAAGGCGATAGCCGGCAAGTTAATACCGTTAAAGGTTGTGGTTTTCACCATGGTGTAGTGCGCCATATCATCAAACACCAAGCGCTGGCCAACCTCTAGCGGCTGAGTAAAACTATAATCCCCAATCACATCACCCGCCAGGCAGGTCATACCACCCAACCGATAAGTGTGGTCCAATTCTCCGGCCTCACCGGCACCCAGCACATCGGCGCGGTATGGCATCTCCAGTGTATCTGGCATATGACAGGTAGCCGAGGTATCTAAAATCGCTTGCGCTACAGTGCTGTGAAACACATCCAACACCTCAGACACCAAAACCCCGCTGCGAATTGCCACCGCCTCGCCCGGCTCTAGATAGACCTGCACATCAAATTGCTCCGAGAAATTACGCACCAGCGCGATTAGCTCATCGATTTGATAGTTCTCGCGCGTAATATGATGGCCACCACCGAAATTTACCCACTCCATTTGCGCCAGGTAACGGCCAAATTTTTCCTCTACCGCGGCGAGGGTGCGCGCCAGTGGCGGCACATCTTGCTCACACAGCGTGTGAAAGTGCAGGCCCGATATTCCCTCTAAAAAATCGGGCTGAAACTCCGACAGCGGAACACCCATGCGCGATTTCGGCGCACACGGATCGTACAGTGGTACATCACCTTCAGAGTGCTCGGGGTTAATACGTAGGCCAAACTTTAACTCAGGCCGATCCTGCTGCGCAGCCAAGCACAAGGGCTTAAAACGCTGCCATTGGCTCATCGAGTTAAACACCACGTGATCTGACAGCTTTAGCACTTCAATTAAATCGGCTTCCTTGAAAGCGGCCGAATAGGTATGCACCTCACCACCATAGTATTCCCGCGCAAGCTTTGCCTCATTGACACCGCTGGCGCAGCTGCCCCACAAGTATTTTTGATTAAGCTCCGCCAACGACCAACAGCTAAACGCTTTTAACGCGCCCAGCACTTTTGCGCCACTTTGCTGCCCTACGTGATGCAACAACTTAAGGTTGTCCTCAACCGCTGCGCGATCCACCACAAAACAAGGCGATGGCACACGAGTGGCATCAAACTGAGAAAAATATTGCCGTTTTTTCATCGCTATTTCCGCTGCGCAATATAAAAACGGCGGCCTTCGCCGCCGTCAAACAATGGTGAGGTGTAGCTATCTACTCTTCCATACCTGTAGGCTGGTCTATCTCGACGACCTGCCAAGGCAACCCGTATTGATTCAAATCATCCATAAAGGGGTCTGGGTCAAGTTGCTCCATATTCCACACCCCGGCACCGGCCCATTTTTTCTCCAGCATCATCTTGGCGCCAATCATTGCAGGCACACCAGTGGTGTAAGAGATCGCTTGCGACTGGACCTCGGCGTAACACTCTTGGTGATCGCATATATTGTATATGTAATAAGTTTTCTTAACGCCGTCTTTTACGCCTTGTGCGATACAACCAATGCACGTTTTACCTTTTGTTAAGGGTCCAAGGCTCGCCGGATCAGGCAGCAAGGCTTTTAAAAACTGCAGCGGAATAATCTCTTTGCCTTCAAATTCAACCGGTTCTATCGAGGTCATCCCAATATTACCCAACACCTCCAGGTGCTTAAGATAGTTATCAGAGAATGTCATCCAAAAACGTGCCCGTTTAATCTCAGGCAAATGCTTGGTAATGGATTCCAGCTCTTCGTGATACATCAGGTAAATTTGTTTGGGCCCGATACCCGCCGGAAAATCAAATGAGCGATTTTCTTTTAGTGGTGCGGTTTCTTGCCAATGGCCGTCTTGCCAATAACGGCCATTGGCCGTTACTTCACGGATATTAATTTCGGGGTTAAAGTTGGTAGCAAACGGCATCCCGTGATCACCAGCATTACAGTCGATAATATCCAAGTAGTGAATTTCGTCTAAATAATGCTTTTTCAAATAAGCGGTGTACACATTGGTCACCCCAGGATCGAACCCCGAGCCCAACAGCGCCATACGGCCAGCTTCGGTAAACTTATCTTGATAAGCCCACTGCCATTTGTACTCGAACTTAGCCTCTTCTGGCGGCTCGTAGTTGGCGGTATCAAGGTAGTCCACACCAGCTTCTAAGCAGGCGTCCATAATGGCTAAGTCCTGATAAGGTAGAGCGACGTTGATGACTAAGTCGGGTTTCTCGCGCTTTAGCAGGGCAACGGTCTCAGCGACATTATCCGCATCGACCTGCGCAGTAGATACCGGCCTTGGCAGTTGCGCTGCAATCGCTTTACATTTAGATTCGGTACGACTGGCCAGCACGATCTCGGTAAACACTTCCGGCAACTGCGCACACTTGTGGGCCACTACTCCACCGACGCCGCCGGCGCCGATAATCATTACTTTAGCCATAAACCTTTCCTCTAACGTTGGATCGTTAACGTTCAAAATAGGTGTAACCACGCAGGCTTTCAGAGTACGCACTTAACATACTCTGGCGCTCCGACACATTGATACGGCCATCTCGCACGGCCTGCTCTGCAGCCACCCGGAACTGGCGAAACATCTGCTGTGGGTCGTACTCGACATAACTCAACACGTCGGCAATACTGTCGCCGTGCAACTCGTGAACAAAATCGACACTACCGTCAGTGTTAATGCGCACACTGGCAACGTTGGTATCGCCAAACAAGTTGTGTAGATCACCCAGGGTCTCTTGGTAAGCCCCCACTAAAAACACACCTAAATAATACTCTTCGCCTTCTTTTACCGAGTGCAACGACAAAGTTCGAGTCTCGCCCTCTGGCCCGGCAAAGCTATCGAGTTTACCGTCACAATCGCAGGTTAAATCCGCGATAGTAGCCTGACGATTAGGCTTTTCATCCAAACGGTGTATAGGCATCACCGGAAACACTTGGTTAATTGCCCAAGAATCTGGCAACGACTGGAACACGCTAAAGTTACCGTAGTAAATATCAGCCAGCTGTTCGGGCAGCTGCTCAAGCTCTGGCGGAATACGTTTCATCTCAGGCAGTAGCGCGACAATACGCTGCAACCCAGCAAAACAAAGGTTTTCTGCAAATGCCCGCTCGCGCAAACTCACCTCACCGCTAAAAAAGCAGTCGCGAACTTGATCACGATAATAGATAACATCGTTATAGCTTTCTTGCAGCTTATTTACGTTGATCGCCTTGAGGGTAAACCACAGGTTGGACACCTGCTCGTGACTCTCTTCGGGCAATTCAGACGGTACCGGGCCCGGCTCAAAGTGGCCAACATCTAATACGTTAAACAACAGTACTGAAGTGTGCGCCACCGTGGCACGGCCTGACTCTGTGACAATGGTCGGGTGCGGCAAGTTATGCGCGTTTAATTGTTGCGCCAACGCCTCGACGACATCGACGCAATACTCCTGCACCGAATAGTTGCGACTGTGACCACTTACGCTGCTGGTTCCGTCGTAATCAATGGCCAGACCGCCACCAAGATCGATATAACTGAGTGGTGCACCTTCACCAACCATGGCAATGTAATAGCGGCAAGCCTCTAAAACACCGGCGCGAATACTGCGAATATTTGGAATTTGCGATCCCAGGTGAAAATGCAAAAGCTCTAGGCAATGCAGTAAATCAGCACTGCGTAGTTGGTCCATCACCTCGATCAGATGATTCGTCGTTAAACCGAAGAGGCTACGGTCGCCGCTATCCTCTGCCCAATGCCCTTCTACTTTTGTGGAAAGCTTTAAACGCACCCCAAGAATTGGGTCAACACCCAACAACCGGCTACGCTCTATCACCAGCTTCACTTCGGCGACGGTCTCCAGCACAAAAATGCACTTAAAGCCCAGCTTACGAGCTTGCAAACCCAGATCAATAAACTCAGCATCTTTATAGCCATTACAAATAATCAGGCTTTCTAGGTTTTTTAAGGTCGACATGGCGATCATCAGCTCAGCCTTACTGCCAGCTTCAAGACCATGGTTATAGCGCTCGCCAAAACGCGCAATTTCTTCGACAATATGACTTTGCTGATTCACCTTAATAGGAAACGCACCGCGATACACACCCTGGTAACCGGTCGTGGCAATGGCCTCAGCAAATGATTCGTTGAGTATACTAATACGGCTATCGACCAAGTTCTCGATACGTAACAATACGGGCATCTCCAGCCCCCGCTGCTGTAACCCATCAATAATATGGGTTAAATCAACGGACACATCCGCGGCACCTTCACCGGGCGCGCGCACTTCGACATTACCAGCGTGGTTGATACCAAAATAACCACTGCCCCACTCTTCAATACCGTAGAGCTCAGCCGAATGCTTTGCTGACCAACTATCAGAGGTTTCTTTCAATCGCTCAACTCCTGTTTAGGGTGTGCAGATAACGGAGAACATCCGCTCAAAGTCGCGCAATTCTCCACATTTTGGGCTAAAAGAAAAGGCTTTTGATAGCAACTTTTGCAGTTTGCTCACCATGCCAGAGATCACCAATCTTGGCAACGCGCGAAAAATCACAATAATACCAGCCAGATACAAAAAAGGCGGCCAATTCAGGCCGCCTTTTTTGTAACAACTGTAAAGCTTACCAACCGGTCACTTCTTTCAAAGCGGTGCCGATATCGGCCAAGCTGCGCACGGTTTTTACACCGGCGTCTTCCAGCGCAGCAAACTTCTCATCAGCCGTACCTTTACCACCGGCGATAATAGCGCCAGCGTGCCCCATGCGCTTACCGGCAGGTGCGGTAACACCGGCGATGTAAGAGACAACAGGCTTGGTTACATTCGCTTTAATGAATGCCGCCGCTTCTTCTTCGGCACTACCACCAATCTCACCGATCATCACGATCGCTTCAGTCTGTGGGTCGTCTTGGAACATTTGCAGGATATCGATAAAGTTAGAACCGGGAATTGGATCTCCGCCGATACCAACACAGGTAGACTGACCAAAGCCGTTATCGGTGGTCTGTTTAACCGCTTCATACGTCAAAGTACCAGAGCGCGATACGATACCGACTTTACCTGGTTTGTGAATGTGACCGGGCATAATGCCGATTTTACACTCACCGGGAGTGATCACACCGGGGCAGTTGGGACCAATCAAACGTACACCCAGCTCGTCACACTTAACTTTACAGTCAAGCATATCCAGCGTAGGGATACCTTCGGTGATACAAACAATCAATTTGATGCCGCCGTTGGCCGCTTCCAGGATTGAGTCTTTACAAAACGGGGCTGGCACGTAAATAACAGAAGCTTCTGCGCCGGTCTCGGCAACCGCTTCAGCAACAGTATCAAAAACAGGTAGACCTAAATGAGTCTGGCCGCCTTTACCTGGTGTTACACCGCCAACCATTTTGGTGCCGTAGGCAATCGCTTGTTCAGAGTGAAACGTTCCCTGCGAACCGGTAAAACCCTGACAGATTACTTTGGTGTCTTTATTAATTAAAACGCTCATTTACTTGCCCTCCGCTGCTTTTACTACTTGCTCGGCAGCATCAGTCAAACTGGTCGCAGCAATAATATTCAGACCACTGTCAGCCAGTACTTTAGCACCCAGCTCAGCATTGTTACCTTCAAGACGAACCACAACGGGTACTTTAACGCCTACTTCTTCAACTGCACCAATCACGCCTTCGGCGATTAAGTCGCAGCGAACAATACCGCCGAAAATGTTAATTAAAACAGCTTTTACATTTTCGTCAGACAGAATAATTTTAAACGCTTCAACAACGCGCTCTTTGGTTGCACCGCCGCCTACGTCAAGGAAGTTGGCAGGCGCGCCGCCGTGCAATTTAACGATATCCATGGTACCCATGGCCAAGCCAGCACCGTTAACCATGCAGCCGATATTGCCATCAAGCGCGACATAGTTAAGCTCCCATTTGGCAGCGTGCGCTTCGCGCTCGTCTTCTTGCGAAGGATCGTGCATTTCACGCAGGTCAGCGTGACGATACAATGCGTTACCATCGATAGCGACTTTGGCGTCTAGGCAATGCAAGTCGCCAGCGGGCGTAATAACCAGCGGGTTAACTTCAATCAACGCGAGGTCTTTTTCTTTAAACAATTTTGCCAAACCTAAAAAGATCTGAACAAACTGTTTAACTTGTTTGCCTTCAAGACCCAGTTTAAATGCCAACTCACGACCTTGGTAAGGCTGCGCACCGGCCAGCGGATCAACAGTCGCCTTAAGAATCTTTTCTGGTGTTTCCTCGGCCACTTTCTCGATCTCTACACCACCTTCGGTAGAGGCCATAAACACAATACGACGGCTCGAGCGATCAAGCACTGCACCCAAGTACAGCTCTTTGTCGATATCGGTGCAGGTTTCAACCAAAATACGGCTAACCGGCTGACCCTTCTCGTCGGTCTGATAGGTCACCAAGTTTTTGCCCAGCCACTGCTTGGCAAACGCTTCGATTTCACCCTTGGTTTTAACCAATTTTACACCACCAGCTTTACCGCGGCCGCCGGCGTGAACCTGAGCTTTTACGACAAACTCACTGCCGCCAATTGTGTCAGCTGCTGCTGCCGCTTCGGCAGGAGTCTGTGCTGCTACACCCTGGGAGACGGGTAAACCATATTGCGCAAACAACTGTTTGCCTTGGTACTCATGCAAATTCATGATGTTCTTCCGTTCTGTTAACGTGACTTAAAAACTGCTAGCAGGCCAGCGAAATCTGCAACCTCAGTACAGCAAACATACCAAGGCACATCGTGCCTACCCCTGGTTTCTTCCCGATCGCGCCTCTAGTGGCTCTAGGTCGCGACCACAGAGCCAACTCGACAGCGTTTGCCATCGAGAGACTCAGTGCTTCATCGTTGTTTTAAATAATTATTTTTTGCGCTTGCGATTTGGCATGTGGATGGCGTGACCCGCCACTGCCAATGCTGCTTCTTTGACGGCCTCAGAGAAGGTCGGGTGACCAAACACAGTCATTCCGATATCTTCAGCACTGGCGCCAAATTCCATAGCGATTGCAACTTCTTGGATTAGATCCGATGCGCTTGGGCCCACGATGTGGCAACCCAAAATACGATCGGTCTCAGCGTGTGCAATCATTTTAACCATACCCTCTGGCTGATCAGCGGCAACCGCGCGACCAATAGCCAAGAACGGGAAGGTACCTACCTCGTAGGGCTCGCCTTCAGCTTTTAGCTGCTCTTCGGTTTTACCGACGGATGCAACCTCTGGGTGAGTGTAGATCACATTGGGGATGATGTCGTAGTTCACCAAAGGTTTTTGGCCGGCAATACGCTCGGCAACCATAACACCCTCTTCAGAACCTTTGTGCGCCAACATGGGGCCGCGCACAACATCCCCGACAGCCCAGACGCCGGGAGCGTCGGTAGAACATAAATCGTTGACGTAAATAAAGCCACGCTCATCCAAGTTTACGCCACTGTCTTCAGACAATAGACCTTCGGTGAAGGGCTTGCGACCTACACAAACAATCAGCTTATCAAAGGTTTCTTGCTGCTCATTACCGTCTTTATCGGTAAAGGTCACCGTAACTTCTTTTTTCTTACCTTTGCCTTTAACTTCCGAGCCGGTCACACGACAGCTAAGACGAATGTCCAAACCTTGCTTGCCAAAAATCTTGAATGATTCCTTGGCAATCTGCTGGTCCATTATCGCGAGGAAGTTATCCATCGCTTCCAACAACACAACCTCAGACCCCAAACGTTTCCAGACACTACCCAGCTCAAGCCCGATGACACCGGCACCGATAACACCCAAACGCTTAGGCACTTCGGTAAATTCCAATGCACCTGTAGAGTCAACGATCACATCGTTATCCACTGGAGCCACACCGATATTGACCGGCACCGAGCCCGAGGCCAAAATAACGTTTTCGGCCTCTAGGGTTTCTGTTTTGCCATCGTTATTGGTGTATTCGACTTTTTTGCCGGCAAGCAACTTACCGGTACCAAACAAGCTAGTAACTTTGTTTGCCTGAAACAAACCACCAATACCGCCTGACATCTGCTCTACGACTTTGTTTTTACGCTCGATCATGGCGGGCACGTCGATGGCCAACTTACCGGTAGAGATACCGTGCTTGCTAAAAGAAACTTCCGCTTCGTGGTATTTCTCTGAGCTATCCAGCAAAGCTTTTGACGGGATACAGCCAACGTTCAGACAAGTACCACCATTTACACCTTTACCTTTCCCGTCCTTCCACTTTTCAATACAGGCGGTTTTTAAACCCAACTGTGCAGCGCGAATGGCAGCCACATAACCGGCCGGACCAGAACCAATTACAATCACATCGTATTTGTCAGACATAGTCGTTTCCCAAAAATTTTAGCGTAGCCGGCGTTGGTGTTCCGGCAAAATGTTTATCCGGCCAACCGGTAAGCCGGCCGGAGCGAGTGCACCCGAATTAAATTTCTAACAGGATGCGCGCTGGATCTTCCAGGAGCTCTTTAATCGCCACCAGGAACTGCACAGCCTCTTTACCGTCGATCAGACGGTGATCGTAAGACAGCGCCAAGTACATCATTGGTCGAATCTTAACTTCACCATTAACGGCCATTGGACGCTCTTGGATTTTGTGCATGCCCAAGATAGCCGTTTGCGGCAGGTTCAAAATAGGCGTCGACAGCAGTGAACCAAACACACCACCGTTGGTGATCGTAAAGGTTCCACCGGTCATTTCATCGATGCCCAGCTTACCGTCACGGGCACGTAAACCGAAATCGCGAATCGTCGATTCCACTTCAGCAATGCTCATGTTTTCGGTGCTGCGCAATACCGGCACAACCAAACCTTTCTCGGTCGAGACCGCGACACCGATATCTTGATAGCCGTGATAAACAACGTCGTTGTCGTCCAGCGAGGCATTAACCGCAGGAAAACGCTTCAGCGCTTCTGTCGCCGCTTTAACAAAAAAGCCCATAAAGCCCAAACGAGTGCCATTATGAATTTTTTCGAACTTGTCTTTGTATTGTTTGCGCAGCTCCATTACCGGACCCATATCAACCTCGTTAAAGGTAGTGAGCATCGCGGTAGTGCTGGTAGCCTCTAAAAGACGCTCGGCAATACGCTTGCGCAAACGTGTCATAGGTACGCGTTTTTCTACTCGGTCACCCTCTGGCGCAGCAGGTGCCGCTGCAGCCGGCGTAGGAGCTGCCGCCGCAGGCTTAGAGTCGCCCGATGTAACGTGATTTAAGACATCTTCTTTCGTAACGCGGCCATCTTTGCCGGTACCTTTAACAGATGCTGGATTCACGTTGTTTTCGTCGGCAATTTTACGCGCGGCTGGGCTCAAAATTTTATCGCCCGCATCGCCACTCTCTGGGGCAGAACTGTCGTCTTTTTGCTCGGCAGACGCTTCTTTTGCGTCACCTTTCTCATCGCTGTCTGAGTCGGCTTTGGCCGAGCCGCCAGCGCCGGCCTCGAACTTAGCAATCACTTCGTTGCTAAGTACGGTATCGCCTTCGCCTTTTAACACTTCCGTTAACGCACCGTCAGCGGGGGCAACCACTTCCAGTACCACTTTATCTGTTTCAATATCGACAATCAGCTCATCACGCGAAACCGCTTCACCTGGCTGTTTGTGCCAGGTCGCAATGGTCCCGTCCTGAACAGATTCGGGAAAAGTAGGGGCTTTAATATCAGTACTCATTACGTGTCCTTAGCTTTCGCTAGTTTTCTGTGCTGCAGTTTGCGTGTCAAACACTCAATGCTTCGTTGATAAAACGTTTTTGTTCTTCCAGGTGCACCGAGGCATAACCCGCTGCTGGTGCGGCCGATGGATCGCGACCCACGTAACCTAAAAACAACTCGGGGTTTAAGTCGTACACAACGCGGCGCATATGGTGTTGGCTCGAATACCAAGCACCTTGGTTCATTGGCTCTTCCTGACACCACATAACGTCTTTAACGTTGGCAAAAGGGGCAAGCGCCGCTTTAAGCTCTTCTTCTGGGAACGGATACAACTGTTCCAGACGAATCAATGCGACGTCATCCTGTTCGCGCTTGATGCGCTCCTCTAACAGGTGGTAGTAAACCTTACCGCTGCAAAGTACAACGCGCTTGGCTTTGGCCGGATCAATGTCTTTCTCGCCAATCACATTTTGGAATGTGCCCTCGGATAACTCCTCAATGCTGGAGGTTGCCAGCGGGTGACGGAGAATCCACTTTGGACTCATGACCACCAGCGGGCGACGCATTGGCCGAATCGCCTGACGACGCAGCATATGAAACACCTGCGCAGGTGTCGTGGGGATACACACCTGAATATTATGCTCGGCACACAGCTGCATAAAGCGCTCGAGACGCGCAGATGAGTGCTCAGGGCCCTGCCCTTCATAACCGTGCGGCAATAACATTGTCAGGCCACACAGGCGGCCCCACTTGTGTTCGCCACTGGTGATAAACTGGTCAATCACCACTTGTGCACCGTTGGCAAAATCACCAAACTGCGCTTCCCAAATTACCAAACCTTTGGGCATGGTAGTGGCATAACCATATTCAAACGCGAGCACAGCTTCTTCGGATAAGTACGAATCGTACAAATCAAAAGCGGGCTGCTCTTCGTTCATATGTGCCAGTGGAGTGTAACTGGTGCCATCTTTTTGGCTGTGTATCACCGCATGGCGATGCGAAAACGTTCCGCGGCCAACGTCTTGACCGGTCAAGCGAACCTGAAAACCTTGCTCTAGCAACGTGGCGTAAGCGAGTGTCTCACCAAACCCCCAGTTGATAGGCAACGCGCCGCCAGCCATTTTACGCCGATCGTCGTAAATCTTTGACACTTGGCGTTGTAATACCACACCGTCTGGCACGTCACACATTTTGTAAGCAGCCGCTTGCAGTGCTTTCAACTCGTAGCCGGTCTCGGCCGGTGTTTGCCAGTCGTGACCAATATAAGGCGACCAATCGACAAACAGTGAACTGTCAGGCTCCGACACCAAACCACTGGCCACACTTTCGCCGCGATCGAGTGCTGCGCGATAGTCGTCCATCATTTTGGCCGACTCTTCTTTGCTCACTACATTCGCCTCAATCATGGCGTCGGAGTAAAGCGTGCGTACGGTTTTATGGTTGCGAATTTTTTTGTACATCACCGGCTGAGTCGACGACGGATCATCGGCCTCGTTGTGGCCGCGACGACGATAACAAACCAGATCAATAACAACGTCTTTGTGAAACTCGTAACGATAGTCTGTCGCCAACTGAGCCACAAACAACACCGCTTCCGGGTCATCGGCATTCACGTGAAAAATCGGCGCCTCAACCATTTTTGCGGTATCGGTGCAGTACTCCGACGAGCGCGCATCTTCGCGGCGGCTGGTGGTAAAGCCCACTTGGTTGTTAATCACCAAGTGCAGCGTGCCGCCGGTTTTATAGGCGCGGGTTTGAGACATCTGGAACGTCTCCATCACCACGCCCTGCCCGGCAAAAGCCGCGTCGCCGTGCACAACGATCGGCACAACTTTATGGCCCACATGGTCATCGCGACGATCTTGGCGAGCGCGTACCGACCCTTCAACCACAGGCGAAACAATTTCTAGGTGCGACGGGTTAAACGCCATCGCCATATGAATCTCACCGCCAGGGGTCATCACATTAGAGGAAAAGCCTTGGTGGTATTTCACATCGCCCGAGGTATCGACCAGGCGTTTACCTTCAAACTCACCAAACAACTCAGCAGGGCTTTTACCAAACACATTCACCAAGGTGTTAAGACGACCACGGTGAGCCATGCCCAACACGATCTCTTTGGCGCCGTAAGAACCTGAGCGTTTTACTACCGCGTCAACCAGCGGAATAAAACTCTCGCCGCCCTCTAGACCAAAACGTTTGGTACCCGGGTATTTACTGTCCAGGTGGCGCTCAAGCCCCTCGGCCGCGGTCAGGCGCTCTAACACCGACAACTTCTGCTCGGCGTTATAAGTCGGCTTGGATCGCACGCTCTCAAGCCGTTGCTGCAGCCACTGTTTTTCGGCCAAGTTGGTAATATGCATGATTTCTGGGCCGATGTGACCACAATAGGTCTGCTCTAACGCCTCGACAATTTCTCGTAGCGGAGCGGCATCTTTACCAATGAACATGGTGCCGGTTTGAAAGGTAGTATCGAGATCGGCTGTGGTTAAGCCGTGATAGGCCAGGTCCAGATCGGGAACTGTCTCGCGCTCCATGATGCCGAGAGGGTCGAGCTTGGCGCGCTGGTGACCGCGGAAACGGTAAGAGCTAATCAGTTGTAGGACTTTAACCTGCTTGCGCTCATGCTCAATAGAGATGGCTGAGGCAGCGGTTGGCGAGGCGCTGTGCGAGCGGTTTTTAGCCAGCTGCGCAAACTGCTCGCGAATGACCGAGTGCGGTGAGTCTTGCGAGACCACCCCCTCGACTCGGGGCAACTGATCAAAGTATTCGCGCCACTGCTCTGGCACGCCGTTAGGATCGTGTAAATAAATATCGTAGAGGTCTTCCACATACGAAGCATTCCCACCAGATATATGGGACGTACTCCATAGCCTCTCCATAATGCTGTCTTGCATTCCACCCACCTTTTTACGGGGATTATCCGGTCAGCCGCACGCAAGCCAGGTCAGGCTCGCGAGTTTGACAGACTGAACAGGCTCAGGTGATGCCCTAAGCCCCCCTGCTATAAATAGCCGTTAGCTTCCAAAACGCGCCCCGCTTGTGGCCGGGCCCGCCGCTTAATCGCACCATTTCAGAGTTTGGCACATACACAAATGCGCCGCAGGCTGTAACAACACATTACAACCGGGCAGCGCATCTGTTTACTCGTTCATATAACCCGACTCCGCGCTACGTTGCACTGCGCAATAACATAGAGCGAATATGACCAATCGCCCGTGTAGGGTTTAACCCCTTGGGGCATACCGCCACACAGTTTTGAATACCGTGACAGCGGAATACGCTAAACGGGTCATCCAAGTTTGCCAGGCGATGCTCCGTCGCCTCATCGCGGGTATCTACCAAGAAGCGGTAGGCCTGCAAAAGGCCGGCGGGGCCAATAAACTTATCGGGATTCCACCAAAAGGACGGACAACTGGTTGAACAGCAGGCACAGAGAATACACTCGTACAGGCCATCCAGCTTGGCACGGTCTTCTGGGGATTGTAACCGCTCAATGGCCGGAGCGGGACTTTCATTTTGCAAATATGGCTCTATTTTGTTGTATTGCGCGTAAAACTGCGACATATCCACGATCAAATCGCGAATCACCGGCAACCCCGGCAGTGGACGCAAGATCAGCGTATTATTTTTTATACACTCAGAAAGCGCGGTAACACAGGCTAAGCCATTTTTACCGTTAATGTTCATACCGTCCGAGCCACACACGCCTTCACGGCACGAGCGGCGGTACACGATAGAAGAGTCCTGAGCTTTCAACAGTTCTAAAACATCAAGAACCATCAAATCTTTACCCTGCGTGTCGAGCTCGTAGCTCTTCATGTAGGGCTTGGAGTCGGTCTCTGGGTTATAGCGATATAATTCTACTTTTAACATAGTAGGCCCACCCCTTAATATGTACGAATTTTTGGTTCAAACTTGGCCATGGTCTTAGGCGCAAAGTTCACGTCGCGCTTACCCACCCGCTTCTCGGCCGGGAAGTACATGGAGTGACACAACCAGTTTTCATCGTCGCGCTCGGTAAAGTCATCACGCGCGTGTGCGCCGCGCGACTCTTTGCGCTCATCGGCGGCAATAGCGGTCGCCTCCGCCACCTCAAACAAGTTTTGCAGCTCCAACGCCTCGATACGCGCCGTATTAAACGCGTTGCTTTTATCGTCGAGTGCGACATTGGCAATTCGCTCACGCAACTCGGCAAGCTTCTTAATGCCCTGTTCCATAAACTCGCCTTTGCGGAACACACCAAAATGATTCTGCATAACATTCTGCAGTTCAGTGCGCAACACCGCCGCCGACTCACCGCCAGTCGAGTTGTTTAAGCTATTGAGGCGTGACATAGCCGCTTCAATATTAGCGTCTGTGGCTTCGCGGTATTCAACACCTTCGCGCAATGCTTTTTCGATGTATTGACCGGCAGCGCGACCAAACACCACCAAGTCGAGCAGTGAGTTGCCACCCAAACGGTTAGCGCCGTGTACAGAAACACACGCCACCTCACCACAGGCGTACAGCCCTTCAATCACTTGATCGTTGCCATTTTCATCTTGACGCAACGCCTGACCGCTAACGTTAGTTGGAATGCCGCCCATCATGTAGTGGCACGTAGGCACAACCGGAATCGGCACTTTAACCGGGTCGGCATGCGCAAAGGTGCGAGACAACTCCAAAATACCTGGCAGCTTGGCGTTTAGGGTTTCTTCACCCAAATGGTCTAGCTTAAGGAATACGTGATCGCCATTTTCACCACAACCACGGCCTTCCAGAATCTCCAACACCATCGAGCGAGCCACAACGTCGCGGCCAGCCAAGTCTTTCGCATTGGGGGCATAGCGCTCCATAAAGCGCTCGCCGTCTTTGTTAATCAGGTAGCCGCCTTCACCGCGACACCCCTCTGTAACCAGCACCCCGGCACCGGCAATACCGGTGGGGTGAAATTGCCACATCTCAATATCTTGCACCGGGAAGCCCGCGCGCAGCGCCATACCAATACCGTCGCCGGTATTAATGTGGGCGTTTGTGGTAGAGGCGAAAATACGACCTGCCCCACCAGTGGCCAATACAGTCGCTTTAGACTTAATGAAAACCGTCTCACCGTCTTCCATATTGATGGCGATAACACCTACCACAACGCCATCTTCGTTTTTCACCAGATCGACGGCGAACCACTCGTTCAGAAACACCGTGTTGTGCTTAATATTGCCTTGATACAGGGTGTGCAACAGAGCGTGACCGGTACGGTCTGCCGCCGCGCAGGTGCGCGCCGCTTGGCCACCGCGACCAAAATCTTTCGACTGACCGCCAAAGGGACGCTGATAGATACGACCCTCTTCGGTGCGTGAAAAAGGCAAACCCATGTGCTCAAGCTCAAACACAGCCTCAGGGCCCACCGAACACATGTACTCGATAGCCTCTTGGTCGCCGATATAATCGGAGCCTTTAACGGTATCGTACATATGCCAGCGCCAATCGTCCTGCGGATCATCACTGGCAATCGCGCAAGTGATCCCGCCCTGAGCCGACACTGTGTGCGAACGGGTAGGAAAAACCTTAGTAATTACCGCTGTTTTGTAACCAGACTGGGCTAGCTGCAGCGCAGCGCGCATACCAGCGCCACCGCCACCGACAACAATGCCGTCAAAAGAAATCGTGCGCATATTAGCCATCTATCAAAGCCCCCAGATGATTTGGATACCCCAGACGGTATAAGTGATGGCGACAACACCCAGGACAACCTGAGCAAATACGCGCACCACAGTGGCTTTGCCACCTAGCGTCTGGTTAGTAATGTAGTCAGTTAATACGGCCCAGAGGCCGATCCACGCGTGCGCCACAATCGACATCAGCGTAATCAAGCTAAACACGCGCATCCAAAGCTGATCGAACAACGCGCGCCACTGACCAAAATCTAAATCGGGGTTAACAACCAAGTAAGCGACTAAGAAAATCACATAAGCGGTCATGGCCACAGCGCTCAGGCGCTGAATTAGCCAGTCATACAGGCCGCTGCGGCCCAAATTTGTAATTGCCGTTACCATACCCAAACCCCTGCCAAAACCATCAAAATTACCGCTGACACCAACGCCAACTTGGCGCCTAAGCGACCACCTTCCAGGCTCTCACCCACGCCACAATCCATAATTAAGTGTCGGACCCCGGCTGCCAAGTGGTACGCAAGGCCCGCAAGCACCGCCCAGATAATGAATTTGCATACAGGGCTCGCCAGCGCGTCTTGGACGGCGGCAAAACCTTCTTCGGAGCTTAAGCTAGAATCGAGCATCCACAACAACACCGCCACGCCGGCAAAGATAAACACGCCTGATGCGCGATGTAAGATGGAGACAATAGCTGGTAAGGGTAGTTTAATCGTCGATAATTCGAGATTGACAGGTCTATTTTTGTTCACGGTAGCTAATCACCTTTTTGCCCTTGTGAGGCCGGTTTGTAAGAATCAGCGTCTGGGTCTATCGCCCATGAATAAAGCGAGACCATCCAACATGCGCCATAATTGTGCGCCGCAGACGACCCCCAGCCGCATCCTGCAAGTCGCGGCATATTATAGGGATTTGACTGACGAAACACAAATAAAAAGGAAACTCACAAAAAGGGATTTTTTGCCGATTTTCCAAGCACTTCCCGACACAATTGCCCATTCAAGTTGGGTTAATTTGCGCCATAACCGCGCAAAAACGGCCCCGCGCCCCAAATTGGCCTTACCGAGCGCACCGAGATCGCGCACAAGCTCATTAAACCGCCAGCCTCAAGCAATAAAATAGAACAAAAATATCGCGTTTACCCCCGAAAGCTATGCTTAAGCGTAAAATCTCATCTATAATGCCGCCTCCTGATGACAGGGGCGTTGACTCACCCTGCCACAGAAATGTGTTGCCTTAATGATTGTTCTATTGAATATAGTTTAAGACAGAGCCACGACGAGCCACTCGGATTAACCTTCTGGCTCGACGCAAACAAAGAGCTCGGTAAAGAGCCGCAGCAACACCACCTGGTGAGCGCGACCTGCAGCATACCGAATGGTATATGCCTGATTCGTCTTCACAACCCATGTATATAACGTACAGACCCATTACTGGCACCCTTGCTGGGCCGGAGCCATGCGGTCGCATGTCACGTAATTTATCGGTTTGACCGCCAAGATGCAGTCGAGCCCGTCAAGTAACTACAGGAGTCCGTAATGACTGACAAAAAAGCACGTTTAACGGTCGAGGGCCTAGATGCAGACGTAGAGCTGCCTATTTATGCCAGCGCCGTTGGTCCAGACGTCATTGATGTCACCAGCCTGACAAAAAACGGTTATTTCACTTATGATCCGGGCTTTATGTCCACCGCATCGTGTGAATCACAAATCACATTCATTGATGGCGGCAAAGGGGTTTTACTGCATCGCGGCTACCCCATCGACCAGCTGGCAGAGCACTCCGACTACCTAGAAACCTGCTATTTACTGCTAAAAGGCGAACTTCCTAACGCCGATCAGAAAAAAGCATTTGTTGACGCTGTCAAAAATCACTCCGCTGTCGCCCCCTCCGTTGCCAACCTGATTCAAACCTTCCCGAAAGACGCTCACCCTATGGCGGTGCTGTGCAGCGCTGTTGCGGCGCTAGCGGCGGTTTATCACGAAGAGACCGACATCACCAAAGAGGAAGACCGTGACACCACAGCTTTCCGCTTAATCGGTCAGATGCCCACGTTGGCCGCAATGACTTACAAGCACCTCAAAGGCGAAGATTTTGTCGACTCTAACGCCGCCCTTGAGTACGCCGAAAACTACCTAAACATGACCTTTGGCAAAGCCGGCGACAGCAAAGTAAACCCGGTACTGGCCAAGGCCATGGATCGCATCTTTTTGCTGCACGCCGATCACGAGCAAAACGCGTCTACCTCGACCGTGCGCCTGTCTGGCTCATCCGGCACCAACCCGTTTGCGGCAATCGCCGCCGGCGTCTCCACCTTGTGGGGCCCTGCTCACGGCGGCGCCAACGAGGCTGTGCTGAGCATGCTCGAAGAGATCGGTAGCGTCGACAACATCGACACCTATGTTGATAAAGCCAAAGACAAAGCGGACCCATTCCGGCTGATGGGCTTTGGTCACCGGGTTTACAAAAACTTTGACCCGCGCGCCAAAGTGATGAAACAAACCTGTGACGAAGTACTGGCCGAGCTGGGACTCGAGAATGACCCACTGCTGGCCATCGCCAAAAAACTGGAGAAAATCGCCCTGGAAGACGAGTACTTCATTAAGAAGAAACTCTACCCCAACGTAGACTTTTACTCCGGCATCATCATGAAAGCCATTGGCATCCCATCCGAGATGTTTACCGTTATTTTTGCCACCGGCCGCGCCGTTGGTTGGTACGCACACTGGGACGAAATGGTCAGCAAACCTTATAAAATTGGCCGTCCGCGCCAATTGTACACCGGCTACACCCAGCGCGATTATCCGGCATAAGCCATTAGTTGCTCTGACAAAGGCCCCTCGGGGCCTTTTTTATTGCCTTAAATTCCGCCCCTAAAAACAGTAGACTCTTTGTTTCAGCACATAACGGGAGTAAGAGTATTGAACTGGCTCGCAGAGAACCAAGGCCCCTTATCAGTATTAATCAACGCCGGCATGCTGGCCATCTGGATACTGTACGCACAACTGTTACTGCGTGACTACCGCCGCAAGTTGCGGCCAAAAGTTTTGATCAATCAAAGCTTGGGAACTGCCCTACAGTCGCGCTGCCTTATCTGCAATATGAGCGAACAATCCTTTTACGTCTCACTAGTAATTGCCGAAATAGACGTTGGCGACAAAACCTACCGCTGCTCGGTCACCGATTTAGAAATTACCGACAAGGACAGAAGTAAAAGCACTACGGTTCAGGGACCACTAAAGGGCGGTGACTATCGTGACATGGGGGAATTTGACAATATCATTCAGCGCATCGAAAGCGAAGCTTCGCAGCAGGATATCGCGGCTCAAGCACAATCGCTGTGTATCTACGTTATTGGCCTATACGGCTCAGAAAATCAAGCCGTAGGGGCCAACCGACGATTTTGCTTTAGCAAAGACAAGCACGGTAACGCCTGCCTAAACCCGGTGCACATTCATACCGAAAACCTTACGGGCAGACGACACCAAAAAGAGATTCGCCGCTGGCTCGAAAACTATTTGTAAAGAGTAACAGCATTTTAAAATAGTTACGGACAACGGCCACTTTTAGGCTCTCGAAACAGACCTAAAAGGTCGCATTAAACATCAACCAAAACTTTTGCGTATCACTGCCAAACTCATCCGCCTGATAGTCGGCATACTTAAGCAGTACCGTTACCGGTCCAAATTGTTTGGCAGCACTCAGGTCCAGCTCTTGGCCGTAGTCGGTGCTGCCATAATCCGACGCTAAATCGTGATAGCTAGCAGCGAGTTTAATACCCGCCAAGGCACCACTAGCACTCACATACAAATCCTCAACACCATCATCCGGGGTTGTTAAAAAACGGTCTGTCCACCCCTGAAACTTATGCAGTGTTGCCAAGGGTGTACTAAAGGCGGCCACACCATCATCCGAGCCAAGCAACTCATAACCACCGCCTAACTGCACCGCGCCAACGCTTACCCCCACCTCTGCCAGCAAATAATCAGCATCGTAACTAACCGGATTATCACCCGCTTCAGACTGGGTTGCGTATTCCAAATTATAAGTAAAAGACTCCCCTACTTTACCCATCCAACGTGCACCATAGGTATCGCTGGATAACGACGCAGCGGTTTTATTGTCCAGTAAATACCCATACACCGACAAAGTACCAGCGCTCCAGCCGCCGATGTTAGCGTTTAGCAGATGACTCTCCTGCTTGTGATCACCAATGGGGTTGTCTTCACCAAATATCCGATTAACGTTGTAAAGATAAGCGTAAAATAAGGTAACGTCATCGACACTTTTGTTGCTCACCGAGAACGCGTCGTAGGTCTGCTCATTTTGACGCCAACCAACCCCGCCGACAAAACGCTGGTTATCCAACAAGATACGCTGTCGACCGTACTTCAATGTGGTATCGAGCCCCTTATAGGATAAATACGATTGGTTTACTTCAGTACCTTCCGGGTCTGCGATTACGGCGGTGCCGGGGTTGGCCGGGTCGTTACCCGCGGTACGATAATCCACATCTGTTAGCGCCGTCACATCATCCATTTCAAGCGTCAAGCCAAAGCCGTGATAGTCTGCGGACGTAAACGACAATCGCGTCCGCAATGTGAGTGCATCTGAATCTTCTAGGCCATCCCAGCTCACATCTTCGTAGCGTAACCGCAAGTTCAGCTTTACGTCGGCCTCTGTCAGCGCTTGCTTTAAACTCGCCGCCGACTCCTCTTGCGCCTGTACCCCCACACTTATCGCGGCCGCTACTGCACACATCAGTCGAACCATTGGTTTTTTCATTGCTAATCTCCACACTCGTCAATTATCGGGTTTCTTCCCACCGCGCCCTATTTTTGACATCTTTTTTCGGTCGTTTGTGAGCGTTTAGTGTGCATCGCACTTTTGCTTGTTACCCCGGCTCACTGCGGTTAAACCCCACAGAGCAATGCTTATGCCAGCAAACCTAAAAATATTTTTCGGAAAGTTATTTTCCTTTTATTACATAGACTTAAGACACAAAAAGAAAGTACGCCAGAGATCCAGCTAAGAAATTCAACAGCAATACCTTCCAGCCCGAGCGGCCCGCATTTGAGCACAATCACACCCCGGCGCCTCAATGAGAGGCGCAAAATACGCCCTTAAATAATGCGTAAGTACCGGTGCACAAATCTCTTACTGCACAAATGTATCGCACGCCCAGCGTATTGCGACGCTAAACACAATTGCATGAGTGTTTGGTTAATCGACTCGAGCACAACAAGCAGGCATAAAAAAAGCGCTGCGTTTGCAGCGCTTTTTAACTCTAAAAATTACGTTATTTCTCGAGTTTAACCACCTCACCAATCAGAGCGACGCCGGCCACAAACGCGCCATTGTGACATTCGTACTCTGTCTCGCTGCTGACTTCATCTTTTTTGTAATAGCTGCGAATATTGACTACCGCATCACCACCTTCGCGTACAGCGCGCTCTTGCAGAGAAAGCAATGCCGATAACATCACCCACTCACACGCTTCGCTGTCAGACTTATTAAAACCATTTGTTTTTTTATTGGTAGGGTATTCCCCCAATTTTTTAGCTACGGCCGGGTGCGACTGTTTGCCAAAGTACAAAGCCACATCACTATTCAGCTTAGATTCGTATTTTTCTAGCACATCGCTAACGGGGCGCATTGACTCATCGTCCCGGGCCTGCGATTGTGCGGCACTAAGCACTAACACTAACCCCAAACTTCCCAAAACTGCTTTTTTAGATAAAATCGACACTATTGATCTCCTTTCAATCATTCTGTCGGTGCGCGTTTACACATCGCACACCGGATTATTAAACTGGTGGTTTTGCTATCACCGACAAGGCAAAACAGCGGGCAAAGTATCGCAACTGCAGCGCGTGCCCGCAACTACTAATACCGCCATTAAATCAATAGCGGCAAATGACTAACGTACTGCTTGCCTCAAAGTAACAAACTCTTCTGCCAGGGTCGGGTGGATACCTATCGTCCGATCAAAATCGGCCTTTGTTGCACCGGCGGTCATGGCAACAGCCAACCCCTGAATAATCTCGCCCGCCTCTGGACCGGCCATATGACACCCCACCACTTGGTCGCTGGCAACATCGACAATCACCTTAATAATGCAGCGCTCATCGCTGTCGGTTAGGGAGAGCTGCATAGGTTTAAAGCTCGACTGGTACACTGCAACCTGCTCATAGCGCTCACGTGCATCCTCTTCGCTCAGCCCGACCGTAGCGATATTAGGCTGAGTAAACACCGCTGTAGGAATCAAATCGTAATTAACAGCCTGCCCCACCTCACCAAACAAGTTGCGCGCTAACGCCATCCCCTCGGCAAGAGCGACAGGCGTTAGTTCTGCCCGGCCAACCACATCCCCGATGGCATACACGCCTGACTCGTGAGTCTCAAACTTATCATCAACGTCAATCGTACCTTTGTCAGTCAAGCGCACACTGGTCGACTCCAAGCCTAAGTTATCCAACAGTGGCCGGCGCCCCGTGGCATACATTACCTGGCCGGCGCTCAGTTGCTGCCCGTTATCGAGGGTCACGTTACGGACACCCGCAGCGTCAACACTGACCGAGGTCACATCGGCGTTAAAGTGCAGCACTACACCTTTAGCGCGCATTTGTTCGACCATAAATTCCCGAATTTCTCGGTCAAAACCACGTAAAAATAACTCGCGCCGATACACCAAATGGGTTTTGACCCCAAGGCCGTTAAAGATACCGGCAAATTCGGCAGCGATATAGCCACCACCGACAATAACAATTTCTTCGGGTAGCTCATCCAAATAAAATACGTCATTCGAGTCAATAACATGCTCTCGACCCGGAAACTCTGGCACAAAGGGCCAACCGCCCACGGCAATAATAATACGTTCGGCTGACACCTCTTCATCACCAACCATCACGCGCTTTGATCCCAGCAATGTGGCGTGCCCTTCTAACAGCGTAACGCCAGCATTATCGAGCAGCCTGCCATACACGCCATTGAGGCGCTCTATCTCGCGATCTTTATTTTCTCGCAGGGTTTTCCAACTGAGTTGCGGGTCAGACAGTGCCCAGCCATAACCGCGCGACTGAGAAAATAAATCGCTAAAGTGGGACGCATAGACAAATAATTTTTTCGGGACACACCCAACATTAACGCAGGTGCCACCAAGGTAGCGCTCTTCGGCAACCGCCACCTTTGCACCAAGGCTTGCGGCAATACGGCTGGCGCGCACGCCCCCCGAGCCCGCACCAATCACCAATAGATCAAAATGTTGCATAAAGCTCTCCACGCTGAACAACAGGCTTACGATTAGACAAAGCCCAGTGTAGCACTGGCGCTGACATGCGGGGTATAAGGAGGGTTAGACTTCGATGTCTATATTGGGGCGAGGTTTAGCGCGGCGGCGATCTTTTCCGGTGCGAGTATCCAGCACCGCGCCCTCGCGCTGCTTACGACGATCCCCCCGACGACGTTCGACCACGGGTGGCAGATGCTCGGGCAGCTGTTTACTCACCACAATATCTCTATCCGGCTCGTAGCCAGTCGCAGGCTTTGGCTTGGTAATCGGTGTCAGGCGAGTGATGGGGCCCAAATACACCATGACGCATCCTCGTAAATAAAGTCGATACTAGGAATATCGGCCGACGCCAAATAAACTTAAGGGCAATTTTAGCTATTGCGAAGCATCAGGTGTAAACCAACTGAGTTGGCGGTGCAATTTAACAACCTCACCGATAATCAATAATGTCGGGGCACTCACGGATTCAGTCGCCACCCGCTCACCAATACTGGCCAAGTCACTCACGATCACTCGCTGCTCTTGGGTTGTGCCCTTCTCTACCAGGGCTACCGGCGTTGTCGAGGCTCGCCCGCCCTGTATTAGACCGCGGCAAATAGCCTCAAGCTCGATCAACCCCATGTAAATCACCAAGGTCTGATCCACGCGAGCCAGCTCAGGCCAGCTTAGATTGGCATTATCGGTTTTTAAGTGCCCTGTCACAAAACGTACCGACTGAGCGTAATCACGGTGCGTTAACGGGATACCAGCGTAGGCGGCACAGCCTGACGCGGCGGTAATGCCCGGCACCACCTGAAAGGGAATATTGTTTTCCGCCAACAACTCGATCTCTTCGCCGCCGCGACCAAAAATAAAAGGGTCGCCGCCTTTTAAGCGCAGTACTCGTTTGCCTTCGCAAGCGAGGTCCACCAGCATCTGGTTTATGGCCTTTTGCTCAACCGCGTGCTCGCTGCGGCGTTTACCCACATAAATGCGGTCGGCATCGCGGCGCACTAACTCCATTACCTCGGGGGACACTAAACGATCGTACAGCACCACTTCGGCCTGCTGCATCAGCCGCAGGGCTTTCAGCGTAAGCAGCTCCGGGTCGCCTGGGCCACCGCCCACCAAATACACTTCACCTTGGCGTGTCTCGCCGGCTTTGACGTTTAAACGCTGTTGCAGCACTTGCTCGGCCTGCGCATCCTGACCGCTAAATACCAACTCGGCGGCCGGGCCTTGCAAGGTATCTTCCCAAAAGCGCCGGCGCTCATCGCCACTGCTAAAGGTTTGCTTTACTCGCTCGCGGAATTTACTGGCAAGCGCGGCCAAACGACCATAACTGGCGGGAATGAGCGTTTCGAGTTTGGCGCGCACCATACGCGCCAACACGGGCGCCTCGCCACCGCTGGATATGGCAATAACCAGTGGTGAGCGATCGACAATGGCGGGGGTAATCACGGTACACAACTCAGGGCTGTCCACCACATTAACCGGAAGCTGGCGGGCGCGAGCATCGTGAGAGATCTGCTCGTTTACCGCAGCCGTATCGGTGGCGGCCACGGCGAGCACCGCGCCGTTTAAGTCATCAGTTTGATACTCACGGCGGCGAAGCTCGCCGTGAGTCGCGCTAATTAATGATTCCAACTCCGGATCAATCTCTGGCGCAACCACCACCAAGTGGGCACCCGCCTTACTCAGCAAGCGCGCTTTGCGTGTGGCAATATCACCCCCGCCTACCAGCAGCACGCGCTCACCGCGCAGATGCATAAAAAACGGGAAGTACTGCATGCGTTAGCCCTCGGCGCCGATGCGCGTCACACCACCCATATACCCCTGTAGCGCTTCAGGTACCAATACACTGCCATCGGCTTGCTGGTAGTTTTCCAGCACTGCCAACAGAGTGCGACCAATAGCCAAGCCCGAGCCGTTTAAGGTATGCAACAACGCGGGCTTACCGGTTTCTGGGTCGCGGTAGCGCGCTTTTAGACGGCGCGCCTGGAAATCGCGAAAACTAGAACACGAGGAAATCTCGCGGTATTTGTTTTGCGACGGCACCCAGACTTCAATATCGTAAGTCTTAGCCGCCGAGAAACCGATATCGCCACCACACAAAATCACAGTGCGATATGGCAAACCGAGTTTTTGCAAAATCGCTTCGGCGTGACCGGTTAAGCTTTCCAGCGTTGCGTCGGAGTCTTCCGGGCGCACAAACTGCACCAGCTCGACTTTTTCAAACTGATGCTGACGAATCATGCCGCGAGTATCGCGGCCGTGGCTGCCCGCCTCAGAGCGAAAGCACGGGGTGTGGGCGACAAACTTAAGTGGCAGCGCCGCGTCTTTATCCAGCAGCGTATCGCGCAGCAGGTTGGTCACCGGCACCTCGGCGGTGGGAATCAAATAAAACTCGCGCTCGTCGTCGAGCTTAAACAGATCGTCGGCAAACTTGGGCAGCTGACCGGTGCCGTAGAGCGATTCGGCATTGACAATGTACGGGACATTGACCTCTTGATAGCCGTGCTCAGCCACATGCATATCGAGCATCAGCTGCACCAACGCTCGGTGCATACGCGCCACACCGCCACGCATAACAGCAAAGCGCGAGCCGGTAATTTTGCTGGCAGTTTCAAAGTCTAGGCCATCGATATCTGCGCCTAAATCGACGTGATCTTTTACCTCAAAGTCAAACTCGCGCGGTGTACCCCAGCGGCGCACTTCGACGTTGTCGTCTTCGCTCAAGCCCTCAGGGACTTCATCGGCGGGGATATTAGGCACGCCCGACAAATACTCATCCAGCTTGTTTTGCACTTCGTGCAGCTCTGTTTCTGCCTGAGACAAGTCGTGCTTTAGCTGGTCAACCTCTTTGAGCAGAGGCGTAATATCGTCACCTGCGGCTTTAGCCTTACCGATGTTTTTTGATCGACTGTTACGCTCGGACTGCAGTTGCTCAGTTTTTACCTGAATAGCCTTGCGCTCTTCTTCTAAGCGTTGCAAAAGGCTAACGTCTAGGCTAAAGCCACGCTTTTTAAGCGCGCCCGCTACGTCGTCGAGGTTGGAGCGAATCAGTTTAGGATCTAACATATCAATGACTTTTCGGTTCGGTTGAGGAATATCAGGGTGCACGTCAGCACCCCATTTTTGGGGCGGTTAAGATAACACAAAGTTAGCCAAATACCACGAGGCGGTGACTGCCAGCAAACACAGAACAACATTGGCCAGCACATACAGCAGCGCAATAACCGGCACGCCGTTTTGCCACAGCGTGAGCGCGTCGAGCGAGAAGGTCGAGAAGGTCGTCAACGCTCCCAGAAAGCCGGTAATCAATAGCAGACGCCAGTACGGCGGCAGCATGGCTTTTTCAATGATCACCACATAGAACAGCGCCACCAGAAAGCAGCCCAGCACGTTAACAACTAAAGTGCCGAGGGGAAAGCGATTGCCCGTCACCGGGTACAGGTGAGCGGTAATGTAAAAGCGCAACATAGCGCCCAGAGCCCCGCCGGTGGCGACAAAGAGCCACTGCATGGTGAATCCTCTTACTTTTGTGGTGGATCGTCACGGTAGCGGCGATAGCGGCTCGCCTTGTCCTGCTCTTGCAAATACTGCAGCTTTTCGCTAATTTTTTGCTCCAAGCCCCGCTCCACCGGATGATAGTAACGCCGATCGGCCATCTCGCGCGGTAAGTAATTCTCCCCCGCCGCATAGGCGCCTGGCTCGTCGTGGGCATAGCGATACTCGGCACCAAAGTCCATGCTCTTCATTAACTTGGTGGGCGCATTGCGCAGGTGCATTGGCACTTCATAGCCTGGGGTGCTGCGCACATCGCGCATCGCTTGATTAAACGCAGTATACACCGCATTACTTTTAGGCGCGCAAGCGAGGTAGGTAATGGCTTGAGCAATAGCAAGCTCGCCCTCGGGGCTGCCCAGCCGCTCTTGGGTATCCCACGCGGCCAAGGCTAACGGCAACGCCCGCGGATCGGCATTGGCGATTTCTTCGCTCGCCATGCGCACCACTCGGCGCGCAATGTACAGCGGGTCGCAACCACCATCGAGCATTCGCGCCAACCAGTAGAGTGCGCCATCGGGCGAGGAGCCACGTACCGATTTATGCATGGCCGATATCTGTTCGTAAAATAAGTCGCCGCCTTTATCAAAGCGGCGAACATCGCCGCCCAACACCTCGGCTAACACTGTTTGGTCGATTACCCGTTCTTCGGCGTCATCGCGGGCTAGGTCGGCCGACAACTCTAGCAAATTTAGGGCTTTACGCGCATCGCCATCGGCGGCATTGGCCATCAGCGCCAGCGAGTCGTCGTCAATGCGCAAAGGCACATCACCCAGGCCGCGCTCGCGATCTGTCAGCGCCTGGTGAATAATCGCCTGAGTATCGGTTAAATCCAGCGAGCGCAGCACATACACCCGACAGCGCGATAACAAGGCGTTGTTTAGTTCAAAGGACGGGTTCTCGGTGGTGGCACCAATAAAAATAAAGGTGCCATCTTCAACGTAGGGCAAAAAAGCGTCTTGCTGAGATTTATTAAAGCGGTGGACTTCATCCACAAACAGAATCGTTTTGCGCCCCCGGCCCGAGCGCTCCTGTTGCGCTATCTGCACCACAGCTCTGATATCTTTAACGCCCGCCAAAACCGCCGATAGAGTCTCAAAGCGGGCGTCGGCACGCTCGGCAAACAAACGCGCCAGCGAGGTTTTGCCCACCCCTGGCGGGCCCCATAAGATCATCGAGTGTAGCTGGCCTTTATCGACCGCCTCGCGCAGCGGTTTGCCCGCGCCTAGAATGTGCGTCTGGCCTATGTAATCGTCCAGCGAGCGCGGCCGCATGCGTGCCGCGAGCGGCTGATAGGCGGGCTCGGAGGTAAACAAATCAGTCATCGAAACAAAATCAATCGATCAAGACATCAACGCCTTCGGGCGCGTCAAAGGTAAACTGCTCCGCCGCAACTGGCTTGTTGCGCTCGGTATCAGTCAAGGCAAACTCGGTGGTTTGGCGAAGGCTATCGTGTACCACAATACGCAATAGCTGCGGCCCATCAAACTCTAGTTCAAGGCGGGCAAACAAGCTATCGTCATCGTTTATCGGCGCCAAACCAAACACCTCGTGTCCGTCCTGGCCAACGCTGCGGGTAATGCGAAAGGCCTCGGCCAAGCCTTCAGCGCTTTCACTTAAGAGCGCCGCAGGTGTGGTTTTAAGGTTGTCGTTAACCGGGCGCACCGTGACTTGCATTAAATCCGGGTCGTACAACCAGATGGTATCGCCATCGCTAATCAACTGCTGCTCAAAAGGCGTTTTGGTGTGCCAAAAAAAACGCCCGGGGCGCTGCAACACAAAGCTCCCGTCACTGCTTTCAATCACTTCACCCTCGGCGTCGCGCAAAGTTTGCGTAAATTGCCCACGCAAACTAGTTGTCGCGGCCAAGGCATCACGCAACGCGTTAGCGCTGCTACCGTCTTGTGCGTAGCTCGCGGTGCCAAGCACCATAAGCACAGCAGAAGCAGCCGCCAATAATTGCTTTAACATAGTATCTCCAATACAGCTTAAGATTTAGGCGCCAGAACTTCGCGGCTACCATTGTGGCCGGGGCCCGAGACTACCCCGGCCGCCTCCATGGTTTCGATTAAACGAGCTGCGCGGTTGTAACCAATGCGCAGTTTGCGTTGCACTGATGAGATAGAGGCCTTGCGTGAGTCCAGCACAAACGCCACCGCCTCATCGTAAAGAGCGTCACTTTCATCATCGCCGCCGTCGTCGCCACCAGACAAACCTGGTACCGGAATACTGTTGGTGCTGTCATCGACGATCTCTTCGAGGTAATTGGGCTCGCCGCGACGTTTCCAGTCGGCCACCACCTTGTGCACTTCGTGATCATCGACAAACGCGCCATGCACCCGCACCGGCACGCTGGTGCCCGGTGGCAAATAAAGCATGTCGCCGTGGCCCAGCAGCTGTTCGGCACCGCCTTGATCAAGAATGGTGCGCGAATCAATTTTAGAGGACACCTGAAAGGCCATGCGGGTAGGCACATTGGCTTTAATCAGGCCAGTAATCACATCCACTGAGGGCCGCTGAGTGGCCAAAATCAAGTGAATGCCAGCCGCCCTAGCCTTTTGAGCAATACGGGCGATCAATTGTTCCACTTTTTTGCCCACAATCATCATCATGTCGGCAAATTCGTCGATGACCACAACAATCGCGGGCAGTGTTTCTAACTCGGGCGGTGTGGCTTCAGCGCTGCCGGCCTCGAAATGTTCATCGGGTACAAACAACGGATCCGCAATCGGGCTGCCGGCTTTTTTGGCGTCTTCTATTTTGCGATTAAAGCCTGCTAAGTTGCGCACACCCATGGCCGCCATCAACTTATAGCGTCGCTCCATTTCTCCGACACACCAGCGAAGGCCATTGGAGGCGTCGTTCATGTCGGTAATAACGGGGGTCAACAAGTGCGGAATGCCCTCGTACACCGACAGCTCCAACATTTTTGGGTCCACTAAAATCAAGCGCACATCTTTGGGCGAGGATTTATACAACAGCGACAGCAACATCACATTGACCCCTACCGACTTACCGGAGCCAGTGGTACCGGCAACTAACAAGTGCGGCATTTTGGCCAAATCGGCAATCACCGGCTCGCCAGCGATGTCGTGCCCCAGCGCCATGGTCAGGCGCGAGCGGGATTTTTCATAGATATCCGAAGCGATCACCTCGCTCAAGCGCACGATTTCGCGGTGCTCGTTGGGGATCTCGATGCCCATCACTGAACGGCCGGGAATCACCTCGACCACACGCACACTGATAACCGCCAGCGAGCGGGCTAAATCTTTGGCCAAATTGGTAATACGACTGGCTTTCACCCCAGGCGCGGGCTGAATTTCAAAACGGGTCACCACCGGACCTGGCTGTACCGAGACTACCTCAATGGTAATGCCAAAATCTTTCAGCTTAAGCTCCAGTAGCTTAGACATAGCCTCCAGCGATTCTTTAGAGAAGCTTTTATCGCTACGCGCATCGGCGGGGTCGAGCAGACTAATCGGTGGCAATTCCCCCACCACTGGGGTGTCTTTATCAAACAATGAGGCCTGCCGCTCTTTTTGCACCCGCGCACTCTCGGCAGGCTTCTTTTTAACCGGCTCTGAGATGGTCGGTGGTACGCGCTTAGACTCTTCTTTTTTACGGGTTGCGATCACTTCACGGCGCTGGTGCTGTTGCACTTTAACCTCTCGTTTCTCGGCCCGTTTACTGCGCCAGTTGCTCCAACCCTCGCCAATTTTTCGGGTTAACTCCAGCGTCCAGCGGCCGATATCATCCATCAGGCCGAGCCACGATAGATCGGTGAAAATCGTTAAACCAAAAAAGAACACCGCAAACAGCAGCAATGTGCCGCCGGTGTGACTAAAAGCGCCGGCCACTGAGTCGGCTACCGACACACCAAGAATACCGCCGTCAGAAAACGGCAGAGCACTTTCTTTGCCGCCAATGTGCAGTACCGCAAGCCCGGTGCCAGCCACCATCACCAGCACCAAGCCGATGGTGCGAAGCCCCAGCAGCACCGGATCGAAGGCCGCTGGATGAGCTCGGTCGCGAAATACCAACCAGGCGCGATAGCCGAGCATCAGCGGAAACAAAAACGCCAAATAGCCAAATAGCGAGAAACAGACGTCCGCCAACCAAGCTCCGGCGGGGCCGCCGGCATTGCTTACCCGAGTATTATCACCTGTGCGGGACCAACCGGGGTCGCCGACATCGTAGGTAAATAAGGTCAGTAGCACGAACACGCATACGGCAACTAAACCAATCAACGCGCCTTCGCGTACGATTCGCAGTATTAAAGTAGACGCCTCGGGCCGAGCGACTGACGCTTTACTGGTATTTTTTTTACTCAAACGTGTACCTATTTGCTTAACTCTTTTATGTAAAAACGTCTCACCGCAGTCACGGTAACCCGCTATTGTAATGCATCGCGGCCGCCCAAAGGCGTTTGCCGAGCGGTGAAGTTGGCAAATCTCGGCTATATCATCCATTAAGCTGATTAATTTTACCAATCTAAGGTATTGAAGAGTACAATTTTGCCCGCATTCATTGATTGACTTATTATTGTCGCCTGAATTTTTTAACAAGGACCTCTGCACATGAGCCAACCCAAGCATCATCGCTTAATCATCCTCGGCTCCGGCCCCGCCGGTTACACCGCTGCTATTTACGCGGCCCGTGCCAATCTTAAGCCTGTCATCATCACAGGCATGCAGCAAGGCGGTCAGCTGACCACTACCACTGACGTGGAAAACTGGCCGGGCGGCGTTGCCGACCTACAAGGGCCAGATTTAATGGTGCAAATGCAAGAACACGCAGAGCGCTTTGACACCGAAGTCATCTTTGATCACATCGATAAGACCGACTTGAGCAAGCGCCCTTTTACGCTTCACGGCACTGAAACCTACACGTGCGATGCGTTAATCATCGCAACTGGCGCCTCGGCCCAGTACTTGGGCCTGCCCTCTGAGGAAGCCTTTATGGGTAAAGGCGTAAGCGCCTGCGCTACCTGTGACGGTTTCTTCTATCGCGATCAAAAAGTCGCTGTTATCGGCGGTGGTAACACAGCCGTTGAAGAGGCGCTGTATTTATCGAACATCTGTAGCGAGGTGACACTAGTTCACCGCCGTGACAAGTTGCGCTCTGAGAAAATTTTGCAAGATAAGCTGTTTGCCAAAGACAACGTTAAAATCTTGTGGAACCACACATTAGACGAAGTACTGGGTGACGGCTCGGGCGTTACCGGCTTAAAGCTTAACAGCACCACCGATGCCAGCTCGCAAGAGCTTGATGTCGCCGGCGTATTTATCGCTATCGGCCACAAACCCAACACCGGTATTTTTGATGGCCAGCTAAATATGCAAGATGGCTACATCAAAATCAACAGCGGCTTGGAAGGCAATGCCACTGCCACCAGCGTACCCGGTGTGTTTGCGGCGGGCGACGTATCCGATCACGTTTATCGCCAAGCGATCACCTCTGCCGGGTTTGGCTGTATGGCGGCGCTGGATGCCGAGAAATTTTTAGACGACTAACCAGCCTCAAAAGCCTTAAAAACGGCGGCTCCGACCGTCGTTTTTAAGCGCTGCTGGCAACTGAACTGCCCACCTTGAGCCACGGCCAACGGCGACGCCCTAGGCACTCAGTATGTCACTTCCCAGCCGTTTTATGATTAAATAGCGCGGTGATTCAATTACCTTGGCTCGACCCAGATTCTCTCGAATTTCCGCCACTCGATATGGCGCTAACCGATCCCGACGGCCTGCTGGCCGGCGGCGGTGATTTGCGACCTGAACGCCTGATTCAGGCTTATTGCCAAGGCATATTCCCTTGGTATGAAGACGACCAGCCAATACTTTGGTGGAGCCCCAACCCGCGCTCGGTGGTCGAACCTGACAGCGTACACATCTCCCGCTCGATGGCTAAAACCTTACGTAAATCGACACTAAGGGTAACCTGCGACACCGCTTTTGAGCGTATCGTCCGCCAGTGCGCCGCGCCGCGCGCGCAAACGGCGAACACTTGGATTACCGACGAAATGCTTGATGCATACCAACAGCTCCACGAGCGCGGTATTGCACACTCCATTGAGGTGTGGGATGGCGAATTGCTGGTGGGCGGCCTCTACGGACTGGCGTTGGGTGGGGTATTTTTTGGCGAGTCCATGTTTGCGCGACAGAGCAACGCGTCAAAAATCGGATTTATTACCCTGGCGAGCTATCTACAAAAATGGGGCTTTGGCTTAATCGACTGTCAGGTCAGTAGCGACCACTTAAACAGCCTTGGGGCCTTCGAACTGCCCCGCCCTACATTTACCCGAGTGCTGCAGGCACTGGCGGACCCCAGCGGGGCCTCGCTCTGGCCTGATAACACAGTCTCACTTGAGTTGCCCAGGGGCGCATAGAAGCACCTATGGGGCAGACAAACCGCGACATTTCCTCTACAGTAAAACCAAGACAACCGCTAACGGGACACCGACAACCTAGGTGGGTACCGCATGAGTGATTTATCAAGCTTAAAACTGTTTGCCACTGCACCGCATCCGTGCAGTTACCTCGAGGGCGAAGAGGCGACCACGGTCTTTATTGATCCGCAAGCCGACGTCAACGCCGAACTCTACAGCGAACTCTCCGAGCTGGGCTTTCGCCGCAGCGGCGGGCACTTATACCGCCCCCACTGTGTCAATTGTCAAGCTTGTATTTCCTGCCGTATTCCCGTCAATCAGTTTCGTCCAAACCGCAGCCAGCGACGCTGCGCCAAACGCAACCAAGACTTAGACATTCGCGTTATTGACGACATCAATACCGACGAGCACTACGCCTTATACGAGCACTACATTAACACCCGTCACCGCGACGGCGATATGTACCCCCCCACCCGCGAGCAATACGAAACCTTTTTAAGCCGCGAATGGGGCGTCACTTGCTATATCGAATATCGCTGCGAGGAAAAACTGGTAGGCGTTGCCGTGTGCGATAAACTCAACGACGGCCTCTCGGCGGTATACACCTTTTTTGCCGGCGATTTAGCACCACGTAGCCTAGGGGTTTTTGCCATTTTAGTGCAGATCGAGCAGGCCAAGCGCATGGGACTGTCCTACGTGTACCTAGGCTACTGGATTCGCGAATGCCGTAAAATGGCCTATAAAACCCAGTACCGCCCACTGCAAATGCTGGTTAATAAGCGCTGGGTACAAATTAAATAAGCCTAATTAGGCGTATCTTCCCTCTGTTTGGCTAAAATATCGCCTTCACCCTTGGCTAACGCGTCTATTTCAGGCACAATTGCCGGCTTTTCGTGCCCGTGACTTACGTGTTTGAGACCAAATTGAGGAATCTGCCGAATGGCAAAAGAAGACAACATCGAATTTGAAGGCGAAGTAATTGATACCCTGCCCAACACCACCTTTCGAGTAAAGCTGGAAAACGGCCATGTGGTAACTGCGCATATCTCTGGCAAAATGCGGAAAAACTATATCCGCATTTTAACCGGTGACAAAGTTAAAGTAGAGATGACCCCTTACGATTTAAGCAAGGGACGCATCACCTACCGCGCGCGTTAAACTTACGCCGCCGGCTAGCCGGCACACTCAAAGCCTCGCCAATGCGGGGCTTTGTTGTTTTTAGCAAAAGTAATTTTTAAAAAGCGCAGTGGGGTAAAAAGCGCAGTGGGGCCTAACACTGTGCCCCCGGCCCAATCCCAAGCCAAAGAAATAACTGCCACCTCACAAAAAAATCCCGGCTTTACCGGGATTTTTTTGTTCAGTAATGCGCGCTGCTTAGCTTACTCAGCTCAGCCAATAACGCGCAACAAGTGGCTAGTGTACTGGGTCAAACTCAAGCTCCAGTTCATCGCTGTGGTCGGCAACGGCAACATGCACCGTACCACCGCCACTTGCCAGCTCACCAAACAATACCGCTTCGGCCAATGGCTTTTTCACTTTTTCCTGAATCAAGCGAGCCATGGGCCGGGCACCCATTTTTTCATCGTAACCGTGCTCGGCCAACCATTTGCGCGCAGCCTCCGTTACGTCCAAGGTAACTTTCTTCTCATCCAGCTGGGATTGCAGCTCCGTCAGGAACTTATCGACAACGGTTTCGACTACATCGAGCGGCAAGGCCCCAAACTGCACCGTAGCATCCAGACGGTTTCTAAACTCAGGCGTAAACATTTTCTTAATGGCCTCTTTACCATCGCTGGAGTGATCCTGCTTGGTAAAGCCAATGGAGGTACGGCTAACATCCTCGGCACCGGCATTGGTGGTCATGATCAAGATAACGTTACGAAAATCCGCTTTACGACCGTTATTATCGGTCAGCGTGCCGTGGTCCATCACCTGCAACAACAGGTTAAACACATCGGGGTGCGCTTTTTCAATCTCGTCCAGTAGTACCACGCTGTGCGGCGCCTTGGTTACCGCATCGGTTAGCAACCCGCCCTGATCAAAACCAACGTAACCGGGCGGCGCACCAATCAAGCGCGACACCGTGTGCCGCTCCATGTACTCGGACATATCAAAGCGAATCAGCTCGACGCCTAAACACGTCGCCAACTGACGACTCACCTCGGTTTTACCCACCCCTGTGGGGCCGGCAAACAAGAACGAGCCAATGGGCTTATCGCCCGAGCGCAAGCCAGCACGCGCCAGTTTGATAGCCGTCGACAACGTATCGATGGCCTCATCTTGGCCAAACACCGTCATCTTGAGGTTGTCGTCAAGCTTACGCAGCTGCTCAAGGTCAGACGACGAAACGCTTTTGGGCGGAATACGGGCAATTTTGGCAACAACGGCTTCAACGTCACCCACCCCCACGGTCTTTTTGCGCTTGCTCGGGGGCTGCAACTGTTGATACGCACCGGCCTCATCGATCACATCGATGGCTTTATCGGGCAAGAAGCGATCGTTGATATAGCGCTCGGCCAACTCAGCGGCAGCTCGCAACGCCGGGTCGGTGTAACGCAACCCGTGGTGCTCTTCAAAGTTTTTCTTGAGCCCTTTAAGAATTTGATAGGTGTCATCGACACTCGGCTCTTTGACGTCCACTTTTTGGAAACGACGGGACAGCGCGCGGTCTTTTTCAAAAATACCGCGATACTCCTGATAGGTGGTTGAACCCATACAGCGCAACTGACCAGAGCTAAGCAGTGGCTTGAGCAGGTTTGACGCATCCATAACGCCACCTGATGCTGCACCGGCGCCAATGATGGTGTGAATCTCATCGATAAATAAAATCGAGTGCTCTTGCTTTTTCAGCTCCGCCAACAAGCCTTTAAAACGTTTTTCAAAGTCACCGCGGTATTTAGTACCGGCGAGCAACGCACCCATATCAAGTGAATAAACAACACTGTCGGCCAGAGCATCGGGCACTTCACCATCGACTATACGGCGGGCTAACCCTTCTGCAATAGCGGTTTTACCCACACCGGACTCGCCCACCAGCAGCGGATTATTTTTACGTCGGCGAGACAATATTTGCGCCACACGCTCCAGCTCCAGCGCCCGACCAACCAATGGATCTATGCGGCCGTTTTGCGCTTGTTCGTTCAAGTTGGTGGCGTAGTTTTCCAGCGGGCTCTGCGATGGCTGTTCTACACCCAACGCGTCTTCATCGGCCTGATCGTGTGACGGCTCTTCCGAGCCATGCTCGTGACCGGCGACTTTTTGAATACCGTGGGTGATGTAGTTCACCACATCAATCCGGGCAATACTCTGCTGCTTTAAGTAATAAACCGCCTGGCTCTCTTGCTCGCTAAAAATTGCCACCAATACGTTGGCACCGGTAACCTCTTGCTTGCCGGAGGATTGAACATGAAACACCGCGCGCTGTAACACCCGCTGAAACCCTAGAGTCGGTTGCGTTTCGCGATCTTCTTCGTTTTCTGGCAACAAAGGCGTCGTTGAATCGACAAATTCAATAAGCTCCCGGCGCAACACGACTAAATCAGCGCCACAGGCTCGCAGCACCATTGCCGCCGATTCATTGTCGATCAGCGCCAACAACAGGTGTTCAACGGTCATAAATTCATGCCGTTTACTACGGGCACCTTTAAAAGCCATATTTAGGGTGACTTCAAGATCTTTACTCAGCATCAATAGTACCTCTCAATCAGGAGCCTACAATCAGGAGTTAACTCCATTTACGCTAAACTCCACACACCACATTTACGACATCTATACACGGACGTAACTTAGTGTCAGTTCTCGCACTCGCCACCGCGATTATTCATCATCCTCTTCGGTCGCTTCTATTTCGCATACCAAAGGGTGCTCATTATCTTTGGCAAACTGGTTTACCTGAGCGGCTTTGGTCTCGGCAATATCCCGCGTATAAACCCCGCAGGTTGCTTTACCTTCCATGTGAACCGTCAGCATCACCTGAGTTGCTTTTTCACGATTCATGCCAAAAAACACTTCCAGCGTCTCAACAACAAATTCCATCGGGGTATAGTCGTCGTTAAGCATAACAACCTTATAACGCGATGGCCTTTTTAGCTGTGGGGGCGCCTCTTGCAGGGCGACACCGTCATCGTAGCTATCGTCATATTCATCATCAGAGTTATGACAGCGCAACTGATTTAATGTTAGTCGAATGTTTTCAAACTTTCCCATAGTCATAGGTGGTTTTGACCGTAAATATTGTCTTTGGCGATGCACTTCTTAACATTCAGAAGTGCCAAAAACCCATTGTACCCCATCGGCTACCGCACAGCACAAAGCAACTAGGGGGGTTCTTTAGCCCGATAACCGGCAATATGTTGCCGCGCCTCACACTTGACAATGCCGATACGGTCGGCTAAAAAGCTCACTGGTGTTCAAAATTTGTACTTAGCGACTGATACAGTCATTAAGTCTGCCGCTAACTCATACACAACAATAAGATCGACGGTGAGCAGCAATAAACCTACGGTTGCCAGCACTTCGAATACCAATAATCGGCAACAACAATGGCTGGTCAGTGCACACCGTTTTGCCAAGCCGAACCAACATCAGGCTTAAAACCTGCGCAGTAATGAGTGCGTGCAATGTAAGGTACGGTGTTAGTGTTGGTTTTAGATGCATGCTTTACAAAGAATTCTACATCAGCCGACAAATTCAATGACCACCTAGCACGACCATTATAATAATCAACGTGAGGCAGGCATTGCCGCACGACTGCCAATAAGAAGAAGGAATAACAATATGCCTACCGGTACCGTCAAATGGTTTAATAACGCCAAAGGTTACGGGTTTATCCTCCCGGACGAGGGCTCAGAAGACCTTTTCGCCCATTACTCAGCCATCGATATGGAAGGCTATAAAACGCTTAAAGCCGGCCAGACAGTCTCGTTCAATATATCCAAAGGCGACAAAGGCTTACACGCCATCGATATTAACCTGCCACATACCGAAAGCCAGCCCGGCTAACACCAAGCGCCAGAGTAAAGACGGTCGCAGGCCGTCTTTACACACTAACGCCCCTCGCACCGCCAATCTAGCTGCGGTACACTGGCCTGCTTTGCAACCGCCTCGTTTAACTATATGGCCAAATTGGTACTTTTCAACAAGCCCTACGACGTTTTATGTCAGTTTCGGGACGATAACGGCCGCGCGACACTCGCCAAGTACATTAAAGATAAAGGCGTTTACCCCGCTGGACGGCTAGATTTAGACTCTGAGGGGCTACTGTTGCTAACCGATGACGGCGCATTGCAGCACCGAATTACCCACCCGCGCAACAAGCTCCCCAAAACCTACTGGGTACAAGTCGAGGGAGAGCCCAACTCAGAGCCACTCAACGCGTTGCGCCACGGCATCCAATTAAACGATGGCCCTACCCGCCCTGCCACTGTCGAGCGTATCCCCCCACCCACGCTGTGGTCGCGCTCAACACCGGTGCGAGAGCGCAAAAACATTCCCACCCAGTGGTTGGCCATCACCATCACCGAAGGTCGTAACCGCCAGGTTAGACGCATGACGGCGTTCGTAGGGCACCCTACCCTGCGCCTGATTCGGGTGCGTATCGGTGACTGGCAATTAGGTGCGTTACAGCCGGGCGAGTCGATCAGCCAAAACCTACATATGCCAGCCGCGGGTAAAACCGGCAGCGACCGCACCACTAAGCCCGCCACCAACAACCGCAACAAACATCGCCACAACAAGCGCTCTCGCCCATGAAACGTTTTCTTCCCCACGTTACCGTCGCCTGCATCATTGAGCGCGATGGCAAATTTTTACTGGTTCGCGAGCTGATCGATGGCCAAGAGCGCCTTAATCAGCCAGCGGGACACCTTGAGGCCGACGAGTCGCTGCAACAAGCCGCCGTCCGTGAAACACTTGAGGAAACCGGCTGGGACATTGAGCTGACCGGGGTTGTGGGCGTCGATGTCTACAAAGCCCCCGCCAACAGCGAAACCTATGTGCGTACCACCTTTATTGGCAAAGCCATCAAACATCGCCCCACATTTACATTAGACGACGGCATTATTGGCCCGCAATGGCTCACCCGCGACCAGGTGGCCGCGTCGCTCGACACACTGCGCAGCCCGATGGTGCTCGGGGTTATCGACGATTACCTCGCTGGCCGCCGTTTTGCGCTGGAGGTCGTCGCCACAGACGGGTAAAATGCCCGCCTCTGGTTTTTCCCCACTTTATAGCGTCTGGCCTTTTACATGATGAGCTCTAGCAGTAACACAAACACCCCTCTGGTGATCGTCGGCATGTCCGGCGGCGTCGACTCGTCGGTATCTGCCCTGCTGCTGCTGCAACAAGGGTACCGTGTAGAAGGGCTATTTATGAAAAACTGGGAAGAGGACGACGGCACCGACTACTGCACCGCCAAAGAAGATTTGGCCGACGCGCAAAAGGTTTGTGACACCCTTGGTATTAAATTACACACCGCTAACTTTGCCGCCGAATACTGGGACAATGTGTTTGAGCACTTTTTAGCCGAGTACAAAGCCGGCAGGACACCCAACCCAGATATTCTATGCAACCGCGAAATCAAGTTTAAGGTGTTTATTGAGTACGCTGAGATGCTGGGTGGCGATTTAATCGCAACCGGCCACTATGTGCGCCGCACCAAGCGCGATGGCCATACCTATTTATTGCGCGGGCTCGATAACAACAAAGATCAAAGTTACTTTTTGCACGCCGTGGGCGAGGCCGAATTTGCCCGCACGCTATTCCCCGTGGGTGAGCTGGAAAAACCCGAAGTGCGGCGTATTGCCGAGCAGCACAACCTGGTTACGCACAGCAAAAAAGACAGCACCGGCATTTGCTTTATTGGTGAGCGCCGTTTTAAAGACTTTTTAGAGCAGTACCTGCCAGCTCAGCCCGGCGAGATCGTCACTACTCAGGGTACCGTCATCGGGCAACACGCCGGGCTGATGTATCACACCATTGGCCAGCGCCAGGGGCTTGGTATTGGCGGCGTCAAAGGGGCCCCCGATGAACCTTGGTTTGTAATCGCCAAAGATCTGGATAACAACCAATTACAGGTGGCGCAAGGAACCGACCACCCACTGCTGTACACTAACTTTTTAAGCGCGGGACAAGCTCACTGGATCAACGGTGCCCCGGCAACGGACACGCTGCGGGTTACCGCCAAAACCCGCTATCGCCAACCCGACCAGACTTGTGAGGTAACTCTACTACCCAAAGGTCAGCTAGCGGTAGCCTTTGACGAGCCACAGCGAGCCGTCACACCCGGGCAATCGGTGGTCTTTTATCAAGATGATGTATGCCTCGGCGGCGGCGTCATCGAACACAGCGAAAACCGCTAAACCGCGTATTTTTTCAACCATCTTCGATAAGGCAGTTTTCATTGGCTAAGGTAAACAACTGGCAAGAAGTAACATTGGCAGCGGCTGGCATACTTCAGGCCGCAGCCCTTGTCGATCAGTTAGCACGCACAGGGTTTATCCCCAGCGATGCCTATGAGTGCAGTATTAATAGCCTACTGGACTTAAACCCACCCGATACCATCAGCGTTTACGGCGGTCGCCCGGAAAACCTGCGTTTAGGACTCGAAACTCTGCGTGACTTGCTGCTGTCCAGCAAGCAACTGCAAAACAACACCGTGCGCTACAGCGCCGGCGTTCTGCACCTACAGGGGCGCTTGCGCAAACGCAAAGACATGCTGGGGGTGCTTTCCAGCCGCCTCAAACAAGCCTCGCAGCAGGCCTTGCACTTTGGCCCCACCCACGAGAATGTCATCGGGAATCTGGCAGATATCTACAGCGACACTATCAGTCGCTTTCGCTTTCGTATTCAAGTGGCGGGCGACCCCGGCTACTTGCAGCAACAACGGGTGGCCAACCAAGTGCGCGCATTACTGTTGGCGGCTATTCGCTCGGCCACCCTCTGGCGCCAACTCGGGGGCACACGGCTGCACCTAGTGCTACAACGCAAGCGTATCCTGGCCGAAACCGAAAACCTACTGCGCAACTTACGGGTATAAGCTACCCATAGAAACTGACTGAAAAACCACCGACTTTACGGTATCATACCGCCCCTATTTTAAGGAGGACTAGCTGGCACTGACCGCCGGCTAGTACAGGCCGATTTAACGCCCACTCCACAAGCCTATTAACTTACTCTGACTAACTTGCGAGATCGCCCCATGGAACTTTCCCCGCTGAGTGCTGTGTCCCCCGTCGATGGCCGTTACGGCAGCAAAACGACCGCTCTACGACCTATTTTCAGTGAATTCGGCCTTATTCACTGCCGCGTCGAAGTTGAAGTCCGCTGGCTACAACAGCTGAGCCAGCTCGACGGCGTAGCCGAGGTGCCCGCTTTTAGCGATGCCACCCACGCACAGTTAGACGCCATCGTTGCACAATTTAGCGAGGCAGACGCACAGGCTATTAAAGACATCGAGGCCACCACCAACCACGATGTTAAAGCCGTTGAGTACTTCCTTAAAAAGAAATTTGCGGGCAATAGCGAGCTGGAAGCCGTGCTTGAGTTTGTCCATTTTGCCTGTACCAGCGAAGACATTAACAACCTGTCGCACGCCTTAATGCTCAGCCGCGGCCGCGATGTACTACTGAGCGACGCCCTGGCCATCAGCGACGGCATAGCCAAGCTGGCCCACGACTACGCCGCCGATCCCATGCTATCGCGCACCCACGGGCAAACCGCCTCGCCCACTACGGTCGGCAAAGAAATGGCCAACGTGGTGGCGCGCCTGCGTCGTCAACTGGAGCAAATTAAAAGCGTTGAGTTGCTGGGCAAAATTAACGGCGCTGTGGGCAATTATAACGCGCACCTGTCGGCCTACCCCGACGTCGACTGGCAAGCCAATGCCAAAGCCTTTGTTACCTCTTTGGGCTTAAACTGGAACCCCTACACCACACAAATTGAACCACACGATTATATCGCCGAGTTATTTGACGCCATCGCGCGCTTTAACACTATCGTGATCGATTTTGACCGCGACGTGTGGGGCTATATATCTCTGGGTTACTTTAAACAAAAGACCATTGCGGGCGAGGTAGGCTCGTCCACCATGCCGCACAAAGTAAACCCCATCGACTTTGAAAACTCCGAAGGCAACCTCGGCATCGCCAATGCTATTTTTAGCCATTTGGCGCAAAAGCTGCCCATCTCGCGCTGGCAGCGCGACCTGACCGACTCCACCGTGCTGCGCAATATGGGCGTTGGTTTTGGTTACAGCCTAATCGCCTACGCATCGACCTTAAAAGGTGTTAGCAAACTCGAAATTAACCGCACCCGCTTAGCCGAAGACCTGGACAATAGCTGGGAAGTATTGGCCGAGCCAATCCAAACCATTATGCGTCGCTACGATGTCGCCGAGCCCTACGAAAAACTTAAAGCCCTTACCCGTGGACAAAAAATTACCCGCGAAGTGCTGGCCGAGTTTGTCGAGACTCTGGATATTCCAGAGCACGCTAAGCAAACAATTCGCGAACTAACTCCCGCAAACTATATCGGCAACGCCACCGCGCAAGCCCAAGCGATTTAACCCCACAAGCCGGCCCTATTGGGCCGGCCTTGCTTTGAGGTGTCACCATGTCTCCGGCCTCTTCGATTCTCACCCATCTGAGCGAACTACCCATCGACGAATTCTTAAAAAACTACTGGCAGCAACACGCGGTTTTTTTACCGCAGGCGCTGGCCGGTTTTCACTCGCCCTTAAGCCCCGACGAGCTCGCAGGCTTAGCTTTGGAAGAAGTCATTGAGTCTCGCTTAATTATTCACGACGACCAAGCCCCGTGGCAGCTAAAAACCGGACCGTTTACCAAGCGGGACTTTGCCGAACTGCCCGCCGAGCAATGGAGCTTATTAGTACAAGCGGTAGATCACTGGGAGCCTCAGGTGGCCGACTTGCTGGATAAGTTTCGGTTTATTCCCAATTGGCGACTCGATGATGTCATGGTCAGCTACGCACCTACCGGTGGCAGTGCCGGGCCCCACTTTGATTATTACGATGTATTTTTAGTCCAAGGGGCTGGTACTCGCGAGTGGCACATTGGCCAGCGCTGCGATAGCACAAGTCCACGCTTAGAGGGCACCGACTTAAACATTTTGCGCGACTTTACAACCGAGGCGACTTACGTCGCCCAGCCCGGCGACGTGCTCTATATCCCACCCGGCGTCGCCCACTGGGGCACAGCTCTGGACGACGAGTGCATGACTTACTCCATCGGCTTTAGAGCGCCCTCTGAAGCTGACATTCTCGATGAGTTTGGCCAACACATTGCCGCCACGCTTACCAATGACAATCGCTATAAAGATCAAAATGCGCGGGCAAGCACGAGCCCGGGCGCTATTGATATAGCCGTTATTGAACAACTGCAGAAACAACTCATCAGCCACTTAACACCTGCCAATATCGCCCAGTGGTTTGGTCGCTATATGACCGAGCCCAAGCTCGCATTAGAGAGTACCCCAGAGAACATTACCAGACAAAAATGGCAGCAGTGGCTTAAGCGAAACGCCCAAGCGGAGCGCGAGCTGGGGGCACGTTTTTGCTACTTTACCGACGACAACGCCACCACTTTATTCGTCGACGGCCAAGCCTTTTCCTGCTCGGCGCCGCTTGCGGCGGCCCTATCAAACCAGCGCCAATGGTCAATTAAATCACTAGACGCGCTGCTTAGTAACGACACCGACACATCCTTAGTCATGCAATTGCTAACCGATAACACGCTGGTCATTATCGATAACGAGGACGAACTGGACGACGAACAATCGTGACCGCGCTTACATGCCATACCGTCAGCTGGCGCTCGGCCGCCAAAGCTCTGTGCGAAGTTCGCAGGCAAGTGTTTATCGAAGAGCAACATGTGCCGCCAGAGCTAGAATGGGACGATGCCGACCACCAGGCGAATCACTTTTTACTGACCTCAGCGGCGCAAACCTCTCGCGTACCTAGCGGCGCCATCGGTTGTGCACGAGTTTTACGGGAAGACTGCGCAGGCTGCACACATTTTCATGTCGGCCGGGTCGCCATTGTGGCGCCTGCGCGTCAGCACGGCGCGGGCACTTATTTAATGCGTGAACTGCTTCGCTGGTGCCAACAACAAACCGACTATACTCACTGTAATCAGGTGTTTTTACACGCCCAGTGCGACGTGATACCGTTTTACGAGCGGTTAGGTTTTTATGCCCACGGGGACGTTTTTATGGATGCTGGCATTCAACATCGCGCGATGATCTGGCAAACGAGCTTATAAAAACCATGTGATAGTAACAGCGGAGGCAACGTGAACCATCAACCCGACGCTAACGACAGCTTCTACCTATTTGACTCGGTAGCGCACTGCCTTGAGCACACTCTCCGTGTTATCGCTAAAGCGCGGCGTAAGCTTTATATTATCAGCCACCAATTAGACCCTTTGATCTACGATCGAGACGATACCGCACTAGCGTTGTCACAATTTGCCCGCCGGGCGCGCAATTGTGAGTTACACATTCTCGTCCGCGATACCGCCGATATGTTAGAGCGCGGCCACCGTATTGCTCGCCTGCACCAACGTTTACCCAGTAAGGTACAACTGCGCAAGTTAGTGATTGAGCCCAACAACCCGCAGATGGGGTTTATATGCGCAGACCGGGATTTTTTGCTGTACAAAAACGATGATACGCAGCCGACTGGATTTGCCAACTACCAGGCCGCGCAAGAGGTAAAAAACCTTGCTGACGAGCACCAAAGGATTTGGCAACACGCGCTAGCCGAGCCCGGTTTACGACCTCTTCACCTATAACCTTGTCACCAGGAGCCAATATGCGCGCTTACCGTTACATCCGCTGGCTATTATGCACAGCGCTTTTTGTAGGCGTTAGCGGCGTTAATGTCGCCGTAGGTGCCGAGCCTAGCACTAACAACGCTCTGGCCGATACCACGGCCGGCGAAGAGCAGTCAACGCTAATCCTTAAAACACTACCTCTTCACCACTTAAACGCTGAACAGTTGGTCGAGCAGCTTGCCCCTTTTGTCCCCGCGCCCGGCACTATAGCGGTGGTGAATCACCGGCTTGTGATTAACAGCAACGCTCATAACATTGCCGAAATAGAAGCGTTACTGCAACAACTGGACACTCCCGCCGAAGAGCTAACACTCAGCGTTCGCTTTAGTGCACCGCAAGAGCCCAACGGCTTAAGCGCCGGCACCAATCATCGGCACTACCAAACACGGGCTATTAATCAGCGTGCGCCACAAGTGCGCACGCAAACGCAGCAACCAACGCGAATCGCACAATCGCACATCCAAGAGGATCTAACCCCCTCTGGCTGGGGTGGATTTAATAGACAGCGCCGACAAAGCGAAGGCTACGAACTCTACGCCACAATCGCGCTCAACGCCGACACAGCAACCATCGAGCTGGCCACTCGTCACTTCCAGGGCAATGAGGTCGAGCAAGATTTATACGACATTGAAACACGTGTTTCAGGCCCGGTTGGACAGTGGCTTGCGCTTACCCCGAGCGAACCCCAAAACACTTCGAATACCGCCAAACACTACCAACTTCCTCTTTCGGGGCAGACGATATACATAAAAGTCGAACGCGCTCGCGAGTCAGCGTCCAAGCACAAACAGTAGGCGAATTTTGCTTTACAGTGTAAATTTTGCGGTATTTCCCCTACTAGAGTGACTTTTCTCTTGCTGATCGCTTTTTAATCCTTTATATATAGACTCAATCGCGTTGCCGACTAAAAATAAGCTGTATAAACGTGCACGGCATGCAACTTACAGCTTTAGTATTTTATTTATTCAACTCTCAATAAAAGGATCACACCATGGCCGCAAAAAAAGCACCGGCGAAAAAAGCACCCGCCAAAAAAGCCGTCGCCAAAAAAGCCCCGGCTAAAGCAGCACCAGAGCGCAAAATTACCGCTGTTCGCGAGCGCTACAACAAGACGCAAATTGTGTCGCAAATTGCCGAGAACACCGAGCTGAGCAAAAAACAGGTTCAGTCTGTGCTTGACGAACTGTCTGCCGTCATTGAAGGTCACATTAAAAAGCGTGCCTGTGGCGAATTTGTTCTGCCCGGCCTATTAAAAGTGCAAACGGTTAAAAAACCTGCCACTAAAGCTCGCAAAGGTATCAACCCCTTTACCGGTGAAGAAACCATGTTTAAAGCGAAGCCTGCCACCACCACTGTTAAGGTTCGCCCCCTGAAAAAACTAAAAGAAATGGCCCTGTAACACTCCGGCCACTCCCTAAAAAGCCCGCAGCCGCGGGCTTTTTTGTATCTAACACACTTGTTAGCAGTTAATTTTAGGGATTTTTGTCTCGCGCGGCTGATATGGTTCTTGGCTAGACAAAGGCGTAAAGCCTTCTCCGGCCAACGCATCGGTAAGTTTCGCAATCCGCTGTTGCAACCGCTCAGACTCATAGTCTAGAGCATCTGCAGCCCCCCAAATAGGCGATGGCCACGCAACATCGGACTCAAACCGCGCCACGTGATGGACGTGCAGCTGCGGCACGATATTGCCCAACGCCGCAATATTAATTTTATCGGCATCAAACAGGCTATTCATCACCTCCGCTAATTGACAGGACTCCCGGGTTAGCTGCTGCTGATCTGCGTCACTGAGGTGATACAGTTCCATCACATTCTCACGCTCGGGCACCAAAATACACCAAGGGTAATTGGCGTCTTTGGCCAGTAATAACAACGACAACTCAAAACGACCGATAACATACGTATCGTCAGTAAGACGTTGGTCTAATACAAACATAATTGCTCTCCACTGATTATCCTGGCCACAGTAGCCAAACACGGCGGCAGGCCTGTCAAATTACGCCTCGATATCTGTACCCCGAGGTCTAAGCTGCGTAGAATACCCGGATACTGCCAAGCCTCAGGGCCCGGCTAGATAACAACACTGAGTATAGCGATTATTACCATGTCCATGCGCCCTAAACTCAGCCATTAGCCCAGAACGAACCCCAATAGTAAACATTGACCCTTAGACAAGACTTAACACTATGCGCTCCAGTCGTTTTTTAATCGCCACATTAAAAGAAACTCCCGCCGACGCCGAGGTTATCAGCCATCAGCTAATGCTACGCGCCGGTATGATCCGCAAACTCGCCTCTGGCCTATACACCTGGCTGCCTTTGGGGCTACGAGTGTTGCGCAAAGTCGAAAACATCGTACGCGACGAAATGAACCAAGCGGGTGCGCAAGAGGTCATGATGCCAGTAGTTCAGCCCGCCGAGCTGTGGGAGCAGTCGGGCCGCTGGGAGCAGTACGGCCCCGAGCTGCTGCGCATAAACGATCGTCACGACCGCGCATTTTGCCTTGGCCCCACCCACGAGGAAGTCATTACCGATTTAGTGCGCGGCGAAATAAACAGCTACAAACAGCTACCGGCCAACTTTTACCAGATACAAACCAAATTTCGCGACGAGATTCGCCCGCGCTTTGGCGTGATGCGCTCCCGTGAGTTTATTATGAAAGACGCCTACTCCTTTCATTCCAGCACTGAGTGCCTGCAGCAAACCTACGAGCGCATGCACAGCGCTTACTGCAACATTTTTAGCCGTATTGGTTTGGCGTACCGACCCGTTCTGGCCGATACCGGCTCTATCGGGGGCGCTTTCTCCCACGAGTTTCACGTGTTGGCCGACAGTGGTGAGGACGCCATCGCCTTTAGCGACAGTTCGGACTACGCCGCCAATATCGAAAAAGCCGAAGCCTTGGCCCCCGCTACCGAACGCGCCGCAGCGAGCGCCACCAAGCAAGATGTGGCCACTCCAGGTAAGCACACCATCGAAGAGGTCGCTGAATTTTTACAGGTTGCCCCACGCGAGACAATTAAAACCCTGATCGTATTGGGTGAAGCCAAAGAGGAAGACGCTCAGCAGCCATTGGTAGCACTGGTGCTGCGCGGCGATCACGAACTAAACGATATTAAAGCCGAAAAACTCGACGGTATTGCCAACCCGCTTACCTTTGCCCCTGAGGAGCGTATTAAAGCGGAGCTGGGTTTGGTCGTAGGCTCTATTGGCCCGTGTGGTTTACCTATTCGCGTGATTGCCGATCACAGTGCCCTGGCCATGGCAGACTTTGTCTGCGGTGCCAACAAAGACGGCCTACACAGCACCGGCGTTAACTGGGAGCGCGATTTACCGCTGGCCGAAGCGGCCGATATTCGCAACATCGTCGCTGGCGATCCTAGCCCGTGCGGCCAAGGCACCTTAGAAATTAAGCGCGGCATCGAAGTCGGTCATATCTTCCAGCTGGGCACCAAATACTCCGAAGCCATGGGCGCTACCGTACTCAATGAAAACGGTAAAGAGCAAACCATGATTATGGGCTGCTACGGCATCGGCGTCACCCGGGTGGTGGCCTCGGCCATCGAGCAAAACTACGATGAAAACGGCATTATTTGGCCCGCCGCCATTGCCCCGTTTCAAGTAGCGATTGTGCCCATCAACATGCACAAATCTGAGCGCGTAGCCGAAGCCTGCGAGCAACTGTATCGCGACTTACAAGCCGCCGGCGCCGACGTGCTGCTTATGGATGAAGAAAAAGCCCGCCTAGGCGTACTGCTGGCCAACACCGACTTAATGGGTATTCCCCACCGCATTGTGGTGGGCGATCGCGGCTTGGAGGCAGGTAACGTCGAATACAAAGGCCGTCGCGACGCCGAGAAGCAAGACGTGGCACAAGAGCACATTGTCAGCCTTATTAGCGATGCGCTCGCTCGCGGTTAACAGCCGGCACCAAGCCCCGCAGGCGTGCGCACTCGCGCTTGCCTGCGGTTTGCTCGTAGGCGCTGCCGAGCTGAGCGCCGAGCAAATGGCAGGCAATATCATCTTAACCCCCGCTACAGAACAGCCCATCATCCCGCAGTCAACAGTCGATGACGAGCTGCGCCAGCTGCTTAAAAACCACATCGAACGCGCCGACAGTTTTACCGACCGCTTTGATGCCGAAGCCTGGCTGATGCTGATGGACACTAGGCTGGCCCGCTATATTAAAAGCCCCGATGAGCGCTTAGCTCTGCTACGCTTGATTCACCGCGAGGCAACCGCTGCCGATGTTAAACCTGAGCTGGTGCTCGCGGTAATCGAAACCGAAAGCCACTTTGATCGCTTTGCCATATCGCCCGTCGGCGCTATGGGTATTATGCAAATTATGCCCTTTTGGAAGAACGAAATCGGACGCCCAGAAGACAACCTTATTGATGCTGCCACGAACTTACGCTACGGCTGTATTATTTTAAAACACTATATTGATATCGCCGATGGCCGATTGGCCGAGGCGCTGGCCCGCTACAACGGCAGCTACGGCAGTTATCGCTACTCGGCTAAAGTTATGGATGCTTGGGAGCGCTGGCGTTAGACCGTTGCCCTCAATGACGTATTGGTGCTCGAGGTTATTAGTTTACCCAAAAAAATGCCACTCAAAAGTGGCATTTTTGTATCGTAATTTAACGTTTCCTAGCCACTCATTATATCCCCCGCACGCGGCGCATCAAGGCTCGCACTTTAAAAGCTCGTGTCTTGAGTATGATAGTGAGTGACGCACAAAAGCTTAAGGCCGTAAGCGTCACAGCTAAAATTCAAATTTATAACCTTTATAATATTTCACTGCTTACTCTATTGATCAAGCAAAAAAAACCGCCCGGTTAAGGGCGGCAAAGTAAGTCCCATGAAATAATAGCTTAGAAGCGCGCGCGAACGCCTAATGTATAACGCGGCTCGTAATAGTTTTGGAAAGCGTACTGATCCTCAAAGCCGAGGTAGTAGTGCTCGTACTCACCGGTTACATTAGAGCCGGATGCATAGAGTGTCACAGCATCGGTAATGTCATAACTGGCAGACACATCCACATAGGCAGCCTCATCTTGATAGAGGTTCAAAGCACCCCAAGCGCCCCCGCCGATAGCGACTAAACGCTCACTACGGTAGTTGTAGGCAATCCGCGCCTGAAAACGGTCCGCTTCATACCACGCAGCCAAGTTGAACTGACTTTCTGAGTTGTCGGGGAATAGATTTTTCTCACCGAAAATATCAGTGCCCGACCCTTCGCTAGGCGAGTAAGTATAGTTACTATCCAAACCAAAATTACCCAGGAAGCTATCGGTAAAGTCGCCAAAGGCAATTTTGGCCGACAGCTCGACACCTTCTACACTACCGCCTTCACCTTGCACTAAACGAGTAATATCAACGTTACGTCGAATGACACCGTCAGCATCAGGTTGAGGTTCGTTGCTCGTTGTAGACTCGGTAAAACTTTCAATATCCACATAAAACGCCGCTGCGCTAAATACAGTCGCCGCCCCCGCATACCACTCGACAGAAAGATCATAATTAGTTGAGCGCCAAGGCTCAAGGCTGGCATTCCCCGTATCACTACCGCCCGATACGACGAATTGACCTTCGGTAGGGCTACCCGCTTCACTGTCAATGGTATAGTTCAACACCAAGCCTTCGCCGTATTGGTTTAGATCCAGCGGCACCATATTTTCCGTATAGGCGGCACGTACTACCAGCGAATCATTAACCCAGTAGGCAAGGTTTAACGATGGGAGGTAATCAGTGTATTTACGGTTGGTAACTTTATCGCCCTCGTCTATATTGGTGTTACCGTAGCTTTTTTGTGTGCCAGCCACATTTTCGCGAACGGTAAGGTCGGTCTCAACAACACGAAGCCCCAAGTTACCTTGTAAAGCACCGGCTTCAAAGTTTGCTTGGGCGTAGTAAGTCAGCTCATCCAAGTTGACATCAAAGCTGCTGCCTGGAATTACATATTTTGTGGAGGGCCCAAAAACACGCTCTTGGAAAGCCTCCGGGTCATCGTAGTCTGTGGGATCAACCGCCCACATACCGGGTATACCGCCTACCGGTCCAAAATCAGTTACCCAGTTAACATTGTTGTGCTCATCCAACGCCGTAGGCGGTAAAGCGGTATAACCGACAAACATATTGTCGATGGCCGTTCCGTTTAGGGTTCCGCTTACCAGCTCTCCGTCTTGGCAAGGCCCGCTATGCATCTGCACATCGGTTGCCTTCCACTGAACTTCACAACTATCAGCGTAAGGTTGGTTAAATAAGTTGTAACGCTCAAACTCAGATGACCTTTGACCAGAACGCAGGCCAATATCAATATCGGTGATAAAGCCTTCATCAAATTTATAATTCCCCTGCATACTAAAAGCGGTCAAATCGCCTTCGGCATTTTCATTGTTTTCTGATGAGAATGCGCCAACGTTATAACTGTCTAAGTTACCCATGTAATCGGCAATGGTTGCATCGGCACCAAGCCCACCGGCCAGCGGGCGATCAAAGCCACCCCACTGGGCGTGCTCGCCGGCAGTGTTGTAGGTAATCTGGGGGGGTTCACTATAACCACCGGGATTAATAGGCTGAAAACATCCGCCGTCGGCACCCAAAACGATTGCGTCTGGGCCACATTCAGATGCGGGGAAAAAACCCGTAGGTGTGCCACTACCGCTCCATGTTAATGGGTTAACACCCGTGGTCGTGCCATTCGTTAAATCACCTTCGTTATAGGCATGACGCTTTTCGCGCTCCGCACTACCGGTTACCGCTCGGAAACTTCCGGTAAAAGCACCGCCGTTATCGTAGTCCAACTGGACATTAATATTGTTTGATGAAGTATGCCAAACATCGTTTTGGGTAAAAGACTTTAACCGCTTCGGCGACAACTCAGCCTCTGTCCATGAATACCAGTCTTCAGCGCCGGCGGCAGCATCTTGCGTTGGTACAAACCAATTATCGCCTTGCCATTTATTGGTGGCGCTCATACCCACTTTTCGGTTGTACTCATCTTGCTCGGTATAAAACCAATCAGCGGTCAACATAAAGCCTTCGCCAAGGTCAGCCTGAAAAGATGAGTTTAACCCCATGCGCTCACGCTCAGTCACCTGCTTCCAGGCTGAAAAACCTTGCGAACCCATATAGCGCCGCCCCATATCGGGCAAGCCAACCTGAGTGTCGGTAATTTGCGACGTCCAGCCTGCATCGCCCGGAGACCCGGTATTAATACCATTGTAAGAATTCGCCAAATTGACGTTGGCGTAGGTGCCCGCAAGCATAAAACCAACGTCTTCATTCTGCCAATTCATCAACGCGTTGAGCGATGGATCTGTCTCACCAGTCTCTTCACCGTATTGCCCTTCTACACCGCCAGCAAAAGTAAAACCTTCATCAAAATCAAAAGGACGGTAGGTTTTTAAATTAATAGTACCGGTAATACCGCTATATTTAAGGTCGGCTGTTGAAGTTTTATATACATCAGCCCCCTTAAACAACTGTGACGGAATATCCCCAAAGTTGGGCTGAATAGAAACCACAGAATTAGCGCCGAGGTACTGCTCACCATTGAGCTGGGTAATCACTTGCGGTAGCCCGCGAATATTAACCGATGAGCCCTCACCAGCTGAGCGGCGGATTTGGATGCCGGGAATACGCTGCAATGAATCAGAAATAGTCGCATCGGGCAATTTGCCTATATCCTCGGCCGATATTGCGTCCACTACTGAGTTTGCGTCACGCTTGATATTTACCGCTGTCTCCTGTGCAGCGCGAACGCCGCGGACAACAACTTCTTCCAGCATCGGATCATCCTGTGCGACAGCGACCCCACTAAGGCTGGCCAACGCGCAAGAGGCCACTACCGATGCCATCATCTTTCTCTTAAAATTGGTGTTCTTATACATGGATCTCTCCTTTATTATGATTAGGAATCACTAACTATTCCCGTACGCACTACCTCGTATCAAAGACCGGGCTAGGTCTTCTTTATCGTGGTTCCGCTTGTCTAAGCGAATACTACTGGCCGCTTAGCCAGTCTCGCGCTCCTGAGTTTCAGAAGCCGATTGGAAACTGGTTAGCCAACTAGGGCTGGCGTATAAACGCTTATTTTTGGCCCCTAAGGCATGACCGCGACGGCGATCGACCCGAAGTGTAACCCATTACACTTCACTATGTAACCCATTACATGGTGGTTTTTGCGCCAAAATGAAGCGATATTAGAGAGAAGCAGCGTAACCGAGAACCGAGTGCAGCAGGTAAGCCGCGCCTGCCCTACCTATAAAGAAGAATAACCAGAAAGAATTTTTATGGTAAAGGCGCCCTGCGATAAGCGTTAAGGCGAAATACCGCTTAAATCGGCAAGACCTACGCGATAAACCAAACTTCGGATCCTGTAAAAAAAGAAGCTTTCCCGAAACAAAAAAGCAGCCTCAGGTGAGGCTGCTTTTATATGACTCGCTCCGGCAACAGTGCCCGAAACGGCATTTTACATGGCGATACTACTGGCAATTCACCATAGCACTCTCCGCACGGCCTTTTAAGAGCTGTACATTAGCAAAGCTCATATCCAGTTCACCGGTAGTATAAATGGTGAACGGGCGGAGCACTTGAGTGATGTACTCAGATTGCGGCTGAGCCAAACCGAAGTTTTCGCCAGCAGCGGGGAAACACGACAGATCAACCGTCACGGTTTGCCAGTCGCTACCCGCCAAATGCTCGCGCATACCTTGAGTCATATCAATATCGGATGCACAGTAAGAGCCACAACCGAGACGCAAGTATGTGGTTTCGGTCGGGGCTTTGTCGACTTTGATATCAAAAGACAGCACGGATTTGGCTTTCACATAACCGCTCCAGTCCTGACGATCCTCGGCAAACAAAGCAACATGGCCTGCTCCCTTACCGTTAAACACTACTCGACGGGCATCTTGCTGCTCATTACGATCCACCGCCTCAACCAATACCGTAGAGGTTTGCAGGGTATTGCTGGTCATGACAGCACGGTCATTCTCAGCGCCCACGGCCTCAATACCCCAAGGCTCGATAGGACGACGATTAAACAGTTCTAGCACGTCCTGGGTATCGGCTTGCTTTAGGCCGCTTTCTGGCAGCTCATCACCCAGCGTGTCTTTATCGGCATAGCTCAAACCAAACCCGTAAGGAAACAGCGGGTTATAGTTTTTGTCGCCGCGATTTAAACGGTACTGGTCTGCACGTTGAGGCCAGCTAAACGACAACCGCCCTGTAGCGTCGTGATTGATCGAGCCATCGTTTTTGCGGAACACAACATCGGCAATGCCCTCACCCTCGGTACCCGGCTGCCAAACCACCATAAAGGCATCAGAGGCGTTAAGTTCGCGGTTGACCCACAGTGGGCGTCCAGTGATAAACAGCGATACCACCGGAATACCCTGATCTTTAAAAGATTTAAGTAAATCTAGATCGGACTCCGAACCGCCCTTGTACATCAAGTTGGTCAAATCGCCCTGCATTTCGGCGTAAGGGTCTTCACCAAATACCACGATGGCGACATCGGGCTTTTCTTTAAAACTGCCGTTTTTACTCAGCTCAGCGCTACCACCGCCAGCTTCAACCGCCTCGGCAATACCATCGTAGATAGACGTCGCGCCGGGGAAATCGGAGTTTTTATTACCCGTTCCCTGCCACGTTACCGACCAACCACCGGCTTGCTTACCGATATTATCCGCGCCGTCGCCGGTCACCAAGACTTTCGCGTCCCGACTTAGCGGTAATAAGCCATCGCTGTTTTTTAACAACACCAACGACTCACGCACCGCTTGGCGAGCCACTTCACGATGCTCGGGAGCGCCCAACAGGTCGGCCCGTCCGGCGATACCGCGCTCGGATGGAGCACCTACTTCAAACAGGCCAGCACGCAGCTTAACGCGCAGGATGCGACGCACCGCATCATCAATACGAGACATGGGGATAGTGCCATCTTCGGCATGTTTTACCGTGCTGGCAAACAGCTCTTTCCACTCGGGCTCCGGCGCCATATAGATATCCAAACCGGCGTTAACAGCCTGCGGACAATCAAGTGCAGTGCAGCCGGGAATAAAGCCGTGACCACTCCAGTCACCCACAATAAAGCCGTCAAAGCCCATTTGGCCTTTCAGCACATCGGTCAGCAGATACTCATGACCGTGCATACGCGTGCCCTCCCACGAGGTAAACGATGCCATCACCACCTGTACGCCCGCCTCGAGAGCGCTAAAATAACCAGCGCCGTGGATATCGCGCAACTGCTCTTCCGTCGCGAGCGTCTCACCACGGTCAATACCTTTAGCGGTGCCGCCATCGCCAATAAAGTGCTTGGCGGTTGCAATAACGTGATCTTCATTTAAGAAGTCGTCCGATTTGGGCTCGCCCTGCAAACCGCGAATCATACGACCGGCGTACTGGCCTACCAGCTCTGGATCTTCTGACCAGGCCTCGTAAGCGCGGCCCCAGCGCTCATCGCGCGATACCGCCACGGTAGGAGAGAAGTTCCAATCGATACCGGTGATTTTTAGTTCACGCCCGGTAACCCAGCCGATTTGCTCTAGCAAATCCGGATTGTGAGTCGCTCCCAAAGCGATGTTATGGGGGAACAAGGTAGCACCTACCACATTGCCCACACCGTGGACCGCATCGGTCCCCCAGATAATTGGTACCCCAGTGCGACCATCGGTTTTATCGATAGATGCGTAATAGTAACTATCAGCCAAATCGACCCAATCTTGGACGCTGGCATACTTGTTGTTATCGGGTGTCGTACCACCGCCGTTTAACACCGAGCCAATGTGATACTCGCGGATGTCTTCCGGGGTTACCTGCTTAATTTCCGGCTGGATCATCTGTCCCACTTTCTCTTCGAGCGTCATCTGGGACAACAGCTCGTCGATACGGGCCTCGATCGCAGGGTCCTGCTCGACTTCACTGTGCACCGCAGGCCAAGTCACATGGTTACTTTTACTCGTACCCGCTGAGGCTGAGTCATTTTGCGTCTGACACCCCACCAGAGCGGCCATTACGGCCCCCGCCAGGGTTAGGCGCTGAAAGGCATTAATAGCCATATAGGCTCCTTATAAGTTTTATCAGTATCGTTTATCAAGATCGTGTTTGCTGAACATTCGTTAACCACCGATGCAGCAGGTAAATATGCGCCAAGATTACTGTATTTCACACCCTGAATGCGCCCCACCTCGCGCATGAGTATAAAGTGGCAAAAGCTCTTTAAACGCTGTACATTATGCGACCACTCAAGAGTACATTTAAGTACACTTTGCCGGTAGTCCCTACCTAAAAATTAAGCCTATTTCACAGTGCTAGCTATCGGTTAAGACGATTGAGCAGATATGCTCTGAGCTTTCTCGCCTTCATACCATCTAACGCTCCCAAGTCACCCCAAGCATGCTCAGGCAAGTGCTCCACAGAATTTTCGGTAGAGCCAAAAACATAATAATCAAAAATATGCTTCCAAGCTTTTCGCTCCTGCTCGGGTCGACCTCGAATACTCAAAAGTGCATGCATCAGAACGCTCGTTGGCGTCCCCATATAATCTGGAGTGGTATCCCACCAGTAGTTAATCATGGCATTAAAAGGGCTAAAAGACTCCACTTGGTGCCACCACATACTGGGGTAGAATAATACGTCTCCCGGTTCTAAGTCTGCCACTTGCGCCGAATCAATAGCCCACTTCGCCCTAGGGTGACAGTTAAAATCGGGATTGGCGAAGTCCACCATACTAATAGGCTGGCCACCTGGGGTAGGCTCTAACGGGCCGGGATAAAGGTTGTCAATTTGCTCTGGCGGAAACAATGTAAAACGTCGCTTGCCCAAACAACAGCACGCCAAGTTATTGGGCACGTCGTAATGCGCAGATATAACCGAGGGGTTGCCCAGCCAGATACTATAAAACGGGCGCCGAAACTCGAACATGGGATGGTTTAAGCCTAAGCTGTTGTCCTCTCGCATCCCGGGCAAGCAAAGATCTATATCGCTGGAGCCCACATAAAGAGATGGCGGCCGCTCATCGACTAAATGCTCTTCAACTGTATCGAGAAACTCATCTAAAGCCACGCGACGCTTTTCAAAGTTCAGCGCCGATACATCGTTAGTATAAAAGTAACGCCCCGAGACTTCAGGAGCGCCGTAATACGCACCGACTGGGCGGCCACCGTAATACGATTTAAGGTAATCAATTCCATCGGTGCATGAGGTTTGCCCCGCTTGTACCAACCCCCAGTTTTTCACAGTGCCCTTCAAGATAACGGGCTCACCGGCATCGACTAACTCATCAAAGGGTATTGTATTGGGCGTCACGCCCTCAATTTGCTTGGTTTTACGTGACGTTATAGGCTTCATATAGGCTCCAACTTTCCCTCACTCAACACCGAGACTCGACAAAGTCAGGCATCGTAAAATAAGCATTAACGACTGCCATCAGTTTTGTTGTTCAAGAACTCGTTTACCTGGTCTCTCAGGCTAGGTGTCAAAGCCCCCATTAAACCACGGATCTCAGGCGTCAGATGCTCACCCGGAGGTTCGGCGGAAAAAACATAATGATCAAAAAGCGCGCGCCACGCCGCTTTTTGTGTGTCAGGAAGGTGGCCAATTGTCAGCATGGACTGCACTAATCCATTAAGAGGTGAACCGGTTATGGGTGTTAAAGGCTCCCACCAGTAGTTAACCAAAACATTTAAGGGGTCAAACGACTCGACGTTATGCCACCACAAAGGAGGAATAAACAATGCGTCTCCTGGCTCCAGGTCAGCCACCAGCGCATGGTTCAACGCCTCCCGAAAGCGTGGAAAACGCTCATAATCAGGCTGCTTTAAATCGACCAAGCTGATCGGTTGACCAGCGGGGTTAAACTCTATTGGCCCAACGTACAGATTTGCAACTTGCTCTGGAGGAAAAAGTGTAAAACGCCGACGTCCAGCGACCGCACAGGCAACGTTGGTGGAGGTATCAAAATGAGGAGCAATCGTCACCGCATTGCCAATCCAGATATGAGGCGGCACATCAGCAACGATATCAAGGGAGTTGTCCACCTCCATACCCGGAAGAACTTTGGCGACCGAGGTCGCACCCATGTATAAGGCGGGCTCCGAGGGTTTTCCGCGATAGGCATCTAGCAACGCCAGAGCCATTCCAAAAGGTCCACGTTTCTCCTGAAAATTAAAGCCACTCATATCTTCATTATAAAAAAAGCGGCCTTTAATCCCATCATTGCCTATCAAGATTCGAACGTCGTTATCGACATTAAACCTTTTTAAATAGGCGACAAGTGCCTCATTGGAGTCAGCACCCGCTTTGGTTAATGGCCAATGATTAGTCAAGCCTTTAAAAATTACTGGTTTGGCAGCGGTCACAATATCATTCAAAAATACATCTTGATCGACCGATTCGCGCCACTCAACCTTGCTGTTTACTATCGGTGTACTCATATCATCTCTAAAAACATTTAGCCTCAACGTTAAACGTTTAACCTGACATAGCGCTAGGGCTTTTCAGCCGCACAATACTTTTGTACGAAATCATTGTGATTTGGCAGTCGAGCAACCGATTTATCAACAGCCTGACGAATTCCGGCCAGCAGTTTCTCGAGATCTGATTTGCTCATGGCACTAACAATAGGGTTGTAAAAATGAGGAGTGATGCCCTGTCCCAGCATCACTTGCACCCAGGACTCGGCAATAAAGACTTCACCATCCCGGTTAAATGCCCTGCCGGACTCTTTAAAAAGTTCAATACGGTGCTTGAGCGTATCGGGTATATCCATATTGGCATAATCGCGCCAATATGGACTGCCCTTCCTGCCATTAATATGATAATGCAGAATAATAAAATCACGAATATTCTCTAGCTCACGATTCGTTTGGGCATTGTATTCACGAGCCACCGAGCTAAGCGAGCCGGTCGAAGGCAACAATTTTATAAGACGTACCAACGACGACATCACCAAGTGAATACTAGTAGATTCCAGAGGCTCTACAAACCCACTTGCAAGCCCCAGAGCAATACAGTTTTTGCTCCAACCTTCTGCGCGCCGCCCGGTTTTAAACTTAATCACACGCGGATCAGAAACTGTATCGCCTGATACGCTAGAGACTAACTCTTCTACCGCTTGGTCATCTCCCAAATACTGACTACTATAAACAAAACCATTTCCAACACGATGCTGTAACGGAATACGCCAGCGCCAACCGGCATCATGAGCAACGCTTTTTGTATATGGGACGGCAGGCCCGGATAGTGTTGTTTGCAAGGCAACGGCCCGGTCTGCCTTTAACCAATGGGACCAGTCCTCAAAACGGCTCTCTGTAACTTTATCGATCAACAGCGCACGAAAACCAGTACAATCAATAAACAAATCGCCAGCCACGCACTCGCCACTATCAAGCTGCAATGATTCGATAAACCCACTATCGGTGTTTATCGCAACGTTATCGATCAGGCCTTCTATTCGCTTTACCCCGCGAGCCTCACTGTACGATCGCAAATATTTTGCGTATCGGGAGGCATCTAAGTGGTACGCATAATTGATGCTAGACTTTTCAGACACGCCGAACTTTTCAGCCTTCGCGGCCTGTAACTCATAGCAAAAGTCACCGTATTCACACTCAACCCCCAGCCCCTTTGCTCTCAGCCAAAAATTTTGAAAGTCACAAGCCCAGTACTCTTTACCTGTTTTCCCAAACGAATGAATATAATCTTGATTCTCGCTGCGCCAACCATCAAAACCAATCCCCAATTTAAAGGTGGCCTGCGTCGCCCGCATAAATTCTTGCTCATCAATATTGAGAATACGATGAAACACACGTATTGGAGGAATGGTTGCCTCGCCAACCCCCACTGTGCCAATGGTATCGGACTCAACAAGAATCACATCCATAATACCTTTAAAGTACTCAGAGAACATGGCCGCAGTCATCCAGCCTGCAGTACCACCGCCCGCAATGACAATTCGCTTGATATTATTTTTCAAAAACTACCCTCAGCAATCCTTACGAGAAAATATACATTTAATGCGTGAAGACGTAACCCTCACTCATCTAGCATTCTAGCTTTTTTCATTTCTACCATACGAGACAGATTGCCGAGTGAAGACAACACTAAATATGCCGCCCGAAGAAAACCCGCGCGATGCAAGGCCACCAAATCAGCCTCTTTTAAGTTTGCCAGCTTTTCTTCATGTATCGTGTAATAGCCCTGCAATCGAAAAGGCTGTTGGCCGGGGATTTCAACATCCATTACTACCGGCTCAATAAGATCTAGCGCCGAAAACGCCGAAAACATAGCTTTATTTAGCTCGATCCCCTCATGAATTGCCAGCAATTGCCTGCTAACACGATCAATGTAAGGCGTATTACCACCATGCTCTAAAAAGACAGGCTGACCTTCAGCCTCACTAAGGCGCGGACTATCCATATCCACATGAATCATGGGCTCCTCTGGCCCGCCATTTTCGCCTCTTTGATAACCGATCAAAAAAGGACCTCGCGCCACAACGGCCGGAACGTATTTGGCAGACCAGCCAGCCTGCGTTAAAAACAGGTTCTCTTCTCGCTGAAAACCAAATACAACAAACGCCTCAAAATCGTCTGAATCATGCCTAAATAAAATAGGGTATTCACGCTGAACATCCTCAAACTCTGTTAGGTATGTTGGTACCGCATGAACATTATCCCCATAATCCGATTTTAGCTGTGTATCGACCTTTAAATCTTTGTGCGAGGTATTGTTTAACAATTCGTATTTAGCCATTAATCACCAGCCTAATATTTAGTCCGCCCTCTCGTAATGCACGTTATACAATCATTCATAGCAAACATAAGAGAGGTCCCACCGTAACTTGGGATACTCTAGTTACAAAAAAGCCGCTGCACAACGACAGCGGCTTTTAAGACACACAACATCAAAAGCTGTGTATAAATCACTCAAACCTTAGAAGGTATAACGAGCCCCTAACTGGTAACGTGCCGCGCCTTGTTCGTAGTTCCAAAGCTGATTCACGCTACGGTTGTAGGTACGCTTGCTTTCCTCTGTAAGGTTAATACCCTCAAGAGACACTGTGAGATTATCAGTTAATTCATAACTCACATTAAAGTCTAATTGCTGGTAAGCCTCAGTGTACTCGGGGTTGTTCGCGTATCGGTTGGCATTATTCAAGAACTCATCACGCCAATTGTACGCCAAACGTCCTTGGAAGCCATAGTTATCGTAAAGCAAAACGATGTTTGCCGTATCACTTAGCCCCACCAATGCAAACTGGGCAACACTAGGATCACCGGTGTTATCGAAGCCTACATCACCCTCTACTGTCGTGTAGTTAGCTTGGACACCAAAGCCCGTTTCACCAAAGAAGTGCTGTATTGCCCACTCAGAACCATAAATCTTCGCCTCTTTGTTGTTAACAGGCTTGTTGGTCTGGAACATATAAAGCGGATCATCGGCATTAGGATTGACACTATAGTTCGCTTGAGCATCTAACGGATCTAAGTCGTCAAAATCGATACCATTCTCCATGGCAACAACCATTGTATAAAGGTTGCCATCGGTAACTTCAATGCCTTGATCGTTGAGCGCAGCGACTGCAGCCTGAGCACGCGGACCGTTTGTGGCATCACGTAAACCAAACTGAGGCTCATCAACCGGCTCGATACCGATAAAGTTGTCAACACGCTTTTCGTAAAAACCCACGGACACATAGCTAGAGTCATCGTAGTACCACTCAACCGACAGGTCGATATTGTTAGACTCTAACGGCACCAGCGACGGATCATTTGCGTTAGCGATCGCGTTTGGCGTGCCGGGGTTGTTAATGGTTGGGCGCGATGGCTGATCTACAGAGGTACTTGCGGACAAGTTGTTGTAGGTCGGCCGAGCAATCGTTTTACTGTAGGAGAAGCGCGCTTTAACATCTTCAAGTACATTAATGTCAAAGTCAAAACTTGGTAACAAGTGATCATAACTGGCTGTTACAGTGTATGGCTCTGCGTTAGCGCTTGCGTAATTACGCAAGAAGTCATCATCGCTCAACCAAGTAATAGAGGTAGGCTGACGAACTTGTGATGTGGAAGTCACATCAGTCGTTTCATAGCGCACACCTGCAGTCACATGTGTCGGCATTCCGCCAATCTCGCTATCGAGGTTAACCTCGAAAAATGCAGCATCAACCTCTTCTTTAACTGTATCGTTGGTACTTAAAGGAGCCGGCGCAAAGCCATTATCAAAGATGTAATATGTGTCATCTTGCGTCTCATAACCAGACACCCTCTCAGCTAGATCAACCGCACTGCCAATGTAAACATCGCCAAACGACTGATTGCCTGCAGGCGATGCATCGTACTCATCAAACTCACTAGGGAAGTCTTCTAAAGACAGCAAGTCTGAAACGTCGCCAGGACGCGCCAACGCCCAGTTACCCATAATGTCCGTGGTTTGTGAGTACTCGGTGCGGTTCTCTGTCTCGCGAGACTCGATACCAAATCTGAAGCCGCCATTATCAAAGGCTAAATCACCCACCAAGCGTACTTGAGTCACATCGTTGTACTGTGCTGAGTAAGTAGTTTGGTTCACCTGGCTACCCACATCACCCGGGTCAAACTCACCATTACAATTCATATCATTGCGTGGCTCATCATCTCCGATACCGACACAATCAGAAAATTCATCAATTACAAAACGCGGCAGACCGTCATTAAAGTAGCCAATTTGGTGAGCAACGATATTGGCACCCATGCCAAAGTTCACCCAGCTACCGCCAAACGATGTATCAGGGGTAGTTTCAGCCGACGAGTCGTGGGCATCCAATGTCAGGCTAAAATTATCGGTAACATCCCAGCTCAGGTTTAAACCGGTAGATTCAAGCGTGCTGCTCGTACCACGGGCTTGCTGCGCTAAGCCCAAATCTTTACTGTTGCCGCCGTTAATTGGCAGCACATCTTGCGACAACACGATTGGCGAAGCGACTGGACTATCGTCATAGGTCAGGGCATCAAAGCCATTCAAAAACCAAATTGACTGTTCAGAGCGAGTCTCTTCAAGATCATTTTGCGCGTATGTATAATCTAACGTACCCGTTAAGCTATCCATCGGACGGAATTGCAATACCAGCTGCGCATTATCACGCGTGCGCTCCCGATCGGCGATGGTGTAACGAATATCTGTTGGCTGAGAATATAACTGCCCCACGTCTGGCTCGTTGGTAATATCGGCAGCCGAGAAAGTGTTGTCTGTCCAGGCTTGCGTATTCCATTGAGTCACATAAGAGCCCGATGCACCGCTATCACGCTGTTGGTGACTAACAGACAAACCCACCCCAAACATTTCACTGTCATCGGTCCAGCTAAACAAGCCCGACACTTCAGGAGTTACATCACTGCCGTTGCGATTAGAAGTATCTGTAACCGCTTTGGCTCCAACACTGATATTAAGGCCGGGATTATCTAGGGGGCGCGCCGTCTTAACATTAATAGTAGCACCGATGCCGCCACTGGCTACGCTAGCTTTACCAGTTTTGTATACCTCAACGCCACTAACCACTTCTGAGGCAACCTGCGCAAAATCAAAGGCACGCGATGTACTTATACCAGTAGGCGATGCCGCCGCCGTAGGCATGGAGCGACCGTTTAGGGTTACCATGTTGTAGTCAGGGCCAAAACCACGCACCGTTACCTGCGAGCCTTCGCCGTTCTGACGGTCGATTGAAACCCCGGTAATGCGCTGCAGAGACTCAGCCAGGTTGGTGTCAGGGAACTTACCAATATCTTCTGCAGAAATTGCATCAACAACGCCTGAGGAGTCTCGCTTGACATCCATAGCACGATCCAATGATGCACGGATACCAGTCACAACTACCTCTTCTAGCATCGGGTCGCTATCCTGAGCAAAGGCCAAACTACTAAAGCCGGACAGAGCACAGGAAGCAACCGCCGATGCGATCAGCTTTCTTTTAAAGCTTACTTTGTTATACATGGGACTCTCCTTTATTATCATTCGGAACAAACTTCCGTTACAGCATATAACCTACCCGCTAACTCCTATTAATAATCTCGTAGCAGGTAAGCAGATATAGCTTGCGAATTCTGGGTGCTGGGCGGCACCTGTAAGATGCTTATCTTGTGCAACCTAACAAAACCGTTCTGGTCTTTTTGACTTTAAGAGGAAGCCAAATCTACGTTATCCCACCAAGAGATTCAAGCTCTTTACAAAATCTTAACCTAGTCAAAAAAACATTAGACCGCTTACCATTAGCACGCAAATATAAACATTACGTTACTGCGGAAAAACACCGGAACACAATTATGACAAGGCAACTGACCCAAGTGTCAGAACACAGACCATGTGGGTAATGCCCTGCTGTTATCCCAGTAAACAAATATCTCTGCAAAAAATACGCAACGCTTAACTACTTTACGAGTCGCACGGCGCCCCGCATAACGAGAATTTACGGTAGCTTAATGACGGATTCAATAGGTTTTTGTTTTCGCAAAAAAAGTAACCGATTACACTGAAAAATGTTAACATTAACGAGATAGTCTAACGCTATTCAACAGCGCTCAAGAAGCCGTTCACTCAGCCCAGAGCTTGGGCAAGAAGCATAAATATGAAAAAAATCAATAAAGACAAGAAATAAAACAGTAACCTATTGTTTTTATTGAAAAATAACTAAAAACAAAGGAAGCCATTGAGTTCAAAAATGCGTCACGTTAGAAGAAACAGATGATGACGCTATCATTTTCAAAGTGCCCGATTTACGGGCACTTTGAATAATGTCAAAAAAAGTGAACTTTTTCATAACAAAGCTATACCTTTACTCAGCCAGCTAATGCTCTCACTCAAAAATACCACCATTATTCGCCCAAGGCCTACTCCCAGTTGGGCTCGCCCTGCAAGCCATTACGACAGCGCTGTCACACAGACAAATGTAACCGATTACTATTGTTTTAAAAATCACGAAAATAAAAACAACAAGCCAATTTTTATGCCTCTCCACCACCTTACCGAGATCTTCAAGGGCTCCAAGCGATGGCGAGAAAACCCAATAAAGGTTGCCCAATTAAGCTGGACAACCTTTATTGAGACGCGTTCGCTACAATCTTTTACGCCAACACCCAGGGGGTGTCTTGCCCAAAGCACCAGCAAATGCCAGTAGCATTAACCCCATCAGACCAAAGCTACCACCACCACCAGAGGAACCATTGGCAACGATGGAGCTACTGTCGCTATTGCTTTCAGGCTCTTCGCTTTGGTCATCATTGGGCTCTGAGCTGGCAGATGAGCTTACCGATGAGCTCGATGCCGAGCTAACACTGCTTACTGAGCTGCTTGACTCGCTGCTTGAGCTAACGGAGCTTTCACTGCTCTGCTCTGAGGAGCTATCGCTACTGGACGATTCGGAGGCCACACTGCTCGAACTTACTGAGCTAGCACTGCTGACACTGCTTGAGCTGCTGGCGATACTAGAGCTTGAGCTACTCATCACACTGGAGCTTGAACTGCTGACTACACTCGAGCTTGAACTACTGGCAATGCTGGAACTGCTCACCACACTGGAGCTGGATGAACTTGCAACCACTTCTGCCTTACTGGCATCCAGCCAGTTAACGTTAATCACGTCACTAAACTCCATGCGCAGGGTAAACGCGCCCCGGGGTAACGTTAGGGTATCTGTAATGGTGTCCCACTGCTGTAAACCGCCGGTACTCGGCACAGTCACCTGAGCGGCTTGAACGTCCTCAACATAAAAACGCAAAGTACCGCCTAGCTCGCTGGCAACACGTAGCTCAAAGTCGTAAGCGCCCGCGTCTGGCACGACCACGTTGTACAGCACCGAACTACCCGGATCCATATTGCTTAGGTTTAAAAAGCCGTTGTAGTCCTCTGTTTGCTCAACCCGAACATCAATTTTGTCTTCTTCAACCGTGGGATAAACAATGTCGCTCATGCCCTTGTATTGCTCAGCCTCAATACGCGCAGGCAACGTATGAACATTGCTCTCATTATGAACTGGCATGTTCACATAAATACTGCCAAGCTCAGTCAACACCCCAGACTGACGGTAGTCAAACAAACCATTGTACGGATGACCATTACGGCGGCCGGTAAACCAAGCGTAGCGCTCAAGATCGTCATCGTTTTCAAACGAATCCACCACTTGAATCAAAAAGCGTTTTTGATCCTCGAGCGTAGTCCAATCCTTCCAGTGTGAAAACTCTGTCATCCAAATGGGTTTGTTGTACTTTTTAAAACGATTAACGTACCACTCAACTCCGCCGGCATCCTCCATGTAGGCGTGAATCGAAATCGCATCCACACGACAGTCGGGACAAACATCAAAAAAGTCGTCAAAGTAGTCGATCGGATCATAGTAAGTGGTGCCGCCCTCGCTGTTACATTCGCCACAGTAATTCATCGCCACACTGACAATCTTAAGACCAAATTCATCGGCAATCGCTTCCAGACGCGGCCATTCGGCCGCCGCTTGCGATGGCGTCATATTCGCCTGCTCAAGAAAGTTAGGTTCGTTAAAGGCCAAGATATACTTCACATCCGGGTGCGCGGCTATGTACTCGCGCATAGCCGCATCATCAAAGCCGCCATTCCAGGCCATAGGCGCAAACTCAACGCCGTAGTTTTGATAAACCTCGGCGATCTGCACATCAGGTTTGTGGCTCCAGTTATACCACCAACTAATACCCTCAGAGATAGCCGCAAAATCAGCTTCTGAGTGATGACCAAAACCCAAACCGCGTTTTGCGCTTTTATCGGAGCTATGATTACCATTTACCAGTACGTAATTAGTGGTGACATCCTCTAGCTCGCCATCGCTCACGCTTAGAGTAACCGCAAAGCTGCCTTCGTTTTGATATTCATGGGTGGCTATTACTCCGCTGCCAAGACTTCCGTCACCAAAGTCCCACACATAAGTCAGCTCATCGCCGTTCACATCTACTGAACTGCCCGCATCAAACTCGACGGTTAAAGGAGCGGTCCCTGAACGAACTGAGGTTTTAATCGATGCTACTGGCGCACGATTTACCTCTTCACCACCGCCAGCTATATCGGCCTGCTCACCACCCGACAAATAGATATCATCAATGGCCAAATCATCAATCTCACCCACACCTAACACCTGAAACACTTGACGCACATCGCTAAAATCGACATCTTGCGCAAGCTCGGATACTGGGATAGTAATTTCGTGCCAAGCACCGTCACGCACAAAACCATAAGGGTCTGAGCCGGGCGAAAAGTTAAGCCACAACTGACCGATAACAGCATCGCTGCCGCTTTTCATGCCGATATCGAACGTCGCATCCGATTCTGTTTTCATCGAGAAGTGAAGCATACCGTTGGGATTATCAAACGCGCTCAGGTTAAAACCTTCACGGGCGGTCAAGCCCAGTCCGTACCAACCTTTACCGGTCGAGGTTAAATCCAGTGAACCATTACCTTCAAGCACATCCTCAGCAGCAACGGCCAAAGTATCTTCCCAGATAAACAAATCGCCGTTTACGCCAAAGGCAAAGTCGCCCGCATCACGGTGTTCGGCAGTCTCTGTAAAAATACCAAAGCTGCCGTACTCGGCCACCTCAAGCGCGACACTCTCGGACAAATAAATATTGTCGACCGCAATAGTCATAGGCGTAGACTGCCCAGGCCCAGACATACTAAACGTCTGCTGCACCGTCTGAAAATCAAGGCCGGCGAACTGACTGAGCGGAATCGCTACATGGTGCCACTCCCCGTCGCGCTGCAACCCGTACTCATCGCCACCGGGCGCCAAAGTTACTTTGCCTGCACCGCCCGATGTGCTGTCCATATTGATTTCAATATTACTGGCCGCTTCGGTTTTCATATGAAAATGCAGGTAACCGTGTTTGTAATTGCGTAAATTTTGGTCTTTGTGCAGCAGCCCCATGCCCCACCAGTTGTCTGGCGCGATATCGTAAGCCATCGCCGAGCTACCTTCGAAAGGCTCAGTCGCCACCCCAACCATATTGTTCCAAATATACAAGTGGGTGCCATCGCCCCAATTGAGCTCGCTCATGACCGGAGTCAGTTCGGTGCTAATACCGTAATTGCCGGTGGCTTCGTTATCTTCGGCCAAATGTACTTCGGTGTGCTCGTTTTCATACAAGCGCACATAATCCACTTCCATTTTTGCGGGCAACGGTGCGGTAATGGCGGCCGGGTCGGTTATTTCAACAAAGTTCCAGCCGCCCACCGCCAGGTTAAGAATAATATGGGCGGGGTTTTCACGAAACTCCGACATAGTGGGATCGGTAATATCCATCGCAAAGTATTGAATATCATCCACACTCATAACCACTTGCTCGGGCGTCCACACCAATTTGTAATTATGGAAGTCATCATTCATATTAAACGGCAGCTCGACATCGGCGGCATAGTCAGCTTGTGAACCACCGTCAATATCGTGCCACCAGTGCATGGCCCCAGAGACCGAGCTATTAACCTTACCGGCGTCAATCGCCGCTTTATAACCCGCCTCGAGAATGTCCCACTCGCCAGATTTAGGCCAACCATCTACGCCAAAATTATTTCCCAGCATCCAAAAAGCGGGCCACAGACCATCGGCTAAATCGGGTAATTTAATACGCGCCTCTATAGTGCCGTAACGAAACCCAAAGCGACCATTGGTGTGAATCCGCCCTGAGGTAAATTCTTTGCCCTCGCGTGTTTCACGTTTGGCCTCGATCACTAATTTTCCATCATCAAGGTAAACGTTGTTATCCGATGCGGTGTAATACTGCAACTCGCCGTTGCCATTACCGCTACCACCGGTGGTAAAAGTCCAGGTCGAGCGATCTAAACGATCACCGTCAAATTCATCGGACCAAATGGGGGTTGTTTGGGCGCTTGCTAGTGGCGCTACGGCGCATACGCCCACAAGCGTTAAAGCCTGCCACAATGGTTTTCTCATGAGAGCTATCCTGCGATTAAATTATTCATTATTAGTCAGGCAGGGGTATCAAAGCGTGGCCAAACCCTTAAGGCGAAGGGTTATATTTTTATAGTGTGGCTCTGCTGGGCACGATACGTCATGTGAGGGGTGTCAACTTGCACCAAAAACGTCAGCGGTACAAGCCACCGCAAGACAAGGCGGGCCCAGTGAGCGATAAACAGGTGTACAAACATTTAAGCCGCTATTGCGTTTAATAACGGCTCATTGAATAATTTTCGGATAACGCACAACAAAAAACCGCCAACATAACGGGTGACCAGAGTACAAATTAATGCCCACTGCACTGACGAGCGCGAGAGCAAATCAATCAGTAATCCCGCGGTGCTTTATCGTCGCATTTTTTACAGTTTAAACAATGCCCCAACATCGCCGCGCGGCCCATCTCGGTAGTAACCCAATAACGCACAACCCAGGGCGGATTGTGGCGTACATGCTGATAATGGCCGCATTCAAGTCGGGCCACCCAGTGGCCCTCACTATCGAGCTGAAACCCCACCATTGGTTGTTGCACAGCGGTCTCGACTTAAAAGAACATGCCAGTTTCAAGCTGGGCTTCTTCGCTCATCATCGTGCGATCCCATGGCGGCTCAAACACCAGCTCCACATGACTCGAGGTTACGTAGGGGACCTCTTCTAAACGACGCTTCACATCGGCCACCAGCACATCGCCCATACCGCAGCCGGGCGCCGTTAGGGTCATCACCACAGCAACTCGTTGCGCGGCTTGGTCGATCGTCATTTTATACACCAGCCCTAGGCTCACCACGTTAACGGGGATCTCGGGGTCGTACACCATACCGAGCGCTTCCCACACATGGTCTTCATCAATTTGGCCGTCTTCTCGGGCCTCAAACTCCAGCGCGTTGGTGCTAAGGCCAATAGCGTCGGCGTCTTTGCCATCAATGCGAATTAAGTTGCCGTGGTACAACAGTGTATAACTGGCACCCAGCGCTTGGGTAATAATCGCCTCAGCGCCTTTCGGGACCATTAAATCATCACCGGCTGGGACAACTTTAACCAAACACTCGCGCTCAAACTCTACCTCGCGCCCCTGTGCGTTAAAGGGCTTTTTGGCGTTGGGGGCGCGCATAACCAACTGATTGCGGCCGCCAATCTCGTTAAGGTCAATATCCAGCCCCTCAAGGTAAGGCAAACTCGGTTTGTCTAGGCGCAGCGTTAAATCGCCCGCTTGCACGGTCACGTCCGTCTCGACCTCTTCGCCGGGCCGGCAATAGGCCAAACAGGTTTCGGCGCGCGCCGTTCCCGGCTGATCGACAAACACGCGTACCGCCTCTACGCCGCGGCCATACAGTAAATCAATCAGATAATCTCGGGCGGAGTCAGAGATTTGAAGCTTGGGCTGCATAAATGCATCCTGAATAGAATAGGTGTGGACGAGAAAAGCGCCATTATACCACCGCTCGGCGCGACACAAAATACCCGACTAAAACAGTCAACTATATGCGTCCTATCAGGAACATCAGCTACAGCATTGACTTTAAAGGCGGTTAAGGTAATCTCAGCAGTATCGCTGCAACGCCATTAATCGCCACTATGCACATCATCCTACAGTTTCTTATGTGGAGGCTCACGCCCCTCTTCCCCCTATAAGGGTGCTTTCTTTAGCACTCCGAACTTCGTCGCTCTAAAAATACCGGCAGAACTGTACCCGCAGCACGCCCGCATATTAGCTAGAGCTATTCGCAATACCACAAACCGCCCCACCCGGCCTAACCCGCTATACACGGCACAACCGTGGGGGCTGTAAGGGCAATACTTTATCACCGCTTAATCGCTTACATCAGGAGGCTCCCATGGGCGCTAAACCCAAAATTACGCTAACCCGTAGTATCTACAATCGGTTATCCGCATTGATCGACTCAGTGCCAGAAGACCCCATTACCGAACAACTGCTCGACGAGCTGGAGCGCGCCAAAATCGTGTCGCCGCAAAAGCTGCCCGCCAATGTCGTCACTATGAATTCCACCGTTACCTTTATGGTTGAATCGACGCAAAAAACCTTTACCTATCAACTTGTGTACCCATCTGAGTTGGACAATAGCGAACAAAAGTTGTCGATTTTAAGCCCGGTGGGCAGCGCCCTGATCGGCCTGCAAGAAGGGGCTCAGATTGCCTGGCCAATATCCACCAGTAAAAATACGGTGGTACACGTCAATAAAGTGGCCCCGCCGGCGCAGGCTTAGCGGCAGCTAATATGTGCTACATTCACGTCAGCCTTACATAAACTCGCAACGGAGACGACCATGAAACTGGAATCCCTGGCACTACACTGCGGCTATGAATCGGAGCCCACCACGAAGGCGGCAACGACGCCGATTTATCAAACCACGTCTTATACCTTTGACGACACCCAGCATGGTGCGGACCTGTTTGACTTAAAAGTGGCAGGCAATATTTACACCCGCATTATGAACCCGACTAACGCGGTATTAGAGGCACGCGTAGCCGCCATGGAAGGCGGTATTGGCGGGTTGGCGGTAGCGTCCGGCATGGCCGCTATTACCTACGCGATCCAATGCATAGCCGGCACCGGCGATAATATCGTGAGCACCAGCCAACTCTACGGCGGCACCTACAACCTATTTGCCCACAGCTTTCCGCGCCAGGGCATTGAGGTACGTATGGCCTCTTTCGACGACTACGACAAGCTTGAAAGTTTAATCGACGACAACACCAAAGCGCTGTTTTGCGAATCTATTGGCAACCCGGCGGGCAATATTGTCGATGTAGAAAAACTCGCCACCATCGCCCACAAGCACGGCGTTGTGCTGATTGTCGATAACACAGTGGCCACACCATTTTTATGCAAGCCTTTTGAATACGGTGCCGACATCGTTGTGCATTCGCTCACCAAGTACATTGGTGGCCACGGCACCACCGTGGGCGGCATGATTGTCGACTCGGGAAAATTTGACTGGGTCGCCAATAAAGCGCGCTATCCTATGCTCAACGAGCCCGACCCGTCTTACCACAACGTGATCTACACTGAGGCGCTGGGCGAGGCTGCCTACATCGGCCGCTGCCGCGTAGTGCCACTGCGCAATACCGGCTCTGCTCTCGCGCCCCACAGCGCGTTTTTAATTATGCAGGGGCTTGAGACCTTAGGCATCCGCATGGAGCGCCACTGCGAAAACGCATTAGCCGTGGCCAAACACCTACAAGCGCACCCCAAAGTTACCTGGGTAAAATACGCCGCCCTGCCCGACAGCCCTTATCAAGGGCTATGCAAAAAAATCACCGGCGGTCATGCCTCGGGGATTTTAAGTTTTGGCGTACAAGGCGGTATGGCGGCCGGCGCGCAGTTTATCGATGCCCTGCAAATGATCTTGCGTTTAGTTAATATCGGCGATGCTAAATCACTCGCCTGCCACCCCGCCACCACGACCCACCGCCAACTGAACGAAGATGAATTAAAGTCGGCCGGTGTCTCGGAAGATTTAATACGATTATCGGTAGGTATTGAGCATATAGATGATATTTTGGCGGATATAGATCAAGCTCTGGATAAAGTTGGATAGATTAAAGCAAGAATATTAAAGCAAAAGTATTAAAGCCGGCCCTGCGGGGCCGCTTTATTGCTCGTGATAGTTACTGTTGCCCGCGGTATCACTAGGGCCGTTCGGTCGCGTACAAAGCCATATCAGCACACCACCCATTGTTAATATCAGCAACCACTTTACCCACAACAATATACTCGACTGGCCAATCAACACGGCGCTAATGATCATGGTTAGCGCCGCAGCAACCTTAGCCCGCCGAGGTATTGCACGGTGACGCTGCCAGTGCTGAATAGCTGGCCCAAATCGAGGGTGAGTAACCAGCCACTGATTAAGTGCGGGCCATCCATGACTAGATGCCCATGCCCCCAGCAGTAAAAACACCGTGGTTGGCAAGCCCGGCACCACAGCGCCGATTAACCCCAAACCGACAAATAACACAGCGAGGGCACGCCACGCTAAACGATTCAACACAATACAACCTTACGCAAAACGTGCCACCACAGGTTTACCATATCATTAAGTCTGTTTGGCTGTGGCGACCCAGCGCCGTTTATGAGCAGCAAACGATTTTTACCTTTAGGTTGAACGGGCATTGCGCGATTGTACCGGCAACGCAGCGTCATTGTCCGGGGTGTCACCCGCTAACGACTGTAGTTTTGTTTAATGTCGAGTATCTCACTTTTGATTGACAAAAATAACTCGGCCAATGCCGGATCAAAATGACATCCGCTTTGCTCTTTAATCAATGCGAAGGCCTCGGCCTCAGTCCATGCCTCTTTGTATGGACGCTTAGAGGTCAGCGCGTCAAACACATCGGCAATGGCGACGATACGCGCCTCTAGCGATATCGCCTCTCCCTCCAGCCCATTGGGATAACCGGTTCCATCCCACTTTTCGTGGTGCTCCATGGCCAACACCCGAGCCAGCTGAATCAACGGCGAGTCAGAGTCTTCAAGAATCTTGGCGCCAATCGTGGTGTGTTCGCGCATCGATGCAAACTCTTCGGTACTTAAGCGTCCAGGTTTAAGCAAAATGGCATCGGGAATACCAATTTTGCCAATATCGTGCATGGGTGCCGCTTGTCGAATAAGCTCGGCATACTCCTCACTAATGCCGTAGGCCAGCGCTAAACGCTTACTGTAAAGACTCATACGAATAATGTGCTCGCCGGTATCCGTGTCTTTGTACTCGGCGGCCGCACCAAGGCGCTGCACCAAATCGATATGCGCTTTTTTAAGCTGTTTTGCCTGCACCAGCGATAAGTGCGTTTTCACCCGTGCCCGCACCAATGCTGGGGTAATAGGCTTGGTAATATAATCCACCGCACCGACCGAAAAGCCATTGTACTCATCGTCGTCATCATTCAGTGCGGTAACAAAGATAACCGGAATATGCTGCGTTGCAGCATCCGCCTTTAATGCCCGACAAACGTCGATACCACTCATACCAGGCATCATAACGTCCAATAAAATTAAGTTGGGCGGATTCTGCTGAATCACCTCAAGCGCCGCTTGGCCTGACTTTGCAAACGCCAAACGGTACTCATCCGCCAACACCGTTTGTATCACTTTTAGGTTGGTCGACTCATCGTCAACAACCAGTATTCTAGGTTTTTCAATCATAACTTGTCCTGCTCAGAGTCAGCTGACGAGCGCGATAACTGATCTAATATTGAGGTAATAATAGATACCGCCTGTTCAAACTCAAAATCATCAAAGGCGGTAACCAACTGCTCGACCTTAGACGCCAGTTTATCGTCGCTCTGCTGTTGTAAAACACTCAGCAGCTCAGCGTCTGTTTCGGCCTGTTGCGCTAAAACAAAAAGGTTTTGGCAAATGGCTTTAGTGTCATCCATGGTTAGGCGCTTTTGCGACTGATCCGTCGCCTTATCGCTATCACCCACACTCGCGTTATCGAGTGTTTGCGCGATATCAGCCAGACTAGCATCCAGACACCGAGCATGCGTCTGATACTGGTCAGCAGAGGTTGCTTGCTCCATTAATTGCAGCAGGCGCGCCAGCTGCACCAACCCAAGGTTTCCCGCCGCGCCTTTCAGGGTATGCAACCGTGTAGCGTTGTCTTCTGTTTGATAGGTCTCTAAGCGCGCGATGAGTGTCCATGAATCTTTATGTTTAGCAATAAACTCATTAATCTCATGGCATTGTCGCTCGCGGCTTCCCCATAATAACTCACCGTGTTCAAAGTCCACCTGAGCGCCCAACGCGGGCGCGGTCGCGCCGCTCGGCTCGCGCTTAGAGATACCTAACGCAGCGGCCATTTCGCCATATAGCTGCGACGGATTGATCGGTTTGTTGGCAAAGCCGTCCATACCCGCGTTATACGCTGTGGCTCGGTCTTGCTGCAAAACACTGGCGGTTAGCGCAACTATAGGGGTTCGCCCACGCTTTTTATCTTGCTCGTATTGCCTGATTTTTTCGGTCGCACAAATACCATCACACTCTGGCATATGCACATCCATTAGCACGATATCAAACTCGTTGGCGCGAAACCGATCGAACGCCTCTAAACCATTACTGGCCGACACCACTCGATGTCCCTGCCTCGACAACAGAAGAAACAGCAGCTCGATATTGGTTTCGATATCATCCACTACCAAAATATTTAACGGCGGTAAATCGACATCGGTGTCTCGGGTATCGCGCTTTAGCTTGGTCTCTTCGCCCACCTCCAGCGGCAGACTAAAATAAAAGCGACTGCCTTTATTTTCGTCGCTCTCTAATCCAATATGTCCACCCATTAGCTCAACCAGTTGTTTGCTAATGGTGGTACCTAAACCCGTACCGCCAAAACGCCGCGTAGTCGTACTATCGGCTTGCTCAAAGGCCTGAAAAATAGACTCGACTCGCTCAGCCGCAATGCCAATACCGGTATCAACAACCTCAAAGAGCACCTCGTGACTGCCTGATGGCGTCACCCGCGCAGTGACCGATCCGGTATCGGTAAACTTAACCGCATTACCCACTAAATTATTCAATATTTGCCGTATTCGGTTGCTGTCGCCCACATACACAGGCGACAAACCTTCGGCTAATGCTAGATTAATGACGATATCTTTTTGTTTGGCGAGCAACCAGAAAGAGGAAATAACCTCATCTAACAAAGACGACAAAGAAAAGTGCTCCCGCGCTATATCGACTTTACCTTTTTCAAGCTTCGCGGAGTCTAAAATATCGTTCAGTAAATACATCAAAGAGCGCGCGGAAGCATTAATCGTACTCAACTGTTTTCTTTGCTCCGCGACTAACTCGGACTCCAGCATTACCTCACTAAAGCCGATAATCGAGTTCATCGGCGTGCGAATCTCATGGCTCATATTGGCCAAAAACGACTGCTTTGCCTGAGCGGCGTGCTCAGCCTGCTGCTTAGCGGCTTTTAATTGATCTTCGTAAGCATGCCGCTCCGTAATATCAATTAACACCCCATCAATCCACTGCGCCTCACCGTCATCGTTAAAGTGATAACTGCCCTGATCCAAGACCCATCGGATATCGCCCGAGCGGTGGCGTATGCGATACTCAAGCGAGTACGCTTGGCGGTCTACCAATGCTTTATTTACCGAGGTTTCAATACGGGGTAGGTCTTCCTCAACGATAAGGTCGCCCATGTCAATATCACGGGCCATAAACGTACTGAGATCATAACCCGTAAGCCCCTGAATACTGGGACTGGCAAAAATCATGCTCCAGCTGGCATTAATCTCGCAACGAAACGCCACCCCAGGCATATTGTGAATTAACGAGCGGTACTGGCGCTCTTTTTCTAGCAGCTCTTGCTGCAGTTTGTGCTGCTCGGTCAAATCCGTTAAAAAAGCCACATACAATCTCTGCCGCAACGACAGCTGTACCTCACCAACCCCTAAGCGAATGGGGATACTGCGGCCATCTTTGTGCAGCGTATTCACTAGTTGGTTGTGCCCGACAAATCCCGATAAATCGATCGGCGCGCCGGAGATGCGACACACGGTCATCGTGTCATCTTCATCGGATGTCAGGCGCAAAGCGCTCTGCCCTTTGAGCTCATCTTCGCTATAGCCAAGTATGGCTTCTGCCGCTTTATTGGCACTTAAGATATCGCCGTTTTCACCAATGGTAATAATGCCGTCAACCGCTGTAGACAAAATGGCACTTAAGCGTGACTCCTGCTCGGTTTTTTCGGCCAACAATAACTGAAAGCGCAACAGACCATTGAGCACCGCTACCCCTAACGTCAGCACCACTGTGGTACTGGCAACGCTAATGGCGATAAAAGACAAGTCGGACTGCACAATGGCGTTAACCGGGCCGCTCGCGCTGGTATCGATAAACCGAGTGGCGAGCATCCCCATATAGTGCATGCCGGACACCGCGAACCCCAATACCACAGCGCTAATTAGCCGGCTTTGTCCGCTGCTTAACCGCGGAATCACTCGACCTAAATAAAACCGAGACAACACCGCGATAAACGACAGGCTCACCGCCACCACAATCGACAAAGCAAACGTCAGCGGATCATAACGAAGCAATGGCGCCAGCTCCATCGCGGCCATACCGCTGTAATGCATGGTACCAATGCCCGCTCCCAGCAGTACCGAGGCGGCCATTAAGTTTTTTAGCGATGCCCGACGACTTAAAAGAAATATTGCATACAAACAAGAGACAAGCGCCGGGAAAAACGACAATAGCGTGATGGTTGGGTCATACCCTATTTGCCGGCACAACGAAAATGCCAGCATGCCGATAAAGTGCATGCTCCAAATGCCACCCGCCATTATCACTGCCGCCATGACTTTGGCGACGTAGCGATACAACTTAATGGGCGTGTGCCTCGCTAAATCCAGCAGGTAAAACGTAAAGTAACCGGCAAAAATCGCGGTACAAATGGAGAGGCTCACCAACTTATAGTTATACACACCGCTCAGCACTAAGGCAGGATCTTGATTAATAAAGAAAAAATCCGATAGCATTTGCGACCCTCAACAAATCATAGGCATGGCCAGGGCGGTATTAAGGTAAAAAATATGTATACCGACACCTCAATATAGATGAAATATGCGCCACCATAAAGTCATAATAGCCAAATAAATGCACTCTTTACAGTCGTTACCGCCCACCTATAGCGGGACACCAGCCGCAAAGGCGGACGTCAATGGCGTACTGCTGCCTCTCAGCGCCAAACACGACAGTGGGTATAACGAACGTGTGTGATAATAAGGTTACGGCTAAAACGGGGATTTCTGAAGATCTGGCAAACCTTGCGGGCGATGGGCGCTACAGATTGAAACGGGGGACAAAGACCGCCAGCGGGGCTAGAGCCTAAGCCGCCACCACGCGATCTGACTATTCGATAAGTTGCACAGCAATACGCTGGGCCGTTGAATAAACCATAGGGCCAAATTGGCTGTAAACCGCCACATCCGCAGCGTCGCGGCCGTACCCGACCGTTACATAGCCGCCATTTAGCACCGGTTGCGTCGCATCAAACGTATACCAACGTCCGCCCACGTAAGCCTCAAACCACGCGTGTAGATCCATCGGTGTCAGCCCGTATAGATACCCCACGACCAGTCGTGCTGGAATACTAATACTGCGACACAAGGCAATGCCCAAGTGTGCTAGATCGCGGCAAACGCCCACTTGCCGCTGGTTTACGTCCACGGCCGATAGCGGGATACTGCTGCTGCCGGGCTCATACCGTATCGACTCGCGCAGCCAGGTCTCAATCGCTGCCACTTGGTCATAGCCCAAATGGCAGCCTGCGGTAATCTCGGTGGCCATCTGACAAAACAGCTCCGACTCGCAGTAACGGCTCGGCAATAAATACCCCAACACCCCATCTGGCAGATACTGCACCTCAACAAACTCCGCCCCTGGCGCGCGGTCTACGTAATCCGCCGTTCTGACTTCGGCCACGGTGCTAATCGAGAAATTCCCCGGCGGCGCCACCAGACGCTGACACAGGTTGCCATAAAGGTCGGTAAACTCGTACACCTCTACGCTGGGCGAAATATTGTATTCCTCTCGCGCAATCCACTGCTGCGCCCCGCTGCGCGGACGCAACATCAAAATAAAAGGCGTAGGCACCGAAATATCAAAACTTAGTTCACAACTGGCGCGCAACCACATGAGCTGGCCCTGTAGAAAATGAGCGAGAATGGGAAAACCTATGCGCACCAGCATACCGCTTTTTATCACAGAATGTTAGCAGTCCCCCCCCGGCGGCTAACACCCTACAGGAATCTTCGAACAAACCCCGCTATAGTTCACAGGCGATGGTTAGTACCGTTGCTAACCCGGCGGTGCCACGCTTAAACACCATGAAGACATTGTGATTTTCAAACATCGCAGGCACTATTTAATTCGTCGAGCAGGCTCCACGGGCTGACCCATCGCACCGCACAAGCATTGGCTCTGCAACACCCTTTTGCGGCCCCAAACGACTTGGTAAGGACACAGCATGCACCCTATTCGCGTTATCGTAAATGGCAAAAAAGCCGGACTAGAAGCGTTTCGTGAGGCCGTCTTTAACGCCCGTAAAAAGGCACCTATTGAAATTCGGGTGACGTGGGAGCACGGTGATCTAGCCCGCTTAGTACGCGAAGCCTGCGCAGAGGATGTCCGGCGCTTAGTCATTGCCGGCGGTGACGGCACCGTGAATGAGATGGCCAACGCTCTGATGGCTTTACCCATTGAGCAGCGTTTGCCCTTTGCAATAATTCCCATGGGTACCGCCAACGATTTTGCCACTGCCGCTAACATCCCCGGCAACTACGCCAACGCACTCAGCCTGGCTCAAACCGGTGCGCCAAGCGATATCGACGTTATTCAGGCCAACCAGAGGTATTTTATCAATGTCGCCAGCGGCGGCTTTGGCGCACAGGTAACCGCCTCAACCCCCACCGCTCTAAAAAACTGTTTGGGTGGCGGAGCCTATACGCTATCCGGCTTGGTGCAGGCACTGCGCTTTACACCTCACAAAGGCCGTATAAAGTACGCCGAAAACGAATGGCATGATGAGATCATCGTTAGTGCCGTATGCAATGGCACGCAAGCGGGCGGCGGGCAAGTGCTGGCAGAGCACGCAAAAATCAATGACGGACTACTCAATACCGTCGCTATTCGTCGCTTTCCGGCCGAGGCATTTACGCAAGTTCTTAAAGAGCTTCAGCAGCCCGCCAGCGATAACCAATACGTCAAAGCTTTCACCTGCGAATGGATCGAGTGGCAATCGCAAGTACCCATGCCTATTAATTTGGATGGCGAACCTATCGAAAGCAGAGATATTCGCTTTAGCGTTTGCCCCGCAGCGGTTCAGGTGGTACTGCCACCGCAATGCCCACTGCTTAAACTCTAAACGATGTAATGGGTGTTGCGGGCTGCCGTTAGCGCGATCTCGATTGTCTCCGGCGACAACATCGGCAGGCATCTTAATATACCGATACAGGCCCCAAAACCTCAGGGGTGAACGACAAACGTCTAGCCCCCTGCTAACCGGCGGCGACACTGGTCAGCCGCCGCATAGACCACCTCAGTACGCGAGCGATCAATTGGTACTGCACACGGCTAGAAAAACATGCCGTAAATACGGTATGGTAGCCGCCGCACGGTTGTAGCGGTAACCCCTGCCCCACAAACCACCGCCCCCTTAAACGGCCACCGGTTAACACAGCACGATAGGATGACGTATGAAGTTACTGATAAAACTTGTTCGCGAAGGCTTAGGCAGCATTATCGCCTTTGTTAGTTGGCTCACACGCCCGGCCAAGCTCAAGCGCACCCCAGAGGCACAAGCCAAGGTCGAAAACGAGCTAAAAAACTTTGCCTTGTACCAGTTTTTTGCCTGCCCCTTTTGCATCAAAACTCGCCGTGCACTGCACCGCTTAAACCTACCGATAGAACTGCGCAACGCCCAAGCCGGAAGCCCACATCGCCAAGCGCTAGAACAAGGCGGTGGCAGAATTAAAGTGCCCTGCTTACGCATTGATGAAAACGGTACTAACACGTGGATGTATGAGTCCGGGGATATTATCCAGTACTTAGAGCAGCGCTTTGGTTAACAGCTCGTGCCGAGACTGGATTCGGTGCAAGTCATCGGCAAATCCTGAATCACTCGCACATTCCGGTACGTAAACAGACAACGATTGCGACAAACGCTCAAGCTCTAAACGCATTTACTCTGGACTGATTAGTAACGATTAAAACCGTCGAGGCCGTTTAAAATAATCGAGATAGCCCCTGCTATATAGGCTCAAGAATCTAGGTCAGAATCATTCACTCGGTTCTGGCCGATATCGGCGTCCGATCTTTTCATCTCTTGACGGCGCCAGTGTCTTCTTGCCAACTCTTGCATATCGCGGGTTTTATCGTTCTCGTCGACAATTTCCCGCCCCAGTAAAGTTTCCAGCACATCCTCTAGGGTGATAATGCCCTGTACATCGCCGAACTCGGTAACCACCAAAATCATATGCGTCTTTTTGCGCAAAAACTCTTCTAAGGCCTGGGTCAAAGGCATTGCGCCTAACAACACCGGCAACTCGCGCCGATAATTAACAATCGGCGCCTGTTCCTCGCCTCTTGCCTGGGCGAGCAGTAAATCGCTAAGCAGTACAACCCCGGTAATATTGTCGGAGTCGTCGGCAAATATCGGAATACGTGAAAAGGGAATACTGCTGTGCTGTGCGAACACCTCCCCGACGAGGCTGGATTGATTTTCACTAAACAACACCGTGCGCGGCGTCATAACTTCACGCAGAGTCGTTTGGCGCAGCTGCAGTAAGTTTTTTACCACCTCGCTCTCATTCTCATCCAGGTGGCCCTCGGCGCTACTGATGTCCGCCGCGACCGCCAGCTCGTGGCGGTCCAACCCACTACCCGCTCGCTCCCCTCGGGTAATTAAGCGAGTTAGTCTTTCCGATAATAAGATAAATGGATAAAGCGCCTTAATTAAATAGTGCAATCCGTAAGCCGTATAAGGGGCAAGCGCTCGCCAATAGTAAGCCCCCAGCGTTTTTGGAATAATTTCTGACAATACCAAAATGAGCAGTGTTAAAACGGCCGAAAATGCCCCCAAATACGCACTGCCAAACACCACAGTGGCCTGCGCACCGGCCCCGGCTGCGCCAATCGTATGGGCGATGGTGTTTAGGGTTAGAATCGCTGCGAGCGGGCGCTCAACATCGCGGGTAAGGTTGGCCAAGAGTTTCCCTGAGCGTTTACCTCCCTGCTCTAACAGCGAGGCGTAAGCCGAGTTAACGCTCAGCAACACCGCCTCGGCAACCGAACACAAAAACGAGACCCCGAGGGCCAGTGCAATATAAAGTAGTAATAAAGTCATTCACTAGTCCCCGGCCACTGTCGGCGTTTGCCAATTGTTTAGCTTAGCAGGCAGGCCGCTGGTTAAAAAGCATGGCGAGGTAGTATTGCTTAACTGTTTAACGCTACCGGCCCACATACAAGTAGTGTTTGGTGGCCGCTAGCTGGGCACACGCATATTGCGTGCACTCGATCATAGACCAAGCCCCACACTCGGCCTAGAAAGTTCACTCTAAGTCGCGGGTTGCGCGGGGCTTGCGTCTCGGACTGCACACCCAAACCGAAACTGCGATAACCGCACCTCCGGCAATCAAACGAACGACATCGGTACTATGGCTCCAAAAAACGACATTAACGAGCAACCCCACCGGGATCAGTAGATTGTTCATCGTCGCTAACTGCCCCGTGTTAACGCGCTTGCTGGCCATGGCCCAGCATAAATACCCCAGCCCCGATGCCCCCAACCCGAGCCAAATAAGCACTGCCCACTCAAGCATACTGTCTGGTACCAATTGCCAATCGGCAAATAAAATGCAACCAATGCCAGATACTAGCGTCGCGCCCAAAAAGAAGCAGGCAAAGGTATTGAACTGTTGCTGCGGCTTATTAATCGGCAGGCGCTTATAAGCCACTTGGCCTAAGGCAAAGCAAAGGTTAGCCGCTTGAATCAGTAAAAACCCGGTAAGCACATCGGCGCTGATGTGCTGGTAGCGAATAATCGCCGCGCCCACCACCGCCAGTGCCGAGCCCAACCACCAGCGTATGGGCAGGTGGCGCCTACCCAGCAGCACCTCATCAATCAAGGTAATCCAAAGTGGGGTAAATATCGTAAAAAGCAAAACCTCTGGCACACTTAAATAGGCAAAAGCGTGATAGAGAAACTGGTAGGTCACGCCTACTTGCACAGCGCCAATAGCCGTTAACGCCAGTAGCGCTCGCGCCGGAATTTGACGCGGCCTAAAAAACGGCAGCAATACCAGCAGCGCTAAAAAAACCCGAATGAAAACCGCCAGGTAACTGTCCACCTCACCGCTTAGGTAAACCCCAATCAGCGAAAAACTAAATGCCCAGATAACAGTGACTAACGACAGCACCAACATGGGTGACAGGCGAGAAACAGCAAACATGAAAACAACCTGTAAGAAAAGGATATTTTAACACGGCTGGGTTTTAACCTGGGCGATCAACCGTGGCCTTGCCTGCATTGCAACTGCTAGACAAAAGTTAATACCAGAAAGCATTAAAGTGGCACGACCATAACGACTAAGAGGGAAAGACCACCGTATCATCCCCTTCCTGCCATGGCTGATATTTGATCATGGCCTGTACAAACAATGGGTCTGCAAGCCAGTGCTGTAGCCACTGCTGCAGGTTTGGGTAAGGTAGGCGGTAAAACACCTCGCGATCAACATGGGCAAACTGCCGGACAAAAGGCATGATGCCGATATCGGCAATACTTGCGTCATCTCCCAGCAAAAAGCGGTGTTTAGTCAGTAACTCTTCCAGTATTTGTAAAAAGCTCTCACCCCGTTGCCGGTACTCAAGCTGAGTCATCTCAGGGTGACGGTCGGCGTATTTATAGCGATCCAGCCAATGTTTAAAGTCGCTATCATTTTGTTCAATCAAAGCATTGGCCGACGGCAAGATATCCTTACGTAATAACTTTTGCGGGTCTTGCTGCTCCAGCGCCCACTGCATAATATCCCGGCTTTCATCAATCACCGTGCCGTCCACAAGCTGCAACACGGGCACAGTGCCTTTCGGGCTAATCGCCAGCATCTGGGCCGGCTTATTTTTCAAAACGACCTCCCGCAGCGTTACCTGAGCCCCGGCAAACAATAGCCCGAGACGAGCACGCATAGCGTAGGGGCAGCGACGAAAGGAGTACAGGTGGTGTAGTGTGGGGCTCATGGATGTTTTCGCAGTTGGATTAAAACAAGTTACTGTGTGGATCGCGCCAAAACCTTCGATCTGTACCCAAGGCTCTGATAATTGGCGAGATTACCGCTGTCAGGATAAACGGGTCAAGCAACGGAGGTGCCCTGCCAGCAACCGGGCGGAACAAACAACCTAAGCTACGTGTTAAAGTAAGAGCGCACCAAGCCTTTAAATAGAACCTTGTAATTAACTAACAGGATTTTCTATGCACAATATTCAAATAGACATTGTTTCTGACATCGCCTGCCCTTGGTGCGCAATCGGCTACGCCCGCCTAGAGCAGGCCATGGAGCAACTGGCAGCCACGCACGAGTTTAACGTGCAGTGGCATGCGTTTGAGCTAGACCCAGAACACAGCGGCAAAGGCGAGCCGATTTTGCCGGCACTGGTGCGCAAATACGGCAGCACCGAAGCCGAAATGCGCGCCAATCAAGATCAAATGATGCAAATTGCCAAAGACCTCGGCGTCAACTTTAGCAAACTACAAGAGCGCTTCACCTGCAACACCTTCGATGCTCATCGGTTAGTAAAATGGGCCGGCGAGCAAAGCAAGCAGACCGAGATGAAACAGGCTCTGTTCGATGCCTACTTCGGCAACGCCGACAATGTTTCCGACCATGAGGTTCTAGTGCACTGCGTTGCAAGTATTGGCCTAGACCCAGCACAAGCGCGCAATGTATTGGACTCAGACCAGTATGCCCAAACGGTACGCGACGACGAAGCAACCTACCAGCGGGCCGGGGTTACCGCCGTGCCAGCGTTTATCGTCAACAATAAGTACCTGATCTCGGGGGCGCAAGAGCCCGACACGCTGGTGCAAGCATTTCAAGATATCGGTGCGGAATCTGAATGAGCGTCAACACCCAAAAGACAAAAGCAAAACCCTCGAAGGCCGAGCAGCAAGCCATTTTAGCGCGACTGGATAAGTTCAGCCGCCTCACCGACAGCAGTGTTGCAGTCCCGTTTACCAACGTTCGAATTGGTGCAGAGGCTATTATCGGCATACTGCCCGTAGTGGGCGACGTAGCCGGCCTGCTACTGTCCGGCTACGTGCTGTTCGAGGCCCAGCGCGCCGGCGCCAGCTGGTGGGTGAAGCTCCGCATTTTAGCGAATATGACCATTGACTTTCTCGGCGGCTTGGTGCCTGTGGTGGGCGATGTGTTTGACGCATTTTTTAAAGCAAATACGCGCAATACTCGGATACTTAGAGAATATCTAGAAAGAGACATGTAGCCGATACATCTCGCGATGCCTTCAAGGCGAATACAAAAGGCTTAAAAAGTAATCGCAGCGTTAAGGTGCTCGGTTCAAAATCCCGACGCAAAAACCTAGAGAGCATCCCACCCAAAAGGCGTAATGCAACACATACTTCAATAAAAAACGCCACCGATGTTTGCAAGATGAGTTTTATGAGTCCGGCATCACGCAAGATGCGTGATAATCCCTATACCATGGCGTCTAGTAATTGATTCCGGTAAAGGATCATTACCTAAGGGTGAAACTCTGCAACGCGGCCATAACCGAATTTCGCAGACACTCCGACAACCGCTAACTCTAGCGGCCAAAAAAATTATAACCACCACAATAATTAGCGTTGCGTCAGCAAAGTGAAGCACACTTGCTGCGAGCAACGCTATCGTAAAATTTAGATCTAAAAACGATAGTTTAACGTTATTACATGAGGTACAAATGAGTATAAAATACGGATTACCCGGGGCATTCTGCATATTATTAGCTGTGAGCAGCACCGCTCAAGCCGATGACTTTCCCTATGCAAAATCGGGGTTCTATCTAGGCGGTGAAACCGGCGCCAGCGAATTTAAATCGGGCTGCCGTGATCTGTCCGTCACCTGTGAAGACGACGATGAGGTGTATGGCGGTTTTGCCGGTTATCGCTTCAACGACTACTTCGCCATTGAAAGCGGTTATCACGAGCTGGGGGAAGCAACCTCATGGAATATCGACGGTAAAAAATCAGAGATCTCGATTGAAGGCTACGACTTGTCTGTATTGGTGGGTATGCCACTATCCGATCGCTGGATGGCCTACGTTCGCGGCGGCGGATTATATTACGATGCCAACCTGATTGACGGTGGCGACTTGTTCCCCGAGCAAGCCAACAACGCCAAAGGCTGGACTGAAACCGCCGGTGCCGGGTTAGTGTTTCGAGCCACTGACCACCTACAAACCCGCTTACAATACCAATACGTAAACGACTTTGGCGGCAGCGATTGGGGCCGTCAGCCAGACGTACAGGCCGTTACCCTTGGGGTTTTGTGGCAATTCGGCAATGTCGCCAGTAAGCCCACCCGCGAGCCAATCGCCGAGCCGGTAAACACCCCTGCTCCAACGCCTGCGCCAGCACCGGTTGAGCCCGAAACCAAACCCGTGCATGTTCTCAGTCAGTTTGACTTCGACTCGTCAGAAGTCAGCAACACCGGCGCGCTAAATCAGCTAATCAAAGAACTGGCCTCGTCACAAGCCGCCATCACCATTACCGGCTATGCCGACGGTGAGGGCACGGCAGAGTACAACATGGAGCTATCCAAAGAGCGTGCAGAAGCCGTTAAAGCTTACCTGGTTTCTAAAGGCGTATCGGCAAGCCGTATTACCCTGGACTGGAAAGGCGAAACCGAAGCAAGCAGCCAGTCGCCCAACCGGGCTGATCGTAAAGCAGTAGTCAGCACTGAGTTGCCGAAATAAAGCAGCACAGCGATGCTAAAAGGCCGACCTTTAGGTCGGCCTTTTTGTGCGCGCCCCCCCCCCCTTTAACGCCTCAAAGACAACACTCGCATATCAAGTAGCAACGTAAATTGCCCCTTGGCGGTGCGGCTTTTTGGGGAGGAAATAGCAACCAAAAGATAAACATTTGGAGGGGAATTACAGCTCAGGAAACGTCAGTTATACCTCGCTATTCACGGATTATCCTAGACTCTGACACGTTAATCAAGATATTAGAAGATGACCTTCGCTCTCGGTCGATACGCCTTACATCTCGCAGGAGGCTGGCACGCTATTATTACCAGCCTCCCCGAGTAACAGAAATGCAACCAGCTAAATTATTTAAAAGTACAAGCTTGTAACTTTTTCGCCAGAGATCTTTATGTCACACTTATCGCCAGATTTCGCATTAGACGACTGAATAGCACCAGCTACCGCACCAAAAACTCCGCCTTGGTTATTTAATACAGACCCAAAATAACAATAGCTTGAGATATCAATGTTTTGATACTCACTCGCCAGATTCAATGTTGGCGTGTAGGGAGGAAAACTCCCTTTCATTACAGGGTCACCATTTACCGTAAGCTGCAGTACATTTCGGTGTTCATCGTACTGCCCGCCTACCACATAATCTTGACCTTCATGTGAAATAGTCTTGTCCTGTGCTTGAATTGGTGGAGGTGGTGTTGATGCGCAACCGGCGAGGACAACTAAAGGCAAAATCCCGCTAAACAAATTCTTGATTGTCATAATGCTATTTCCTTATATTTGAATTGGCCGAAATATACCCTAACCAATATTAACTTTCAATCTGGGCGTATAGCCACCAAGTCAAAAATACAACTAGCGTTAGATTGGGATGAAAGCTATCACGCACGCGGGACGCATATAAGGAAAGTCTAGACGTTAGGCGCCAGATTAAGCACCCGATTTCGGCCTGCTAAAACCATTCCCCTGCCACCTATCTCTGATAACCGCTTTGGTTTATGCTTTCTGCTACACATAAATGAGGTTTTTATGAGCAATCCCAGCGATTTTGACAAAGTACGCGCCGCCCAGCTGGACTATAACAACAAAAGAGCGGCAGGCTATCGTGAGCAGTCATTAAAGCTTTATCCATGGGTTTGTGGCCGCTGCACCCGAGAATTCACCCGTAAAAACCTTTCCGAGTTAACCGTCCACCACCGCGACCACAATCACGACAACAACCCGCCTGACGGCAGCAACTGGGAGTTACTGTGCCTTTACTGCCACGACGAAGAGCATACAAAATTTGAGAACCTTGTGCGCTACCGCAGCACCACAGAGACAAAAATCAAACCCGCCACCTATAACCCGTTTGCGGATTTGAAAGCACAATTGAGTGGTAAAGATAAATGAGGCGGCATCGTTAAACAGTACTTTTTACCATGCTGGAAGATGCTTGATGGACCAGTGCGAGGTAAGCGCATCATAGCGTCAGCTGACCCAGCCATCCGAGAGGATGCTCAATATGTCATAAGTTTCAATCTGCGCCCGCTTCTTGAACTACCTCTTGCTCAGGATTAAACAAGCGCCTGAGCAATGACTTCGGCCAAATAGGGAGCAACTGAAAACTTTCCAGTATCGACAGAGACATAGTTGCCGTGATGAAGTAAGCCAAGCTTATCGCGGCGGTGGAGGCTGGAGCTGGGGTCGTCCAATCCCCCCGAAGCCTGCGCATAGACCCAGCCACCTTGCACGTTGACCCGATCCGCCTGACTGATTATATCTGCCGCGCCGGGCAGTATATCGCCTAAACCCTCCTTTATCTTTGCGACGATAGAATCTGCATCACCGGCAGACAGATGCGGTGTCTTGGGGGGTTCCGCATTTCGCCCTTCAGCGAGCAGCCCAGCCGGGTACCAGGAAATATAATAGCGGCCATTGCCATAATGCTTAATGTCACCGAAGGGGCCGGCACAAATCACTGCAGAAGAGTGATAAGAATGATCCAGTGGGCACTCCAGAAACGCGGACACTCGATAGCGGTGATGCGTGGTGAAGTCGGTGCGCCCCATGACGGTTTTGTCGATCAAAGGGCGACCCGCCCACAAGGCATTGACGACGGCGTCAAACCCCGTGAAGGTATCTTGGTCCGTATGAATGGCGTAGCGCTCGGATTTCTCGTCGCTGGAACCCACGGCCTGCACTGCTTGTTCGGTTAAGACCGAGATGGAGGGATCATCCATCACACGTCGCGCAAGGGCATCCGCAAAGCTGGTGGTATTTATGGAATATTCCGGCACGCGAGTCGCCAGGCGCACTTGCTCAGCATTATAATTAAAATCCACGTCAGTTGCGGAGAGGCGGCGTAAGTCAGATGACGAAATATCACGCAAGTAACCGTTCACATCCGGATGCTCGCATACCAGATCGGTGACTCTTTCGAAATAATCCCAAATTTCATCGGGGCCAACCACGCTATTTTTATGAACAAGGTAATGGTCGGCTTGTGGTGTTATCCACGAGTCAATAGAGGTTTCCAAGAGCTGTTCGACAATAGGTTTAAAGCGCAAACCGCCAGTAAGGACCTTTTTGGCGGTATCTAGGGTCCGCGATGCCGCGTACAGATAGCCAAGGTGGATTTTTCCCTCATTCCACCGGCTTGCTTCACTCATAATCCGGGGATGTTGTTCAAATAGTGTGACTGTGGCACCCAGACGGGCGAGAGACAACGCGGTGCAGCAACCCATAATGCCTCCGCCCAGCACAGCAATATGTTTCATTATTCAGAGCCCCTTATGTGGCACGTCGTTCTGAAGTCAGCGTCCTGCGCCACACAGCATGGCGCACCCGACATCGGGCTTAACCGCAGCACCCCGTGCAATGCCTCCAGGATATGAAGCTCGATAGCGTAATTATGAAAATAGATAGAAAGTCACTCGCCGGAAATTTCACTCAGTGCCAAATTGATGCTTAGGGTCTTTCCCTCTCGAGGCCCGTGAATCAGCGCCCGAATTCGTGAATTCCTGGCGGTGGCCTCCTGGGCGATTTCGGCGGTGTTATCCGTAGCTTGGCCCAACGTCATAATACTCTGGATGCCTTCTAGTGTCTGATCTGGTGCACAAGTGATCGCGTGTTCGAGCACGTCCTCTCCCTGCCAAACAGGAGTGCACACGATAGCGAGGGGCTCCATAAATGTTAAGGCCCGTCCCATGCCGAATCAGGCAAGGCTAAATCTGAATAGAAATAATCAGCTGGATCATAGTGATTACTGGCCAATACCAACAAGCTGGCACTTTTACTGAGATACTTTTGCCAGGCGATGCATCCCGGTGGTATATGCAGCGCCACACTGCCTAGCCGAAGCAAGTGCAGTGTCTCAGCCCCGCTGCTATCTCGAGTGACGACGTTAATTTCACCTTGCGCGGCTATCAGCAACTGATGCCCAGTGTGGTGCCCATGACCGCCGCGAATGTGACCGACCGGCACATCGCTCACAAAGAAAACTCGACGAGGCGCAAATGGCAGGCCAGAAAAATCGACTGGCAACAACCGACCTCGATTGTCTACCACAGAGGCCAGAGCAATGGTCGCAGGAGTCCGGCTCTCATTTATCTGCGTGATTTTATCGGAAGGCACAGCGGACTCTCGTTTTCTGTGGCCTTCTGATCATAGAGAAGACCAATATTATATCGTTTGGCTAGATGCCGCTTCATCACACAACCCACCTGCTTCGTGGGCGGGGAACTTTGATCGGACTACAGGAACAAATCCAATACCAAGCAGTACAATAAGCCTGAAAACGACCGGTCATCAGGCTTCATTTCCGACCCAGCATTAACGACTTATCATTAAGATGTAATTCGAGTCGTGTTATACCACATTACGTAACTCGCAGGCCATCGACAAATTTGCCAATTCTTTACGCCATTACCAATGAAAATTCAGCATATTTATCTGCTCGCCCACCATAAACCATGATTCGGCCAAGGAAGTCATTGATACCCATTGCCGCCCCCCAGCTAAAGTAACAACCCGTAAAAATCAACTACTGCTTTGTTATGACCCATTAGCTTGGCTTGGGAGTAACCACCGATACAGGTTTGTCCGCCACCTTGAAGGATGACAGCCAAAAAGCAAGTGTTCTTGTGTCGTCGGACAGGCCAAGCTTGGCTGGTGATGTCGGGTTGACGATCTCGATCTGCAGAAGATGCCGGCCTTTTTTCGGGATCTGGATTGCGACATTTTTGGGTTTGCCGCTAAAACAGACCTCATGCTCCAAATCGGAGTTGAGCGTAAACGTCACTTTGTCGTCGTGCCGAAACGGATACCCCGAAAGGATGATTGTCTGAGCGTCTTGCTCTGTCGAGAAAAACAATTCGGCTGTTTCAAATTCGCTCCACGCCCCTTCTTTCTCAAAGTGATGCCAGCCAAGTCCCACGTGCTCTTCTGCGTAAGCAGCGGAGAACGGCACAAGTTTGCCAACCTCTAAAACCGGCGGAGTGCCCCGGGTAAATTTGGTATGACTTTTGACCCATGCGCCTTTTCCAAGCCCCCCAATAAGCCGTTGAAACGCATCTGGGTGTTGGCCCAGCTTTTTCGCAATGTGTCGCGCGAATGACAGCAAGGGTTTTTGAAAACGCGTTAGTTTTTGCCGCCATAGATATTCGCGCCCCGCCATTTCCACGAGTGCCGCGTTCAAGACACGACTTCGCGCTTCCGCCCCCGCGCTAATCCACCCCCATGCACGCTCATGCTCGAACGATCCATCATGGATATAGCTATAAGGGCGCACCCCAGAGTGAATGCACAAGACCGAGGCCTCGCGGTGATAGCATATATCGCAGCCTTGTTTCCAGGCGCGGAAAAGCCACTCCTGAGAAGGCGAGAGGCGCGTTTTCTTGATCGGCAGCCAAGGCCCCACGTCTAAGCAGATCTCGCGTCGGACGGCCCAGCAGGATGAGATAATAAAGGCATTCGGATCGAATTTGTTGTCCTGCACAGCCCCATCAAGCACGATGCGATCTTTATGGGCATCCACAGGCCCATGGTTTGCGGCTGTGCGTTGCAGAAGCAGGATAGGCGACCAAGAAATATCGGCCTTGGATTCGCGCATGAAGGCGACACGCCTAGAGATATGGTCAGGAAAATAGAGATCATCTTGGTTGAGAAAGAGGATGAATTCCCCACTAGCCATTTCGATGCCCTTATTATGTGGGGCGGATTGATGACCGGTATTTTCAGGCAGGTTGCAAAAGAGAATACGAGGATCAGTAAAGGCACAAATCGCCTCCTCCGTCTCTTGATTGCAACCATCGCCTACAACGATCAGCTCAAAATCTTGAAAATCTGAGTTCAGAACGCTCTTGATCGCGGTACTAACCACGCTTGGGCGGTTATAGGCGGCTATAATTACCGATACGGTTGGCGAAACAGACATGGCATAACTTTCATAAAAACTAAAAGGAGGTAGATTATTACTGGGTTAATGCAAATTCCTGCGACAGTCTACTGAATTCGCCCGTAAAATTCTTGTGAAATCGCAAACTCCTACTATAGAGTGCGGCGGCTCGCCATTACCCCAAATCCAGCCGAGCGGCTGTCCATTAGGGGATAAACGCGCAGGGATCAGTGTACCCCCGGCAATAATGAATCCCTTCAAGTCAACCAGTGCGAACCCTCGCTCTCATAGACCCCAAAACTGCCAACGCCTGCGGGAAGATTTATCGGGTTATAGCGAGAGCTACCACCCCTCATCGATCTTATTGTTTTTAAAGGGTTTTGCTAAGGGCTTTGTAAGAAGTCGCGGGACTTCGACTGCCCGCTTAGCGGGATGCACGGGGCACTCAGCCCAGACCGCCCTCTCTGCCTCTTAGAGGCATTCACCTTGTCCTTGTGCCCCATCCTACGGGCGGCATTCGCCGTGCTAATTCGCTCCCGGCGAATTAGAAGTCGCTCCTGCGCTCGCGACATTAGTGCATCCATGCACGTCAAGCACGCTGGCCTCAGCGGTCTCACCCAACTAGACCCACAAACAACCCCCCCCCCGTCCAATGGGGTAACTCGAATGCAGATATGGGACTTTGACGATACGCGGGATGCATGACGCACCTCCCTGTGCGCCACCCTCCGGGCGACTCCGTCGTGTTAATTTGCTCCCGGCAAATTAGAGGTCGCTCCTGCGCTCCATGCGCCCGCGACATTCGTGCATCCATGCACATCAACCGGAGCTAAACCTCGCTCTCGCTGAGCTTTCAGCGAGATATACAAAAAAGCCCCCTGCTCATACGAGCAGGGGGCTTTTTTGTATATTTGGTGGAGCCTAGCGGGATCGAACCGCTGACCTCAACACTGCCAGTGTATAAAATGGGTGTTTTTCCATGTATTCCAGTGAACAACCATGAACACAATATAACTATTTTATCCTTTAAATTCAAATACTTAAAGATAAACTCTTGTTCATGGCGGTTCATAGATTTTCTTTGCGATTCTTTCAGTTTGGACTTAATATGGACTTAAGTTTCCTATTAAGTCCAAATTTAGAGATGAAATTGCCGCCATGAGAGCCAAATTGACTACCCTCAGTACCCGAAATTTCGAGCCAGCTGACCAAGCTTACGAAATTGTTGATACCGAGCTAAAAGGTTTTTTAATGCGGGTACAGCCAACGGGCCTCAAAACCTTCTATTACTCTTATCGAAATTCGGACGGTCGCCGCAAGAGAATCAAAATTGGCCCTCTAGGCCCTTCGCTCACACTCGCCCAAGCGCGAGACAAAGCCACCAGCCTTGCAGGCAAGGTGGCAGATGGTACAGATGTACAAGCGGATAAAATTGAAGGCCGCCAAAAAGCTAAAGAAACCCTCAAAGGCACATTAGGGCGATTTCTCGAAGAACAGTATCAACCGTGGGCGCTGGCCAACCACAAGAGCGGTCAAAATACGATCAACATCGTTAAAGCTTCTTTCCCTGACCTATTGGCGCTCCCCATGAGCCAAATTCAGCTCAAACGTATGGAACGCTGGCGAACCGAGAAAATACAACTAGACCGTAAAGCTACTTACGTTAATCGATGCGTCAATGCTTTGCGCGGTGTGATAACCAAAGCGGTAGAGTGGGAGGTGCTGGAAGAGCATCCGCTGAAACGGCTCAAAAACCTAAAGGTGGACGAAGGCCGCAAAGCCCGTTACTTGTCTAGCGATGAAGAGTTCAAGCTACTAGCCGCGCTAAAAGAGCGCGACGATGAGCTTAAAAAAGCTCGGGCGCGAGGCAACGAACACCGAGCAGAAAGGGATTACCCTCTTTTGCCAGATTTATCACACCTCGCCTACGCTGACCGTATGACGCCTATGATTACGCTCTCCCTGAAAACCGGAATGCGCCGGGGCGAACAGTTCGATTTAATGTGGTCTGAGGTTGACCTAATAAACAATGTGATAACGGTTAACGGCGCTACGGCCAAATCCAGCAAAACCCGACATATACCATTAAGCCCATTAGCTCGGGAGGTGTTGGGGAAGTGGCGCGGCCAATGCGGATTAAATGAGGCCCGTGTATTTCCGGCTGACGATGGCGGCAGGCTGGATAATGTCAAAAGCTCGTGGACAACGATTTTAAAAAAGGCTGGAATCACTCAATTTAGATGGCATGATATGCGCCACGATTTCGCATCTAAGCTGGTTATGCGTGGAGTGCCCCTAAACACCGTACGCGAGCTTTGCGGCCATGCCAGCCTGAATACAACTCTTAGATATGCGCATTTGGCCCCAGATCATAAAGCAGATGCTGTCGCGCTTATTGGATAACGACAATTAGGATAGTCTATGCAAGGCCCATGGTACACGCTTGAAGAAACCGCTCAAAAACTCGGAATACTCAAATCAGAGTTAATTCATAAAATAATCGTTAGTGAAGCTTCAGCTTCCATACTGCTAAAAAATGCCAATCTGCTATACCTAACGGCTGACGCCAAGGGCAACTGGATAGGCAGAGCGTCCTTCACCTATACAGGGCATGTGGCATACCCGCTCGATATACTAGCGCCTTTGCTCGATGGTGTAGAACTCGAAGTTTCTAGAATTCCCGCCAAGATTCTTGAACCCGTTCGCGTGAGCCAATGGAACAGCTCTAACCCTTGGAAATTCGAGCTCCCTGAACCGCCAATCTACAAATGGCAGGGGCGCGAGTTTGAATCCTTGAACGGTGATAATTTATATGCGGTCTCCCTGCCTAAAGAAACGTTCGATGTAAGCGACCAATTAACGCGTCTAACCGAGCAAATGGAAACCATCTCCAAGACAGGTCGAATGGCAGGCGTAGAAAATAAAATGAAACGTGTTTTAAATTTCCCACACTTCAAAATCAAGCCAGAAGCTATAAGGCTAGCCGCTTCTGAGCTTAATAAGCTCAAGGAAAAGCCACGTATAGAGGCTAACACCACCAAACCAAACATCCCTATTATCAACCATGAGTTGCACGCTCTTATTTACAGAATATTATCGAATAATCCTAAAATATCAGCGAAAGGCGTTTGGAAACTAATTAGAGAAGACTTCGAAAGTGATAACCCCGCCTATGATACTGAAGGGATTTTGGTTGATGCCACCTATGCTGACCTACTGTGGAAAACACCGCGAGGCGATAAGACCGCCTTTAGCTATAGCTCACTCAACTCCACAATGAGTAAATTACGAAGACAACATTCAATATTATAAGTACATTTTTTCGCGTATAGCCCAATCTGTATTTGATAAACATCGGTGTTTACTCTAGCTTAAGTTTGGGCACACGCATATTTCGCCCGAAAACTTTTAAGTCTGTCACGAACTATGTTCAGCCTGACAACTCACCAACCTCTAACCTCAAAATGGATGTCATATGGATTTAGATAAAATTTTTTCTTACAAAGAAGTTAAAAAGCGGAAATTCGCTCTATCTGTTTATTTTACGAGCCTCCTAATTTTATTCCTTGTGCTATTAAGAATAGGACATGATGGAGGAGATAAGCCGTACATATGGAACCTTTCCTCTGGCTTTCTCATGGGCAACGTTCTAGGGTTCTACATTGTAGCGATTAAGCACAGGTTTAAAGTGTTTCGTTGGCTCATAGAGGAAAGTGACTATTTTTGCTTTCTATTGATACTTGCCTCGTCAATAGCAGCCATTTATACAGGTTTAAATTTATTGGCCGGCAACGGCCATGAGGCTTCCGTTTTAGGTGCCGTCATAGCAGTTGTAGTATGTATTCCTGTCACCTTAGAAAGTTGGATTGAAGCAGAGAAGGAATATGAGCTGGCAAGAGTAATCCACACATTAATTGAACGAAAGTATTCCACTCTAAAGGAATGAAAATTCAAACCTAGTACAAACTTAAGATTCATCACTAGAATCGGATTATAAGCCCGACTGGGGTATGTCTGTACCCCAACCGAGGGTTTTGATCGACCTTGAAATCTTCCCTTCTGTATACCCAAACTCTAAAGAATCCACTAACGTCGACTTAACTTCGTCACGTTTTGAGGTTTGAAACAAAGCAGTTTAAACAAATACGTTATCAAATACGTAAATTTTAAACCAGCACATAAATCACTACTATCACTCCTGCATAGTGCCCCCATCGAACCAAGTAATTCGTTGAGGCACACAATGAACACAGAATAACAAACCGTATTACCGCGCTCTCTGTCAGAAGTTGAGGCGGCCCTATACATCTGCATGAGCCGGTCTTTTCTGCGCCAAGCGCGAATGGACGGCAAGCGCGATAAGCGCACCCCTGCCCCGCCATTTATCAAGATTGGGCGCTCCGTTCGCTACCTACGCGAAGATCTGGACTCATGGCTAGATAGCCAACAAAAGTTAGACCACCTTGGGCAGATTAGCCTAAAGGCTACCGGCTAACACGTTATGCGCTATAGGCCATATATTCCATTAGCCGCTTTAATGCTTGCAGCGGCTCTCGCTATACCTATAGGTCAAATCTGGCCTATAGGTCTTCTTGTGCACCTGAACGCTCCAGCGCCGCACCTTGGCTGCTTCCCTATAGCTCAAGCGCTTACCTATAGGCCGCTTTAGTATGCTTCTGTTTTCTCTGGAAAAGGCGTTAAAGCTAACCGAGGGTATCGGTACCGAGAGCTGTGCGGACTATAGGCGTCGCCTATTAGGTCATCACCCATCTATTTGTACCAACCTAGCACACCACTATTGCCGACTGGCAAAAGCTAAAAGCCATGTAGAGGCTAACTTGATGCTTTTGCGTACAGATGATTACCTAAAGCTTGGATCAGGTAGCGATAGCTTGTACCTCTCCTGCCCCGATGATGAGCTAAGGGATTTTGCCAAGTGGCATTCTCACAATTTAGAGAAACTCATCATTCGAAAAGTCCGCCGTGGCAGCTCAAAAACGGTCATACAACTAGCTATAGATTACCTAGAGCACCGAGGGCTGACGTTCCCCCTAGATAATCCCTTTGAAGCCAGCCAAGAAGAAATAGCAGGGGCTATAGCTCGGGTTAAGTGTGACCTGTGGTGGCGACAAAAGCTTCGCAAGCTGCAAGACATTAAAATGGAAACTGTCCAAATCGAGATGGGCCAAGTTAATAAGGTGGCAGGGATCTACGCCAGCCACAATTGCGTAAAGCGGAAGTTTGCGCAAGCGGCTCGCAACAAAGATGTATTGGCTCAGTACGTAGCCGAAAACGACTTAGGCCAATCATTCACGCTATTGGATATTGCCGAGCGCGGGGTATCTAACCCCGTTAATCGACGCAATGAGTTAATGACCCGCATTGCTGGTTTTGAAGCTATAGGTAAAGCTCGCGGCCATAAAGGCGTGTTTGTTACCCTTACGGCACCCTCCAAGTACCATAGCTTTCTATCAAAGCCTTGCGTCTCTAACCCTAAGTATCAAAGCCTAACTCCAGCCGATGCACAAAGCTATTTCAACGGCCAATGGCGCAAAGTACGGGCAAAGCTAAAGCGGGACAATATCGCCCCTTATGGATTCCGCGTCGTAGAGCCACACCATGATGGTTGCCCTCACTGGCATATGCTGCTGTTTATTGAGCCAGAAAAAAAACAGGCATTAATCGACACTCTTACCCATTACGCCCTTCAGATCGACGGCAGCGAAGCCGGCGCAGAAACACACCGTATTAAGGTTGAATATATCGACCAAAAAAAGGGAACGGCAGCAGGCTATATCGCCAAGTACATCTCTAAAAGTATCGATGGCGCGAAGTTAGACGCCGACCTATACGGACAAGACGCCGTAAAAAGCGCTGGCCGCATACGGGCTTGGGCCTCTGCGTGGAAGATTCGTCAGTTTCAGCAAATAGGCGGCCCACCCGTCACGGTATGGCGCGAGCTACGCCGCCTTACCGCTGGGGACAAGAAAGAGACCGCATTAGAAGGCCTTAGCGACGATCACCTACGGCAGATAGCAGACGCGGCAGATACTGGCGACTGGCAAGCGTTTACCGAGCTATTTGGTGGGCCTATTATCGCCCGTAAAGATCAGCCTATACGCCCGTTTGAGATTGTTAAAGACAAACCCAGCCGATACGAGGAAGCTGCCAAACAGCTTATTGGCCTGATTTACAGAACATCTGAATTTATTCAGACACGCTTTAGGACGTGGGAAATCAAACGAAAGGAAAGTTTTAATACTAGCGCGACCGCGCTGTTTTCTTCTTCAGGAGGGGCGAACGCCCCTCCCTTGGAGTTCTGTCAATAAGTGTACGAAACCTTAAACCTACCTCACACAGCCAAGAAAATGCATGATTAAACGGTACGCAGGTTCATAACATGTTAAAACAGTAGGGTCAGGCTCAACCTCCCCATGAAGAAGAGCATTCCTCATGGCGTAGATCGTTTCGATCAACCCGTAAAATAAATCTTCATCTGTGCAACGAAATTCAACAGCAGCAATCTGTAAGGGAGGGGCACCGTTTCGCAACAAGTCGGTCATTGGTCGAGGATTGAATGAATCGTAAACCCGCCTCAATTTAGCCTGCTGATCGTCTGACAGATACTGAAACTGAGGAAGAGTATAGAAAGATGCTGGATCATACATTTCTTGCGTTTCATGGAACTTTACCTGACCAGTCCTAATTGATGTGACCTTCACTTCAATATTGCCGCCAGCGATACGGCACACTACAAACCGATGACTCCTGTGCTCGATCTGTTCTTGGTTTCTGTACTGAGGATTAATACAAACTGTCCGCAATGAGACCCGCTCGCGCACCCCTTTTCGCATAACCTCCAAATGAATAGCATCAAGCTTCTGCTGCAAATCCGACACTGCTTGCTGAAATGCGAATGCGTCTGCGGTTTCATTATCCTCTCGTAGAAGAGGTAGAAGGCTCCGGCGAACTGCGTTTGGCTGGTCCTTCACCCAATTCAACATCGCCCGTTCTTGACTATGCCCCGAGGCGTCTCGAAACCAAGCATTGAAGGCAGCCCAAGCTTTGACAAAGGGACCTATATAGTCAATCTCGGCCCTATTCATCCAGTCCTTAGCATGAGAAGGTAGAGCCATTACGTAGTTCCCTCAATAGAATCTAGATAATTCATTGCAGCGACTTCACCGCCCTCAATCGCCGTATCAACTGCCCGCTCAGCAGAAAGGAGCAACTCACTTGCCTTCTTTGTTTCCTCAAAGGCAGAAAGTATTTCTCTTCTAACTGACTTCTGGAGAGCTTCAGGCGCATTCCAAATCAGTATCTTATCAATATCATTTGGGTATAGCTCAATCTGGCCCGAAGATCCCTTTATATGCCTCTCAATTTGCCACTGCCCTAACGGACTATTTAGAAAAACAGATAGATAAACTGAATCAACCAAATTAGACCGCAAAACCGTTACATGATTATCAGGTAACGCTTTTGCGGAATGAAGATATGGGGCAGCGCGCCCCAAAGTACCTTCACCAGTTCCATTAAGTAAAACATCACCATGCTCAATCATCACAGGGGAACCTTTTTCAATAGCGACTCTGTTTCCCGACAAAACAACACGATTGGTACGCACATGTTTCGAGTTAATAACTGGCAGCCCCTTCTCAGAATATTTTGGTTGTCGGCCCCGAGCATTCAAAGAAAGAACGCTACCAAGCATAACAGCTGAATTTGTAGCCTTTAGCTTCTCTTCAACCTCAACAAAAAGCGGCCTAAAATACTGAGCGTCAATCCTATTTGCATCAAACACATCACTAGCTCTCCCAGTGAAGCTCAACTGCTCTAGAGGACTCCAATCAACCAATCCAAGCGCCTCTAAGATTTTCGACTCTGCCCGAGCCTGGGAGGTTATACTTGATCTATACAAAACCTCCTGTCTGTCATATAGGCGTGAAATACGATCCTGAAATTCAGCAGTAAACTTTGGTATTAGAATTCGATCAACATCTTTCGGATACAAATGTAGCTGCCCTGTAGCGCCGGTTACATATCTATGGATCTGAGCTTGGCCATAATGCCCAGAAAGAAATGCAGCGACACATGCAGGAGAGTACCCTTTCACCCGGAGAACTGTAACTTCAGAAACTGTGGCAAATTCTCCATCTTCTCGGAAAAGTTGAATTTTACCAATTGAGCCTTGACCTATTGACGATATCAAAACATCGCTTTTTTTAACATAAAAGGCTGACTCCCTATCTGAGCTTCGCAACAATGAACCTGCTTGAAAACTATTCGAGATATCGCCAGACCGAATCACTGGGAAATCTCCATTTTCAGAGTAACTAATGCTCCTCCCCTTAAGTGGGGCAATTGATAAATCTGAAATCCGAAAATGGTCGAAAGAAGCAATTTTATTGATTGCATCTAACGATTCCCTACTCTGAAACTGCGAATCGAACCTTAATTTAGGATTCTCTTCTTGCAGGTCTTTCACTGAAACAATGGATATTTCACGCCCCTTCAACAGATCATTTAAACGATCTTTGCTGAAGGGGCTCATAGAAAAAAACTAAACTTCTCCTTGCGTGCAAACTCTACAAACGCCTCTGCAATCCCGTCCTCCGTCAACCCATCGTGATTAAATAGATCATGGCTTACAACAAAATGTCCGTGCGTGTCACGCAAATATGTACCATCTTCATTCTTCCGATATATTTTTCGACCAGAGTTATCAACACTCTCTGTCTGCTGTGTTGCAAAGAAAATATTATAATCATCGACCTTGGAGCACAGAGGCCCAACAGCTGGATCTTCATTCCACTTTTGGACAAATAGTACGCTGGTTTTAGTGTTGGTGTGCGGTTTGAAACTATTCGGATGGAGCCCGACAACCCCCAATATTCTGCAACGCTCCATAATAAATTCACGAACACGCTGGTCTGTTGAATTATTGAATCTTCCCTGAGGCAATACAACTGCCATTCGACCGCCAGGCTTCAAGAAGTCCAAATTTCGTTCTATGAACAATAAGTCTCTCGCCACTGCCCGCTCAATCTTTTTTGATTTTATATTATGCGCAAGATCATAGGGCGATAGCATATCAGACTGCCTAATATCACCTGCAAACGGAGGGTTTGCCATCAAGACATCAAAGGAAAAATTTCTGTAACCCTTCTGGCGAGAACTTTCTCGTAATTTTCGCAATCGTCTCCACCCCGAGCCGTATGTGTCCTGCCATTCATCCTGCTTAACGGTTTCATCCCATTTAGTGAAATCTAGTGTATTTAGATGTAGAACATTTGTTTCTCCATCACCGGCAATCAGATTCAAACAACGGGAAACTCGAACACTTTTTTCATCAAAATCTATTGCAAACACATTCTCACGGACATAATCAATACACCGTGCAGGCTTTTCGTCCATGGTAAATAGGTGGCTTTCCTCTTTTCCCATTTCCTTGATTATCTGTCGCCAAACATGGAACATACTGTGAACCGTGAAACCCGCCGAACCACAAGCAGTGTCAATTACTGTATCCCCCTCCTTTGGATTCATCATCATGACACACATGTCGATCACCCAACGAGGCGTAAAATACTGACCTTTTTCACCTTTCGAAGACTTAGAAACAAGGTACTCGAATGCATCATCGATCACATCAAGGTTCGAATTAAATAGCTTCCATTCTTCCAATGAACCAACACATACCTGAAGATGATCTGCGGATAGGCGAATACGCTCATCTTCAAGAAAGACACCATTCCATTTTTTTTTGGCTTCATCGAAAAGATACTGAATTGCATCTTTGAGCTGAGCGGCAGTATTCTGATTTCGAAAACGAAGAGCAGTCTCGCGCCTATGCGAAACCATCTCATCGTAAAGCTTAGTAAATATCAGCTTAAAGACTTCTTCAAAAACGTCGACCCCAGCATTTGCGAGAACCTCGTCTTCCATATCCTCAATTAGGTCGCGTAATGACCTGGCAAACTTCCCTTCTTTGATTCTTTCGTTTTCGAGATCAATCAATGTTTGGATGGTCCACGGCTGATCTACCACCTGCTCAATAGTTTGATCTGACCGAGGGAGCTCATGAATAGGCATGAAGTAATTGGGATTTTTTCTATGCCAAACCTCGGCAAGAATACCATCACTCCAAACTGCAAGCGGCGCTCCAGTAGCATGGGCGTAAGAACGGAGTTGCTCCTTTCCATCCTTGTATTTTTTTTGTTTAACTTCGATAACTATATAAGGTACGGTCGGCCGATTCTCATCAAAGACGACAATATCAGCTCTTTTGGATGAATCACGACCAAAGGTTATAGGATACTCTACAGCAATTCGGGATACACTATATCCAAAACCATCGATTAACCTAGCTAGCCAAAGCTGCCTATTTCTTTCCTCGGGTTTTAGCTGAACATCTTTACCTCTCACAAGACATTCAACATAAGTTACTTGCTTACCCCTCACCTCTTTTTGAAAGCTACGTACATCAAGTGCTCGATTCTCGACTTCAGAGAAGAGTACATACTCATTAAATTCGCTTTGTTTTTTTACGTCTGCCACGACAGCAATCCTTAGAGCCTAGTTTCTATAGAGAAGCACATCATACATCGTAATTTTAAGCTAGCAAGCTACTACCTTCTTTTTGGTTTGCTCTCCCCTTCAGCACAGGAAAACCTCTGAAGCATATTCAATAACTTCTTGTTTAAGCACGAATCAAGGACTACCAACAAAACAAAGCCTTTGCATTGGGATAAGAGGACCAAAATCGCTCAAGCACCGCCTTTGCTTGAATCACTCTAAGATAATGGACTTAATATGGACTTAAATTTCAGACACAAAAAAGCCCGCGATTAAGCGGGCTTCTAAGTCGTTGATTTAACAACGTTTTTTGGTGGAGCCTAGCGGGATCGAACCGCTGACCTCAACACTGCCAGTGTTGCGCTCTCCCAGCTGAGCTAAGGCCCCGAAAGAGGTGCGCATATTAGGCTCGAATCGGAAATCTGTCAACACCTTTTGTCAATAAATTTCAGCAAGTTAGCCAGCCTGACCAGTGATTGTACGAAGTGACGAATTTTCCAACAACAAACTACAAGATGCGTGTTTTTGTCGGCTTTCCAGCCATTAAATCCGAATCCGGCACCCCACGGGGCCCCTGCGAATGAGCCGAGCGCAGGCCTATTTTTGTGGGTAAGCACGCATGGACGCGTGCGCAAGTATCGCCAGGCCACGGAAGGCCTGTCGATACGGCCCTCAAAAATCGGCTGGAGCGAGGGCACCCGAAGGGCCAGACGCCGGGGTGTCCTCTTTTGAGTACTTTGCTGGACAAGCAGAAAAGTGCTTCGCCCGCCCGGCGATAGAGGGCGAGAAGTACGGAGAAAACTCTTAAAAGAAATCAAACGAGGAACAGAGAAGTAAAGCAGAAAAGAAACCGGCACATCCATGTGCCCTAAACAGCCGGAGAGCAACGCTCCCCGGCAAATACCATTAATCCTCCGGATTACTCCCCAAAGCCGCATAGGCTTTCTCAAGCTTTTTAAGCTGCTTCTTTCCCACTTCACCCCAAATATTAATCGCCTGACGCAGTCTTGCGCGGCTCATATCCGGGCCTAACAGAGTCATCGAGTCCATCACCGAAAAAGACGCCGTGGTGCCGGCGATGGCGATAAAGATAGGGGCCAAAAAGTCTTTGAGCTTGATATCCATTTGCCCGGCCAGCTCCTTAAGCGCGTTAAAAATTTCATCGCGCTCCCACACACGCAGCGCCTCTAAGCGCCACAGAGCAAACTGCAGCAGTTGCTTTTGCTCGTCCATAGGTAGGCGGTTTTCGGCAAAGTGCGCTTCGGTCAGCGGCAACTGGCCCGAGGCTAAAAACGCCACCAAAGGCATAAAGTCGCCCAGAGTTTCCATACGCGACTGGGCGTGTGGCAACACTTTTAATAGGTTGTCGCGGTTTAGCGCCCACTCGCTCAGACGGTCGGCCAGTTGCTCGGTATTTAAGTCTTCACGTATCCACAGGCCATTGAGCCAGCTGAGTTTCTCCACATCAAAGATAGGCCCACCCAAACTGACGCGGGTAATGTCAAAATTGGCCTGCATATCGGCAAGGGTAAATTTCTCGCGCTCGTCAGGCATAGACCAGCCCATGCGGCCTAAGTAATTAAGCACCGCCTCGGGCAGGTAACCGGCGCGCTGGTAGTACAAAATACTGGTGGGGTTTTTGCGCTTGCTGAGCTTGGATTTATCCGGGTTGCGCAGCAGCGGCAGGTGGCACAGTACCGGTGCCTGCCAGCCAAAGTATTCGTACAGTTTTAAGTGTTTGGGGGCAGAGTTAATCCACTCTTCGCCGCGAATCACGTGGGTGATACCCATCAGGTGATCGTCTACCACGTTCGCCAGATGGTAAGTGGGCATGCCGTCGGCTTTTAGCAGCACTTGCATATCCACTTGCGACCATTCGATCTCGATGTTGCCGCGCAGCATGTCATCGATAACACACACGCCCTCTTCCGGCAGTTTCATACGCACCACGTAGGGCTCGCCGGCGGCGAGCTTGGATTGCACCTCAGCCTCGCTAAGTTTTAAGCCACGGCCGTCATACTTAGGCGTCTCGCCACGGGCTTGTTGCTCGCGGCGCATTTCATCCAGCTCTTCGCTGGTGGCAAAGCAGTAAAAGGCGTGACCTTTTTCAATCAACTCATCGGCGTATTGTTTGTAAATACCCATGCGCTCGCTCTGGCGGTAGGGGCCATGCTCGCCGCCAACATCCGGCCCTTCGTCCCAGTCGATGCCTAACCAGCGCAGGCTGTCGAGAATCGCTTGCTCGGATTCTGGCGTGCTGCGGGTTTGGTCGGTATCTTCAATGCGCAAAATAAACTGGCCGCCGTGCTGGCGGGCAAAGCATTGGTTAAACAGCGCAATATAAGCGGTGCCAACGTGGGGGTCGCCGGTGGGCGACGGAGCAATACGAGTGCGAACGGTCATAAGTGTCTCTTGTATCAGTTCTGAATTTGGGTAAGTGCTTGCCACAGTTGGTCGCCGGTAATGGCGGCCAGTGTGCGTGGGCGGTTGCCCACAAAATCCGTTGTTGTGCTGGCGTCCGGGTGACGGCATAAACGCTTACCGCACTGCTCACACAGGTAGCCAGGCGCTACAATGTGGCTCGAGCGCGGGCCGGTGGCACCAATCAGCGCAGGGTCCGTCGGGCCATACGCGGTTACCGTAGGCACATTAAGCGCGGCGGCAATGTGGGCCAGGCCAGTATCATTACACACTGCCCCTTGGCTTGTGTGTAAAAGCCCGGCAAGTTCGGTCAGGCTCATACGCTCGAGTACTTTAGCATTGGCGTGGTCGCGCGCAATAGCCTCGGCGGTTTCGCGCTCGGTGGGCGAACCCCACGGGAGCAACACCTCTAAACCCGCCGCTGCAGCGTGCTTAATCAAGCCCTGCCAGCTTGTATTGGGCAGGCACTTAGTGGGCCAGCTGGCGTTGGTTACGGCTACTATATACGGCCTATGGGTAACGGTTTGCGCGGGCCAGGCTTTATCCTGCAAACCAAACTCGGGCGCGGTTTGAGGGCGCGGATACCCGAGCCCGGCGGCAAATAAATCTCGCCAGCGATCCACCGCCAGAATATCTTGCGCCACTTTAAAACGGCGCTGGTAAAACAGATGGGCGCCCTTCTCGCGCACCGAGTCGGCATCGGGCCCCGCGCGTAAACCGCGCGCCATACGGGCCACCGTAGCGCTTTTAAAGCTCGTTTGCGCATCCAGCACTAAATCGTACTCGCGTTCGCGCAACTTACGCCAGTAGGCCTTTAACTCGCCCGACTGCCAAGCGGTTTTGACGCTGCGCTTCCAGCGCCGGTGGGCGGATACGATGGTGCGCTCGACCGCCGGATGCCACGTAGGTACCTCGGCAAAGGCTTCATCCACTGCCCAATCAAACCGGATACCGGGAATGGCACGCACCGCATCGCTGATAGCGGGCAGCGTTTGCACCAGGTCACCCATAGAGCTCAATTTAACAATTAATACCCGCATATCCGTCCAGCCACTGAAAAACTGCGCGCATTGTACCTTAACAGGCCGTTAACTGGCGCCCCATCCGAGAAGGGATAAAAACTTAACCCAAAACATTAGATAAATCTAATTTAGCTATTGCTATTTTAGATTTATCTAATATTATAAAGGCAAGGAGGGATAAACATGAGCCAGCCCATGACACCCGAACAACTACAAGCGAACGCCAGTCAGGCGGCGGGCTTTTTAAAAATGCTGGCCAATGAAAAGCGCCTGATGATTTTGTGTGCCCTGATTAACGGCGAGATGAGCGTCAGCGATCTGAATGCTCAGGTGCCGCTGTCGCAGTCTGCCCTGTCGCAACACCTGGCCGCCCTGCGCGAGGCCGAGCTGGTCGCCACCCGGCGGGATTCACAAAAGATGTTCTACCGCCTAAACGGCGATGCCGCCGTGCGGATTATTGAAGTATTACAGAGCATTTATTGCCCCTAGGGCTCACTAAGTGCACTTACCGGAGATTAACCATGAATCACAAAACCGCCACCGCACAAGAATTTTTAAACCAGCACCCAGATTGCTGTGTACTGGATGTACGCACCCCGGCTGAGGTGGCCGGCAACCATGTACCCGGCAGCATTTTTATTCCGGTACAGGAAATTACCGCCGAGCGGGTTAAATCCGAAATGGCCGCCCAAGGCCAGCAAGGCAAGCCCATTTACCTGATGTGCCAAAGCGGCAAACGCGCCGAAATGGCCGCGAAAAGCCTGGCAGGTAAAGTGAACGAACCACTGATAATTGTCACCGGCGGGGTGAATGCCCTAAGCCAGCACGACAATGCGCCACTGCAAAAAGGTAGCAGCAATGTAATTTCGCTGGAGCGCCAGGTGCGCATCACCGCCGGCAGCTTGGTATTGGTGGGGGTTATTTTAGGCGCCCTGCTCAACCCCATTTTTTACGCCCTATCGGGCTTTGTGGGGGCGGGCCTGGTGTTTGCCGGCATCACCGACACCTGCGCCATGGGCATGCTGCTGGCGCGGATGAGCTGGAACCAACGGGGGTAATGTGGAGCTTTTAATGACCCCGACCATTGGCGTTGTCATTGGGCTGGTTTTGGGCCTGACCGGCGCGGGGGGCTCGGTATTTGCCGTACCCCTGCTGATAATTCTGCTGCAACTGCCCATGCAACAAGCCTCTGGCATTGCTCTGGCCGCAGTGGCAGCCAGCGCCTTGTACGGCAGCCTGCGCAATCGGGGCAGTCGGCGCATTTTATGGGTGCCCGCCTTAGTGCTGGGCGCAGGCGGTGTCATCAGCGCCCCCTTAGGGCAATGGCTCGCGCAGCGACTGCCGGAAACCGCGCTGTTAGCCGGGTTTAATCTACTGGCGTTGATTATCGCCGCGCGCATGTTTATCAGCGCCGTGCGCTCGCCAGAAGACGCCAAGGTCACCCGCGCCAATCCGGGCGACTATGCCCTTGAAGGGCCGCTATGCCGCTTAAGCCCCACAGGCCAGTTTCAACTGCGCCCGCGCTGTATGGCCGGGCTGGCGCTGGGCGGCTTGTTGGTGGGTTTACTGTCGGGGTTGTTTGGCGTGGGCGGCGGCTTTTTGATTGTGCCCTTACTGCTGTTTTTAAGCCGCATTGGTATGGCCCAGGCAGTGGCGACATCGCTGGTAATTATTGCCGTGATCAGCAGCGCGGGGTTTGTTAGCTACTGGCAAATGGGCGGCGCCTTAGACGTGAGTATGCTCGGGCAAATAGCCGCTGGCGGCATTGCGGGCATGATGCTGGGCCAATGGGTCAGCGGCAAAATTAACCACGTAATAAAGCAAAAAGTATTTGCCGTATCTCTGGTGGCCATTTCAATCGTAAGTTTATTTTCGTGAGGAATTAACGATGCTTTTTAGACAATTATTCGACAAAACATCCAGCACCTACACCTACTTATTAGCCGATAACAGCCAGGCCGTGTTGATTGATCCGGTGATAGAAAACACCGACAGCTACATCACCTTGTTAACCGAGTTGGAATTAAAGCTGGTGCTGGCCATAGATACCCACACCCACGCCGACCATATTACGGCACTGGGTAAATTGCGCGAGCTAACCGGCTGCGAAACCCGAGTGGGCGAGCAATCCAAAGCCGACTGCGCCAATGGCACCTACCGCGATAGCGATACCTTAACCGTGGGCGGGCTGAAATTAAAAACCCTCTACACACCGGGCCACACCGACGACTCTTACACCTTTATGCTGGAGCAAGACGGCGAGACCTATGTGTTTACCGGCGATACCCTATTAATTCGCGGCACCGGACGCACCGACTTTCAAAACGGCAATGCGCGGGATCAGTACCAGAGTTTGTTCAGCAATTTGTTAACGCTGCCCGCCGACACCTGGGTCTACCCCGGCCACGACTACAAAGGCTGGATGGTCAGCACCATCGGCGAAGAAAGCGCCCACAACCCGCGCCTGCAAGTCAAAGACGTGGAAGAGTACGTGGACTTAATGAACTCGCTGGATTTGCCCAATCCCAAAATGATGGACGTGGCGGTGCCGGCGAACCAGGCTTGTGGGGAAGTGTAGACGGCGCACGGTATAAGGGGAACGGGGGACGAAATTCCGTTCCCCGGCCCCCGTTACCCGTTCTCCGTCAATCATTTACCGAATAATAAGCCTCCAACGCCCCACTTACATACACCAAAGGCGCATTCCAGTTAATAGTGATCTCGTTGGTGGAATAACTGCACCAGTGATCGACGTATGACTCGGCGGGTAAATCTGAGGGATAGTCACAATCGTCTTGCTGGCCGCTGTAGGGGCCGCCAGCCAAAAAGCCCGGCACCGGCGCAACCACATTATCGGCTACCGATGGACGGTGGTGAATATCCATAGGCGGCCGCGCACCAAAGCCTGTGACAAAACTGTACTCGGTGGGGTTGCGGCCCAAAACGTAATCCAACAGCGCTTGCGCGCCCGCCATATAGTTTTGCTCGCCGGTAAGGCGATAGGCCTGCACCAACATCATGGCGCGGTTCATGGCCACGCCGTTGCTGCCCCAAACAAAATCAGGCCGCGTCATCGATACGCCGTAGGCCGACTCGTTACCGGCGGCCAAGATCGTGTCGGCCAACTCTGTAACGCGCTGATTAATCAGCGCTTTGTCGGCAACAGCGGTTAAGGTATCGGCGTGAGCGGCCAGCGACATCCACGCCAAGCCCAACGATTGCGACCAACTGGGCACCTGATTGCCGATAGCCTCAGCCTTAATCGCCTGATAATAATCATCGTTACCGGTGCTTATGTAGAGCTCGGCGGCGGCCCAGGCAAACTCATCGGAGAACTCGCCGTCACCATAGGCGCCGGTGCTAACGTCATCGGGTTGCTCATAAGCCGTGCTGGGGTTTTGCCCGGCCCACTGCCAGGCCCGCTCGGCGGCCGTTAGCAGCTCGCTTGCACGGGCGGCGTCGTAAGGCTCCAGCACCCGGCTGGCTGCGGCCATGACCGCGGCAAAATTTAATGTCGCAGCCGTGCCCTTTTGCACCACGTAACGCGGCTCGTGAGTGTCGGCCGGCATCACTTTGCCGACAAAATTCTTAGTGGTTAACTTGTGGTAGACACCGCCATCGGCCGGGTCTTGCATGGTTAACATCCAGTCCACATTCCACAGGGTTTCATCCAACAGGTCGGGTACGTTGTCGCCACTTTCGGGGATATTTAGCTCGCGCTGGGCGTACAGCTCGGGGTAATGCTCCAGCGCCGCGAGCAAGGTGTAGGTCGAGATACCCGAGTTAACAATGTACTTGCCATAATCACCCGCGTCGTACCAACCTTTGGGCGAGCTAATCACACTCTCGGCCGGGCGCGCCGCGCTTGCCGCCGAGGGGTGAATCCGCACCTCGGTATCCGGGTGGCCACCGGCGCGGGCCCAATCACCGGCGTATTGCGGCTCGAGCGCGGTGCTGGCGCGGTTAAAGTAATAGGCTTTAATCACCGCTTTGTTCAACTCGCGGTAAGGGTCTTCGGCCACCACAAACGTATCTGAGTCGGCCAGGCCCGCCACACGCACCAAATACTCACCCGGCGCATCAAGCTCACTAAAATCAGCCTGGGCGACGGGGCCGCTGGCGTAGGGCCACTGCTGATAAGCGCCGATTTCACCACTGGCCACCTCGGCGCCAGTGGCCACATTAATCACGCTGAAAGTCGCGGCGTTAACCTGCGGGATAAGTGCCACTTTGGGCCCGGCAGCGGCAAACCCCACCTGATTTAACAAAATACGATCGCTGGTATTTATTACGCTAGACGAACTGCCGGCATCGGGCGCCGAGCTTACCGGCAACGAGACACTGCTATTGATGGTTTGATCAGAGGCGTTATTGCTGCCGCACGCGGCAAGCGCTAAACAAGCGCAGCAGGCAACCGCCAGGGCATGGGGGCTAAAGGTCTTCATGGGCTCTTCCTCGTTATATTGTTGTTTTACGCCACGGAGTGTAGCGCGAAGTAAGGGCCAGACTATATTAGGGTTCGCAAAGAATGGTTAAACCGGAGTACGGGGGATGGGGTACGAGGAACGGGAAATGGCGCACGGAAAATAACAGTAGCCTACACACTCGTGCCCAGTTTTCCGTCAACCGTCCCCCGTAAAAACTATAATCCCAACGTTTTTTTCACAAACGGGATGGTCAGTTTACGCTGCTCGGCCAACGAGGCGTGATCGAGCCGATGCAGGTAGCAAAACAGCTGGTTCATATCGCGCGGTACCCGCTGCACGATATAGCTGGCTACCTCTTCGTTTAGCTCCATACCGCGCTCGCGGGCACGGCGCATTAACGCCTGCTGTTTGTCGGTATCGTCCAGCGGTTGCACTTTAAGGATAACGCCCCACTGCAAACGCGAGCGCAAATCGGGCAGCTGGATATTCAGCTCACGGGGGTTTTGCGGTGCGGCAACCAGTAGCAAGCGGCCCGCATCGCGCAGGGCGTTGTACAAATTAAACAGCGCACGCTCCCAGGTAGGGTCGCCAGCCACCGACTCCAGCCCGTCAAGGCAAACCATATCCAGCTCTTCTAAGCCTTCCAGCAATGCCTCGGGTGCAAAGCCGGTCATCTCGCGCAAAGGAAGGTATTGCACAGCCAAACGGCGCGACTCCGCATTGTGGCAACTGGCCTGCAATAAATGGGTTAGGCCCACGCCGCTGGCGCCCCACAAATACAAAAAGTGCTCGCCCTGCCCCTCAACTTGCTCGCGCAAAGCGCGAATCACTTGCTCGTTGCCAGAGCCTGCGGGGGCGTAAAAGTTATCGAAGGTGGCGTCGTCTTTTAAGCTGACGCCTAATGACAGCTGTTGCGGAGTTGACATAGGGCGTCCTCAAGGTGCCAGACGATACTGCAAGGGCGCACTGGCCGTGCCCGGCACAAGATAGCGATTGGTCGGCAAACTAACGCTGTCGGAGGCCGGCACCAATACGCCGCCCAGCGATAAGGTGTTTTGCAACCGAGCTATATCACCCTCGGTGGCCAACTTTAACGTCAAACCATCGGTGTTCAAATTAGCCAGTTGTGTGCGCCGCACCAAGGCCAACTGCGACAAATAATTCTCGACCTTTTTATAATCGGCAAAGCTGGCAACGTTATTCACTTGCAACACGACATTGGCATCGCCCGCCTCGGTGGGGCTAATGGCGTACCGCGCGGCAAAATGATCGGCGACGGTATCGATGACCGCGGGCAGCAATGCCTTTAGGGAGTCACCTTCCGAGTCAAAACTGGGGGCACCATCGTCATGCATTAATTGCCAATCGGCCCGCCAGCGCTCGCCCGATAACTCACTGGCACGCACCACCACGATGGCGTCGGCGCGATAGCGCTCGGACGCCTCGCGAATTTGTCGCTCTTGGATTTGCCACAGCGCATCGGCGGGCATGGCGAGGTGATCCTCCAAATCAAACAGCGGGATCATCAGGGGTAAACCGCGCTCTTGCGCGCGATCGCGCAATACGGTCATAGCAGGTAAATCACTCACCACATCGCGGCCCGAGGGCGTATTAGCCACGAGCCACACCAATACCGTAGGGCGATTGGCGGGCCAAAACGCCAGGTTGGCATCGCGCAGTAACTGCTCGACCAAAGGCGGAGAAAACTTAAGCTGCAAGCGCGACGCGGCAACTTCACTGCCATCGAGCGTCTCTAGGGTTTCATCGGTAGAAACGTAGCTGTACTCGTAGACGTAATCCTGAGCGCGCACCAACGCTTGGCGCACCACAGGGTTATCGGCAATAGCGCTCGACCCAGACACGCGCACGAGCGTGTCGGCCAGTGCCTGCTTGGCGGCCGCGCCGCGCTGCGCCTCAGATTGCGATTTAACCAGCGCCTCGGCGCTGTAGAGATCGACCACTTTGTCGGCACTTGCCGTGCCGGCCAGCGCCAGGGCGCAGATGAATAATAAATATCGAATAATCAGCGTCTCGTCTCCCAACTGCCGAACTCTGACAATGAAGCTCGCGCATTGTAACAGGCAATGCCGCGCTTTTCTTGTCGTTATCAGCGTGTAGCGATGATAGTGGCAATAAAATGGATCTGTCTGTGAAATATCGCCGCCTTTACCTGCAATTAAGCACTATTAACTGCTAGAATGTGCGCCTTTCAGACCCGGCGCCCCACCCATTGACGCCCTCCGGTAGTCGAGGCCGGCGCACAGCACGAGAGACCCTAGGCCGCTATGAGCGAGAAAACCCCGCAATCGTTAAGTTATAAAGACGCTGGTGTAGACATCGATGCCGGTAACGCGTTGGTAGAGCGTATTAAAGGTGTTGCCAAGCGCACCCGTCGCCCAGAAGTCATGGCCGGCCTTGGTGGCTTTGGCGCTCTGTGCGAGCTGCCCGAGGGCTACCGCCAGCCAGTGCTGGTATCGGGCACCGATGGCGTAGGCACCAAGCTGCGCTTAGCGATGGACCTGGGCAAACACGACACTATTGGTATTGACCTGGTCGGCATGTGCGTCAACGACCTGATCGTGGCCGGCGCCGAGCCGCTGTTTTTTCTCGACTACTACGCCACCGGCAAACTTAATGTGGATGTTGCCTCGGACGTAGTAACCGGCATTGGTGCCGGCTGCGAACTGGCCGGTTGCGCACTGGTCGGTGGTGAAACCGCCGAAATGCCGGGCATGTACGAAGGCGAAGATTACGATTTAGCCGGCTTTTGTGTCGGCGTGGTAGAAAAGTCCGAGATCATCGATGGCAGCAAAGTCAGCTCGGGCGACGCGCTTATCGGTATTACCTCCAGCGGGCCGCACTCTAACGGTTACTCACTGATCCGCAAAATCATTGACGTCTCCGGCGCCGACTTACAACAAGATTGCGGCGGCCAGAGCTTAGCCGATGCGCTAATGGCCCCTACTCGCATTTACGTTAAACCGCTGCTCGAGCTGATCAAGTCGATGCCTGTGCACGCGTTATCGCACATTACCGGTGGTGGCCTGCTGGAGAACATCCCCCGGGTTCTGCCCGACAACGCCAAAGCGGTAATCGACACCAACGCTTGGCAACTACCGCCGGTATTCCAGTGGCTGCAAGCGGCGGGCAATGTCGACGCACGCGAGATGTACCGCACCTTTAACTGCGGTATCGGTATGATCATCGCCGTACCCGCCGAGCGCGCCGACGAGGCCATCACCCAACTACAAGCTGCCGGCGAGCAAGCGCTGCTAGTGGGCCACATCGCCGACGCTGCCAAGGGTGAAGAGCAAGTACAACTGGATGGTTTACGCTAAGCATGACAATGGCTAAAACACGGGTCGCGGTACTTATCTCGGGCAGCGGCAGCAACTTGCAGGCCTTAATTGACGGCCAGAAAAGTGGCGAGCTGCCTATCGATATTGTCGCGGTGATCAGCAACCGTCCAGGTGTGCGCGGCCTAGAGCGCGCGCAAAACGCCGGTATTCAAGCGATCACGCTCGACCACAAAGGCTACGATACCCGCGACGCATTTGACCAGGCATTAATTGCACAGCTCGATGCGCTGCAGCCGCAGCTGGTGGTTCTGGCCGGCTTTATGCGGATTTTAACCCCGGTTTTTACCACACACTTTGCCGGGCGGATGCTTAACATCCACCCGTCGCTGCTACCCAAATACCAAGGGCTGCACACGCACCAGCGAGCGCTGGATGCCGGCGATGCCGAGCACGGTGTCACAGTACACTTTGTCACTGCCGAGCTAGACGGCGGCCCGGCGGCTATTCAGGCGGTAGTCCCGGTACTTGCCACCGACGACGCCGAGACACTGGCGGCGCGCGTACAGCAGCAAGAGCATATTATCTACCCCATGGCGGTGCGCTGGTTTTGTGAAGGGCGTCTAGCCATGAGCGCGAATCAGGTACTGCTTGACGGTGAACCTTTGCCGTCCAGCGGTTACCAAGTAAGGAACTCATAACGGCGTAAGGGATTTATGACACGACTTAAACGTATTACCCTGAGTTTACTCACAGGGGCGACACTAGCAGCAAGCTGCTGGTTACCACAGGCAATTGCCGCCAACGACGCGGCGGCGCCCAATCAATTTCGCAACATCTATAAATCATCGGTGTACGGTATGACCGTCACCGTCACCCACGAGCTAATACCGCTGGATGACAACCGCCACAAGCTGCGCTTTTTTGCCGACTCGCTAGTGGCCAGTATTGAAGAGGTAAGCATTTTTAGCTCGCCCGAAGACCAGCTGTTACAACCACAGCTTTACACCTACGATCGATCGGGCCTAGGCCGCGACCGCGAGGCGCGTGTTACCTTTGACTGGGAAAAACGCAAAGTCGTTAACGATATTAACGACAACCCCTGGAAGATGAATGTTCCACTGGGCACACAGGATAAGGTGAGCTTTCAGATCCAGTTGCAGCGCGACTTAATCGCCGGCAAAACTGAAAACCTAGCCTACACCATAGCCGATGGCGGTAAGATCAAAGAGTACCAGTTTGCCATTGTCGGCAACGAGCGCTTAAAAACGCCCTTAGGGCAAATTGACACAGTAAAAATTAAACGCACCCGCAAAGACAGCGACCGTATTACCTACGCCTGGATGGCGCCCAAATATAGTTACCTGTTAGTGCGTATGCAGCAAGAAGAAGACGGCGATGTGTACACCATCAACATCGACGAGGCCGAGATCGACGGAAAGAAAATCTCGTCATTTAATTAAGACGGCCTGCGAGGCAGGTGAAACGTCACAGTTCACTCATCAAAAGCAAAGGTTATTTTATGACTATTTCTGACAACTGCGTTGCCAGCTTCCATTACACCCTGACGGATAAAGATGGCAAGGTGCTCGATTCGTCCGACGGCCGCGAGCCGCTGGCGTACTTGCACGGTGCCGGCAACATCATCCCAGGTTTGGAAAAAGAGCTTGTTGGCAAGCAAGTTGGCGACAAGCTGCAAGTGGCTGTTCCTGCCGCCGAAGCTTACGGCGAGCGCAACGACGCCATGATGCAAGAGCTGCCAGCAAACATGTTTACCGGCGTTGATAAAGTCGAAGAAGGCATGGAGTTTCACGCGCAAACCGAAAACGGTACACAAGTTGTGACTATCGCGGCGGTTAACGGCGACATGGTTACCGTCGATGCCAACCACCCACTGGCGGGCGTCGATCTGAACTTTGATGTTGAGATTACCGACATTCGCGAAGCGACCGAAGAAGAAAAAACCCACGGCCACGCTCACGGTGCCGGTGGTCACGAGCACTAATACCGCTCCGGGGCCGGCTACCGGCCGGCCCCGACTCCTACCCGCTAGCTACCCCACGCCATAATATCAAGCCCCTACTTCGCTACCCGCTCGCTTACTCGCCCCAATACCCATCACGGCGCAGCGCAAGCTTGTGTCTTCGCACTCCGTTGTCAGCGCTGAAAACTCGCCAATGTGCGCCTCGTTTATTTAACCAACAGACACAAAAAAGGGAGCCGAAGCCCCCTGAAAACTGTTTACTGATGCAATACCTACATTGAGTAACGCACACCCAACGCGTAGGTTTTACTAAAAATAGACGCGCCGTTGTTGTACAGGTAAGGGTCGGTGTAATAACCGCGATACACTTCACCGGTTAGGTTGGTAGCATCAAAGGTCACCATCAACGACTCAGTCACGTCGTAACTTAACTGAAAGTCCATATTGGCTTCGGGCTTAGAGTAATCGCCTGCGGGCATGGCAAAATTTGCATTGTAACCACGCAAAAAATCATCGCGCCAAACATAGGACAAACGCGCATCAAAGCCGGCTTTCTCGTACGCTAGCACCACGCTGTAGCTAGAGTCGGACACACCAATTAACGGCTTAGTCTCATAGCCGATTAACTCGCCCGGGCCGTCGTCAGTGTCGGGGCCAAAAATAGGGTCGTTGGTTTCGCCATCGATTTTTGTGTAGCTCGCCTGCACCCCGGCGCCCTGCAGCCACTCAGGGACATTATCGGGAAAGTACTGAAAGCCCAGCTCGATACCGTTGAGCTTACCTTTACCGGCGTTAGACGGTTGCGACAACACATACTTCGCATTTAACTCAGGATCTGGGTTATCGGTAACCTCAATCGCCTTACTGGCGGTAAACACAAAGCCATCGATGTCGCGCGAAAACAACACCCCGTACAAGCTACTACTGGGGGCAAAGTACCACTCCAGCGACAGGTCAGTGTTGATCGACTCCACCGCTTTTAAATTGGGGTTGCCGCTGTTGGCAAAACCGTATTCGGCATTGGTAAAGTCCGCCGGTGGGGTCAGGCTCATGGTGGGGTTTAGCTGGCCGAAATCAGGCTTGCGGATAGATTTACCGTAAGACAAACGCGCCATTAAATTTTCGGTAATTTCGTAGCGCACCATAAAGTTAGGCAACACTTCGGTCGAGCTGCTGTTAGAGTTAACTTGTGTTGCCGCCGACTCGTTAAAGCTCAGCTCGCTGTCGGTATCTACCACCCGCACACCAATTTGACCGTCGATAATCTGGCTGCCCAACTCAAAGGCGTAGTCGGCTTGAAAGTAAGCCGCCGCGGTGGTCTCTTCGATATCAAAGGTGCTGGCATCTAAGAAGTCCGAGCCGCCCGATTGCAAACCGTACAGGCCGCGCATTAGCTCGGCGTTATCAGATAAAAAATAACCGTCGGCCACCAACCACTGGTTGGGTACATTAGCTTCGTTATCCAGAAAATCATCTTGCGTAACACTCCCAAGGCCTGCGATATCGGCAATATTACAGGGGTTGCCATCCATGCTACAGGCACCAGAGCTTTGATCCCGCGAGCGCGACAAAGCGCTGCGCACATCGTAGCGCACACCAAAGCTTAAGCGCTCGATAAAACCCCAGCCGGTGGTATAGTCGCCGTCCATCGTCCAGGTAATGGCATCACCCTCATCGCGACCACTGTTGTCAAAAAAGTTCGACATCTGCCAATCGGCGGGGTTGGTTAACACGCTTTCATCCACGTTGGCGGTGGTGGCATCATCCAAAAACGCCACCAACGGCAAACCATCATCGTAGTTAAAATCCACCACTAAGCGGTCGCGCATGGCCGACGTTTGCAACGCTTGGAATGAGCGCTCGTAAACGCTGGTTTGGTAGGTCACTTCAGATTCAAGGGTTAAACTGTCACCAATGTTCCAGTTACCACCCAAGGCATAGACAAAACTGTCGGTATCGCCACTGCTGCCATCACCACTGGTGAACATGCTAGCGTTATTAATGTAATTGGTTTTAATAACGTTGGTGCCATCGTAAAAATCGGGGTTACGGAAGTGGCTGGCACCGTTGGTATTAATAAACACTAAGTTGTTAAAGCTCTCGTTGCGATAGCCATTATAAAAGGCTTCAAACAAATACTCGGAGGTATCATTTGGGGCCCACTGCAACGAGACGTTCGCCGCCGGGCGCTCACGGTGACCGGTAAAATCAGTCATCCCCATCGCGTCACGCAGCAAATAATACTCTACGTTTTGGCCGTTAACGTTCAGGCTAGAGCCCGGCTGTGAGGGAATCCCCTCAACGGTACCCACCTGATAATAATCGCCCGAAATACGCGAGAAATCGTCGTAGCGATACGGGTCGAGCGAACCGATCCAAATATTCTCGTCGCGATAATTGGTTTCGGCGTACGAGATATTCACCAACGCGCCAAACTCACCGGCGCTGGTGTCCCAGCGATCACTCAGCAACATACTGATATTCGGGTCGATCTCTTCCGAGTTGCTCTGATAAATACCCCGCGCCGCGACGACAAATTTGGAATCGTCAAAATTAAACGGGCGATTGGTCAAAACATTAATCTGGCCAGCAATGCCGCCTTCGATCTGTTCGGCCGAGCGGGTTTTATAAACATCGGCGCGGTTCAGCAAGCTGGCGGGGATATCGGCCAACGCCACCGAGCGGCCGGTAGAGGTGAAAATCTCACGGCCGTTCACCGTGGTAGAAACATCACCCAAGCCACGAATCGTCACAGCGTTCACTTCACCCGCGCCACGGCCGGTAACCTGCACACCGGTGACCCGCTGCAGCGCCTCAACGACGTTGTTATCGGGAAACTTACCAATATCTTCCGCGACAATAGAGTCAACAATTTGAATGTTTTCCCGCTTGAGCTCGATCGCCTCGGTTAGGCTGCCGCGAATACCGGTAACCACAACCTCTTCGAGTAAAGCCTCGCTATCGTCTTGTGCGTAAATAGAGTGAGCCTGAACGGCCGTAACCAAAGCCACAGCACTGCTTAATACAGAGCGCTTAAACATGGGTGAGAATCCCCTTCATTAGAGTTATTAGAGCCTCAGCGTTAGCACGATCGAGGCGGGTTATACTGATTAAGATCTGATAATATTGTATGACTTATTTTAAGTCAACACAAACAACAGATATGGTCAACTCGACCAAAACACCTCCAATAACACCTTTCTGGCACACCATATCGCCTAAATCCAACTCATTGCCATAAATTTTCCTACAAATATTAATAATATTGTATTACCATAATAAAGGTAATGATGATTTTGTAACGCCGTCAGTAAACAAATACCGGCCGGCGCCTACGAAAACCCGTTGATATAAATATAAATATGAAAGGGGTAACCCAATGAAACTGAATAATCTCGCACTGGTTATGAGCGGCGTCATCGCCCTATATGGCTGCGGCGGCTCCAGTGATCGCAAAGAAGCACCCGCGCAACTGGTACCCGACACCGAAACAGCCGCCGACCCTACCGTCGACGCCAGCGCTATTGCCTACAACGACATTCCGGTACACGACCCCTCGGTGATTCGCACCAACGACGGTACCTTTTATGTAGTCGGGTCACATTTGGCCGCGGCTAAATCGACCGACTTGGTCACCTGGGAGCAAGTCGCCCCGGGCATCAATTTAGAAACCCCCGACTTTGCCGCCAACCCACTGTTTAGCAATTACGACATCGAAGTGGCCGAAGGCATTGAATGGACCGGTGGTTACGCCGGCTCGTGGGCATCGGACGTTATTCAGTTAAGTGACGACCACTACTACTTTTACTACAACCACTGCACCAATCCCGATACCGGCGAATGCGATGCTCCTCGCTCTTATTTAGGGGTGGCCGTCGCGGACGACATTCTCGGCCCCTACAGCGACTTGGGAATCTTTTTGCGCTCGGGCCAAAGCGACGCCGAGATTGATGCCGGTTTTGGCGTGGGTGACATGGAAAGCTACAACGGCTTTGTTAACCCCAACACCATTGATCCAGATACCTTTTACGACAAAAACGGCCAATTGTGGATGACCTACGGCTCTTACGCTGGCGGCATCTTTATTTTAGAAATGGACGAAGCCACCGCCATGCCCAAACCCAACCAAGGTTACGGCAAGCACTTAACCGGTGGTGATCACAGCTCGATAGAAGGCAGCTACGTACTCTATAGCCCCGAGTCAGATTACTATTATTTGTTTGCCTCGTTCGGCGGTTTTGTCTCGACCGATGGCTACAATATTCGCATTGCCCGCTCACGCACTCCAGACGGCCCTTACCTTGATGCCGCTGGCAACGACATAGCCGCCGCCCGTGGTGGTTGGGACAGTATTGAACCCTATGGCGTAAAACTGATGGGCGGCTTTAACTTTAACGCCTACACCGGCGACGCCAGCGCAAGTCGTGGCTACTTGGCACCGGGACACAACTCGGCCTATTACGACGAAGCCACCGGGCAACACTTTTTAATTACCCACACGCGCTTTCCCAACCGTGGTGAAGGCCATGCGATTCGTGTACACGAAATGTTTGTTAATGCCGACGGCTGGTTAATTGCCTCACCCGAGCGCTACGCCCCGATTGAAGGCGATAGCATTGTCGATGCGGGCGATATTGTCGGCGATTACAAATTTATTAACCTCGGCAAAGACATCAACCGCGAAGCAAAACAATCGGTCGCCATTACCCTCACCGACAACCGTGAAATTACCGGCGACATAACCGGCTATTACCGCTTATACGACAACGAGCCAAACCGCATTACCGTGTTTATCGACGGTGACACCTCTTACGAAGGTGTTATGCGGTGGCAGTGGGATGCGCCGAGCGAAACCCTAACGCCGGTATTTAGCGCACTAAACGGCGATGGCGCCACCATTTGGGGTGTACAACAACCCGAGCTGGATAATGCTCAAGTCATACAAGCGGTACTGGACGATTTGAGCCTGCCAGAAAACTTTAAAGGCGAAGCGATCAATTTACCTACTGTGGGCACTCGTGGCAGCACCATTAGCTGGAGCAGTGACAACGGCCGCGTTATTAAAACCGATGGCACCGTGATTCGTCCCAATGCCGGTGATGGCGACCAGAGCGTGCGCTTAACCGCCACCGTCTCGCGTCAGGGCGCCAGCAGCAGCCAAGCGTTTGACATTGTTGTGCCCGAGCGCCAAACCTTTAACCGGGTCGCCGCGTTTGACTTTGAGGGCGACCTCAGCGAAACCTTAGGTAACTTTGCCGCCGGTTCTGCCACTGGTGATCGCGTGTTTAACACAGGCATGGTGGACTTTAGCAGCGGTCACGACGGACAGGCGCTGTCGCTCGATGGCAGCAATGGGGTGTTATTGCCCCAGGGCCTAATCAACAATTATGAGTACACAGTGTCTTTCTGGGTTAATCCCAACGTTATTACCGGCTTTACGCCAGCGTTTTTTGGCGCGGTAAATATTCAGCAAGACGATGCCGGCAATCCATTCTCCAACAACTGGATTAACCTCTTACCGCAAGGCTGGGATGGCAACACCATGTTCTGGAGCGGCTCTGAGGCGTGGCTTGATGGCACTACCGGCGAACGCATCCCCGAGATGGCCTGGTCGCACGTTGCCTTCTCGGTGAAGCGCGGACTGGTTAAAGTGTTTATCAATGGCGAAGAAAAATTCTCGGCGGGCAACCTTAGCGACTTTTTCAGCGACAACGAAGGCACCTTTGCCCTCGGCGTTAACTACTGGGATATTCCCTTTAACGGCCTGATCGACGAACTCAACATCTACGAAGCGGCGCTCGCCGGTGGCGAAATTAAAGCACTCGACATCGACAAACTGCCGTCCTCCGAGCTGTTGGCCTCGGCCGAGCAGATTCTCGACTTGGGCGATATCAGCGCTGTGCAAGACGATTTGTACCTGCCGGTAACCGGGCCTTACGCCTCAGCCATTAACTGGAGCTCGTCCGACCCGTCGGTGATCGCCATTGATGCTGACACAGGTGTAGTCATCCGCCCCGGCCGCGAATCGAGCAATGTCGATGTCACTCTAACCGCCGCGATCAATCTTGATGGCCAGGCAACCAGCAAAACCTTTGTCGCCACCGTTAGCTCGCTGGCACCACCTGAGCCCGTCGCCACCTTCAGCTTTGAAGAAGACCTGGCCGACAGCACCGGTAACTTTGGTATGGGCACCGCCACCGCCGACCGCCTGGGTAACACTGGCGGCGTGGTAAACTTTTTAGATGGCGTAGTCGGTAAAGCCCTGATGCTCGACGGCACCGCCGGTGTTAAGTTGCCCAACAACTTGATTACCGACAGCACCTACAGTATCTCGATGTGGTTAAACCCTAACGTCTTAGCGCAGTTTACCCCCGCCTTTTTTGGCGCGGCAACCGATGCAAGCTGGATTAGCGTGGTTCCCTTTGGCCCCGGCGATGGCAACACCATGCTCTGGTCAGGCACCGCTTGGTACGACGGCGATACCGGCAGTCAAATTCCGGCCAAAAGCTGGACGCACTTTGTCGCGGTCAACAATGCTGGCAACCTTAAACTTTACTTAAACGGTGTTGAAACCTTCGCAGGTGCCAACTTCCCCGACGTATTCACCCCTGCCGCTACCACGCAGTTTGGCATTGGTGTTAACTTTTGGGATACGCCTTACACCGGCATGATGGACGAGCTGAAGATTTTTGATGAGCCAATCTCGGCCGAAGACGTCACCACGCTCTATCAAGAAGGCAGTATGTAACACCAACGCCTTGTTAAAAGTACAGATTAAACGCCCTTCGGGGCGTTTTTTTGTGGCGTTAAAGATAAATTAAAGAAACCCCCATCGCAGTTTTTTCCGCCGGGCTCGCGCTAATGCGCCTCGACTTTCTCTTTACCGCAGCGCTCACACTTATAGCGTGTGACCAGCTTCCCCTGCTTGGTATCAAACTGCTGACTGGTAACCACCTGCCACCTATGAAAACCGCTTTTACACAAAGTCTTACCCTTGTGCTTTTGCTTCGGGCTGGGGCGTTTAAACGGAACAACGTTGGTCATTTAGGCAACCCTATCGTTAAGGTAACGCTTCTTCATTGACCAGCAATTCACGGCGGGTATCACCTAACCACACCCGTGCGCCAGGGTAGATCTTGATCGCCCCATGATGCTCAGCGCTAACAGAAAAATCAAACTCGCCGTGAAAAATCACACCGGCAATCTCAACATTGCTTAGCTCACCTTTGATGTAAACGTCAGCGGTACAAACCCGGCACGATGCCACCGGGGTGTTTTTAATCACCCATAGCTTCTCGTCCGGAACAACGTACTCCTGCCCGCCCACAAGGCTTATCTCATGGGCGCTCGCACAACCCGAGAGCAACACCCCTTGCAACAATCCCAGTAACACTAAAGCTGATACTCGCATGTTTATACCCCGGCCAAAAACTCACGCCCTAGGGCTTGAGTTTTAAAACGTTATCAATATCGGCCGCGTTATGCCGCTCGCGTAATTGCTCCCAAGGCTCGCCCCACGGGCGATTCACAATGCGGCCCCGCTGCACCGCATCGCGCTCAAGTATCTCTTGCGCCCAGCGGCGTACATGGGTGTAACTTGTCACATCTAAAAATTCACCGGCATCGTACAAGGCGCCCAACACCAAGCCGCCATACCAAGGCCAGGTGGCAATATCGGCGATGCTATAAGTGTCGCCCGCCAAATAGCGGTTGCTGGCAAGCTGCTTATCTAGCACATCCAGCTGACGTTTTGTCTCCATGGTAAAACGATTAATCGGGTACTCGAACTTCTCAGGGGCATAGGCGTAAAAATGCCCAAAGCCACCGCCCAAATACGGCGCCGAGCCCTGTAGCCAAAACAGCCAATTAAGCGCCTCGGTGCGCGCGCTGGCATCAGCGGGCAACAACTGACCAAATTTTTCCGCTAGATACAATAAAATAGCGCCCGATTCAAACACACGCTGGGGCGTAGCGCCCGAGCAATCGAGCAGCGCAGGGATTTTAGAGTTGGGGTTTACATCGACAAAACCGGACGAGAATTGATCGCCCTCACCTATATCAATTAAGTAGGCATCATACTCGGCGCCCGTTTCGCCCAGGGCCAATAGCTCTTCGAGCATAATGGTGACTTTTTGCCCGTTAGGGGTTGCCAGAGAGTGTAACTGCAACGGGTGTTTGCCTTTGGGTAACTCGCGCTCAAAGGTGGCTCCCGCGACGGGGCGATTTAATTTGGCCCAGGTGCCGCCACTTTCGCTGTCGAAGGACCACACTTTGGGTGGGGTATACTCATCACTCATACTAAGCTCCTGACTGATTAACGATGCTGAAGTACCATAACGCGTATCAGGTTATAGCAACAGAGGCTAACCAAGTTTTTCAAATCCGCGTGTCTAATAGTCGGCATTATGGGTGCTCAGAAACAGTGATTTGAGCACGCGCCTGGTCAAGCCGCTGACACATCAACTCGGCACCATCCAATATACGCAACGTATGTCGCTGAATAATATCCGGCGGCACAAAAAACAAATGGTTATTGGCAACCGCCGTTAACGCCGGGTACTGTTTCCACTCGTCCAACCACTCTGGGCGCTCCTCACCCATGCCGCTGGCGACAATCACATCGGGGTTGCGCCCCAGTACCGACTCTGCATTAATTTTTGGCGCCAGCGATACGGCATCGGCAAACGCGTTGCGACCACCACACAAGCGAATCACATCGCTCACTAAATGCTCACCGTTAAGGGTTTGCAACGGTTGGTTCCAGACTTGGTAAAACACCGATACGGCTTTGCTGCTATGGTGAGCCTCGCGCAACTTTTGTAAGCGCGCAAGCCACGCATCAGCGGTTTTATTAGCCACTTGCGCAGTGCCTGCTAAAAGCCCAATAGTGCGCACTTCGCGGGCAATATCGTCAAGTGTGCGCGGCTCATCGACGTACACGGTAATACCCAGCCGCTCTAGCTGATTAGCAGCGGTTAAACCGTTACCGGACGACCAGGCCAGTACCAAGTCGGGTTTAAGCGCTAACACCGACTCTAAGCTGACGGTTTTGTAGGTGCCAACCTCAGGCAGTTTTTGGGCCGCAGGCGGATAATCACTGTAGCTAACCGCCGCCACTAATTTACCGCCCGCCCCGGCACTGTAGGCGTTCTCCACCAAGTGCGGCGCCAGCGCGACAATTCGTTCAGCCGGTGCGTTAAGGGTAATCAGCTTACCCCGCGCATCGGTCACCTCAATAGGCGCGGCGCAAGCCGCACCCGCAATAGCGCCAAGCCAAAACATCAGTGCCAAAACACTCCAGCGCTTACCGCAACGGCCAGCAAAAATATCGCTCACAAACTACTCCTCTAACGTGATGGTGGTTAACACACGCGCTAAACGCGTGCCGCCATCGGTGGGCAAGCCGAAACGCAACCAGGCATCGGCATTAACGGTGGCCCCGGTGGGCTCGGGCCAATGGCACCAACGGGTATAAATACCCTGCTCGGCTAAACGTTGGTACAAATGCCTCAGCGTGTGCCACGGCCCACGCAAGGTAACAAATAAGCCGCCGCCGGCTAAGGTACACTGAGCACCTACAAACCGCTGCAGCAGCGTTAACAACTGTTGCTGCGCGTCGCGCACCCGCAACCGCTGGGCCAGCTGCCAAGCGCGATCATTAAGCGCCCGCTCACCCAACCACTGCGCTGGGTGGCTAATAGCCCACGGCGGTAATGTTTGTCGCAACGGCTCGGCCAGCTCTGCGCTGTTAAGCAAAAACCCAAGCCTTACCCCAGCCAACCCAAAAAATTTACCCACCGAGCGCAACACACACAAACGCGGAAGGCTGGGCAGTAATATAACGGCGCTTGGCAGTGCGAGTGCATCGATAAAAGCCTCATCCACCAATACAACGCCAGGCAAAATACTGTGTAAAAACTCTAGCGTATTAAGCGGGCAGACCTCGCCCGTGGGGTTGTTAGGGTTAATCACCACCGCGTGAGTAACCGTGGCTTGCTCGGCAAGTTGGCACAATTGGGCGATAGCATCGTAAAACACAATCTGGTGCCCTGCTTGCTGCCACGCTTTTGCATGCTCGGCGTAACCAATAACTGGCAGGGCCACTGCGGCGGGTGGCAATAACAACGGCAACTGGCCCAGCGCAAACTGGCTGCCTGGCACGGGCACCACAAACTCCGGGCGCGATTGGTAATACTCGGCGGCGGCCTTGCACAACAGCGTATTGGCACCGGGCAAGTCGCGCCAAACATGCGAGGGAATATTAATCACCCGGTAACCCCAAGGGCTAATACCGGTCGATAAATCTTGCCAGGGTTCATCCGGCTCGCCAAAAACCGCACTGGCGTAGGTTAAATCGCCGCCATGGGGTAACGCTGGGGCAAACTCATCAAACATCAAGCGCGACTCTATTTATTAATAGCGCCAGCAACACGAGCACAATAACCACCAAGATCAATGCCCGGCTCACTAAACCTAGCGCGCGCGGTATGGCATCAGACCCTGGCGGCGCTCCGGCCGTTGCGGGCTTATCGTGCCAACGCTTATGGTAAAAAGCCCCGCCGCCCAAACTTAACTGCAAAGCGCCAGCGCCCGCGCTGATAACCGGGCCGGCATTCGGGCTGGCCCAATGGCCCGCGCTTTTGCGCCAGTTTTGTAGGGCCCCGGCCGCATCACCTACAGCGGCAAACGCCAATGCTGTTAAGCGCGCCGGTAAAAAATTGAGCGCATCATCCCAGCGAGCCGCCGCCCAACCAAAATGCCAAAAACGGTTATTTTTGTAGCCCCACATAGCGTCTAAGGTATTGCTTAAGCGGTACACAATCGCACCGGGCAAACCTGCCACGGCGAACCAAAACAGCGGTGCCACCACCGCATCGGCGCTATTCTCAAGCAGTGACTCAAGCGCTGCACGGCGCACTTGTAACGTATCGGCCTGTTCGCAATCGCGGCTGACGATACGCGCCACCGCCGTGCGGGCTTTTTCCAAATCTGGTGTTTCAAGCGCGGCCTGCACGGCCGCCACATGTTGAATTAAGCTGCGCCAGCCGAGAGTAAAATACAAACCGACACCACCGGCCACAATCGTCAATAGCGAGTAAGTGTTTAGCAGCCACCACCACAAGTAACTACTGGCCAAAAGCGCCGGTAAAATACACAGCAATAACGCCAACACACCCATCAAACGCGACCCATTACCCTCTCGGTTAAAACGCCGCTCTATTTTATCGGCGCAATAACCAAAACCCACCAACGGGTGAAAACGCGCCGGCTCACCCAAACGGTAATCGAGCGACACCCCAAGCAATAGCGCAAGGGCCGTTACCACAAGGCCACCAGTACAATTAACGTAAGCGCTTCGGCAAGCTCTACCAAGGCGCCCAAGCAATCGCCAGTGTAGCCACCAATTTGGCGGCGCCACAATTGCGCCCAGTACAACATTAATACAACTAATGCCAACAACAATGCGGATGCCGTTAACACCCCGGCCAATAGCCCGCACAGCGCAAAAACAACCAACGCAATCGCCCAGTAAACCTGCTTATGGGTGGCGTCATTCACAGAGGCCGCACCATCCTGACGGGCGTAATCGTTTAACGCCATAAAAGGTAAAATAATAGTGCGCGCCAATACCGCAGAAATAACAAGTGCAATAAAGATTGGCAAGATAACAAGTGTTGATGAACCTGCAGCAAGGGTAAACAACGCCGACAAAGCTGCCCATTTAACCAATAACAGTAACACCAACGATACCAGCGCCACCGCGCCACATGCGGGGTCATGCATCACGGTTAAAATTTTCTCGCGCCGCTGTGTTGCATCGACACATTTATGGCCGGCGTAGTAGGCATCCATGCAATCGGCTAAACCATCAAGGTGCAGCGCACCGGTAACCGCCACCCACAACACTAACACTAACGCGGCTGCCAAGGGCGCACCTAACGGCATTAATACCCCAGCGGCCAGGGTCAGCAAACACCCGATCACCAAGCCCACCAGCGGATAAAACAATACCGCGCGTTTAGCGGTTTGCTCGTCGACATCATTCAGCCAGCGGCCTACCGGCAACCGGGTTAAAAACATCAAGGCGTACAACATGGCTTGTAGCGCGCCTACCCGTGCATTTTGCGACATACCTTAAACCTGACCTTTACCGAATGGCTCGTGCATCAACTCGCCATTAGTAACAGTAATTGTTGTGCTAAAACCATAACCGATATTCAACTGCATCATTCCCGCAGCCCCTGTGCCCAAGGCCTCGGTTAACAGCAGTTTAATCACGCCGCCGTGTGTCACCATCAGCAAGCGCTCTTGTGGATAGTGTTGCTCAAGTGTCGTTAAAGCCTTTAACACGCGAGCGCGAAACTGCGTAAACGGCTCGCCGCCGGGCGGCGTTGTGGTATCGGGGGCGCGGCTCCAGGCGTTGCACAGCTGGGATTGTTCGCGCCAAATACGCTCGACTGATTGCCCTTCCCACTCGCCAAAGCAAATCTCGCGCACGTCGTTTTGCCTCTCGAGGGGCAAGCCGGTATTGTTGGCCAGCGCCTCGGCAAACCGGGCACAACGAATCAGCGGCGAGCTGACAATGCGGCTCCAACCGGCATTTAACTCGGCCAAACCGTTTTGCATTTGTTGCCAACCTTTCTCGTTAAGCGCTACATCCATTGAGCCGCGAAAAATTGCTCCGCCCTCGCACTCGCCATGGCGCAGCAAATCAATCTGCATGGCTCACACCGGCATCGGCAAAGGTGGCCATGGTGTTGTGTAGTGCCAATGCCTGACGAACAACACCGGCGGCCAATGCGGCCCCACTGCCCTCACCCAAGCGCATATCCAGCGCTAAAATAGGTTGGGCATTTAGTTTATCAAGCGCTAATTTGTGGCCAGATTCGTTCGATAAGTGCGCGTACAACAGCCAAGGCGCAAGGGTTGGCTGCAGGGCCACAGCAATAGCCGCTGCCGCAGTGCTGATAAACCCATCGACCAACACCGGCACACCCTGCTGGGCACTGCCAATATAGGCGCCGACCAAGGCCGCAATTTCAAAGCCGCCCAAGCGCTGCAATATTGCTGCGGGGTTTGTTAACTGATCTCGGTGCAGCTTTAGCGCTTTGCCAATCAGCTGGGTCTTACGGGCTAAAGTGGCCTCATCAATGCCGGTGCCTTTACCGGTAATAGCCTCTGGTGCCAAGTGAAACAACGCGGCAAGCAAAGCCGCCGCAGAGGTGGTGTTACCAATACCCATCTCGCCGCCAATAAATAAATCGCCCGACTGCGCCTGTGTAAAACCGGCATTTAAGGCCGCGCTGAGTTGCTCCGCCGTCATCGCCGGTGCCGATGAAAAATCGACAGTAGCCGAGGCAATGGTGTTATCGATAAGATTTTTATGGGGCGCCACTTTACCCACACAACCTAGGTTAACCGCGCGAAAATCCGCATCAAGCAACCCGGCTAATACTGATACCGCCGCGCCGCCGTGGCAAAAATTGGCCAGCATTTGCGCGGTTACTTCTTGCGGGTAGGCCGAGGTGCCTTGCGCGGCAATGCCGTGGTCGGCGGCAAATACGCGAATAACAATTCGCTCTAATGTGGGTTTAACGCACCCTTGGAACCCGGCAAAAGCGACCGCCAATGACTCAAGCCGCCCCAGCGAACCGGCAGGCTTAGTCAGTTGTGTTTGATGAGCACGGGCCTCGGCTTCAGCGCTAGCGCTAGGCCCGGTGATAACGTGGTTGACCCAATCGGGTATTGTTGCAGTTGTCATAACATCACTTAAGAGCTAGAGGTAAACCTGCCACCACTAAGGTAACAGTATTAAAACGTGCCGCTAAGGCTTGATGCAGCCAGCCCGAGGCATCGACAAAATCGCGCGACAATTGCCCCAAAGGCACAATGCCCGAGCCCACTTCATTGCTGACAAAAATCACGGCAAGCTCGCTGTTAGCTTCCGCTTGGGCGTCAACTTCAGCCAGCAACGCATCGCGCTCTTGTTGCCACACATTTTGGTGCAAACAATTGCTGATCCACAGAGTTAAGCAATCCACCAAAATGCACACGGGCTGATCGCGATACTGTTTGAGCGTTTCGGCCAGAGCAATGGGCTCCTCCAGGGTTTGCCAGCGGCTATCGCGCTCGGCGCGGTGCGTACTTATACGCGCGCGCATCTCGTCGTCGCCAGCTCCCGCTGTGGCCAAATAATACAGCGCCCCACCGGTTTGCTCGCGCCACGCTTCGGCGCGCTCCTGGGCGATGCGGCTTTTACCACTGCGGGCGCCGCCGAGAATTAACTGTCTCATACTGTAGTTCCCGTTTCGGTCGCGCCCAGCACCACCGGTTTACCGGTTTGCGGATGTTTAATAATACTCACGGGCGTATCGAAGACGTGACTTATTAAGGATTCCGTCAGCACTTCGTGGGGGCTGCCCTCGGCGATACACTCGCCGTTTTTAAGGGCAATGATACGATCGGCAAACGCACCTGCCAGGGTGATGTCATGCACCGTCATCACCACCGCCACACCGGTGCGGGCAAACTCCCTCACCGCTTGCATCAGCTGGTGTTGATGGCCGATATCTAAACTGGTGACAGGCTCGTCCAATAACAATAATCGCGCACTGGTGCTGGCATCTTCTGCGCGCCAAACTTGTGCCAGCACCCGCGCCAACTGAATACGCTGCTGTTCACCGCCCGATAACGACGGATACAAACGCTGCGCTAAATGGCTAACATCCAGCGCCGCCATGGCGGCCTGGCAAATGTCGTCATCGATCACCACACCGGTACTGTGCGGCGAGCGCCCTAGTGCCACCACCTCGCGCCCGGTAAAGGCAAACGTTAGCGGATTGTGCTGGGTGAGAACGGCAAGCTGGCGGGCCCGGGCTCTGGGTGCCATGCGCGTGAGCGGCTGTTGGGCAAAACTTATATGGCCGCTGTCTGGGGTTAGATCCTGACCAATGGTACGCAGCAAAGTGGTTTTACCCGCGCCATTGGGGCCAATAACGCACAGCACCTCGCCGGCATCAACGGCAAGATTAATATTGTTAATCAGCGTACGCGAGCCAATGCTCACCGAGAGGTTCTCGACAGTCAGCACGCCCTTATCCGGAGTATTTTGGCTAGTTTTATTCACTGTAAATCCCGCCTACTTTTTAACAGCGAGATAAAAAACGGCGCGCCCAAAATAGCGGTGACTAACCCAACCGGCAATTCTGTGGGCGCGATCACGACACGGGCGAAGGTATCGGCCAACAGCAGTAAACTCGCACCGCCTAAGGCGGATAGCGGCAACAATAAGCGGTGATCCGGCCCCACCCACAAGCGCACCATGTGCGGCACCACTAAGCCGACAAACGCAATGCTGCCAGCCATGGCGACAGACACTCCGACGCCGCCGGCGACCAAAATAATCAAGCGGGTTTTTAAGCGCTCGACATCGACACCTAAATGCCGCGCCTGGGATTCGCCCAGCAATAACGTGTTAAGTGCATGAGAAAAACCGCCCATGCTAAGCAACATAACCAACAGTACCGCCGCTGCGATTCCCGCTCGCCAGTAGTTGGCACCATCGAGCCCGCCCATGCGCCATAAACTTAGCCGGCGCAGCATTTCGTTATCGGCAAAGTAATCCATTAAACCGGTCAGGCTCGCGGCCAGCGCACTCACAGCGATGCCCATAAGCAACATGGTGGCCACCGATGTGCCGTTGATCGACGACGAAACTTTATACACTAACCACACCGCCAACAAGCCACCGCCAAATGCACCCAGCGAGACAAGCGATAAACCACTGACAAACCCCAACCCACCGGCACCAAACACAATAGCCACGCTCGCGCCGACGGAGGCACCGGCGGTAACACCAATTAACGACGGGTCGGCCAGCGGGTTGCGAAACAGCCCCTGCAAGTAAGCGCCACTAATGGCGAGAATCGCCCCGACAGATGCCGCCAGCAAGGCGCGGGGCAAACGAATCGAGTGCACGATAGCCGCACCATAACCCTCTAAGGGTTGACCGGTAAGCGCGCGAACAACATCAACGATGGACAAATCTACCGAGCCAAAGGCAATTGCCACGAAAAAGCTCAACGCCAACAGCCCGCTCAAAGTAAACCAGGCGAATCGCGGTGCCGTGCGCTTGACCAGGCTCATGGCGCCGCTGTCTCGCCACCGGCCATAAGCTCGCTAAGCCATGCATCGCTCAGGTGTTGCTCGAGTGTATCGGCCAGCCGATTTAACTGAGCCTCCCGGTGCGCTTGTAAATCAAACTCGGTGTTGGCGTCGCGATCGAGCCCCGCCCAGTGTAGTAGCGCGCTTAACGCCTCGGGGGCATCAAATAAACCGTGGATATAAGTTGCCAGAATTTTCCCGTCGGCACTCATCACGCCTTCGGGCCTTGGTTGGCCATCGAGTTTGTCGGATGCAATGGTAAAAGGCGCATGGCGGGTTACATCATTACCCGGCGCGCCAAACGCCGGCCCGCGGCTAATACCGCAGTGAATTTCATAACCGCTAAAATAACCGGTGCGCGCCGGCGTCTCACCGGCGCCACGTAAACTAAAATTGCCTTGTACATTTAACAGTGACTTTTGGCCGGTTAACTCTGTTGCGTAATCGCAATAGCCAAAGCCATCGATGCTACCGGCCGTATCTTCGACTCCCATAGGGTCATCAATACGCTTACCCAGCATTTGTAAGCCACCACAAATACCCAGCAGCTTGCCACCGTAACGCACATGTTTATCGAGCTTGGTTTGCCAGTTGTTTAACTGCAGCTGTTGTAAATCGGCGCGCACGTTTTTACTGCCGGGCAGAATCACTAAATCGCACGGGGGCAATTCGTCGCGCACCGAAACAAACTGCACATTAACCGATGGGTGTAACCGCAGCGGGTCAAAATCGGTGTGATTACTGATGCGCGGCAGTACCGGCACGACCACATTCAGTTGCTGCTCGCCTTTAACCTGCGCGGTGCTGATGGCGTCTTCAGCGTCTAAATATAAATCGTGCAAATACGGCACGACCCCCAGCACCGGTTTACCGGTGCGCTGCTCTAACCAATCGAGGCCCGGTTGCAGTAAAGCGATATCGCCGCGAAAACGGTTGATCACAAAGCCTTTAACCAACGCTTGCTCGCTGGGCGAAAGCAGCTCTAACGTACCCACTAAATGCGCAAAAACGCCACCTTTATCGATATCGGCAATAATAATCACCGGGCAGTCGACGGCCTCGGCAAAGCCCATATTGGCGATGTCGTTTTCGCGCAAATTAATTTCAGCGGGGCTGCCGGCGCCTTCAACCAGCACACACTGATACTGATTTGATAACCGGGCAAAAGACTCCAACACAGCCGCCTTGGCGGTGGCTTTGTAAGCGTGGTAATCCAGCGCCTGCATATTGCCCAGCGCCCTACCCTGAATAATCACCTGGGCACCGGTATCGGATGAAGGCTTAAGCAGTACCGGGTTCATATCGGTATGCGGCACAAGGCCCGCGGCCTGCGCCTGTAGTGCCTGCGCGCGGCCGATCTCACCGCCATCTTCAGTAACTGCGCTGTTTAGGGCCATGTTTTGTGGCTTAAACGGCGCAACCGCAATACCGCGACGCTGTAACAGGCGTGCAAGGCCCGCCACCAGCGTACTTTTTCCAGCGTCCGAGGTGGTGCCCTGAACCATTAATGCGCGCATAAATGTGCTGCCTTAGTATTTAGGTTCTTCGTAGCCTGATACGAAAACTTAATATCACTAACCCTTTATCACTAGCGTATCCAGCATAGAGTGACGGTAGTGAAATGTCATTCTTGAAGCGCTCATACCCTTCTACGAAGCACCGCTTTTAGGTCCCCTGCGCCCAGCCGAGCGGAAGCTGATTTTAGTGGGTAAGCAGATAGGAAATCTGCGCAAGCATCGCCAGGGCATGGACGCCCTGTCGATGCGGCCCTCTAAAATCGGCTGGAGCGAGGGCACCCTTCAGGGCTGAGGTGCCGGGGTGGCCTTTCTTTTGGTTACTTTGATTTGGCCAAACAAAGAAAAGTCACTCGCCACGCTCGGCGATGCGAGCTTATAAACAAAGTCCGCGTTAGCGGTGCCCAGTTCCGTGCAGTGCATAATCAGGTTGTTTCAAACATCTAAACTGGTGCACAACCGCTTCGCGCAAACCCACGAAGAACTTGTATTTAATAATCCACGCCTTTACGCGCTTTAACGCCGGCGCGAAACGCGTGTTTTACGTCTTTTATCTCGGCCACGGTATCAACCAACTCTTGCAGCGCGCTACCGCCACCACGGCCGGTTACCACCACGCTTTGCTCGCGCGGGCGATTTTTAATGGCATCAAGAATTTTTTGCTCATCTAAATATTTGTAGCCAATCATATAGGTCAGCTCGTCCAGCACCACAAGATCGTACCGCTCGTCTTGCAGCATGGCCTCGGCCTGGGCCCAGGTTTCTTCGGCGGCGGCAATATCGCCACTGCGATCTTGGGTATTCCAGGTAAAACCTGTGCCCATTTGATAGAGGGTTACCTCGGGGCATTTGTTTTTAACAAATAACTCCTCGCCCGATAACTGCGCGCCTTTAATAAACTGCACGACGCCCACGGTGTGATCGTAGCCCAGCGCACGCATCACCATACCAAAGGCCGAGCTGGATTTACCTTTGCCGTTACCGGTAAGCAAAATAGCTACACCGCGCTCTTCATCGGCGGCGGCGATATTGGCATCAACTTTAGCCTTTTGCTTTTTCATCGCCTCTTTATGGCGCTGTTCTTTATCGTTGCTCATTTGGCCTCCAATTGTAATTTTGCATTAAATTTTAAGCTTCGAGCTGCTTACACACTTTGGTACGAAGTGCCGCTTTTAGCTCCCCTGCGACCAGCCGAGCGTAGGCCTATTTTAGGGGGTAAGCACGCATGGATGCGTGCGCAAGCATCGCCACGCCATGGACGGCGTGTCGATGCGGCCCCCTAAAATCGGCCGGAGCGAGGGAACCCGCAGGGCTGAGGTGCCGGGGTGGCCTTTGACGTGCACGGATGCACTAATGCCGCGAGCGCATGGAAGCGCGAGAGCGGCCTTTTGGTTACTTTGCTTTGGCCAAACAAAGAAAAGTCACTCGCCACGCTCGGCGATGCGAGCTTATAAACAATGTCCGCGTTAGCGGCAGCTATTTATGTGTGTACAACTATCAAGCACACAACATTAAATAGCCTTGCCCACAACACTCCCCCCGCACGGGGCCTAACATTATCGCTAAAAAGTAACCTCTACCCCAGCGTAACCCGAGGCGCCTGCAGTGCGGTAACCCGGAACTTCAACGTAATCTTCGTCGGTGAGGTTTTCGCCGCGCACGTAAAACGTAAGTGCGGGACTTATACGGTAGCGTACGCTGGCATCAAGCACTTGGTAATCGTTTATTGGCTTGCCAGTACTGTCAACCGTACCTTTAGCCCAGCGCGCATTTAACGAGGCAGTTAACGCATCCATCGGTCTGTAGGTAAAACCAAGGTTTACCATATCTTTAGGCTGACGCGCGCGCGGCGAGTCGTCGTTATCGCTCGCGTCGGTATAGGTGTAATTAGCGTTTAACACCAACAACTCACCCAGTGGTGCATCCACAATAAGCTCGACACCCTCAGACTGGCTCTCGCCCGAGCCCTGAATGTAGCCTGTGTAACCGACAAGATCAAAACCAATCTCCCGATCAATCGTTTGATCAAACAGCACGGCCTCTAGGTGCAGGCCACTGTTGGCAAAGTATTCCAGACCAATATCAAACCCTTCACTCTCTTCTGGCGCCAGCGGGGCCAGCGTCGCGTTATTTTGCGAGTGATTGTAATCTATCTCGTATAGGCTGGGCGCACGAAAGCCTGTACCGTAACTGGTTTTAAGCTTGAGTGTGCCCGAGCTGACGGCATCGATCACATAAGCGCCACTTACACGGTAACTGTCATACTCACCAAAATCGTCGTTATCATCGCGACGCACGCCGGCGGTAAGATAAAACCGATCATCGTAGTTACCTTGATACTCGACATAGGCGCCCCATTGATCGCGGCTCATATCCCGCACCGTGTCTTCGCGCTGCTCTAGGCCGTAGGCCACAGTGTGTGTATCGCTCAGGGTCGCGTGGCCGATCCACTCCAGTTTTTGAATATCGCCTTCGGTATCGTAAGAGACCTCGCCTGCCGCATAGTTTTTACGGGCGACATCGGTATTCGAGTAAGCCAGCTCATTATTAAAAATGGCCGTCGAGTGAATCAAACTTACCCGTGTATTGGTTTGGTCAAAGTACCCCACCATGTCTGGCTCGCAGCCATATTTAGGCGAACACTGGTCAAACTCATTGGTCGCATCGGTATCGCGGGCAACGGCCTCAAAGCGCAAGTTGTCGCTGATATTCCAGCCTACCCGGCCGTGCAAGGTGGTATTTTCGTACCCGTCATCATCTTGCGCCACTGTGTCATACAAGCTGGTATTAAAGCCGTCGGTTTCGACATAAGCGGCCGACACATAGTAATCGACGCTCTCATTAGCGCCGCCAATACTGGCGTTATAGCGTTGGCTGCCGTAACTACCGCCTTCTGCGGCTAGATTGATCTGGCTACCTTCGTCGACGCCCCGAGTGGTGATATTTAACACACCACCAGCATCGGCGCCGTACATCATGCCTTGCGGGCCGCGCAGTAGCTCGACCTTGCCCACGTTGGCGCTAAGAATATGCTGAATTTGGCTTGAAGCCTGAGTACCCGTAGGGTCGGTCACATCGATGCCGTCAACCCGCACCAAAGTGCGATAACCAGATTCGCCACGCACCCGAATCGAGCTAGGTTTGCCCGCCCCGCCCGAGTTGGTCACTGAAACCGATGGCATGGTGCGCAGCACATCGGCCAGCGAGGTGAAACCACGGGCTTTAATTTGCGGTTCGTCCATGACCGCGACGGAGGTGGCGACCTCGCGCAGCGGCGTATCTTGGCGCGAGCTAACGACCACGATGGTTTCAAGCGATGGCAACAAATCACTTTGCGACACCGAATTGGTTTTGTCTTGTGCCCACGCAGGCGCACTGAATGCGGAGGCAACGGCCACCGCCAGAATAGTTTTGTTCAAAGGTTCAACCCCTAAGTCGATATTGGCTTGGGATCGAGGGAGGAATAGCAATGCGTCACGCAAAGCGTGGAGTGTCGTATTGCCAGATGGTAGCCCTCCGCTCCATCACGGTTCGATCCAGGCCGGTATCGGGCTTACAGAGTGTGCCGCGCACATGCTCTGATCACCGTTGCGGGGGCAGCGCCGGATTACCGGACTTCCCGTTTAACCTACTCAGCCCACCGGTTAGGGTGGCAGTAGGCACCTGCTATCGTGGCGCGCAATTTACGGTGCGCGCGGGGGTTTGTCAATTATTGGCGCTTTCTAAAACAACAGCAGCTTTGATCTACATCACCGTTTAAATATTAACCTATGTAAAGGTCATTGCGGGCCGGCGCCAGCCCTGCTGCAATAGCCATTACCTAAAACCATTGATCGAGGGACTGGCTATGAGCAACTACCTAACATCGCGGCGCCGCCTACTGCAGCAAATGGGCGTGGGGGCCACTTTACTCAGTGTTGGTGCCGGGCGACAGGTGCTGGCAGCAAGCGGTGGCAAAAAGCTCGGCGTGGCACTGGTGGGGCTTGGCTACTACAGTCGCGATTTGCTGGCACCGGCCCTGCAACTCACCGAGCACTGCGAGCTTAAAGGCATTGTCACCGGTAGCCCCGACAAAATACCCGTGTGGCAAGAAAAGTACGGCATTAAAGACGCCAACGTCTATAACTACGACACCATGCACGAGATCGCCAACAACCCCGAGATCGATGTGGTGTATATCGTTGTGCCCACTGGGTTACACAAAAAATACGCAGTAATCGCCGCCAACACCGGCAAGCACGTGTGGTGTGAAAAGCCCATGGCGCTAACACCCGAAGACTGCCAAAGCATTATCGACGCCTGCCGCAAAAATAAGGTGAAACTATCGGTGGGTTACCGCATGCAGCACGAGCCCAACACCCAAACCGTAATGCAATACGCCCAGGATTTACCCTATGGCGCTATCCGTACCGTTAATACCCAGGCAGCCTACGGCGGCAACGGCCTACCCGCCGATAACTGGCGCATGCAAAAACATATGGGCGGCGGCGCGCTTTACGACATGGGTGTGTACACCATCAACGGTGCGCGCTACGCCACCGGGCTAGAGCCCATTGCCGTTACCGCAACACGCTCGTTCGATCACCCCAAATTTACCGAGGTAGACAACACCACTCACCTAACGCTGGAGTTTCCCAACGACATCGTCGCCGAGTGCATGACCTCGGTAGTGCAATCAGGTAATCAGCTGCGGGTAAATGCCGAAAACGGTTGGTACCAACTCAAGCCCATGTCGGAATACAGCGGTGTGCAAGGCATCACCAGCGATGGCAAAAAGCTCGATAAATACCTCGCCAACCAGCAAGCCAAACAGATGGACGATGACGCCCTGGCGATTATTAATGATTCGCCGGTATTGGTGCCGGGCGAAGAAGGCATGCGGGATATCGCCATTGTGCGTGCGGCGATAGAATCGTCTGACAAAAAGAAAAGAGTTACGCTTTAAGCGATTGACAGCCCTCCTGAGCGGAGGGCTTTAGTTGAATATTGAGTAAACTGTCCCCGGAATTCCCCATTGTGCGCGCGGCGATTGAATCGTCTGAGAAAGAGAAAAGGATTACGCTGTAGGCGATTGCCATTTACGACGGTATCTGTCCCCGGAATTCCCCGCGCACGGCTCCTCCGCGTCGGCCTGAATGCCTTGCTCTGTCGTCAATGAGCGCTACTCCTCGCTCAGACTCCTAGCCACTGCGGTACTCACTCTCTCCATGGCCCAATCATGGCCTCGGTAATAGTCCAGCATGTACAGTAAGTCGCGAACGGCTTCGAGCATGTGGCGTACCTCTTCGGTTGATACTGTTTCTTCACGCCCATGTACGAGCTTGTTCCGCAGTTCTATGCCTTTCTTGATTGTGGAAATGACCTTTTTGGGGGGGCGACGAACTTCACCGTTAATCCGATTCCTTGCGGGTAGCTGCGCCATGTAGTCGCGTAACATGCGATCTAGTGGCGGAGACTGCAAGTTCTCGACAATCCAACTCACCGAAGGGTTCAATTCTATCAAAGAAGTCTTAAACCCAGTCTCTGCCGCGGCAATCCCCATTACAAGCGCACTTCGGGGATTGTCCCGTTGATTCTGCCATGCTTCACGAAATAAATCGTGATATAATGGTTGCTTAGATTGAAACTGAATTAGGTTTTCAATATTCGATCGACACTCCTTGTCGAATTTAGCCTCTTGCATTTCGGGCATATGCAGGGGAAATACTCCGGAGATCATTTGACGGTTCAAAAATCCATGTTCGTCGATCACCTTTCCTTCCTTGGTGTCATCGTGCCATCTCATGAATGACCATCTGCTCTGAAGTCCCAATGGCCCACCGACAATTCCCATGCGCCAGCGAACCACGTTGAATATCTCAGACGCCATTCGGTCCATATCCTTATGCAACGCAACTATGAAATCACGATAGGCGACCGGCAAGTTTTTGAACCCGTTCTGACTCTCGCCTCCAAGATTCGAATCAGCTTCTACGTCTCCGTTAAACACGGCGCGCACCAAATCCGGAAGGTTATCTTTGCGATGAATTGTTTGCACCAATACTTGCGGTTCCTCGTCTTCGCTGAGTGCATGCTTGTAACTCATTGCCAGCGAAAACATCTGCTTTGGATCATCAAATTGAATTGCCCTAAAATCCTTAAGCGGCGGTTCAAAGCCCCACGGGTCTAATCGGTAATATGTTTGGAACAGCAATGCGAATCTCCATATTTCGATTTGTAACTGTTATCAAAATTGTCAGGCTGGTTCAGCGACACTTCAACTTTCGTTGCCAGTTCCGAAGCTCTCCCGGTAGGATTGACGAGAGAACGCTTTTCTCACCGGAAAATTGGGAGCGAAGCGAGTAACTTATCAAATTCACTTTTCAAATTTTGTTTGAAATTTCCTCCACCTTTCCGACAAATACGGCCATCTGTCTTTGAAAGGTACTGTAGATGCCTTTCGTTCAAAATAATTGACAAGGAATTCTAGCTGAACAAAGCTCTCTTGCGATTCACGTTTAATAATACCAAGCAATGATATTTTGACCTCCTCAATAGATGGCCTATCAGCGGCGTCAACTGAGAGCATGTTATGAATAAGAGATTGGACCTCAGGCTCTATCGAAGCAATATGCTCAAAAGCTATACTTGCGGTCGCTGCCCACTTTTTCCAAGCATTAGCCTTAGTCCACTTTTTACTATTACCCCCAACCGGTCGAGGCCAATAATCATTTAGTTTTATGCCAACCGGATGGAAACCACCACTCATAAGCTCATAGAGAATGACCCCTAGCGCAAATATATCCGTTTTAGGTGAAAGCTGAGACTCACTCCACTGTTCTGGAGCCATATAAGGCCGTGAACCACCAAAGACGGAAGAGTCTTGAAAAGCATTTGCTAGACCGAAATCGGCGATTAGTGCCAAATTATAGATATCCAGATCAGGTAAACCACGAAATTCACTTTTTACGTCCCTCAGAAAAATATTGGCTGGCTTCAAATCTTGATGCGCTACTAAACCACTTTTATAGCAGTGACTCAAGCCACTGCAAACATAAACCATTATTGAAAGCTTTTCGGTCACGCTAGAAAGCTCAGACTTTCGCATCACCTTCTCAAGGTCTCCTCCCCAATAACGAAATAGCGCCACAGGGTTTCCAAGAACCTCAGAGAAATCAAAGGCCCAATGAACAAACATCTGGTGGCTATATGAAAGCTGATTCTTTAGTTCATTAACAAATCTTTGATTCGTTTCCTGAATGGGAGCGTTTCTGAGAGGTTTCGGTATTTTCGCACATACATATCGGGGTGATACATTTTCACCTTGATCAAAAACATAAATCTCTCCGCACATACCTTCAGAAACTGAAACACAAGTCCCTTTATTACCCAAAGTAACCTCTAACATAAATTTCTTCTGAGCAGCATCGAGGGCATGAAAATCTATTTGATCCATGGAGCTTAGCTTCCTTTGCATTTAACAGTACAATAAGCAGAATTTCGACTATACGAAACCAAACCACATCTCTTTTTCTCCATTTATTTTCGAAAAATAATATCAAGCTCAACCGGTTAGCACCCCCTTATCTACATTTTCCCACAGTGAAAGCGAAGCCACCGTGTTTAACAAGCTCCCGGAGGGGCTTTGCATGCATCCGCGACACTAAATAATACATATATTTCAAAGAGTTAGAACGCTTCGCATGGAGGAACGAAGACGAGTAAGTTTGTTACTCATAGCGCCCTCCCCTTGAAGTCACTCCCGCCCGCCTGCATTGAGTGCGCCCGCCCCGAGCGTTGTAATCGCCATTACAGCCCGCCCACAACAAAGGTCTACCTCCACTAAACTAGCCTTCTCACCCTGTTCAACAAAAAATGACTCACAGCACCCACTCTTAAGCACCACAGCGCACTACAAATGGCGTTAATCAGTCGTGCTTTTGGGGGGCCCGGGCGTGCCTTACGGCGCGCGGCACTTGCGCTTTAAGGCGAAAATATTGACACTAGCAAAGAGACATTAGGTGTCACCGCGAGAGCTTTTAACCCCAACGCAAGGACGAAGACCTTCATGCCCTGGTTACTTATGTTCCACATTGCCGCCTTACTGTGCTGGTGCGGGACTTTGCTGTATTTACCGGGTTTACTTGTGGGCCGATCCGGCGGTGCAAACACAGTAACCCAGCCGGCCCACAGTGCCAATTACTTAACATTACCGCGCCTGGTGTATACCCGAATTGCCACACCCGCAGCGCTGACCGCCATTATTGCCGGCACACTGGTTTTTTACCGGTACGGTATTTGGGATGTGTGGCTGATGGTTAAGTTAATGTTGGTGACGTTATTGGTGGTATTGCACCTTTTAACGGGGCTGCTGATTGCCAAAACCGAGCGAGGCAAGGTGCAGCGCGTAAAAGCATACGCCTATCTCATCGCGCTGCTGCTGGGCGCCACCATGACGGCAATTACCTGGCTGGTGTTAGCCAAGCCGTTGCAGGAGCTATAGCATGACTACACCCATGTGGATGCCTATGTGTATGCCTATGCGTATGGGAGTAGGAGCGCCTCAATCAAGCGTCGGTATCGACACCCACACCGTGTTCGTACACCAGCTGCCCACCAAGGATACCCGCCAAAGCGATCAGCAAGGCCGTGACAACCGACAAGGTGACGCCCCAAGGGCTAACCCAAGCCAACATATCTTGGTAGCGCAGCAGCCAATTAAGGGTAACGATAGACAGCGCCATTACCGCGACCAGCGCGTGGCTCCAGGCGGTAATAAGGCGCCGGATTTGTTTTACCGATACCAAATCGATCAGGCCAATCAGGCCAGCGCCCCAGCCGCCCAACGCGCCAACACCGGCCAGCCACAAGCTGGCGCGGGCCCAAAATTCATCGGCGGTAGCAATATAAGCCACATCGGTTGCCACCAACGCCATCAGCGCGGCCACCGGAAAGTGAATCAGCATGGGGTGAATGGGGTGGCCGGCAATAGCCGTGCGGCTGGGGATGGGCGAATGGGGCATAAATTGTATCCTGAGCCAAAGGCCATAAAAAAAGGGTTAGCTGTAGCGTTTGCCGCCGCGTTAACAGGCTGTAGCGGCCCGCAATCGGCGCTTGACCCAGCAGGCCCAGCCGCCGAGGTTATTGCCTGGCTGTGGTGGGGCATGTTTGGCTTTTTTACACTGGTGCTGTTTGTGGTGCTGGGTTTATGGCTGTACGCCATGCAACGCAACCACGCCAAGGTAAGCCCCGCCGATGCAATCCGCTCGACTAACCGGTGGATTATAGGCGGCGGCATCATTCTGCCATTAATTACCATCATTGTACTACTGGGCGCGGGGATTCCTGCCGGGCAGCATGTTCTTACCCTAGCGGACGAAACCACCAAGCCGCTGCACATTGATGTGCACGCGCACCGTTGGTGGTGGGAGTTTCGCTACCCCAACACCGAGGTAATTACCGCCAACGAGCTGACCATACCAGTCGATACCCCCATAGAGGTAAAGGTTTACAGTGACAACGTGATTCACGCGTTTTGGGTGCCACGATTGGGCGGTAAAATTGATGTGGTGCCCGGCCGCGCCAACCGCATACGCCTGCGGGCAAGTGAGGTGGGCACCATGCGCGGGCAATGCGCCGAGTTTTGCGGCACCGGCCATGCACACATGGTGTTTCAGGTTAAGGTGTTAAGTAAAAGCGACTATGCCGCCTGGCAGCAGCGCCAGCAGCAAGACATCGTGGTTGCGCCCGAGCACCAAAGCGCCGCGCAAGCATTTACCACGCACTGCGGCGAGTGCCACCGGGTAAAAGGCATTACTCAAGGCACTGGCGCGCCAGATCTAAGCAATATCGGTGCGCGCCGGCTAATGGGGGCAAGCCCACGCGATGGTGCGCACGTTAGTATTGCCCAGTGGCTTAACACTCACCCCACGTGGCTGCAGCGCGAGAGCACCCCACTCCACTCAGACATTACACCCGAGCAACAAGACGCCATTGCCACCTGGCTGGAGACTTTAGATTGAACACCAACGACCCACAAGCGGCCGAAGACTTTCACCATCAGTTTGACAAAGTGTGGGGTAACCCTCGCGGCCTGCTGGCACTGACTATCGTTAATCACACCACCATTGGCCTGCGCTTTTTAATCACCGGTGGCGTGTTCTTTTTAATTGGCGGCTTGCTTGCCATGCTGATTCGCACTCAGCTGGCGCTGCCGGGGCACGACTTATTAACGCCTGAGATTTACAACCAAGTCTTTACCATGCACGGCACCATTATGATGTTTTTATTTGCCGTGCCGGTGATGGAAGGGTTTGCGATTTATTTAATACCCAAAATGATTGGCGCGCGCGACTTAGTGTTTCCGCGTCTAAGCGCCTTTGGCTATTGGTGCTATTTGTTCGGCGGTATTATTCTTACCTCAAGCTTGGTGATGGAAATCGCCCCCGCCGCCGGCTGGTTTATGTACACGCCTTTAAGCAGCGCCGTTTATGCGCCGGGGCCCGGCTCAGATTTTTGGCTGCTGGGCATTACCTTTGTCGAGATATCGGCCGTGTCGGCGGGTATCGAGCTGGTGGTATCCATCATGCGCACCCGCACTCAGGGCATGGGTTTGCAACATATGCCGCTGTTTGTTTGGTACATCTTAGCCATGGCCTTAATGATTGTGTTTGGTTTTCCGCCGCTGATTTTAGGCAGTATTTTACTGGAGCTTGAGCGAGCGGCGGGCATGCCCTTTTTTGATGTGGCGCGCGGCGGCGACCCCATCCTGTGGCAGCATTTATTTTGGCTGTTTGGCCATCCCGAGGTGTACATTCTGTTTTTGCCTGCCGCCGGTATGATATCCACCATTTTACCGGTGTTTTGCCAGCGGCCCATTGCCGGTTACCGCTGGGTGGTTTTGTCGATTATTACCACCGGTTTTATCAGCTTTGGCCTGTGGGTACACCATATGTTTACTGTGGGCATCCCGCATTTGGCTCAGGCGTTTTTCTCGGCGGCCAGTATGATGGTGGCCATTCCTACCGCGATTCAGGTGTTTGCCTGGATCGCCACCCTCTGGAACGGCCGGCCGGTTTACGAGCCCCCTATGCTCTGGGCGCTTGGCTTTTTGTTTATTTTTGTGGCCGGCGGTTTAACCGGCGTTATGCTCGCGCTAGTGCCGTTTGACTGGCAGGTACACGACACCCACTTTGTGGTGGCGCACTTTCACTTTGTGTTGGTGGGGGGCATGTTCTTCCCGCTTATGGCGGGCATTTATTATTGGCTGCCGCACTTTTCTGGCCGTATGCCCAACCGCTCATTGGCGCGCTGGGGGTTTTGGCTGATATTTATAGGCTTTAACGTCACTTTTATTATTATGCACGTAACCGGCTTGCTGGGTATGCCACGGCGCATTTACACCTACGAGGCCAACTTAGGCTGGGATTTGCCCAATATGATCTCATCGGTGGGCAGCTTTATTATGGCCGCCGGGGTCGCCACTTGTTTGCTCGATATTATCCTGCACTTTCGTTTTGGCGAGCGCGCCAAACGAAACCCGTGGAACGCCGACACCCTTGATTGGAGCACCTCGCTCCCCCCCAGCGCCTATAACTTTGCCACTTTGCCTGAGTGCACCAGCCGCCACCCGCTGTGGGACAACCCCGACTTACAAACCACCATTGAGCACGGCCATCACGGGTTGGCGACGATTGATCACGGCCGCCGGGAAACCTGGGGCACCGATCCGCTTACCGGAAAAGTTCGTGAGATCATTCATTTACCCGGCAACAGCTGGCTACCTTTTTTTGCCGCCTTGGCGACGGCCGGCCTGTGTATCTGCCTGCTCAGTAAGTTTTATACAGTCGCCATTATCATGGCACTGACCAGCACCGCTTTTTTATTGCGCTGGTCGTGGGAGAACGGCGCTCACCCACGCGCCGCGCCCAATGCACAAGTGGTTGAGGGCGACCCACCACTGCACTCGCGCACCCACGATGGCCCGGGCTTATGGGGGATGAAAGTCACCTTGCTGGCCAACGGCTCATTGTTTTTATCGCTGCTGTTTGGCTGGCTCTATTTATGGACAGTGGCCCCCAACTGGCAGGTGCCGGATCACCCGCCGGTACACTGGCTGGGGCTGCTTAGCTCTGGGGGTTTGCTAACGGCTTCACTTTTTTGGTTTAACCGGGTGATCAAACGTTTGCGCCGGGATATAGCCACTCACCTGCAGCCGCACTTGTGGGGAATTTCGGGGTTAGGCTTTACCCATTTAGTGATACTGGTGGGCGTTTGGCAAAGCTCAAACCTTGCACCGCAAGATACCGCTCACGACGCCGTTATAACCGTTATGTTGCTGTACCAAATATTGCACAGCGCTTTAGCGGTTATCATGACGGTATTGCAGGCGTTGCGTATGGGCAGAAATTACGTCGGCATACACGCGCCCTACGAGCCAAACGTGGTACAACGTTGGTGGGTGTACACCACCGGCACTTTTTGGCTTATTTATGCGGTTGTGATTTTGTTACCCAACATGTGGAACCTAGCCTAATGCTGTCGCCGTTTCATCCTTTACAGTTAACGCTAGGTTTAGTCATTTGGGCACTGTATTTTGTCGTGCTTTACGCAGGCCTATCGATCAGCTGCCAGCACTTTGCGCCCCCGGAGCAAAGCGGTGCCTTTAACTGGGTAAACATCGCGCTACTGTTACTGACATTCGCGGTCACTTTGGGGCTGTTGTTTCAAGCGCGCCGCGGCTGGCATATTATTAAGCTCACAAAGAAAACAAGGCCCGCCACCCCCGATCACAAACAATCTGCGAGTGTTCCAACGACGCCACAATTTATTAACTATGTGGCCGTATCTATCTATGTCGTGGCAGCCATGGCAACGCTTATCAACGGCCTACCTTTGGTGTTGTTAGTACCATGTATTTAATTCGTTTGCTTCAAACCAGTGCTGTGGGTATGGGGCTTATGCTCTGGCCCGCACTGGCCGCCGCCCACAACCCCTTGACCGAGCCAGGCGAAGCGGCGGTATTAACCGGCGCCGCCCTTCTGGCGATTGTCTGGGTCAGTTACTGGCTGGGCTGCTTAAAGCAATGCCCCAGCAAGCGCGATTGGTGGCTGTTTAACATCGCCAATGCGCTGAGTGTTGTCACTTTATTTGGCCCACTTGATGATTGGGCCGAAACTAACTCTGCAGCGCACATGGTGCAGCATATGCTGATGATGGTTGCCATCGCGCCCTTGTGGGTTATCGCCCGGCCTTTACCGCAGTGGTATGCCTTGCAGCCCACGTTGGCGGGTTTGGTTTTTAAACCTCTTTTGCTGATCGCCCGCCGCCCAATGCTCGCCACGCTAATTCACGGCGGCATTCTTTGGCTGTGGCATACACCGGTACTGTACGTGCTAGCGCTGGAAAATTTATGGTGGCATTTGTTTGAGCACCTGTGCTTCTTAGTCAGTGCTGGCGTGTTCTGGTGGTCGGTGCTGCGCAGCCAACATAATAATACCCCGCCTGCGCTGCTCGCACTTTTGGTCACTTTGATGCACACAGGTTTCTTGGGGGCGTTACTGACGTTTTCAGAGAGTTCGTGGTACGGAGAGTCGCGCCTTCTTCAGCACCAGCAACTTGCAGGCCTGTTGATGTGGGTGCTTGGGGGCGTTCCCTACGTAACCGCTGCGTTTTACTTGGGCTGGCGCTGGTTTAACCGGGCCGAAAAACACCAATAGGCCCCTTTACTGTGTGGCAAACTGACACGGTTAGCTGCTGTGCATAACGATCGTCGGATGCTCAAGTGGGCGCCCACCGAAAAAGAGGCTGGGCCCGCCCGATACGCTAACCGCCAATAACTGTGCCACCGTTGGGGTGCAGCACTTGCCCAGTCATATAGCTGGCGTCATTGGAGGCTAAAAATATATAACTGGGGGCAACTTCGTCGGGCTGGCCAGCGCGGCCCATGGGGGAGCTAGCGCCAAAGTTTTCCACCTCGTCGGCGCTAAAAGACGCGGGGATCAGCGGTGTCCAAATGGGGCCAGGGGCCACGGCGTTCACCCGGATATTGCGCTCAGTTAAGCTGCCGGCCAAAGATCGGGTCAAGGCGACAAGCGCGCCTTTAGTCGCGGCATAATCCAGCAATACCGACTTACCTCGATAAGCGACAATAGAGGTGGTATTAATAATACTGTCCCCATCGCTTAAATGTTCCATCGCCGCCTGAGTCAAAAAGAATGTGCCGAAGATATTAGTATCAAAGGTTTGGCGCAGCTGAGCCTCTGAAATATCCGTAATGTCCTCTTGAACGTGTTGCTCGGCAGCGTTATTGACCAACACATTCAACCCACCAAACTCCGCGACAGTTTTGCGCACAGTATCGCGGCAAAACTCAGCGCTGGCGATATCTCCCTTTATCGCCAACACCGGCGCTCCGGCTTTGCGGATATGCTCACAAGTGATTTCAGCATCGGCGTCTTCGTCTTTGTAAATAAACGCGACCTTCGCGCCCTCTTTGGCGAAGCCGATACAAACGGCACGACCAATACCACTATCGCCGCCACTCACAAGAGCAATCTTACCTGTGAGCTTTCCTGCGGCCTTATAGTCTTTCATAAAAGACTCGGGCTGCGGCTGCATTTTACGCTCATCTCCCGGCTGGTGAGCCTGGTGCTGACGCGCAAACGACGTTGGTTTATCACTCATGACGGCTCTCCCGGTTAGATATTAGGGCGCTTTTGAATGGACTGGTCGGCCACCTGACGCTGCTTCTCGTTGCGCATTGCGGTTTCCATGAAGTCCGCCTGCTCGCCATCCAGAACCTTCTTAGCATCGAAGAAGATCTCATTTTCTTCCTCTTCAATATGGTGCTCCAGGCTTTCTTTAAGCGATAGAAACTTCTGATACCATGCGGCGCCGGTTAACTCCGAATCGGTGAGCTCGGATAAGAGCTGTTCAGCCTCTTGGTGCTCCTCCTCACCGTGTTCTACTTCGTCTTCGATTTTTGTGTGATTTTTTAGCGGATCGTAAAAGGCTTTTTCTTCTGCCTTGCTGTGAATAATGATGGTCGCTTTCAATTGGTTAAAAAGCTCGCTCCGCCGGTCTGACTCTTCTTGCCCCAGCGCCTCGATCTCACTCATTAAATGCTTAATTTTTTGGTGATCTTGCTTCAGGTACGTATAAATAGACATAAAACTCCCTCGGGTTAGCGAAAAGTCACACAAGCGTCTCGGGTTTTGCATTAGTTATGCCAAGTTAAAATCCGAGGACTATGCACGCAAACACCACGAATAACTCGCTGTAGTACGCAAAGGCAGCTAAAAGCGACAGTGATGTCGTAAAGAGGAAAATTTTTATGAAGTTTTTACAGATATACACAATGTGGGGCGGGAGGTACAAACGACGATTGCGCTTCATCGTCTAAAACTGTCGCTATTAGCTACCAACCATCGTAAAGGCACGCGGTAACCAACACATCCCGCAACTTTTGGTACTCTTCCCAAGAAAAATCAGCACTGCTTAGTTCTGTAATAACAGCTAATGGTTCGTATCGCTCAGGCCTAACATTAAGTGCAGGCTCACGCTTATCGATGATGTGCTCTAGGTTTTTGCTATGTGAAGTAATAAGGTGCTTAATAGTTGCTACGGCAGTTACTGGCGGGCGAAGCTCGGGCGACGGGTGGTTAGCGATGTAAAACAAGATATCCGATGCTTTTAAATACGCAAGCGAGAACGAGCTAACCGCCTCGGAGGCGTGAAAATAGGCCACCACTGGATAAGCGCCATATTTTGTGGAAAATTTTGTACCATTTAGCTGAATCGAAAACAGCTTTTCCCAGATAAAAGCAACATCACTGGGCTCTCGCAACCGCTTAATCAAAGTGGATTGATCAGACACCACTGAGTTGATCTGATGCGCTAGTTGACGCTTCTCCAGCGCCACGGGAACTACCGAAATAATATACGACAAACCCAAAGAGGTTAACAAAGTCGCTGTAGACACTGCTGCGGTACTGTATAGCGTCCAGGGAAAGCCGCTTGCGGTAAAGTCGCCATAGCCCAGCCCACTTAAAGTAACGCCGGTAAAATAAAGAGTTTCTAGGCCCGAGGCAGACGTTAGCGAATTACTATTTATGATATTAGTGTCTGCCGAGTGGAATATTAAAAACCAACCGACATTTAGCATGCCATACCAAAATAGAACAACCAGCACCATCAACACCGGCCCACTGACAGACAACAGCTTGTGCGATGGCTTAGCACGGTGCATCACTAACATTAAACGCCATATCTTGCGCGAGATAAATGAAGTGGCTGGGCCACCGCCGCGTAAACTTAAAATCGTCACAAAGGCATCAAACAGGGTAAACAAAATAACCGCAAAGCCAAGCGCCACTTGAGCGACTGAAAGGGTCGTCATAAATAGACCTTATAGGTTGCTTGGTTTAAAAGAGGCTGAAAGCCTAGCAAATCATTGCCCGAAAAGCTAAAAAGCCTGTGTCACTCGGCCTACTCCCCCGCCATTTGCTTTAACTGGCGATTGTGAAACGCGGAAAAAACAAGCAAAGAACAAAGCGCCCCAAGTAACGCCAGCGCCATATCTGATTGCGTATCCCAAACATAGCCTTGCGTACCTAAAAACGCCTCAGCTTCCTCGCCCGAGGCCAGCGCGACCCACCACTCGATCAGCTCGTAAAACGCACTAAACGCCAAGCAAATAGATACAACCACGATACCTCGCCAAAAATCGCCATTGACGACTCTCTTGCGGATCAGTATTTCCCTCGCAAGCAGCGCAGGCACAAAACCCTGAAAGAAGTGGCCGACTTTATCGTAGTTGTTTCTCTCGGCGCCAAACAGCCCGTCAAACCATGGGACCTCGGCATACGTATAGTGCCCACCCACCATCAAGACGATGCAGTGCAATAGAATAAAAAAATACAACACAGGCGAAAGCCTGAACGACTTATAAGTGGCCGCCATCAACACAACCCCAACAATGGCCGGCAGCACCTCAAGCAACCATGTAAATTGATCTTTGGGATTAATGCCCGACCAAACTAAAACAATTGAAAATATGGTAATCCAAAGGTATTTGATATCTTGGCACTCCTATCTTTAATATTTTTATCATTCAGAGTTGCGTACTGTAGGCTCGGCAGTACGCTTGATAGATACGCCGCCGCGACCTTATTAATTGCGCTATTGTTTAGCTAACGATTCAACTCATAGGCACACATATTAACGGCGGTAGCTAAATTGAGCGATTCCAGCGCTCCGCTGCCGGATATAGAGAACGACTCTACGCTCAAACTCGCTAATTGCTCGCGGGGTACGCCACGCGCTTCGTTACCAAAAATAAAGCAGCTGTGGCGGTTAAACGATGGTGCCGATAACGCGGCGCCATTAAGATCCAAACAGGCGAATTCAGCGAAGCGTGTTTGCAGCTTGCTTAGCGCAACATCTGTTTCAATGGGCACATGAAAAATCGCTCCCATACTGGCGCGCAGCACTTTGGGGTTATAGGGGTCAACGCTGTTAGGGCTAAGTACGCATTTAAAGCCACCAAACCACGCCAAGGTGCGCAAGATGGTGCCTAGATTTCCCGGGTCTTGTGTCTCGTGTAGGTAAATGGTGCGTTCGGTGCTGGCGGTTTGCGACAGCGCTACTGTGGCGCTAAGCGGCACCACCGCAACGATACCTTGCGGGGATTTGGTGTCGGATATTTTCTGCATTTGTTTGTCAGAAACTCGCACCAGTTCAAAATCGGTTGTCACCTCACCATAGCTATCGCTAGCGTAAACCTTAGCCGACGCTAATAACGGATTAGTGCTAGCGGCTTTTTGCAGCTCTAGAATAAGATGCTCGCCCTCTACCAAAAAACAACCTAGCTCCGTGCGGTATTTTTTTTGGTGAAGCTTTTTAATATCGTCGAGCTTCATGGGGTCTCGCCTTCACCTGCCAGATCATTCAGCATCGCCTTGGCAAGCTCTTCAGCGATTTTAATGCCATCGACACCGGCCGACAAAATACCGCCGGCGTAGCCCGCGCCCTCGCCGGCCGGGTACAAACCTTGGGTGTTAACGCTTTGCAGGCTATCGCGATGGCGGCTGATGCGTACTGGCGACGAGGTGCGCGTTTCAACGCCCGTCAATACCGCATCGGCGCGATCAAAGCCGCGGATTTTTTTGCCAAAAGCCGGCAGCGCTTCGCGAATAGCGTCGACGGCATAGCTCGGCAAGGTTGACGATAAATCGCCCAACGTAATGCCAGGCTTGTAAGACGGCTCGACCTCACCTAGTTTTGTGGAGGGCTTGGCGTTTATAAAATCACCCACCAACTGCCCGGGCGCGCAGTAATTTTTACCACCGGCGACATAAGCATGGAATTCTAACGCCTCTTGCAAATCAATACCGGCCAGCGGGCCGCCGGGGAAGTCTTCGTCGGGGTTAATGCTTACCACAATACCGGCATTGGCATTGCGCTCATTGCGCGAGTACTGGCTCATGCCGTTGGTGACAACGCGGCCCTCCTCTGAGGTGGCCGCCACTACCGTGCCGCCAGGGCACATACAAAAGCTGTACACCGCCCGGCCGTTTTTGGCGTGGTGCACTAATTTATAATCGGCGGCGCCCAAGTCGGGGTGGCCGGCGTATTTGCCTAAACGCGCATGGTCAATCAACGATTGCGGGTGCTCGATCCGAAAGCCAATGGCAAACGGCTTGGCCTCAACATACACGCCCACATCGTGCAGCATCCTAAACGTATCGCGCGCGCTGTGCCCCACGGCCAACACCACATAGCGACTTTTAATCTGCTCGCCATTCGCCAGGGTAACGCCTTGAACACGGTTTTGCTCCACATCAAGCGACGCCACTTTGCTTTCAAAACGTACCTCGCCCCCGAGGGCGATAATTTCCTCGCGCATGGCCGCCACCACACCGGTCAAACGAAAGGTGCCAATGTGGGGCTTGCTGACGTACATGATTTCTTCGGGGGCACCGGCGCGAACAAACTCGTGCATGACTTTGCGGCCGTAAAACTTAGGGTCTTTAATTTGGCTGTACAGTTTGCCGTCCGAGAACAAGCCGGCGCCGCCCTCACCAAACTGCACATTCGATTCGGGGGTAAGCACATTATTGCGCCACAGCGCCCAGGTATCTTTGGTGCGGGTGCGCACATTGCGGCCGCGCTCCAGCACAATGGGTTTAAACCCCATCTGCGCCAAAATCAAAGCCGCAAACAAGCCGCAAGGGCCAAAACCAATCACCACGGGCCGCTCGGTTAGCTCGGCCGGCGCCTGTGCCACTGGGTAATAATGGGTATCGGGCGATGGGCGAACATGGTGATCACCCTCAAAGCGCGCGAGCACCGTCGCCTCGTTAGTGAGGCCCACATCGACGATATAAATAAACTTAATTTCGCTGTTTTTCTTGCGGGCATCGTAACTGCGCTTAAACACAGTCAAGTTCTGCAGCTCGGACTGAGCCACACCAAGGCGGTTAGCGACAGTCTGGGGCAGCGCCTCGGCGGGGTGATCGAGGGGTAAGGCGAGTTCGGTAAGTCGGATCATAAAATAGGGCCTGGCCGGTGTCTCCGGCAAAGGGGCTAACAGCGCCTAGGGCGCCAAATAGGCGTATTGTACCTTTGAAATATCTGCCTGCGAAGCGGGCGTGAGTAGATCGCTGATAGCACCACAAAACTAAGCGCCCGCTCGCTACTGGGTTGGCAATAAGCCCCCTGTTACGGCCCAGCGCCAGAATGCGTATAATGCGGCTATTATTTACCGGGCACAGCAGAGTCGTACCATGGCAAGATCAAAAAGCAGCAACCAGTGGCTTAGCGAACACGTTAATGACCCCTACGTAAAACGCGCCCAAGCCGACGGCTACCGCTCGCGCGCCAGCTACAAACTGCTGGAGATCATTAAAAAAGACAAGCTCGTGCGCCCCGGCATGATGGTTATGGACTTAGGCAGCGCCCCCGGTGGTTGGTCGCAGGTGGTGGCTCCCATGGTAGGCGTCAAGGGGCGGGTTATTGCCTCAGATATATTACCCATGGACTCAATGGCCGATGTCGATTTTATTCAGGGCGACTTCACCGAAGACGCCGTGTTTGACGAAATCATGGCCGCCGTGGGCGAAGCCCCGGTAGACTTAGTCATCTCTGACATGGCGCCCAACATTAGCGGTGTAAACGCCGCCGACCAAGCATCCTCTATGTATTTGGTCGAGCTGGCGCTGGATATGGCCCGCCAAGTACTCAAACCCAAGGGGTGTTTTGTCGCCAAGGTGTTTCAGGGCGAGGGCTCCGAGGAATACCTAAAAGACGTTCGCAGCTCGTTTGATAAGGTCGTGATTCGCAAGCCCGACGCCTCGCGCCCTAGATCGCGCGAAGTCTACTTTGTGGCAAAAGGCTTTAAAGGATAGCTAGCGGCGACTCTTTGGCGGCCCCGAGCGCCCGGACTTTTGTTTATGCTTGGCTCGAGTGCCGGGCTTGCTTTTAGGCCCTGGCTTATTTTTTGCGTCACCTCGCGGTTTATCACCCGTTTTATGACGTGACGACTTAGCAGCGGGCTTGCCCCCCGCGGAGGGCTTCTTCTTGCCTCCAGCCGCAGGCTTTTGCTTGTTACCGGAGACTGACTTGCCAGCTGCCTTCGGCGCGCCCTTACCTCGGGCCTTCGCCCCATTACCCGGTGATTTTTTGGGCGCGCTTTTGTGTGAGCTTTTACGCCCAGCAGGCGCCTCCGACGACGAATCCTCTACCGAGGCCAGCAAAACCTTCAACTCTTTTTCGGTAAGATCGCGCCACTCTCCCACCGGTAAGCCTTTAAGGTTTATATTCATAATCTTAACGCGCTCAAGCCGCACTACATCGTAGCCAAAATGCTCACACATCCGGCGAATCTGGCGGTTAAGCCCCTGCACCAGCGTAATTCTAAATACGGTAGGTGCCTCTTTGCTAACCTTACACTTTTTCGTCTTAGTACCCAGTATCGGCACGCCCTGACTCATACCGGCAATAAAATCGTCGCGAATTGGCTTATTAACCGTCACCAAATACTCTTTCTCATGGTTATTGCCGGCGCGCAAAATCTTATTAACCAAATCACCATTGTTGGTTAAAAAAATCAGCCCCTGAGAGTCTTTATCCAACCGCCCGATGGGAAAAATCCGGGTACTGTGACGCACAAAGTTAACAATATTATCCCGCTCGCTGCTCTCGGTGGTGCTGACAATACCCACAGGCTTATTCAGCGCGATAAAGATCAAATCCTCCGCCTCTTGCGGCTCGATAAGCTGGCCATTCACGCGAACCACATCCCCCGGCGCCACCTGATCGCCCACCTGAGCACGCTTACCGTTCAGGTATACATTGCCCTGCTCAATATAACGGTCGGCATCGCGCCGCGAGCACATACCACTCTCGCTGATGTACTTATTTAGGCGTGTTAAAGAGGTGTTGAGCATAAAATGTCGACTTTTTGATGGGTAAGGCTGAGAGAACAAGGTTGGCTGCCACGACTGAGGCTATATTACAGCCCAACGGCACGCCCCAATTGATGCGAGAGCGGATTATATCGCACAACCGGGGGTAAACAAAAAAGGCTCTGCGGGTGGGTAAAAGCTTAACGGTTAAGCACTACTTGGCACCATATTTCTTAAGTATTTTGACCTTATCTTGCTCCTCTCTACTATATGCAATATCGAGCGCAGACTGACCTCTTTTGTTGCGATGATTGACATTAGCGCCCAACTCAAGCAATTTCAGCAGAGCAGCTGAGCCATTATTGTCTTCCACGCTAAACATTATTGCCGTAGAGCCATCATCGTCAGTCGCGTCAAGGTTTGCACCTCGCTTGACAAGGAGGTCAACCACCTCTGGGTACGGTGTTATATGCAATGGAGTAATTCCCCCATCCGCTTTTGCCTCCACATTGGCACCATTTTTAATTAGATAATTTATTATATCCAAATCGCCTTTCACCAATACACCATGACCACTTACCACTCCATGCAGCGGGGTATACCCCCATTTTCCCGCGCATGAAGTCACACTTAAATTCGATGAAACTATCTCTGTCACTGTATTATACTCGCCCAGCTCTGAAGCTCGGTATAAAGTTTCACACAACTCAGACGCATTTGAGTTGCTGAAGAAAAATGCAAAAATAATTAATGAAAATGTTCGACCCATAAGTCACTCCCATACTTAATGCTTATAACCTTATTGGTGTGCGAGTTAAAAAATACGCCCGGCAACCTTTCTTGTATGGAATACACTTTAGCACCAAGATATACCCCGTTAATTTTATAACGAAAAAAGCGCCGAATCGCTTATCTTAGAAAGGTCAACGTAAGCCGGCTCACAATAAACGCGCGGTTACGCGTTTGCCCCGTAAAAGAGCCAAAAGGAAGAGAATAAATGGAGCTAAATACAAGTATCCATTTAAACACTGCTCGCCGTATGAATATGTGCCGATATTGTGTAAGCGCTTGTTATTTAATAATACTAACCAACGATGATTTTTATGCCAACCATTGCGACCGTATAGCATTTTAAGCACTAAGAAGGTAACAAAGCCACTGGATACCGGCTCAAGGGCGGTATGACGATGTAAAAATATTACGTCGGTTCAGCGAGCTACGAAGCACCGCCTTGGGGCCCCTGTAGCCAGCCGAGCGCAGGTCTATTTTAGGGGGTAAGTGAGCAGGACGCTCACGTAAGTCTCGTCAGTGCAGGGACGCAGTGTCGAGACGGCCCGCTAAAATAGGCCGGAGAGAGGGGACCCGTTAGGGCTGAGATGCCGGGGTGGCCTCTTTTGGTCACTTTTCTGGCCAAACAGAAAAGTGACTCGCCCGCCCGGCGACTAAGGGCACACAAGGTAATAACCAACCATTGCCATCGTATGCCACCCAAACCACTACGTAGACAGCAAAACCACTGGATACCGGCTCAAGGCCGGTATGACGATATAAAACCTGATACAAAGCGCGATCATCCAGAGCAACACACGTTACTCCAAACGATAAAAACTCCCGCTCCCCGCCACCGTTGTTTCATACCCCCAGGCCGACAACCACTCGCGCCCTACCATTCCGGGCTCATTCGGGTCGACATCACGCAGCAGCACATTCAGCCTTACACCGTCCCACTCGCTGCCATGATCGGCATCAAGCAAGCTAAATGGGATCGCGATTTCAGCGGTGTAGCCCGAGTCGGTCAACACTACTTTCTGACGCACAGAATCAGGCACTTTGGGGTTACCTTTTAACGCGCTAACAAAACCATTCGCGGTTGGCTGCAACACAATATAGCGTTCGCCGGGCACGCGGTTGTCGTAGGTTTGTTTTAGTAAGCGTCGGCTTCTGGGGCGCGCATCTAGGGTAATAAGCATCGCATCTTGGCTCCAGATGTTTTCGCTGTCGTTGCGCACCAGGGTATCGTCGGTGATTTTTAACGCGAGCACCAAAAACTTGCCGCTTTCGGCCACTGACCAACCAAAGTCAGCATCGCTCAAACCACTCCAGTTTTCTGCCTGAAAATACTGATTGTCAGCGGCATTAAAAAACTCGTGGCCCCGCCACTCGGTAAGTTTACCGTCGAGTTCGATATCGGCAATAGGCTTAATCGGGTATTCGCGACTTACGGCAATGGTGCGACTGCCCTCGTAGGTGATGGGTGTATCACCGTCTTTGTACTCAAGCTGCCAATCTACATGGGCGGCGTTGTGATTGCCGCTCGCAGGCTTACTACTTTTTAGCGCTACGGGTATGGTGCGCACCTCGTTGGGCGGCACGGTAAGGGTTTGTGGTGAATCACTTATCACACTAAAACCTTGGTTGGCGCGGGCGGTTGTCGTTACCGTGTAGGGAATATCTGAATCGTTGGTAAAGCGAAGTTCGGCGGTGCCCTCGGTAAAGTTACCGCGATGCAATAATGCCGGGGCCGACAAGCGGCCTTTGTCGATCATGTTGTTTTGATTGTCGCGCATTTGTGCGGTGCGCACGTTTTCATCCCAAATGCCGTCGAGCAATAAGTTGGCGATAATAGGGCCGTCATCGCTCATGGTAACCCACACCACGTGGTCAAACTCGCCAAAGCGCGTGCCGCGCATACTGCTAATGCCGCCGGTGGTGGCTAGCGTGAAATACTTATGGCCTTTGCGCTCGGTTTTTACATAGCGGTGATGATGGCCGGCAAATACGGTGTACAGGCGCGACTCTAATAAGGCGTCAACCTCGCTCCAGCGGTCTTGCTCGTCTCTATCCCACAGGGGCGCATGAGTAAACCCCAGCGTCCATTTAGGCTCTGGGTTAGCTTTTAATACGCCTTTTAACCAATCGATTTGCTCACCCGACATCGTATGCGTACTGCCGCCGTCGTTGGAATTAAGCATTACAAATAAAACATCGCGGTAAACAAAGTGATAGTAGCTGGCGCCATAGCGTTCGCGCCAAACGTCGGCCATTACTGGGTTGGTGTAATCGTGATTGCCGGGCAAGTAAAAAAACGGCATGGCTAAGCGTTTCACCATGGAATCAAACTCGTTCCACTCGGTAGCCAGTTGCGCGCGATCCTCTGTGTAGCCTTCAATCAAATCGCCCACGCTGACCACAAACTCGGGTTGCAATAGGTTTAGTTTATCGACGGCCTGCGAGAACACACCAGGGCGCAAACCGCCAGTGCGGTCGGTAACAATGGCAAACTGAAATGTATTAGGGTCGTTATTAAAACTCAGATGAGTCCAGGGGCTTACCACATCGCTTGCGTGTATTTTTACAAACTCAGCGGCGCTGTCAGTCGTATTGTGGTTGTGTTCACCTGAGCCGTGAGCCCAAGCCTGTACAGAGGCAACACACGCGATAAGCGACCATAGTAAAGCCGGTAAATGACGAGTAGAAAAAGCGGACATAATCGATCCTTGAAGCGGTAAAATCCAAAGCTTATGGGAGTTAAGATGACAAAGTCTAGCGCAACGCACTAGGGCAATACCAGAGACAGTTCCGAGCGGCAGATGTGAACAAGTTTGCCGCCCGCTACAAGTCAGCGCGGTGCTGACGCACCAAGTTTGCCGGTGTCACCCCAAAGCGTCGCTTAAAAGCGCTGATAAAATTAGACGAGTGTTCGTAACCGGCAAGAAATGCCGCCTCTTGCAGCGAGCGGCCTTTTACCACGAGGGCGTTGCGTGCCATCTCAAGCTTGCGTTGGCGCACGTACTCCATCACCGTCATGCCGCACTCGGACTTAAAACGACGCTGTAAGGTGCTCACGCTCATACCCGCGCGGTGGGCCAGTGAGGTTAGATCCAATGCGGTTAAACCCAGCGTACCGGCCAGGTCTCGTTCGAGTAATTGGCGCAACGCATCGGCCGCCCTATTGGCAGAGTTTGCCGCGAGCGGCTCGGACTTGCCCTCACCGTGCAACACTCGGCCCACCAGCTCAATGGCGGCCGCCTCCATGGAGATCATCGCCTGAGTCTTGGTTTTAGCCTCAGCACTGGCCTCGGCACCTACACTTAACCTGAGTAATTTATGGGCTAGCAGCAGTTGCGGCTCGTCGGGCTGCCAGCTTACGACTGGCTGCTGACGCGCAGTGGATACGCCAATATCAGGTAGCGCGCCATCAAAGCGCTCGCGTACCCAAGCCTCGCTTAAGCTGACGTTAACCTTGCAAACATAAGCGCCGCGGCGCAGTTGACGGGTAAACAGCTCGCGCTCGGCCAAGCGCAAACCTAACCCAAGGGGCCGGTCATCGGCGCGGCACTCATACTGCTGCGCCCCGAGACTAAATTGCACCGCGCCGGCCAACAAAATATTAATGCTAATACCTGCAGGGCACTCACTGCTGCTGGCGCGATCTTCTAGTTCGTGGGCATCCACGCAGTGTACCGACATATCGGCACCAAAGCGGCGGCTAAAAAAATGTCCTTTTAGCATTGGGCCACTCGCCTCGCCCAGTAAGCGATGATCGGACGCGAGCGGGCCCACCAATTGGCGCAACTGGTTGGCGTCGATTGAATCGCTTTTACTGGGCTTTATTCGCAGCTTTTGCACGGCCTAAGGCCTCCCTGATGTTGGCAACCCCGCACTCGCCTCAGTTTGACGATTTACCATAGCCATTTGACGATTTTGCAGCCTGCTTATTCGCTTTGGCAAATGTATCATAAATAAAAATGATTCTCATCAATATTAACGAACGTTACACAATCCCACTTATAGGAATACCCATGCCCATTAAATCAACCTGTGCCGCCGCGGCTTTATTGGCCGCCTCGGGAGCCACATTCGCACAAAATTCTGTCTCTAGCAGTGATGCACCCGCCGAGATCGAGCAAGTCGTTGTATGGGGCACTGAGGTAAAAGCCTCATCCGTGTATATGGACACCACCGATATCACCATGCGCCAAGCCGACCACATTAGCGACTTGCTGCGCACGATCCCAGGGGTGGATGTGGGCGGTGCCCACTCGATGAACCAGCGCATTACCATCCGCAGCATGGATGACAAAGACCTGCGTATCAGCATCGATGGCGCCAACCAAAATACGTACATGTATCACCATATGGGTAACCTGCAAATTCACGCCGATATTCTTAAGTCGGTGGATATTGATGTAGGGACCAACTCGGTGATTAACGGTGGCTTAGGCGGCGCGGTGCGCTTTGAAACCAAAGAGGCGAAAGACATGCTCGCCGCAGGTGAAAGCTTTGGCGCACGCCTGCAAGGCACCGCCAGCGATAACTCGGGCCACAATTACTCGATTGCAGCGTTTGCGCAACTGGGCGACACTGTGGATTTGCTGGCCTACTACAACCGGGTAGAACGCGACAATTACGAGGTCGGTGGCGGCAAGATTATCGGCAGTGATGGCAACGAGCTGCCCGGTACCGACGGCACGGTGCGCGGCCTTAAAGGCGAGATAGATGACGCCTTGATTAAGATCGGTTTTGACTTTACCCCCAGCCAGCGTTTGGAGATCGGTTACGAGTCATACACCGACGAGGGCGACTATAGCTACCGCCCCGATATGGGCTTAGCCACCGATTTGGCAATTACCAACTCTTTGGGTGTGCCGCTGTTATGGCCTACCGAGTTTAGCCGCGACACCATTACCGCCAATTACGATTTACTTATTGGTAGCCACACCGAAATTAAAGCGGCGGTGTTCCAAAACGAAAGCAACCTGTGGCGCGATGAAAGCGGCTACGCCGAAAACACCGATTTTGTTACCTGGGCGGCCATTGTTGAGGGTGATGCAAAAAATACCGGTTTTAACATCATCGGCGAAACCGAGTTTGGCAGTAGCATCAGCCAAACCCTTACCTACGGTGTTGACGTAATTAAGTACGAGACCGAATACCAGGCCAGCTACATCGAAGGCGGCGTTGACTCCTCAAGCGAAGATGCTACCAACTCGGCCGTTTTTGTTCAGGATCGCATCGAGCTTGGCATGTTTGCAGTAATCCCCGGTGTGCGCTTTGATGAGTACGACGTCAACTCGACCGTGGTGGATAAATCTTACGACGATGTCACCACCTCCATCGCCGCCGAGTTTCAGCCCATCGATGCGCTGGTTTTTAAAGCATCCAGCACCGAGCTGTTTAAAGGCCCGGAGTTATCCGAGGTGTTTACTGGTGCCGGTCTGTTTGAAACCCCCAACCCTGAGCTAGAAGCCGAAAGCGGCGTCAACAACGAGCTGGCATTTGCCTACGGCGATGCCATTGTGGGCGCCGATCTGTTCAGCGTCGGGGCGACCTTCTTTAACACTGAAATCGACGGTTACATTTACCAATACGCCAGTCCGGCCATGGACAACGTCGGCGATATGGAGATTGAAGGGGTTGAGGCATACGTGGGGTACGACATTGGCGGTTTGCGCGCGCTGATCACCTATTCGGATGCCGAAAGTGAACTGGACGCCTTTGACGAGTACAGCCAGTACCAAGGTGCCCGCATCGACCGCCAGCAGGGCGACACCTGGAGCGTTAACCTTGACTACACCTTTAGCAACCTGGATTTAGCACTGCACTACGATGTCCTGATGGTAGATGATGTGGCCGCAGGCCCGGACCTGGATGGCGCATCCCTCGAAAACGCCAAAGATGGTTTTACCGTGCACAATATTTCGCTGCAGTGGCAACCGCTGCAACGGTTGCAGCTTACCGCCGGCATCGACAATGTATTTGACGAGTTTTACGCGTCGCAGTCATCGCGCACGGGCACCAGTTTTCACCCCCGTTTTGGTCAGCTGTACCTGACTGACTACGAGCCTGGCCGCAACATCAAAGCAACAGTAGCCTATCAATTTTAGGCTCAGGCTTTTTAAAAACGCGCTTCCTATTGCCTCGGTTTTACCGGGGCTTTTTTGTATCAATACCGCTATAATTAGAGTCAATTGCTCAGGCAACGCAAGGACAGCCATGACAACCCTGACTCTACCGCCCATTCCCACGCTCATCGTGAGTATTCTGGTACTGTTTGTCGGTATCTACATTAATCAGCGCATTAAGCTGCTGGGTAGCAGCAATATCCCGCCGTCGGTTACCGGTGGCGTGTTGTTTAGCGTACTGACCGCCACCTTGTATTTTATTGGTGGCGTCCAGCTGCTGTTTGATATGCAAATACGCGACTTTTTACTGCTGGTGTTTTTCTCTACCATCGGCCTTGCGGCCAAACTAAGCAGTCTGGCCAGCGGGGGCCGCGCACTGGCCAGGTTAGTGGCGGTGGCTGCGGTGTTTTTACTCTTGCAGGATATCGTCGGTGTCGTGCTTGCCACGGTGCTAGGCGTGCACCCGGGGTACGGCTTAATGGCCGGTAGTATCTCGCTTGCCGGCGGCCACGGTACCGCCATTGCCTGGGGCGCCGAAGCCGAGGCCGCAGGCCTGCGTGATGCCGGCGCTATAGGCATCACCTTTGCTACCTTTGGTTTAGTCGCCGGCGGTATTATCGGAGCACCTATTGCCAAATGGCTGATTGAAAAGAATCAATTATCACCGGCCTTAGTTGATGCAAAAGAACAACACGATATAGAGATAGAAGTCGCCGAGATAGATCAAAAACCTTGGGGCCTAAGCGCCATTTTGGGCGTTATTTTGTTACTTGCGTTGTGTGTACAGTTAGGCGAACTGGCCAACCAACTGCTGTCCAAACGCAACATCCTACTGCCGGGGTTTCTCACCGCGATGTTCGCGGGCATTGTTCTCACCAACGCCGCCGATCATTTAAAGCTGCCGGTAAGCCATGGCGTTATTGCTAAGTTTGGCGAGATATCATTAAGCTTGTTTTTAGGCATGAGTTTGATGAGCCTGCAGCTTTGGTCGCTGGTTAACAGCTTTACCCCCATTATTCTTGCACTCTTACTGCAAACGTTAGTTATGACCTTATTTGCGATCTACGTCGTATTCAAGGTGATGGGGCGCGATTATGATGCTGCGGTAATATCGGCGGGTTTTGCGGGGCTCGGGCTTGGCGCAACGCCGGTGGCGATTGCTAACATGGACTCCACCACTCACCGTTACGGCCCCTCGCCCAAAGCATTTTTAATTGTTCCTTTAGTAGGAGCATTTTTTATCGACATTCTTAACGCCGTAACCATTAAGCTGTGCTTGGGTTTAATGGGCAGCTGGTAAAACACGGCTATTTTACGACACACTTAACCGGGAGCACCTTCATGGAACGATCTAGTTTGTCTGGTATTATTTTTGGCGCGGCCATTGCCTGCTTATCATTTAGCGCCCACGCCGTTAACGATTATCACGTAGCCGCAACCGTTATCGCCGACGGCCAAGTATTGGGCACACCTTCGATGTTAGTTAGCGGGGGTAAAGAAGCATCGGTATCAGTATCCGGCGACAACGGTTACGAGCTTGCCATCACCATTACCTCCGACAACGCCAATTCGGCCATGGCCGAGACCAGCTTAAGCGCCGCTGGCCGCACAATTGAGCCGAGTGTGATGGTTATTCTGGGCGAGCAAACCGGCGTTAAAGACGGCGCCCTAGAGCTAAAGCTAACGGTAGAAAGTGCCGCCGACGATCAAGACGATTTTATGCCGCCGCCCTAAAGCCTGTGCCGGCGATCTGCCTCGCGCCCAACCGTGCGGGGCAGACATAACCCATCGGCTACAGCTGTTGTAATACTCGCTCACACAAACGATGGCTTGCTAAAACCCCGGCCAAATAGTCGGCGTCGGCGCGGCCGTTGCGTACCGCCGCAATAAACTCATCGATCATGCTGACAAAGCCACGTTTGTATAAGGTGTCATCCCAGTCGTTAAACCCCAGTGGCAAAGCGCAATTTTCTTTGTAGTGGGTTGCCGTTGCGACGTTATCCACCTGCCAACTTTGATTATGTGTACTGTACTCTAGCCGCTCGCGCGCCTGGCCGCTTAAACGGTTCATGGCTGCGGTAAAATGGCGTCCATGCAACGCAAAACACACCTGTACGCTGCCCAGTTTTCCCCGCTCAGAATAGGCACTAACCCACGGAGTTACGCTGTCGATATCTAACACACCTGCAGCATGGCGAACAAAATCTAACACGTGAATAAAATCGTCGTAAATAAACACCCGGGCATCATCCGGCAAATTATGGCGATTTTTTTGATAGTAAATATTCACAGGCGGTGTGGCTAGCGGCGCTTGATACAAAGGCGCGTAACGTCGGTTAAAACCACAAAACAAAGGCGTGTCGCTATTCAGCGCCAAGGCTACCAATGCCTCCGCCTCGTCTAGTTGGTAGCTGATTGGCTTATCGACAAACACCGCAATGCCCTGCTCTAACGCCGCCCGAGCAAGGGTGTAATGGCTCGCGGTGCTGGCGTGGATCATCACCGCATCCGGCCGCGCGGCCAGCAGTTCGTGGTAGTCGGCGTAAGCCTCGGCAATGCGGTAGCGCTCGGACAACGACTGCAAAACAGCGCCATCGCGGGTGCATAACATTGGCGTAATCGCTGCGTGACGAGCAACAACGGGCAAATAGGCTTTTTGGGCGATATCGCCCAGCCCGACTAAAGCAATGCGCATAGGTTAGTCTCGGTCAAAATGCTTATGTTACAGCAGGTGTAAGATGTCTGCGACTAAGTCAACCTTAGTGGCGGCAGGCGTAAGTTTAGCGGCATCGCCAGGCTGGTATTTACCAGTACCCACCAACACCGCTTGCAAGCCTGCATCGCGGGCGCCGCCAACATCGCCCAACACATCGTCGCCCACCATCAAGCACTTGCTGGGGGCAAATTCAGTGGTGGCAACCACTTGGTTAAAAAAATCGGCGCTGGGTTTGCCAAATACTCGCGCCTTACAGTCGGCAGCCCATTGCAAGGCATGGGCAAAAGGGCCAGCATCAAGGCTTAGCTCGCGGCCCTCACGAAAGTATTTGTTGTCGCCAATAACCAGTAAAGGGCAACCTTGGACTAACAACCGGAAGGCTTTATTGAGGTTGTGATAGTTAAGCTCCTCGCGGGCATCACCCAACACCACACAGTTAGGCGCACCGCTCACAGCAAACAGCGGCTGAATACTCGGGTGCACTAAGGCAAAGGGAGTTAACCGCTGCTGTTTGACATAGGCCTGCGCCGCATCGGGGGCGGTGAATAGCTCGGTAGGGCTAAGTTCGATGCCAAGGTTTTGCAGCTTGGCGACTATCTGCTCGCGAGACTTTGTTGCGGTATTGGTCAGAAAACGTAATGTGTAATTTTTTGCGCGCAACGCAGCTAAGGTTTCCAGTGCACCGGGCAACAGTGTATCGTCATCGTAGAGCACACCCGACAAATCAAAAAATATGGCGTTAATCATGCCACCTCCATCAAGCGCTTATTGGGCTCTGATTTAAGCGATAATGACAGTCCCCAGCATACCGACCAAAAAACCCAATATAGCGCCCAGTGGTGGCGACCAGTGACGTCGCATAGACGCCTGCGGGGCGATATCCTGAAAAATAAGATACAAAATACCACCCGAGGCAAACGACATAATTACGGCGGTGACCTCTTCGCGACCCTGAAGAAAATAATGCCCCATTAATGCCGCCAGTGGCCCCAAGAAGCTCACCCCCAAAAACACCCATAAAATCGTGCGGCCACGCACACCACTTTTTTTCAGCTCGCGAAATGCGTTAAACCCCTCGGGTAGATTTTGCATGCCAATAAACGCCGCCAACACCAAACCCATTTGGCGGTTCTCGGCAAAAATGGCGCCCAGCGATATTGCCTCGGGGATAAAATCCATCAACATCGCTAAAAACTGCGAAAATGTACCGCCGCGCTTGGCAAGATAAGCGTCCAGCGCACAAAAAATTAACGCACCGGCACAAAAGCTGACCGCCAACACCAGTGGCGACAGCACCTCCATACCGTGCGGTGCCAACGCAAATGCCACAGCGGCCAACAAAGCGCCGCCGCCAAAGGCGACAATGGCATGAATAAACTCTTGCTTGGCAACGCTCTCTTTAAAAGTTTCATAGCGGGCGGCAAAGCCACCGATTAACGCCGTTACCCCGGCGGCCCAGGTAATCAATACAATGACAACTTCTTGCTGCACTTACCCGCCCCTTATTGATTCTTTTCGGTTAACGCACAGCATCGAGATAATGCATGTGCTTTTCATACTGATCGAGCACGTCAGCAATTACCTGCTCTTCATTCCAGCCCATAATATCATAATCTTGGCCACCCTCTTTTAGGTAAACCTCGGCGCGAAAATAGCGCAGTTTTTCACCGCGGCTGGCACGCGTATCGCGCATGGAAAAAGACGCTGGAGTGTATGGGCGAACATGCACCGAGTAAAAAAAGTCGGCCTCGTCGCCATGAAAAACATTGAGCCACGTCCTATCGTGCTCATCGCTTTCGACCTGTGCACGAATTTTTTTGTTACCCAGCTCGGCCGCCACCCGCGCCAATGCCGAGCTGACTGTCGTACTTAAATAGCTAAGCACTTCATCGCGGTTAGGGTTGCGGACAATGCGCGACAGGCGTTTCTCCCAGCTGACCGGGTTGTGTGCCACACGCGGCGCTAACATGGCGTCGCGCAGGCTAATCCGCTTGACCATCTCTAGCCTCAACGCGCGCAGTAACCCCCAGCACATTAACAGCATCACAAACGTAAACGGCAACGCACTGGCGATAGTAGCCGTTTGCAACGCCTGTAAACCGCCGGCCATCAGCAGCGCGGCGGCAATCACACCTTCGGTGACGGACCAAAAAATACGCTGCCAAACCGGGGTATCGTCACCTTCGCCGCCGGAGGTAAGCATATCAACCACCAGTGAGCCCGAGTCGGAGCTGGTAACAAAAAAGGTGACCACCAGTACCGTGGCCAATAACGAGGCGATCGTAGAAAAAGGTAAATATTCAAAAAACTGAAACAGCGCTACCGAAGTGTCGGCGGCGACCGCATCGGCCAATTGCGTAACACCTTGATTAATGATCATGTGGATCGCGGTGTTACCAAAAAATGTCATCCACAGGCAGGTAAAGCCCACCGGTACCATTAATACACCAACCACAAACTGGCGAATGGTGCGGCCACGGGATACCCGCGCAATAAACATCCCTACAAACGGTGACCAGGCAATCCACCAGCCCCAATAAAACAACGTCCAGCCGCCAATCCAGCCGGAGGGCTCATAGGCGTACAAGTTAAAGGTGGTATCGACGATACGGGAGAGATAGTAACCAATGTTTTGCACATAAGTTTGCAACAAATAAACAGTCGGGCCGGCCAGCAACACAAACACCACCAACACCACCGCCAGTATTAAATTTAACTCGGACACTCGCCGAATGCCGCCATCGAGACCGAGCACTACTGATATAGTGGCAAACACGGTAATAATCGCGATCAGCAGCACCTGAATGCCCGTTCCCAACGGCACATCAAACAAATAATTGAGCCCCGCATTGACCTGCATCACCCCAAAACCGAGCGAGGTGGCCACACCAAATAAAGTGCCCAGCACGGCAAAAATATCCACCGCGTGGCCGATGGGGCCGTAAATTTTATCGCCAATTAATGGGTACAAAGCAGAGCGAATGGTTAGCGGCAAGTTGTGGCGAAACGCAAAGTACGCCAACGACAGCGCCACCACGGCGTAAATAGCCCAAGCGTGAATGCCCCAGTGAAAAAAGGTAATGCGCATCGCCTCGCGGGCCGCCTCTGCGGTGCCCGGATCGCCTACCGGCGGACTCATGGTGTGCATTACGGGCTCTGCCACACCAAAAAACATCAGCCCAATACCCATGCCGGCTGAGAACAACATGGCAAACCAAGACGCGTAGCTGTAATCCGGCTCGCTGTGATCGGGGCCGAGCTTGATATTGCCAAAGCTGGAAAACGCTAAAATCACGACAAACAATAAAAAGAGCGCCACCGCCAAAATATAAAACCAACCGGCTGAGTGTATTACCCACCCCTGAACCGAGCCAAACAAGCTCTCGGCCGTTGTCGGCATGAGTACCGCGAATAACACAAACACCAGGCACAAACCGCCCGCGCCAAAAAACACCGGCGGATTGATTTTTATCCACGATTTTGGTTCGCGCTCTGACACATCTTCAGACGCCATGATTCCCCCACTCAGTAAAACGAATTGTGTGAATAGACTTACAGATAAAAGTCTAACGATAGATAGAGCGCTTCAAAATCGCCCTCGCCCACCTGACCATTGCGATCGATGTAACCATCTTGATTAAGATACTCAAGATAAACCCAGCCCGGGCCATAATCGTAACGAACCCCAGGGGCTAGCGCACGAACAGTGCTGGCTTCACTGCCCTCGGTATCGGGCTCGGCGGCCGAAGCATCAAGATAAATAGCCCAAGGGCCCAGGTTGTAACCCACCTCTGCGCTCAGGCGCTTATTCTTAACAGTAGGTGTTAGCTGGGCACCACTCGCGTAACCCTTGGGTAAATCGCGCGATGCCGCGATGTACGAGGCTTTTGAGAAAAAGCTTCCCAGCTGCCCCTCGTAATATAAAACAGCGGCCTCGTGGCTACCGCTCACAGGACGAGCCGGGTCACCGGTTAAATCTTGCAACTTGCCGCGTTGCAGTGATACACCTAGCGAGTGCTGACTGGTTAGCGCATAGGATGCATTGCCCACCCAGGTTTTGACTTTGCGGTAGGTGCTGGAGCTACCCCAGTGGCCATTGTCATCCAGTGTATCGGTACTGACACCGCCCCAGTCATCGGCGTGATAATACGCGGCATCGTAACTCAGCCGGTGGGCACTGCCGGTGAGTTTGGCCCCCACATCCATTTGATCGCCATAGCCCGCCAAGAGAATATCACCGGGCCAAAAGTTAACGGTCTTCCAGCCAAATGGCACCTGAGACTTACCCACCCGCACAGTATGCTGATCTCCCAACTGCCAGCCCACCCACGCCTTGTGCAAAGCGAAGTCATCGCCGCTGGAGTTGTTATCAGGGTCGGTAAAGCTGCCGGGGCCGGCCCGAAACTCGGCGGAATACAGCCAATTGCCGCTGTCACCGGCGTCGCCGTCGGCATACAGGATGAGCGCCTCGCCGGTAAACTCACCGCCGCTGTTTTTATTGGCCGGGTCGTCCGGCAGGTATTGGTAGGTCCCCCATACCCCTGCAGACAAGACATTGCTGGCGGGCTTGGCGGTAGCGGCTTGCGCACTAGCAGAGCTGGCCACGGTGTCGGCCACTGCGCTGGCCGACAGCCATAAACCGAGCCCTACTGCGGCTATCTTTATTGTTGTTGGTGCAGGGGTTGCTGCCGGCAATCGCATTGGATGATCTCATCAGGTGAATAGAATGATTCCATGATCGGGATTGCGGGGCGGTTAAGGCCTAAGCCGTAGCCTAGTGCAGTAAGTCTAACGCCCCCAATCAAGCAAACAGCATTTCGCTGGATATAACACCTACGCTAGCATTAAAACTATAGACCACCGGGCCCGACATGCAATGGCGCCCAGTGGATGGACTAGCGCGCGCTTTACGCCTTGCCCAAATACCCCCGCCAATGCAACCAACCGTAGGCGTTAACCGTAGTGGCGTCACAAATCTCACCGTCGAGTATCATTTGACGCATATCCGCCAAACTAAAGCGCTTTACGATTAAATCCTCCTCCTCGGCATCGAGCTTGCGCTCCTGCTGGCTTAAATGCTCGGCCAAGTAGATATGGTAGCCCTGATCGCAAAAACCATAGGCCAGGTACTGGTAGCCCAGCTGTGTCAGCTTATCCGCTACCAAGCCTGTCTCTTCACGCAGCTCGCCAGCCGCCAGCAGGGCCGGGTCAGCATCGGGGTTTTGCTCCCACGCGCCTTGCGGCATCTCCCAAAAACGACCACCCACTGTGTAGCGGTACTGCTGAACTAAGTAGATATGATCGTCTTCGATAGCGGCTATGACGGCAAAATCAGGTTTTTCGACCACGCCGTAAATACCCTCAGCACCGCTGGGGCGACGAACACGGTCCTCCCGTACGCGCAACCATTGGTTTTTATACACTTCTTTACTGCTTAACTGGACTATCTTTGCATCACTCATATTTACTCCAAGGTAAAATTGCGCCACGCTCTTACACACTAAAAATAGTTTCACCTGACAGTCTTACCCTACAATATGGAGATCTCGTGTCCAATCAAACTATCCGTTGGGGCATTATCGGTGCCGGTATTATTGCTCATAAAATGGCCGAGGCGATTAACCTAGAGCCCGACAACGAGCTGGTAGCCGTCGCATCCAAATCCCCCGAGCGCGCCCAAACTTTTGCCGATCAATACCAAATCGACAGTGAAACCTACGCTCGACTGGTATCGCGCGACGATATCGACGTGGTTTACGTTGCCACCACTCACAACTTTCACGCCGACAACGCCCTGCTTGCCCTCGCCCACGGCAAACATGTGGTGATTGAAAAACCCTTCACGGTCAACGCGCCGCAAGCTCAGGTGCTAATCGACTGCGCCAAACGGCACAAAGTATTTTTGATGGAAGCCATCTGGACACGGTTTTTGCCATCCATGATTACGTTGCGCGATACCATCCAAAGCGGACGTATCGGCGCCGTCAAAGTTGCCAATATCAACTTCGGCGGCATTGCCCCAGATTACTACCTACCGCGCTTAATCGACCCCGCACTGGCCGGCGGCGTAACCCTGGATATGGGCATTTACCCCATCAGCATGCTGTGCTATTGGTTGGGCGAGCTGCCGCAAATCAGTCACAGCCATTGTCACTTTAGCAATACCGGGGTAGATGAAATTGCCTCGTACCAGTTAGTCTTCCCCTCCGGCTGTATCGCCACGGTTAACACCAGCTTTAATTTGCTACTGGGGCAAGAAGTCAGCTTATTTGGCGCCACTGGACGCATCGACTACCCCAACTTTCAATCGGCCGATGCATTTACCTTGCGCGAACTTAACGGGCGCGAGTGGCGCGAGACTGAAACCATCAGTAACCGCAACGCCGACAACGGCTTTATCTTTCAGGTACGTGAGGCCGCCCGCTGCATTCGCGCCGGCGAGCTTGAAAGCCCAATTATTCCGCTGGCCGAGACCCTCGGCATCATGCAAGTACTCGACGCCATCCGCGAACAATTACCACTTAAATACGATTTTGAGTAACACGTAAAAGGCCGCGCGCGCTGTCGGCTCACGATTGCGTGCTACCCATAGCGCAGCGGTGGCGGTTTCCGGTAAAATACCGCCTTTTTCTGACACGAGCCGGCAATTTATGGAAACCTTGACCCTATCACCCATCACTAGCGCACGGGGCGAAGTCACCCTGCCCGGCTCCAAAAGCTTGTCTAACCGTATTTTGCTGCTGGCCGCACTGGCCAAAGGCCAAACCACCATCACCAATTTGCTCGACAGCGACGACGTCAGCCATATGCTGAGCGCACTAACCGAGCTGGGCGTGAACTACCAGCTGAGCGACGACAAACAAACCTGTACCCTCGACGGCTTAGGTGGCACCTTCGCCATCGACGAAGCGGCAATCTTGTACCTCGGCAACGCCGGCACGGCGGTGCGTCCACTCACCGCCGCCCTAGCCGCAAGCAGCGGCGACTTTACCATTACCGGTGAGCCGCGCATGTACGAGCGCCCCATTGGCGATTTGATCGATGCTCTGCGTCAGCTGGGCGCCGATATTAGCTATCAAAAGGACGATGGGTTTCCGCCACTGCTGATTAAAGGCAAACCGCTGACCGGCGGAGAGGTTAGCATTAAAGGTAATATCTCTAGCCAATACCTGACCGCACTATTAATGGTGGCGCCACTGTTTTCTGGCGACACGACCATTAACGTCGATGGAGAGCTAGTCTCTAAACCCTACATCGATATTACCCTCGACACTATGGCCAAGTTCGGCGTAAGCGTCGCCAACAATAACTATCAAAGCTTTAGCGTTACAGGTAAGCAAACCTATCAATCGCCGGGTGAGATTATGGTCGAGGGCGACGCCTCATCGGCCTCGTACTTTTTGGCGGCTGCCGCTATTGGTGGTGGCCCGGTAAAAGTACACGGCACCGGCAGCGCCAGCATTCAGGGCGACGCAAAATTCGCCGAGGTGCTGAAGCAAATGGGCGCCGAGGTGACTTACTCTGACATGTGGATTGAAGTAAAAGGCACGGGTAATTTAAAAGGCGTAGACGTGGATTTAAACCACATCCCCGACGCAGCCATGACCATTGCCACCGCCGCGTTGTTTGCCGAGGGGCCAACCCGTATTCGCAACATCTACAACTGGCGCGTTAAAGAAACCGACCGTTTGGCGGCCATGGCAACCGAGCTGCGCAAAGTGGGAGCCACCGTAGAAGAGGGCGAGGACTATATTTACATCGAGCCACCCGAGCAGCTGAGCGCCGCGGCCATCGACACCTACAACGACCATCGCATGGCCATGTGCTTCTCGCTGGCAAGTTTTGGCGATGCCGAGATTGTTATTAACGACCCCAAATGTACGTCTAAAACCTTCCCGACCTACTTTGATGAGTTTGCACGCATCACCAAATAGCGCCACCAACACAAAAAGGCCGGCACCATTCATTGCCGGCCTTTTTGTGTCACCTTGTTAAATCAGCGCAAATCTTAAAAGCGTGCTTTTAAGGAAACACCAAAAGACTCCTCGTAATCACCTTCTTGGTAGTCAACAGCAAGACTAAAAGACTCTGTAAAAAACTTCTCTGCCCGAATCCCATAAGTATCACCGTCAGCGTAGGTACCCCCTACGCTAAACGTTGGACTAAAATAGTAATCGGCACCTATTTTCCAGTCGACGTAATGGTAGCCATGATTGTCAATATAATACTCACCGGTTAGGTTAAGCGCTCGCTCCCCTAACGGTAATACATATTTGGTTTCGAGACTGCTTTCACTGCCATTAAACTCATCGTTCTCGCCAAAATTGGCGGCGATCAGCCAACCATCAAGCGGCATCACCCCCACCGCGGCAGACCAATACGTTTTATTTCTATCGTACGAATAATAAGAGTCACCCGCTAGACTCTGAGCGCGATACTCAAGCTCTTGCTCACTTCGCTTTATACTCGCCGACAGGTAAAAAATGCTATTAGGCACAAAATATTCAATGCCAGCACCAACGCCTACTTGCGACATGTCATTCTGCCTATGCTGCACCTGACAGCCTTGCTCGCCATAAATGCAGTACTGATACTCACTTGCCGTCGAGCGGTAATCCGTTACTAGGTTAATATTACTCGCACGCCCTAAAAAGGCAGCCTCAGCCAAAGGTCGGCCGAGCGTTTCCACGGCAGAGAAATAGTATTTCCCCGACACGGTATACCTTTTGGTATCTTGATCACCGTTAACGAAGAGTTTATCTTCGCCCTCGCCGTAGCCACCCTCAATCTCCCACTGATACGGTTCGGCCAATGCAGGCATTGAACCCACAAAACCAAACGACGCAATCAACCCTAATTTAAAACGCATAAAAACTCCTTAAAAAATAATATCCCAATTTTTCTACGGTTCATGCCGCTTTTTATTGCTTTAACAGGTGACCGGTAAATTTTAGCCAGCCGAAACCATGCCGCGCACAATGGCGCGCGGATACTTAACACTGATCAGGTCGAAAGAAATGGAGGATAGGCGAACACGTCCTGTAATAAAGCCTCCAGGCAAAAACACACAACGCGTGCATTTTGCGAACAGGCTTAGGACGCTGCTAGAAACAGAAAGTTTCGCGGAACATCAAAGAAAGTTTAGATAGGTAAATATCATTTTGTAAAATAACGCATGCCAAAGACTTACGTCCTTGGCAACGTGACTCCGCGCTGACCTTGGTACTTACCGCCGCGATCAAGATAGCTGGTTTCGCACTCTTCGTCAGACTCAAAAAACAGCATTTGCGCAACGCCCTCATTGGCGTAAATTTTTGCCGGCAACGGCGTGGTATTGGAAAACTCCAAGGTTACGTGCCCTTCCCACTCAGGCTCAAGCGGGGTGACGTTGACGATAATGCCGCAGCGAGCGTAAGTCGATTTACCCAGACACACCGTCAATACTGAGCGAGGTATCCGAAAGTACTCAACGGTACGCGCTAACGCAAAAGAGTTAGGTGGGATAATACACACATCGCTCTTCACATCGACAAAGCTGTTTTCATCGAAGTTCTTCGGGTCCACCACCGACGAATAAACATTGGTAAAGATTTTAAACTCATCGGCGCAGCGCACATCGTAGCCATAACTTGAAGTACCGTAAGAGATGATCCGTTGCTGATCGGCTCCGTGGCGTACCTGGCCCGGCTCGAACGGCTCGATCATGCCCTGCTCTGCCGCCATACGACGCATCCATTTATCGGATTTGATGCTCATTGTGCTCCCCTTAGGTAACGATGTGATTACGGCGCGCATGATAGCGGTTTTTGCCGCGCTTTGGGAGCATTCGGTCAACATTCAAGCGATCCCACAGCCTGGCGATTATTAGTATACTATTATTTCTACTGCAACTATCACCGGGAGCTTCTTTGACTTACAACAAGGGGCGCCTTCAGCCTCCGGCTCGGCTCAACCACACCCATGTGGCGCTCTGATTACTTTATGCATCTATCCCGCCAAAGCGGGCAAATACGGCCGCCCGCCTTGATAGACACGCTGGATTGGCTGTACGCCGTGAGTCTCATGGAACGCCGTGAGCCGCCCTCTGAGCACCGGGTCACTATCTCGCCCCCTAACGCTAAATAATATTGGCCCCACCTTCCGGATCGCGGGACCGTTTAGCTTGCTGCTGAATATCATCGGTATCGCTCGCTAAATCGTCCAGCAACCGACCGGTGGTGCCGGTGTGAGCTTCGGCTGCCGTTGTGGGCGCCACCGGCGGTTGAGCTGGTGCGGCAGGCTCGGGGTGGGTTGATTCGTCGACCCAGGGAACACCTTGGGGGAATATTACTTCGCGGGCGTCGTCTGGCATCGAAACATTCGCGGCCTCAAAGGCGCGGACCACTTCGCGCATCAGAGACGAGGCCACTTTAACCACACTGTACTCGGCGGCATCGACCCAAAAGTAAATTTTTAAATTAATCGTCGAGGCGCCCAAACTATCGATCAGCACTTGGGGCTCCGGATCACTCAGCACCGCCTGATGCTTTAGCATCAATGCCATCGCCACCTCTTGGGCAAAGCGCACTTTCGCATCGTAGCCGACACCGATATCAAAGCTACCGCGAACATTTGGATTAGCAGAGAAGTTCTGAATCACACTTTTATAAATAATAGCATTGGGGATTTGAATATGATTGCCATCAAAGTCGACCAGTGTCGTGCCTCGCGTTGTCACCTTTTGCACCACACCGCGAAACCCTGATACCTCAATCACTTCACCCAACCGGAATGGCCGCTGAACACTTAACAATAAGCTGGCGATAAAGTTTTCGGCGATGTCGCGAAACGCAAACCCCACTACCAACCCCAGCAAACCGGTGCCACTGATAACAGCTACCGCAAATTGCGTCAGCCCGGCAATTCGCAAAAAGAAATAAAAGCCCAACAACAAAATAAAAATTGACAGTAAGCGCCGCAATACTACTTGTATCAACGAGCTATCCGTCATAAGCCTTAGGGGCCGAACTAAAAAGGCCGCCACTGGCCGCGAGGTAAAAAAGAAAAACAAGAAGGTCAATGCGGCGGCTAACAACAGCGGCAATGCGCGCACAAACTTAACCCACAAATTGGCAAATTCAGCTTTAATAGCGGCGGCACTAAAGTAATTAACAGGCGTCAGCTCCACGTTATTAACCACCGCGACAACACCGTCAATATTTTTGGCAATATCACTTGCCCAGCCGATAAAGTCGGTATCAGTACTGTAACCGCGCAAAAACACCAAACCATTATCGACCCGGATCTGTAACTGCGAGAACTGCTCCGAGCTTGTCAAAATCGCGCTTAAGCGGTTTTGAATGTCAGCATCTTGTGACGGCGAATCCAGTGCAATGACCCGGTCGGCATTATCGACTTTCGCCTCACCGATTTGCTCGGCAGAGTCACCCGACTCATCCGCCCCCGCTGCAGCCGCAACAACCAGCAGCAACACCCATAACACACACGACCACCAAGACTGTTTTTGCGCCATATTTTTACTCACCGTTAATGCACCTCTGGCTTTGCGGCTTTATCCTAGCAGTCGCCACAACCGGCCGCCAGACAAAACTCAGTTAAGTACCCAGTAACACTAATTGCGACCTCTTTTTGGTAGGCGCAAAAAAGCCGCACCCTAAGGCGCGGCTTTTTTGCAGAACGTCCGTGTTGTTTTAAGCCACTTGATTAATTCGCACAAGAGCCTTGGTTAATCCACACATCCCACTGACCATCGTGATCGGTTGGCGTGTCACCACGAGTCCACCACTTAGCCTCAAAGCGGCTGTCGTTGTAGCGCACTTGATCACCTTGGGTGTAAGTATCTCCAGTGCTCCAGTTTGGAATACCCACACAGGTATTACCGCTATCCGAGCTTGAAGACGAGCTGCTGGATGAAACCGAAGAGCTAGACGAGCTTGAGCTGCTTGAAGAGCTCGTGTTACCACCACTGAACATTACATCGACACAGGCGTAAAACGCCTCTGGGCTGTCAGAGCGTTGCCAAACCGCGTATACCACATGACGGCCGTTGCGCGCCGGCAAGCTTACCGTATGCGAGGGGTAATGCTCGGCCGCTTCAGGAGGGGTTTCCACCATAAGCTCTAAATCGTCCCAACCCAAGGGCTGGCTTGGATTGTAGCCAGGCTTAGTAATGTAGTAACGATAGTATTGCGTCGCGTGGGCGGCCGAGTTGTACCAAGTAAACGTTTGCGAGCCATTGACGGGCGTCGCGACCCAATCGTTGCGGGCCAGATCCATACCACCAAACGTACCCGGATCGCCGCCTGAACACAGCTCGCCATTAGGTACCACTGAGGTGTGATTGCCACCGGCCGCCCCCTGACGAATACCGTTCCAATCGTAAAACTGCTGCGTACCACTCTCAGCTTTAGCGGCCTGACACGCTGCAGAACTCAACGTTTCGGCACCTTCTTGCTTACAGTTCCAAATACGACTCTCAGGTGAGGTAATCGTACCGTGCGCGCTAACCAGCGAGGTCGCACTAAGACTGGCGACAGTGACGCAGCCAATCATCACACTCTTAAGCGCTTTTTGAGTAAACCATTGTGCTTTCATCCGTAATACCCTCTTTAACATTATCGTAACGGGACATTCATCGCTGGCATCTCTATAAATTCCGTCCTGCCTCACTCCATCTATTGCGTCGTCATTCACGCAACTGCGCACACGCGCCTTTTTATCGCAAAAGCCCAAAAGACAACGTTGTCTATCGCACATAAAGAAAAGAGATGCGTAGCGATAAATATTGACTCCAGCCCTAACACTAAGCTCGTTTAAAGAGCTCCGCCTCTGACTTAGTGTCTAAACACCAAGTATTGGCATACGACTGGTTCAATACGATCAAACCACGACAGATATAATATTTCAACACAAAGGAAATTACTTGGTATTTACTAACAGAGCCTTGCTGGCACGCAAAAACACTAAAAACAGGATAATCGCGCCAAAACGTGAGCCACGTAACAAAGTGAACGGGGTAGTGTCACAGTTCTGCCCACTACTAATACCTAATTCCAATTAAAATAAAACTTTTTATTTCAGAAAAAGATAATTATTTTTGGAATAAAAAGCATTAACGCTAATTCACATTTAAAATATAAAGCCCCTAGTGCCGGTAAATCTTTAAGCCCGCCCCTACATTATCTGCCGCGAGGACATAAACACCTCGATTCGGTTAGTCATCCACCGCATCAAAAATAGGCGCAGGAGCCGCTTGAGTGTTCTCTTGCCACAAACGCGCCGCCATTTTTAACGCAATACTCCGGTACGCTTGGGCGGCATCGCCGTCGGGCTCTGCGACCACCGAGGGCACGCCGCTATCGGCTTGTTCGCGCACCGCCAAAGACAAAGGCAGCGCACCAAGTAGTGAGGTATCGTAGTCTCGGGCGATACGCTCGCCACCACCGGCGCCAAATATGGCCTCTTCATGACCGCAGTTGCTGCACACGTGGGTCGCCATATTTTCAATCACACCCAACACGGGCACATTCACCTTGCGGAACATCTCAATGCCTTTGACCGCATCCAACAGCGCGATATCTTGCGGGGTGGTGACAATCACGGCACCAGTGACCGGCACACTTTGCGAGAGCGTTAGGGCGATGTCGCCAGTGCCAGGTGGCATATCGATAATTAAATAATCCACGTCGTCCCAGCGGGTTTGACTCAGCAATTGTTTTAGCGCGCCACTGACCATAGGGCCACGCCAGACCATCGGGGTTTGCTCAGTCACCAGGTATCCCATCGAAATTGTCTGCAAGCCGTGGGCCTCAATGGGCACCATTTGTTGCGCTTTGCCCTCACCCACAATTTGTGGGCGGCGCTGGCCTACCCCCAACATTTGCGGCTGGCTTGGGCCGTAAATATCCGCGTCCAAAACACCCACACGGGCCCCCTGCGCCGCGAGAGCCAAAGCCAAATTAGCCGCGGTGGTGGATTTACCAACCCCGCCTTTACCCGAGGCCACCGCGATAATATTTTTAACCCCCGGCACCGCTTGGGCACTATTGGCCGCCGGGTGCGCCGCTACGCTCCAACGTAAGTCGAGGTCTACCGCGTCAACGCCATCCAGCGCCATTAACGCTCGCTGCACTTGCTCCGCAAGGCGCTCGTCGGTCGCGGCCGGATAACCCAGCGCAAGGCTCACCTGAACCTTGCCGCCCGCTACGCTCAACGACTCTACCGCCCCTAAGCTATCGAGGCTGGCGCCATTGTAGGGATCGGCTAAAGCGCCGAGTACACGTGCAATTTCGGTTTGGTCAGTCATGGCTTTGGTAACCTCTGGCAAGCGCTCTGATAAGTAACTGTGCCCTATTGGTGGGGGCACAGTTGTAAAATCCAACCATCAGTAACGTAAACCCCTGAAACGCCGCGCAAAAAAGGGATGAAAATGGTATAGTACCGCTCCATTTTTGCCCCCGCCGCCCACCTGCGGCAAGGCTTTTTACGACGGCTAACGCGGCCCATACGCTGCGGGCTACCGCCACTAACGAGAGTAGATGTCGAGACTATGACCACACGCCGCAAGATTATGGTAACCAGCGCATTGCCTTACGCCAATGGCGAGTTGCACCTGGGCCATATTATGGAGCAGATCCAAACCGATATCTGGGTGAGGTTTCAAAACCTGCGCGGTCACGAGTGCCATTACTTTTGCGCCGACGATGCTCACGGCACCGCCATTACCCTCAAGGCCGAAGAGCAAGGCATTAGCCCGCAAGAGCACATCGAGAATATGCACGCGGCGCACCTCGAAGTCTCGCAAGGCTTTTTAATCGGTCACGACAATTACTACAGCACGCACTCAAGTGAAAACCGCGAGCTGGCCGAGCAAATCTACACCAAGCTCGAGGCCAACGGCCATATTGCCCAGCGCTCGATTGTGCAGGCGTTTGACCCCGAAAAGCAGCTGTTTTTGGCCGACCGCTACATTAAAGGCACCTGCCCTAAGTGCAAAACTGACGACCAATACGGCGATAACTGCGAAGCCTGCGGCGCCACCTACGCGCCGATGGACCTAATTGACCCGGTTTCCGCCTTAACCGGCGCAACCCCTGTGCCCAAAGAGTCCGAGCATTTTTTCTTTAAGCTGCCAGAGTTTTCAGACTTTTTAAAGCAGTGGACCCGCGCCGGTCACTTGCAAGATGAAGTGGCCAACAAAGTGGCCGAATGGCTCGACGCCGACCTACAAGAGTGGGATATCTCGCGCGATGCGCCCTACTTTGGCTTTGAAATTCCGGGCCACCCGAACAAATATTTTTACGTCTGGCTGGACGCACCAATTGGCTACATCGCCAGCTTAAAAAACTTTGCCGACAAAAACGGCATTGACTGGCAAGAATACTGGCGCCCCGACTCCACCGCTGAGGTGCACCACTTTATTGGCAAAGACATCGTCAACTTTCACGCCTTGTTTTGGCCGGCTATGCTGCACTCAGCCAATATGCGCACGCCCACCAAGGTGAATGTACACGGCTTTGTTACCGTCAACGGCAAAAAGATGTCCAAGTCGCGCGGCACCTTTATTAACGGTCAGACTTACTTAAAATACTTAGACCCTGAATATTTGCGCTACTATTTTGCCGCCAAGCTCACCGCCAACGTCGACGATTTAGACTTAAATCTCGACGATTTTGTGCAGCGGGTAAACTCCGACTTAGTCGGCAAAGTGGTGAATATTGCCAGCCGCACCGCTAAGTTTGTCAGCAAAGCCGGCGGCGAACTCGCCCCCGCACCGGCCGATGCCGAGCTATGGCAGCGCTTTGTTGACGCCAGCGAGAGCATTGCCGCCCACTACGAGGCGCGCAGTTTTTCTAAGGCGATGCGCAAGATTATGGCGCTGGCCGATGCCGCCAATGAATATATCGCAGCAGCAGCCCCTTGGACGCTAGCCAAAGAACCCGGTCACGAGCAAGAGGTTCAGGACGTTTGTAGCCTTGGCATCAACATGTTCCGCGCACTAATGATTTACCTTAAGCCAGTATTGCCCGAGCTTGGTAAACGCGCCGAAGACTTTTTAGGCGAAACCCTCGACTGGAACAGTGCACCTGGTTACCGCACGGGCCGCATCAATGCTTTTAAGCCGCTGTTACAGCGCATTGATAAAGACAAGGTAGACGCCATGATAGAGGCCAGCAAAGAAGAGGCGGCCGAGCAAGCCAAGCCCGCCGCTACCGGCCCATTAGCCGATGAGCCTATTGCCGATGAAATCGAATTTGGCGACTTTGCCAAAGTTGATATGCGCGTGGCGCGCATCGTTAAGGCACAACACGTTGCAGGCGCCGATAAGCTGCTGCAATTAACACTGGATGTGGGCGGCGAAACCCGCAACGTATTCTCGGGCATTAAGGCCGCGTATCAACCAGAAGACTTAGAGGGCCGCTTAACCGTGATGGTCGCCAACCTCAAGCCGCGCAAGATGAAGTTTGGTCTGTCAGAAGGTATGGTGCTGGCCGCCGGCCCTGGTGGCAGCGAAATTTATCTATTAGAGCCCGACAGCGGCTCCAAGCCTGGGCAACGAGTAATGTAGAGGTTGCGGTGAACGGATAATGGGGAACGGTACAAAGACCGTACTCCGCTCGCCGTAACCCGTACTCGCAAACCATTTATAAGCATATGCCCAATCAACCTAATTGAGAATGGGTTTTATATTGAACCGTAGGGGTCGCATCACGGATAATGCGCCTTTAGCGCCGGTAGCCCGGCCTGCGGACGACTTGAGGGGAACAGTGTGACCGAACTTGCGGTTATCTTGCTCAGCGCGATCCTAGTGAACAACTTTGTGTTGGTTCAGTTTCTGGGTTTGTGTCCGTTTATGGGGGTTTCTAACAAATTAGAAACCGCCATCGGTATGGCGAGCGCCACCACCTTTGTTCTCACCCTGGCCTCTATTTGCAGCTATTTAGTCGCCACCTGGGTGCTGCAGCCCTTGGGGCTGGAGTACATGCGCACCATCAGCTTTATTCTGGTGATCGCCGTGGTGGTGCAGCTGGCCAAAATGTTTATCGAAAAAACCAGCCCACTGCTGTATCGCGTGCTGGGTGTGTTTTTGCCGCTCATTACCACCAACTGCGCGGTATTGGGTGTCGCCTTGCAAAACACGCAAAAAGCCCACAATTTTATGGAGTCCACCCTGTTTGGGTTTGGTGCTGCGCTGGGTTTTTCACTGGTGCTGATTTTATTTTCTGCTATGCGCGAGCGTTTAGCGGTCGCCGATGTACCCTTGCCTTTTAAAGGGGCCGCTATCGGCATGATTACCGCAGGCTTAATGTCGCTCGCCTTTATGGGGTTCGGCGGTTTGGTTTAATCCACCGCGTTGCTATCTATGTTTGAAACCATTGCACAACATCCCATTGCCTCGGCGCTGATCGCCCTGATCGGCCTCGCGCTCGTATTTGGCGCACTGCTGGGCTACGCCGCCGTCCGCTTTAAAGTGGAGGGCGACCCGCTGGTCGAACAAATCGACACATTGCTACCGCAAACGCAGTGCGGCCAATGCGGTTACCCCGGCTGCAAGCCTTATGCGCAAGCGATTGCCAACGGCGATGCCATCAACAAGTGCCCGCCCGGTGGCCAAACCACCATCAACGAGCTGGCCGATTTGCTGGACGTTGAAGCGCCGACACTGGATGAAGAGCACGGCGAAGAGTCCGACGTACCCACGGTGGCCTTTATTCGCGAAGACGAATGCATCGGCTGCACTAAGTGTATTCAGGCCTGCCCCATGGACGCTATTTTGGGCGCTGCCAAACAAATGCACACCGTGATTGCCGATGAGTGCACCGGCTGCGACCTGTGCGTAGAGCCCTGCCCGGTGGATTGTATCGATATGATTCCCGTGGCGTCCGGCATTCGCGAATGGAGCTGGGATTTGCCCGCGGCAAGCCACGAGCAAGCCGCCAACTTGATTGCGACCGATACCGGTCGCGGTCACACGCAAAGCGATACAGGTGAAGCCGCCTAATGACGCAGTTGATCAAAGTCTGGGATATTCCCGGTGGCGTACACCCGCCCGAAAACAAAGCGCAGTCGCTGACCGAGCCGCTAACGTCACTGGCGATAGCGCCGCAGTTAATTCTACCGCTCAATCAGCATATTGGCGCGCCGGCTAAAGTATTAGTCGAGGTAGGCCAAAAAGTATTGGGCGGGCAACTGCTGGCCGAAGCCGACGGTGTGTTTAGCGCCCACGTGCACGCCCCCACCTCGGGCACCGTGGCCGCGATTGTCGAGCACGTGGTACCGCACCCTTCGGGCATGACCGACACATGCGTTATTTTAGACACCGATGGCGACGACCACTGGTTAGCACTGGACGAGGCGCCCGAGTACCAAAGCCTTGATAAAACCGTACTGCTTGCGCGCGTGCGCGCCGCCGGTATTGCCGGACTGGGCGGCGCTGGGTTCCCCACGGCGGTAAAACTCAACCCGCGCGCCAATCAAGTGATCGACACCCTGATTATCAACGGCACCGAGTGTGAGCCCTACATCACCGCCGACGATATTTTGATGCAAAACCGTGCCGACGAGGTCATCGCCGGCACGCAAATTTTAAGCAAGCTATTGGGTGAGCCGGGCCGTGTTGTCATCGGCATAGAAGACAATAAGCCAGAGGCAATATCGACCCTGCGTGAAGCGGCCAAAGGCACCACCATTGAAGTGGTGAGCTTCCCCACCAAGTACCCGTCCGGTGGCGAAAAGCAGCTCATTCAAATTCTTACCGGGCGCGAAGTGCCTGCCGGCCAGATTCCAGCCAGCATTGGCATTGTCTGCCAAAACGTCGGCACCACTGCGGCAGTGTATCGCGCTGTGCGTTTTGGCGAGCCTTTGGTAAAACGCATTACCACGGTCGTGGGCGAGGCGCTCGACACTCAGCGCAACGTTGAGGTGCTACTGGGCACGCCGATTCGGTTTGTGTTGGAGCAACACGGCTTTAACGAGAAAAAAGCCTCGCGCTTAGTGATGGGCGGGCCGATGATGGGCTTCTCGCTGCCGGACACCTCGGTGCCGTTGGTCAAAACCACCAACTGCATTTTGGCGCCGACCCGCAAAGAGCTACCCGCACCCTCGCCGGCGCAGGCGTGTATTCGTTGTGGCATGTGCGCCGAGGCATGCCCGGCCGACTTACTGCCCCAACAGTTGTTTTGGTACGCCCAGAGCGAAGATTTAGAAAAGCTCGAGGCGCACAATTTATTTGACTGCATTGAGTGCGGCGCGTGCTCGTATGTCTGCCCCAGCCATATTCCTCTGGTGCAATATTATCGCGCAGCTAAAGGCGAGATTCGCCAGCACCGGATTGACAAAGAAAAATCCGACCGCTCGCGCCGTCGCTTTGAGTTCCGCAAAGAGCGGATCGAGAAAGAAGAGGCCGAAAAAGAAGCCAAGCGCCTCGCCCGTAAAAAAGCGGCCGAAGCGGCGAAAAAGAAACTCGCCGAACAAAAAGCGGCCACACCAGCGGCAGGCGATAGCGCAACACCAGCCGCGCAGCCCAGTGCGGTTGATAACGACAAACAACGCGCCAAACTCGAACGACTTGTGGCCGCCGCCGAAGACAGCTTAAAGCAGGCGCAAAAACCGCAGGACGACGCGACCGATGAGCAGCTAGAAAAACAGCAAGCGCGCATTAAACAGGCCGAGGTTAAACTCGCCGGGGCGCGGGATAAGCTGGCAGCATTAGGCGCAGCGCCCAGCAAGCCCGCCGCTGCGACGGAACCTGCGTCAACCCCAAAACCGGCAACTGACGATCCGGTCAGTGCCGCGATCGAGCGCGCAAAAGCCAAAGCGACTATGAGCCCCGAGGAAAAACTGCGCTCTTCGCTGGAGTCCTTATACAAGCGCTTAGCCAAAGCCGAAGACAAGGCCCGCGAGGCACGCGAGCAAGAGTCGGATAAAGCCGAAGCGTTAGAGCAAGGCGTGGCCAAATTGAAAGAGAAAATTGCCAGCAGCCAAAAAGAATTGGACGAGCTGACCCCCACAAGCGTTGCCGAGCCGACGCCACGGGACCCGTCTACATCTGACACAACAGCTGACGCCGCCAGCAGCGCTATCGAAAAAGCCAAAGCACGCGCGGCAGCCATGAGTACCATGAGCGTTGCCGACAAACTGCGCAATCAAGTGGATTCGCTGGAAGCGCGTTTGGAAAAATCGCGCGCCCGCCTAGCCAAAGCCGAGGCGGATAACGACGACAACATCGACGCCTTTAAAAGCGGCGTGGAAAAGCTCGAAATTAAACTGGCCGCGACCCGCGAACAGCTGTCCGAACACAACGAGCAAGCCTAACCATTAAGGCGTAGGCTTTATAGGTTTAGCCTTTAACCGACGGAACACACCATGGCACTGACACGCATCACATCACCGCATACGCACCGGGCTTTGGGCACCGGTCAGGTCATGCGCACCGTGGTTATGGCGACGTTGCCAGGGCTGGCCGTGCTGACGTACTTTTTTGGTATCGGCGCTTTGCACAATGTGGTGCTGGCCAGTGCCGTCTGCATGGGCTTGGAAGCGGCCATTATGGCGCTGCGCGGCCGGCCCGTACTGTTTTACTTACGCGATTGCAGCGCGCTGGTTACCGGGGTATTGCTCGGTTTAGCGTTACCGCCCTACTGCCCTTGGTGGCTTGTCGTGGTGGGTAGCTTTTGCGCCATTGTCCTGGCCAAACAGCTATACGGCGGTATGGGGTTTAACCCGTTTAACCCGGCCATGGTCGCCTACGTTATTTTGCTGATCTCGTTTCCATTGCAAATGAGCCAGTGGGCCGCGCCCATGGATGTAGGTGGCCACACACCAACATTAATCGAGGCGCTAAAACAAATTTGGGCCGGCACGGCCATTGACGGTTACACCGCCGCGACCCCACTGGATACCGTAAAACAAAACAGCTCGTTGATGCTCGACAGTGTTTACCTACAAGACCCCGTACTCGCCGCCGGCCAGTTTGCCGGTGCCGGCTGGGAGTGGGCCAATGTCGCCTTTTTAGTTGGCGGCGTTTACTTATTGTACCGCCGTATTTTTACCTGGCACGCGCCCGTTAGTATGCTTGCCGCGCTAGCCCTGATGGCGGTTATTTTTTACGATGGCGGCAGCTCAAGCAGCGGTGGCTCGGCTTTGTTTCATTTGTTTTCGGGTGCCACCATGCTCGGGGCGTTCTTTATTGTCACCGACCCGGTCAGCTCGGCGGTAAGTAATCGCGGCCGATTGATCTACGGTGCCAGCATCGGCGTACTGGTATACGTTATTCGTATTTGGGGCAACTACCCAGACGCTATCGCCTTTGCGGTGCTGCTCATGAACTTTGCCGCACCCTTTATCGATTATTACACCGTGCCGCGCACTTACGGGCACAAGAAAAGCCAACGCGCAACCAAAAAGGCTGACCTCTAATGCTGGGCGCATCAATCAGTAAAAACAGTGTTTTGCTCGGGCTGTTTGCCCTGGTAACCGCCGGCGTGCTGGCTGTCACCAACGTTAGCACTCGCGATCGTATCGCCGAGGCCGAGCGCCAAGCCGCCGAGCGCGCGCTTTACGAGCTAGTCACCGCAGATCGCGTCGATAACGACATGCTGAGTGACACCATAGCCACACCGGCGGGCATGATGGCTGATTTAGGCCTTACTCAACCCGAGCCGATTTATCGCGCGCGCAAAAGCGGTAAAGTCATCGCCGTTATCGTCCCGGCCGTCGCGCCCGACGGTTACAGTGGCGCCATCCGCTTGCTAGTGGGTGTAAATCGCGATGGCACCGTAGCCGGCGCACGGGCCTTAGTGCACAAAGAGACACCGGGCTTAGGCGATAAAGTCGACACCAACAAAAGCGATTGGATTTTAGGCTTTAACGGTAAGTCACTATCCGACCCCGCGCCTGAGCGCTGGGCGGTAAAAAAAGACGGCGGCGAGTTCGACCAGTTTACCGGGGCGACGATTACCCCGCGCGCCGTTACCGGGCAAATCAAGCGGGTCTTGCAACAAGTGCAAGCAGAGCGCAACCTATTGTTCGAGATCCCCGAGCAAGCTGAGGTAAATACACCGCGCAACGTAGGTGACAAGTGATGAGCAATACCGCCGAATGGCAAACGATCAGTAAAAAAGGTCTGTGGACCAACAACCCCGCGCTGGTGCAGCTACTGGGGCTGTGCCCGCTGCTGGCCGTGTCCGGCTCAGTGGTCAATGCCCTGGGTTTGGGGCTGGCCACCATGATGGTGCTGACCAGCTCTAATATTGCCGTATCACTGATTCGCAAAACCGTGAGCGATGCCGTGCGCTTGCCGGCGTTTGTGATGATTATTGCCTCGCTCACCACCTGCATTGAGTTATTAATGCAAGCGTACACTTACGAGCTCTACACGATTTTGGGGATCTTTATTCCGTTGATCGTTACTAACTGCGCCATTTTAGGCCGCGCCGATGCCTTTGCCAGTAAAAATCCGGTATTGCCCTCCGCCATCGACGGCTTAATGATGGGCGTAGGTTTTACCTTGGTGCTGCTGACCGTGGGTGCGATACGTGAAATTTTGGGCAGCGGCACTCTATTTGCCAATATGCACCTGCTGTTTGGCGAGCTTGCCCGGGGTTGGACCTTAACGCTGTTTGCCGACTATCCAGGGTTTTTAGTCGCCATTTTGCCGCCCGGCGCCTTTATCGTAACGGGTTTTTTGATCGCGCTAAAAAACATCATCGACCATCATCAGGCCCAGCGCGCCGCGGCCCGCAAAGAGAAGCCGGTAAAAGGCAACAAACGGGTGCGCACCACCGGTACAATCGCCTAAAATTCATACGGCATAACAACCTTGTGCGGTTGTTATGCCTTTGAAAGTTGCACTGATGCCTATTAGTGGCAATAATCAGCTAACGCTGACGGTTCCTAAACCGCCGTCATAGGTTTGACACAATTCCACGCCAACGTTGGCCAGTCATATTTATCCGCGCGGGCGCAAGCCACGGTCAATCAATATTGAGGGAAGCACTATGTTTGAGTTTAACCAAGACGATGTCATGACCTTTGTCCACAATCATGTCATTCCGTGGGGCATTAATATTGTCACTGCGCTGCTAATATTTATTATCGGTAAAATCGTCGTTAAAATTCTGGTAAACCTACTGGGCAAAGTGCTCGGCCGCACTAAGCTGGATAACATCTTAGTCGACTTTGTTCAGGCCATTGCCAACGCCCTACTCTTAATTGTGGTTATTATTGCGGCACTGGATCAGCTCGGTGTCGATACCACCTCAATGATCGCCTTAATCGGTGCCGCCGGCTTGGCCATTGGTTTGGCACTGCAGGGGTCGCTGCAGAACTTTGCCTCGGGCTTTTTATTGCTGGTATTTCGCCCCTTTACCGCCGGCGATTACGTTGAGGCCGGTGGCACCGCTGGTGTGGTGAAAACCATCAGTATCTTCACCACTACCTTAAACACTCCCGACAACAAAGAAGTGATCGTACCCAACGGCCAGATTTACAATGACAACATTACCAACTACTCCAAACTGCCTACCCGCCGGGTAGATATGGTATTTGGCATTAGTTACGGCGATGACATCAAAAAAGCCAAAGAGATTATGGAACGTGTGGTTAAGGCCGACGAACGCGTACTGGCCGAGCCCGCCCCCACCATTGCGGTATCAGAGTTAGCCGATAGCAGCGTTAACTTTGTGGTGCGCCCCTGGGTTAAAACATCTGATTTCTGGCCAGTTAAATTCGACTTGGTTGAGAACATCAAGCTTGCATTCGACGAGGGCGGCATTACGATCCCATTCCCACAAATGGATGTTCACGCCGACGCGCCTGTTACGCAAAAATCCGATGCGGCCTAAGCGGCTTCATTAGTCGTATCGCAACACGGGGCTTCGGCCCCGTTTTTTTTGACGTAAACTAACGTAAATAGCCGTGTGTGATACGCCACTGGAGCTACAATAACGCTATGACAAGTGTACATATCATCGATGATGACGAAGCTCTTTGCGAGCTACTGGGCGATTATCTGCGCGACAACGGCTTTAGCGTTATCGCCAGCCACGACGGCATTACGGGTTTAAACGTTACCTTACAGGAGCAACCCGACTTAGTGCTGCTGGATGTCATGCTCCCCGGCCAGAGTGGTTTTGAGGTGTTGCGTGCACTGCGTCAAGAAACTCACGTACCCGTACTGATGCTCACCGCACGGGGCGACGAGATTGACCGAGTGCTTGGGCTGGAGCTGGGCGCCGATGATTATGTTGCCAAGCCTTTCTCTCATCGCGAACTGGTAGCCCGAATACAAGCTATTTTGCGCCGACTGCAACCGCAGGCCAAGCCCCAGACAGGCCCGTTACGAATGAAACCGGAATCGTTTGAGGCCTATTATTTTGACGAGCACCTGGACCTGACAGCGGCCGAGTTTCGCGTACTGCACATTTTGTTTGACCGAGCCGGTGAGTTGGTCGATAAAGACATGATTTCGCGTGAGGCATTTGGCCGCAGACTACAACCGTTTGATCGTCATATTGATATTCACATCTCCCATATACGCAAAAAAATGACGGCCATTAACGCCGCCCCTTGTATTAAGACCGTCCGAGGCTCCGGCTATCAGTTACTGGCGCAAAGCACATGAAGCTGTCTTTTTTTAGCGGTTTTACCGGGCGATTATTTTTATGGTTCTGGCTCTCACTAACGTTGCTGTTGGTGGCCAACTTTTTTTTGGGTAACTATCTAGACCGGCACGACGAGCTGCACCAACCCAGCGCGCAACAAATGAAGGACTTACATCAATATCAACGCTCGCTACAGCGTTATGCCGGCCGGTCGTCAGAGCGATTACTCAAAGGCCGCAATCGGCACGGTTTAGCCTTTTACGATCCAACCACCCTCGAACCGATCGAGAGAGACCGAATGCACTGGCGTTTAGCCGAGCTTGCAAGTCAAGACACCGTGCATACCTTAGCGCTAGATCGCGGTTTGGTGGCCATCGGCCCGTTCCTTATTAACACCCGAGACCGCCCCCTGCTGGCGGTTTGGGTTATGCCGCCACAGCCGGTACCCATTTGGCGCCAAGCACTACGAGACTCACCCCACTGGCGGCTGATTGCGTCTATGGCGCTGGTGCTACTGTTATCGCTCATATTAGCGCGCTGGCTTAGCCGCCCTATTCGACATCTGTCACGCGCCGCACGACAATTCGGAGACGGCCAGTTATCAGTCCGCGTGGCATCGGGCAAAGGCGAGCTAGGTCAGCTAGGTCACGATTTCAACCTAATGGCCGAAAAACTACAAACCTCCATCGCGACCCAGCAACGGTTGCTGGCCGACGTTTCCCATGAGTTGCGCTCGCCTCTTACGCGGCTAAAGTTAGCCGCCGGTTTACTGGCCGACCAGGGCAGCAATTCGTATATTGATCGTATAGAAAAAGAGTGCGAAACCTTGGAGCATTTAGTCGATCAAGTATTAACTCTATCGCGCTTGGAGGGTTCTAACTACCAGGAACAAAATGAAAGCACCGACATCGCCGAACAAGTGCAACAAGCTATCGACGATTGGCGTTTTCAAAGCGAGGGCAAGCAGCTCATTTACAGCGGCCCCTCGCAACTCACGGTCAACACCAAACCGCAGCTGTTGCAGCGCGTGCTGGATAATTTACTGTCAAATGCATGCCGTTACGCCGACACCATTGAGGTTACGCTCAGCAGCGCTCAAGCCGGTGCTTGGCAACTGCGTGTATCCGACAATGGCCCGGGGGTTAGCGCTGAGCGGTTAGCGCATTTGTTTGAGCCCTTTTACCGAGGAGATCCGGCCCGAGGCCACCAAGGTAATATCGGCTTGGGCCTCGCCATCGCGCACGCTGCCGCACAGGCTCTGAGCGCCAATCTAACCGCCAGCCCTGCCCCATCGGGCGGGCTGTGCTTTACCCTAAGCTACCCCGGTTTGTCCCACGCTACCCAGTAAAGCACCTGACAGTTTTAGGGATAACCACTTAAGCAGCCGAAGCAATACGCTAACAAAAAAACGGTGCCAAATGGCACCGTTTTTTGGCTTCTGCGAGGTTACTGCCAACTGCTTATCAGTCGTAACCCTGAATGTAAGCCGGCAACCACTTAATAACGCTCCGGCTTCCCGCCACGGCGCTCGCCATCGCGACCTTTGCTATTGCGCCCTTTTTTGTGTTGACGCTCACGCATTTTCTCAAGCTTTTCGCGCTGCCCGTCGGTCAGTACTTGAGCAAGGTCATGGCGCAACTTCATGCCGGCCAACCGACGCTCTGTATCCTCGCTTAACAATGCCCGTGCCGCAGACTCGTCAAACTCAGGCTCCGTCATTAAAGCGTCCATCGCCTCACGTTTTTGCGCAAAGGCCTCTTTAGCGTCGCCTTGTGGATACTGGCTGCGATGTAACTCAATCAGCTCAGAAATTCGCACTTGCTGATCGTCGGTTAACGCCAAGCGCTCGGCAACCCGGTCGTTTAGTAGCGCTGCAGGCCCCATCATATCGCGCGGGCCGTTACCCGCATAAGCTGCGGTAGTCAGTACCAATGCTGAGGTTAACGCTAAAGTAGTCAGTGTCTTTTTCATTGTGTATCTCCTAAAGGGTAATCAGTAAACGAATGATCACTACCCTTACAGAGTACCGTTAGCAACGAAAACCCTTGTTGCGCCTATGTAAATTACTGAAAACCTCGCGCTTACTGCGCGAGGTATGCCGCAACGATCGGCGTTAGGTCGATAGGTGTGTCGCCAACCCATAACTTGCCGTCGCTGATTCGGGCGTTAACGACATACTCATCTCCCTGCTGGACAATATAGGTATCCATATAAGGCGACAGTAAAAACATCAGCGGCGTGCCGTTCATAATTTCTTTAGAGATAACCACCTGGCCGCTGCCTTTTATCAGCTTTAGGTATTCATCGGCTGTCGTCAAGCTCGCTACGGTACGGCCGCCAACTGGTGGCACATAGTTTAAATCCAACTTGGTGTTAACGTAGCCACCCATAGCCTCACCACCGCTGGCCATTCTCAGCGCCAAGTCTTTATGCAGCAGCAGCGCCAGCGCATCATTGAGCTCTTGTTCATAGGCACTGAAATCATCAGCCGTTTGCAGCTTGGGTGACAACTCGGCCCATGCGGCAATCGCAGCTTGGCTGATCTGATTAAACTCCACCTCATAATACAAGTTACTCATTGGCATAGCGCCTGCGACACTTGCTACACTCATGCGAACTTTAGTGTCTACTTTGTCGTTTTCTACTCGTTGGCGCTGCACAAACTCAAGGTTATTGACGACGCTCTGCTGTCCTTCGGCTGACGTTATCGTAATAGTATCCACCTGCATACGGCCGGAGGACAGCGGCACCTGCGGCGCAATAAACTCCACATCCAGTTCGCCGTGGATCGGTGTCACCGCCAGCTCCATACCATCGCTGCTACGCGCGCTAATATCGCCGGTGGTGATGGTACTGCTTGAATCGAGCGAATCAAACGAGCCGGTGCTGTGAACATCAAGGCCGGCAACGTTAAATTGACCATTTTCATCCTGAAAGGCGATGACATCAGTACGCCAGCTGGCGTCGTAGCTGCCCCCGTATTCGCCCAGCATACTAAGCCGACCAAGCCCTTGGGGTAATATGGTGGCAAGCAAAGCATTGACGTCGGAGTCGCTCGTGGTTAACGCATTTTCGGTGCGAGCGTAAAACCAACCAAACTTTAAACCGTCGGCAAAAATAACCGGACCGTGAAAAACTTCGGCTTTAGAATCTACTGTCGCCGACTCAAGATCAAACTGTTCGGCGTTCGTTTGCGCACTAAAGTCGAAGCTACTTTTAAATACGCCGCGCTGATAGTTCGCAACATCAAGACTGATGTTCGCATTATTTGCCTGAATGCGATTAAGCTCTACCTGATCTTTAATGTATTGCTCGCCCACCATGCCCGAGTAATAACTCAAGCCCACGTAGGCCAAAACCACAAGTATTAACCCTAAAAATTTTTTCATCGATCGTCCCTATTTATTGATATTTAATGGCTGTGGCCGGCATGGCCCCCGGCAGGTTTAGTGCTATTGGTGCTAGTACTGGCATGACGATGCGCAGTCAGATCGCGATACAAAGTACGCGTCATTTTTTCGGTGGTAATAAAGTCCCAATTCCAGTCGTCGTGGTACTCTGCCAGCGGGTTGGCCGCCAAAATTTCTTTTTCGGTCTCACCTTGTGCAATTAATTTTGCCACTTTCTGGCGAGCATCCATCAGCATTTTGTTGGCACGCTGCAAATCCGCTTTATTGGCTAAGGTGCCGTGGCCCGGAACAATCACTGTATTGTCATCAACCAGCTCAAGCAATGTTTTTTGCGCCGCAATATAGCCGTCAACACTGCCGCCGCTATCGAGATCAATAAACGGAAACATACCGTTAAACAACACATCGCCAGTGTGAAGTACATTGGCATCGCTAAACTCGATGGCCAAGTCGCCATCCGTATGAGCCCGAGCCAAATGAAACACACGGGCGGGCTGATCGTTTAAATAAAAATTCATTTGGTCATTTAAGGTGATAACCGGAAGCGCCTGGGCCGTGCGTTTTGCATCCAACTTTAAACGCGAACGCATTTTTTCGTGGGCCACAATATGCGAGCCTTGTGTGGCAAATGCAGCATTGTTGCCAGTGTGGTCGTCATGCAGATGGGTGTTAATCAAAAACTCGATATCATCGCCACTAATATCGGCAATGGCCGCACGCAGTTTGTCTAACAGCGGTGGCATAGAATCGTCAATTATTACGGTGCCGTCATCACCAGTGCTGATAAGGATATTGCCGCCGGTAAATCCTCCTACCCCCGACACCACATATAGACCTTCGGCAATTTTGTGCGTTTTAAACTCAGGCCCTTCGGCCGCGTGCCCCGCCAAGCCAATGGTTAACCCCAAGGTGAGTACCGACATATTAAGCAAATGCTTTAACATAACAACCTCCTGTTTATCGACAATCAATCGCTTGGCCATTTAACAGCGCAGACATTCAGCCAGACCCGCGATCAACAATCACACAGACAGAGCACCGCGATATAGGTGCTAAGCGCGTCTAAAAGATCTACTGTAAATGAAATTTATGACAAAAACCAAGTCCGCCCCGCAAGCCGGCGGGTAGTGACAGGCTACAGAGCTAAAACTGCCTTTTGGCTTCGATCAACAGCTGGTACTCGTCGATGCCATCTTTTTCTACCAGAGGAGTAGCAATATCAACGTGTACAACGCTGCCCACCCGCGCTTTACTGGAGCTGAAACGCAAACCGAAACCAACATCGGCGAGCACTTTGTTGTCCCCTTGAATGGGGCCATCCCAAGCCTTACCCGCCTCGATAAAGCCCACGGCACCCACCCTCACAAGGTTAAATAAATGCCAGTCGGAGTAATAACGGCGCTCGATGGTGGCCACCGTGCGTTTTTTACCTCGTTGGAAGTCAGCGGGATAACCCCGCATACCGTCGCTTCCGCCCACCGTCAGCTCTTCGTATTGCTCCAGATCTTGGCCCGCGTCATAGCGAATGCTGGCGTACCAACGATTATTGACGTTCTGCATAATGTTGTAAGCCACTTTACTGCGCCAAATGGCGCTATCTTGGCCATCGGAATCCAGATGGTCGCGGCCATCGACTCCCAGCTCCAACACCAGCAAGTGATCGTCACCCACGCCGATAATATGCTGGTAATTACCGATGTAGCGCACCACATTGCCATGACTCGAAGGGTCGGCCTCACCATACCCCAAACGAAAACCAAAAGTGATGCCCATGGCAACGTCTTCGGTGCGCTGAATTTGGTTAAGGTTCCGGTAGATGGCGTAACGATCTTCTAGATATTGATACTCTACCCAGGGGTACTTTGCGCCGCGTGCATCAGGCAACCCTAAAAAAGTATCATCGGTGGCGTAAAAGGTATCATCCTCGCTGGCAACACCGACCAGTAAACGCTGCGTTGAGTGCTTGTTGGAGTGCAATAAGCGGCCGACAAAAGCCTCTTGGTAAAGCTGCTCATGGCGAAAGCGACTGATCTCTTCCCCTTGAGCGCGAATAATTTCTTCTTCGCCGGTATCTCGATAGGCAATACCGCCGGCCCACGTTGAAGAGCGCGAATAGAAAGGTAATTCGACCTCGGCGATCACATCTTCGCCATCGGATTTATCGGCATACGATAATCGTGTCGAAACACGAGAATTTAACAGGTGGTCGGTGCGAAAGGTATAGCTCATGCCCTTGCTTTCGTTTTCTTGCTCGTAACCGACCGAAAAGCTATTGCCCGAACCAAAAATATTGCCTTCACTAAACCCAAAGCTCGACTCAGAGTCGCCACCGCTGTGACTAAAAGAAGCCTCGACCTCAAGCGACCAGCTATCGCGGGTTACCACAACCAAATCCACCTGCCCTTCACAAATCACATGGGGCACGATAAACGCGGTATAAAAGTAACCCCGGGTACGCAACAGCCGCTCGGTTTCTAAAATAATATCGGCATCAAGGCTGTCGCCTTCCTCAAACAACAGCTGAGGCGCCACGACATACTCTTTGGTATTAATATGAATTTTGTTTAAAAAACGATAGAGGCTATTGTTCTCATCGGGGTTTTCTTCGTCAAAAACCCCGACCTGTAAGTAACCAATCGAACGGATGGTCATGCCCTGCAGTGATTCAATATCTTCTGTACTGATGCGGCTACCGGTAAAACGTTTGCGAATGGTCTCGCGGATATCCAGCTTTTGGCAGCCCTCGGGTAGGTCTTCTTCGATACCGCGAAGCTGCTGTTCTAGCTCGCTCTCGCGCGCCTGCGCTAACGCCGGTAGCACGACAATAATTACCGCAAACCCTAGCAAAATGCAGCGGGACAAGGCACCAACAAAGCTTTGCCCACGGCCCCGACCACGAAACCGGGGCAACCTCAGGTTATTGAATACTTTAGGGTTTAACATACACAAATTAGATCAACACCTGAGCGATTACCTTGCACACCCCGAGTTTGTGGTTTTATCACGGGTACTCCTAACAATCTGTTTTATCTGGTCAATCTAGGTTACCACGACTATTAAGACGCGCCATATAAAAGTGTAAACGAGATCATAAATCTTTTTGTTGGCGAGATTTTAACCAGCGCTGCGCACTAGTGGTGATGGTGGGAGTGGCCCTGGGCCTCGCTCGCGGGCGGGGCCGAGCCGTGATTGTGATGGGCATGACTAGGGGCAAGCGCCCCGTAGAGCGTCCAGCCGGCAAAAACCAGCAACAGCAAGGCCCCCGCCAACCGCAAGCTGCGCCGCTGGGCCCAGCCACGCACCCGACCAGTCGCAAAAGCCGCTAATAAAACCGCGGGCAAAGTGCCAACCCCAAAGGCGAGCATAAACAGTGCACCGGCCGAAGCCGCAGGCTGCGTCATGGCATAACCAAGCGCACTGTATACCAGACCGCAGGGCAACCAACCCCACACAAGCCCCAACCCCAGCGCCGGCAGCGGCCCGCGCACTGGCATTAGACGGCGCCCTATGGGCTGAATATAACGCCACAAACGCTGGCCAATGGCCTCGAGCTTTAACAGCCCGCGCCACCAGCCGGCCAAATAAAAGGCCATGGCAAACAACAGTGCAGCGGCAATAACACGCAATACAGTTGCCGCCCCTAGGGCATAGACCGTTTCGCCAAACGCCCCGGCCAATGCCCCCAACAGCGCGTAACTTGCCAAGCGGCCCAGGTTATAACAGACGACTATCGCAGCAGCGCGCCATTGTGATGGGCTCTCAACGGCCATGGTCAGTGCGCCCATAATGCCGCCACACATACCCAAGCAGTGAGTGCTACTAAAAAAGCCCAACAGTAAGCCGGTGCTTAAAGCCGCAACATCAATCATCGTGAGGCTTGCCCGCAGCGCGCTTGGTGCGCCCTGTTTTATGACTGCCGTTGGGGTGGGAATCGCTTTGCTGCGGTTCAGAGGCGCTGGCGGTCTCGTCATCATCAAATAAGATGCGGTGGGCCTCGGTATCAAGGTTATCGTACTGGCCTGAGTTAATAGCCCAAAAAAACACCCGAATCGCAATAGCAACAAATATCAGGGCAATGGGTATAAGCAAATACAAGCTGTCCACAATCAGGCCTCTTAAGGTCAACTAGCGGGTTAACCGCAATGCATTTAGCACCACCAGCAGCGAGCTGGCAGTCATGCCAAGCGCCGCCGCCCAGGGCGGCACCAAGCCAAGGGCCGCCAGCGGCAGGGCTACGGTATTGTACACAAGCGATAAAGTCAGGTTTTGCCGAATAACCGTGCGCGTCGCGCGGGCCCGGCTTAGGCACAATAGCAGCGGCTGCAGGCTGTGTTGCAACAGCAGGCAGTCGGCGTGGGTGCGGGCAAGGTCAGAAGCGCCAGCCATCGCAATAGAAACATCGGCACCAGACAGGGTCGGCACATCATTAATGCCATCACCCACCATTAAAATGGTATCGCCCTGAGCTTGGCGTTGCTGCAACCGCGCGAGCTTGTCAGCCGGCGACACGGCCCCCATATAGGTGCCAATACCCAGCTCGTGCGCCAAGCGCGCGGTATTGGCTGCGGTATCGCCGCTCAGTAGCTCCACTGCCAACCCGTTTTGCGCCAGCGCAGCCACAACACCTGCGGCCTCTTGGCGCACTTGATCGGCCAAGCCGATAAAAGCTTGGGGCACGCCATCGCGTGTCAGTAGTAGCCACAAATACGGCTCGGACGGCAGCTTGGGAGCATCCTCACCACCGGCAAACGCAGCATTGCCCAAGCGATAAGTCGCAGCGCCAACCTGGCCGCTAACACCGCCGCCAGTTACCTGCCTTATAGAGCTGGCGGTAACCTCCGTCTCAAAGCCGCTAAAAGCCCGGGCTATGGGGTGGTTGCTGCCCTGCTCTAGCGCGGCGCACAGCGCTAAGAGGTGCTCGCGATCTACCCCCTCAGCCAACGATTTAACCTCGGCGACACACAGTTGCCCCTCGGTCAGGGTGCCAGTTTTGTCAAAAATCACCCGATTGACCTTGGTTAAAGTCTCGAGCACATGGCCCCGAGCGATCAGCACACCAGTGCGGCGCAAGTACTCAGTCGCGGCGGTAATCGCGGTTGGCATGGCAAGCGCTAACGCGCAGGGACAGGTAACGACCAATACCGACAAAGCCACCCACAGCGCTCGCTCCGGTGCCACAAAGCTCCATACCGTAAATACTGCGGTGCAAACCAACAGCACAACCGCGATAAAATAGCGCGCCACTTTATCGGCGAGCGCCATTTGCGGTGGCTTTTCGGCCTGAGCCCGGCCTATTAGTTGCTCGATAGCCGACAGCTGAGTTTGTCCGCCAATCGCACTAACGCGAATTTCCAGCGGGCTTTCATTGTTTTGGCTGCCGGCAATCACAAAACTGCCAACACCTTTAGCCACGGGAACCGACTCGCCCGTCAGCAATGCCTCATTCACACCCGAGGCCCCCGCAAGCACCTCGCCATCGGCGGGAAATGTGTCCCCTGCGGCCACTCGAATACGGTCATCCGTGCACAGCATTTTAACCGCTACCTGACGCCACTCGTCCGCTTCCCAGCGATTGGCCACCGGCGGTAACAGCTGGGCAACATTGGCGCCGCCGATGCGATGCCGATACCGCGCACGCATCTCTAGATAGCGCCCCACCAATAAAAAAAACACAAACATGGCGATCGATTCAAAGTACACATCGCCAGTACCGGTAAAGGTCGCCCAGCAACTGGCGCCATAACCAATACCCACCGCCAATGCCACAGGGACATCCATAACCAGCTGCCCGGCTTTAAGGCTGCGCCAAGCGGCACGAAAAAAAGGCCAGGCGCTAAAAAACACCACCGGAGTCGAGAGCAACATGCTTAAACCGCGCAACAGCGATTGCCACTCGTCACTTGCCCCTGTGTACAACCCCACCGCCACCATGCCCGCCTGCATCATGCCAAAGCCAGCCACACCAAGGCGGGCCAACGCCAGACGATTGTCCCGCACCTCCAGAGCGCGCTGTTGATCGTCGGTGGCCGGACGCGGCCGATAGCCAATGGCGTGCAGCTCGCTTAAGACATGACTTAACGCAATAGTCTCGGGATTGTAGGTGATTTGCGTGCGAAAGCTGGTGACGTTGACCCGCACCTGCTCCACACCATCAAGCCGATAGAGGTGGGTTTCAATAAGCCAGCTGCAGGCCGCACAACTGATTCCTTCTAATAATAAATTGGCCTGGGCATGACCGCCCGGCAGTTCGACCACAAAATCTTGCTGAATCTCGGGTAAGTCGTAGATGTGCCAACTCGGTGCCCCGTCGTTCGTCGGGCGCTCGCTGGCTTCGGTGCGGTACTGGTAAAAGCGCGTGAGGCCGCCATCGACAATGGCGCTAGCCACGGCCTGGCAGCCGGGGCAACACATGGCTTGTGGCTCACCGCCAATCTCTACCGTATAGTCGACGCCCGCTGGCACGGGCTCGGCACAATGATAGCAATAAATGATTTCCAAAACGGCGCTAGCGCGTAGTTAAGGTACGGGAGGCGCGAGCTTTACGTCAGTGCGCTCGGCAAAGTTAACCTCTGTGCGCAAGCGCCAGGGGGCAGCTCGGCGCGCGTCGCGAGTTTGCTCGGGCGCTAGCGTGACGTACCAGAGGTTGTCAAAAGCGGGCAAGGTACCGTGAAACTGGTTTTTGCCGCTGCGCTGCAACACCATAAACGCATCTTGCTTTTCATCAAACGGATGGTCAAGCCACAGCGATAAGCTCGCCGGCATAGGGATGGCGTCGGAGTGCAGTACAACCGTTAACTCACGGCCCTCGGCCTGCCAACTCATATCCGCCGTCAACCCCCACAGTTTCGCGCGCTTATCTTGCTCAAGGCTTTGGTTAATCATGCGCCCTTCTTTGTAGTAATTGTCAATCACCGTATCGTCAGCGTATTTAACCGCCAACGTCACAGTCACCATTGACACAACGACCACCACAATTAGCGGCGTTAACACAAACCATAACCAAGGCTCTTTGTACCATGGGCGTTCAAGTTTTTGCGCTGCTGTAGTCATATACTCTCTTACTGTGTGATTACGATCAAAACGGGCGACCAAACGCTCAACGCCCGCGCGGCAAGCTTCAGTACTCTCGCTGTTGCGGACCGATAAATGATGAATTATTAGTGGTGCGAAGTGTCGGCTTGTCTTTCGCCGTCAAGGTAAATTCTATCTCGGACTTCACCTCAGTTAACGCCTCGCGAGGCACCGCCACCCGCACTGGAACAGTTAACAACTCACCCGACTCAACCTCTAAGGCCCGGTAGCCCTGCAGTTGAAAATCAAACTCACCGTTAAGGGTAATGTCGTAACGGTGTGGCTCATTATCCATATTATTGATCTTTAAGGTGTACACGTTTTGCACATCTTTGCCGCTAATGCGATACATCCGCACTCCACGATCACGCAGAACCTCTAACCCTAACGGGGTACGGTGCGTCAGGTTGCTGACAAATACCGCAATCATCACCACCAGCACCACCAAGTAGCCAATCAAACGCGGTCGCAACACCCGGGTTTTACCCTCTTTAATCGCGTCTTCGGTCGTAAAACTGATCAACCCGCGAGGGTATTCCATCTTATCCATCACGGTATTACAGGCATCCACACACAGCCCACAGTCAATGCACTCGGCTTGCATGCCATCGCGAATATCAATATCCACCGGACACACCTGCACACACCACGAGCAATCAATACAGTCGCCTTTGCCCTCGGCTTTATAATCTTCGCCAACCTTGCGCGGGCCGCGCTTTTCACCGCGAATATGGTTATAAAACACCGTTAGGGTATCGGCATCGTACATCACCGACTGGAACCTGGCGTACGGGCACATGTACTTACACACCTGCTGGCGCATAAAGCCGGCGTTGGTGTAAGTGGCTAAGGTAAAAAACGCCACCCAAAAAACCACCGGAACGCTGCTATCAAACTGCAGTAGGCCACCAATTAACTCTCGCACCGGAACAAAATAACCGACAAACGTTAATGCGGTTACCAGCGCAATAAGCACCCAAATCGCGTGTGTTGCACCGATACGCAGAGCTTTATTCATGCTCCACGGCGCGGCATCTAGTTTTATGCGCTTGTTTCTATCGCCCTGGCACAGAAATTCCGCCCAGATAAACATCTGCGTCCAAACGGTTTGGGGGCAGGTAAAACCGCACCACACCCGCCCCACCAGCACGGTGACGGTAAACAACAAAAACGCGGCAATAATCAGTAGCCAGGCGAGGTAAATGCCGTCCTGCGGCCAGAATGTGGTCCAGAGAATGTGAAATTTTCGGTTGGCTAAATCGAATAACATCGCCGGGCGCCCATCAATGGACAACCAAGGCATTAGCACAAAACCAGCAATCAGTGGCAGGCCGGTATAGCGACGCAGTTTTTGATAAAAGCCGGTAATACGACGGGTATAAACTTTGTCTTCGGCTTCATATAAATTGACGTAACGAATGGTAGGTTCGCCGGCAGCCTGCTCTGACGAAGACGGGTCTTTACTCACAGCTACACCTCATTGCGAGTGGGTTTACCCAGACACCCAGCGATGTGCCCATAAATTATCCAAGGCACTGGCTGGAGAGACGGCCGAAACATAGTCTCGGCCGGGAGTGGTTACTGCTCGTCTATTGGTAAAGACAAGCTATACACATAAGCCGCCAACAAATGAATACGGCTTTCTTTTAGCAGATCCTGCTGTGCCGGCATCACACCGTTGCGACCTTCGCGCAAGGTTTGACGAATATCCTGCGGCTCGCCGCCATAAAGCCAAATATCATCGGTCAAGTTAGGCGCACCCATCGCCTGAGTGCCTTTACCATCCGAGCCGTGGCAGACCACGCAGTTTTGGGCAAAGTGTTTAGCGCCGGCCTCAGCCAATTCGGCATCGTGCTCACGGCCACTGAGGCTCAAGACGTACTCAGCCGTTTCGTGAACCCCCTCTTCACCCAAAATCGGTGCCCATGCTGGCATAGCGCCTTTGCGACCGCCGGTGATGGTTTGCTTAATAGTGGCAGGCTCGCCCCCGTACAGCCAATCGTGATCCGTCAGATTGGGAAACCCATAGTTACCGCCACCGTCTGCGCCGTGACAAACGGCGCAGTTGTTGGCAAATAAACGCAGGCCCATTTTCATGGCATCCGAGTTGCGCGCCAGTTCTTCAATGGGCATAGCGCTGTATTCGCCAAACTGCTCAGAGTAAAGCTCATCGGCTTTTTGCTGTTGTCCCTCGAGCTGGTTGTGGGACGTCCAGCCAGCTAAACCTTTGTATGAACCCAAACCGGGATAAATAATTAAATACACACCGGCAAAGACAAAGGTGGCGAGGAACAATTTAAACCACCAGCTGGGCAGCGGGTTGTCGTACTCCTCAATACCGTCGTAAACGTGGCCCGTGGTGCGGTTTTCGGGCGCTTCGTCGTCCCGCACCGCCACTTTGCGATTGGCCATTAACACCCAAAAAAGCAGAGCTAAGTTGGTTAAGGTGAGGCCGATAATCCAAATATTCCAAAAAATGCTCATAGTAAATTCCGCCTTGCTACATCACCGGTCGATGGGTGTTATCTTTTGCTTTTTTGTGTTGTGTCGTTGTCATCTTGCTCATCGGCAAAAGGTAAATTAGCGTCATCATCAAAGCGCTTACGGCGGCTCGGCGCAAACGCCCACCAGCAAATACCGACAAACGCGATGGCCGCCAACACGGTGCTAATAGCGCCCCAAGTGCCCTTATCCATTAGCGTTTTTCCTTGAGCAATGTGCCCAGCTGTTGCAAATAAGCCACCAATGCATCCATCTCCGTCATACCGCGCACTTTATCGCCCGCACCTTCGATGGTCTCATCAGTGTAGGGAACACCCACTTTGCGTAAGGCTCGCATTTTATCTTCGGTGTGCTTGCCGTCGAGCTTGTTATCATACAGCCAGGGAAACTCAGGCATGTTTGACTCGGGCACCACAATGCGCGGATTAAACAAATGCACTTTGTGCCAGTCGTCCGAGTAGCGACCGCCAACACGAGCAAGGTCAGGGCCTGTGCGTTTAGAGCCCCACAAGAATGGGTGCTCGTACACGCTTTCACCGGCAACCGAGTAATGACCATAACGCTCTACCTCGGCGCGCAGCGGACGCACCATCTGTGTATGGCAAACGTGGCAGCCCTCGCGAATGTAGATATCGCGGCCTTCTAGCTCAACGGGACCAAGCGGTTTAAGTCCCGCGACTGGTTCGGTGGTTTCTTTTAAGAAAAATTGCGGAACAATCTCTACCAAACCGCCAAAACTAATGGCGACAATCACCAGCACGGTCATTAGACCAATATTTTTTTCGACTATATCGTGACCTTTCATCGACTGGCCTCCTTAAACCGCTTGCGCTTGTGGGTTGCTGTCTGACTCCACCTCGCGCGGTGTTTGCGCGGTACGGTAGGTGTTGTAAGCCATCAAAATCATACCGGAGAGGAAGAACACCCCACCTACAAACCGCACCACATAACCGTGGTGGCTGGCTTGCACCGCCTCGACGAAACTATAGGTTAAGGTGCCGTCGTCGTTAAATGCGCGCCACATTAAGCCTTGCATAATGCCGTTGACCCACATTGCCGCGATGTAAAGTACCGTGCCAATAGTCGCCAACCAAAAGTGCACGTTTACCCACTTAACGCTGTACATCTCTTTACGGCCGAACAAGATAGGCAGCAAATGATAAACCGCGCCGATAGAAATCATGGCCACCCAACCCAACGCACCAGAGTGCACGTGACCGATGGTCCAGTCCGTGTTGTGACTCAAAGCGTTAACAGTTTTGATGGACATCATCGGCCCTTCAAAGGTCGACATACCATAGAACGACAATGACACTACCAAAAAGCGCAGGGTCGGGTCGGTGCGCAATTTATGCCAAGCGCCCGAGAGCGTCATAATACCGTTGATCATCCCGCCCCACGATGGCGCAAGCAGAATCAATGACATCACCATGCCCAAGCTTTGCGCCCAATCGGGCAGCGCAGAGTAATGTAAGTGGTGAGCACCGGCCCAGATGTACACCGAGATTAGCGCCCAAAAGTGAACGATAGACAGTTGATAAGAATAAACCGGACGCCCCGCCTGCTTAGGCACGAAGTAGTACATCATGCCCAAGAAACCGGCTGTCAGAAAGAAGCCAACGGCGTTGTGGCCGTACCACCACTGCACCATGGCATCCGCCGCACCGGCGTAAGCCGAGTAAGATTTAAACCAGCTCACCGGAATCGCGGCACTGTTAACGATGTGCAGTATCGCAATGGTTAAAATAAAGCCGCCGTAGAACCAGTTGGCCACATAAATATGTGAGGTTTTACGTTTGACGATAGTGCCAAAAAAGACGATTGCGTAAGAGATCCACACCAGGGCGATAAGAATATCAATGGGCCACTCTAGCTCGGCATACTCTTTGGTCGTCGTCAGCCCTTGTGGCAATGTGATGGCGGCCAAAACAATTACTAACTGCCAACCCCAAAACGTAAACGGCACTAACCAACCGCCAAAGAGCTTGGCCTGACAAGTGCGCTGAACCACGTAGTAGCTGGTTCCCATCAGGGCACAGCCGCCAAACGCAAAGATAACCGCGTTGGTGTGCAGTGGACGCAAACGACCAAAATGGGTAAAGGGTTGAAACAGGTTGTTCAGCTCGGGCCAGCACAACTGGGCGGCGATCAAAACACCTACCCCCATGCCGAAAATACCCCAAACGATCGTCATAATCGAAAATTGACGTACGATTTTATAATCGTAGGTCGGGTGATCGCCGGCCATCACAAGGTTACTACTCATAGGATCTTCCCTATATTTGGCAAAACACAGTTAATTAAAGTTGTATTATTAGAGGTGGTCTATCTGTCCGCTGGCGCACTACAGGTTAAACACAAGTGCGCACGCTGGGCTTATCATGAGCTGATTTGCATCAACTATAGTACAAACCCCGGCGCTGTATATGGCAGCGCGGAAAAATAAGGTATTGCAGTAATACGCCGGCAAGCCAAAGGCTTACCGGCACTTCAGACTTATAGCAGGTTGCGCCCTTTGCTGGCCGCGATCCGCATACGCAAGGCGTTAAGCTTAATAAAGCCCTCGGCATCTTTCTGATCGTACGCGCCGGCATCGTCTTCAAAGGTGGCGACTTTTTCGTCAAACAGGCTATCCGCAGAGCGGCGACCAATTACGTGTACCGCGCCTTTGTATAACTTAACGCGGACATCGCCGTTTACCGGCTCTTGCGACTCATCGATGGCCGTTTGCAGCATTTTGCGCTCTGGGCTCCACCAGTAACCGTTGTAAATAATTTCGGCGTACTTGGGCATTAAACTGTCTTTTAAATGCGCCACTTCGCGATCTAGGGTGATCGACTCAATGGCTCGGTGCGCCTTCAAAATAATGCTGCCCCCGGGAGTTTCGTAGCAGCCGCGCGACTTCATACCCACGTAGCGGTTCTCGACGATATCCAAGCGGCCAATACCGTTATCGCCGCCAAGCTTGTTGAGTTTTTCCAGCACGGTAGCGGGCGACAAGCGCTCGCCATCGATGGCCACGATATCGCCTTTTTCAAAGGTTAGATCGACATAGGTAGGCTCATCCGGGGCATTCTCGGGCGAGACACTCCAGCGCCACATATCGTCTTCGGCTTCGGTCCAGGGGTCTTCCAGCACACCGCCCTCATAGGAGATATGCAGTAGGTTGGCATCCATCGAATAAGGTGACTTTTTCTTTTTGTTGGAAAAATCCACCGGGATATTGTGTTTTTCGCAGTAGTCCATCAAGGTTTCGCGGGAGGTCAGATCCCACTCGCGCCAAGGGGCGATGACCTGAATACCGGGCTTAAGCGCGTAGGCGCCCAGCTCAAAGCGCACCTGATCGTTACCTTTACCGGTCGCACCGTGGGAGATAGCATCGGCACCCGTTTCATTGGCAATTTCGATCAGACGCTTAGAAATCAACGGGCGGGCAATGGAAGTACCCAGCAAGTACTCGCCCTCGTAAATCGTGTTGGCACGAAACATAGGAAAGACAAAGTCGCGCACAAATTCTTCGCGCAGATCATCGATGTAAATTTCTTTAACACCCAGCGCCTCGGCTTTAGCCCGCGCCGGTGCCACCTCTTCACCCTGACCGATGTCGGCCGTGAAGGTCACCACCTCACAGTTGTAGGTTTCTTGCAGCCATTTAACGATAACCGAGGTATCCAACCCCCCAGAGTAGGCCAATACAACTTTTTTGATGGATGACATAGAGATCTCCCGCAGTTGGCTAGCCGTATTGGCTAAACAGTCCAGTTTTACAAACGCCTTACACAGCGCGGCGAAATTGTACCCGCAAATCGGATAAATTCCCACACCAATGTCACCTAATTACACAGATAAACAGTTAGGTAACACGCCTGTGGATAACCTTGGGGCTCGCGCGCGAAAACGCGTATTGCTCGCGCTTACAGGCGGAAGGTCGACACTTTGTCTGTGAGTGCCTCTGAGTGCTCTTTTAACACCTTCGCCCGCGACTGGCCCTGCTCGGCTTCGCCCAAAGAGCGCTCGGCCACATCCGAGATGGTTTGCATATTCTGCATCACCTCCTGCACCACGTGACTTTGCTGCTCGGCGGCTGTGGCAATTTGCGTCGCCATTGCACTGATCGTGGCAACGGCCTCGTTGATCGTGACAAGCGACTGTGAGGCACTATGGGCGTTGGTGACGCTACCTGCGGCCAATTCGCGGCTATCGTCCATAATGGTGACGGCGTTTTTCGAGGTGTCATGCAACGCGCTAATCATGCCTTGAATCTCTTCAGTGCTAGCGTGGGTGCGCTGCGACAACACTCGCACTTCGTCGGCCACCACGGCAAAACCGCGCCCCTGCTCCCCGGCACGGGCGGCCTCGATGGCAGCATTTAGCGCCAGTAAATTGGTTTGCTCGGCAATCCCCTGAATAGTCGCCAAAATACCGTTAATCTCTTGCACTCGCTCGTTTAACGAGCCGACAACACCGCCGGCCTGCTCTAGTTTTTGCGCCAAAGAGTTAATCGAATCGGTGGTGGTATCCACTTGTTTTTTTCCGTCACCGGCACTGCTGACCACCTCGTGCACCGAGTTGGCGGTATTTTCTGCGTGCCGGGCGATTTCGCCGGTGGCGTTGGTCATCTCGCTCATGGCGCGGGTAACACTGTCAATCTGCTCTCGCTGATGCAGCATTTCATTCACCGAGCCGGTCGCCCGCCCTGCGGTAGCCGTGGCGTTTGCGTCCAACTCAGTGGCTTGCAGCCGAATATGCTCCACCAAATCGTGCATATGCTCAACAAACTGATTAAAGCTATGAGCCAGCGAACCGACTTCGTCATTCGAAGCCTCCGGTAACCGGCGCGTCAGGTCGCCACCGCCCGAGGCGATCTCGCGCAGCGCGTCGGACACTCGATGCAAAGGCACAAACAACCGACCAATTAACCAGTTAAGCGCCACAATACTAATCACCACCAACAGCAAGATCACCATCAACTGCTGGGTGAGGCTCGAGTGCACTGGTGCCACCAGTGCGTCGCGATTAAGCATCATCACCAGTACCAGTTCAGATTTTGGCACCTCGGCGGCAAAAACCTGATAGGTCTCACCCTCTACCTCAAGCAGGTTGATATTATCAGTGCCGCGCAGTAGTTGGTCGAGATAACCCGTGGTCAGCTCTGGTGAAATCGAATCCAATTCTGCGTTTAAAAGTGCCTGATTGCTATGGGCAAAAACCGTCCCCTTGCGCTTAGCGATAAACATCGAGCCGTTACCCGGTAGGCTAATACTGCGCAGCTGCTCGACAATACTGTCGAGCACCACATCGGCGCCAATTACGCCAATCACTTGCCCGCCGCCATCGCGCACCACGCGCCCAAGCGATACCACATTTTTTCCAGTGGCAGAGGCAACCGAAGGGTCTTCGACCACGGTTTGCCTGGGCTGCTCTTTGGCGTGGATATACCAACTCCAGATCCGCGGATCGTTATTCCCCTCGGGAAGCACTAGCTCTTTAGCATTGACCAAATCGCCATTTTCAAAACCGAGAAACACGTTATCGACATCAGCAGCCCTTTTAACCTGGTTGAGGTGAGTAACATAATCCTCAGGTAGGGCCTCCCCCGGAAAGCTCTCGAGCGCGCGCCCTTTACTGCTAAACCAATCGCTGACGTACTGCGAAAAAGTACCGGAAATCCCTTTAACCTGGCTGCGGATATTATTTTCCATTTGGCTCATAGCGGCCGAGTAGGCTAACCACGCGACCACCGAACCCACTACAATCAATGCCACAGCGGCAGAGCCACTTATTTTTTTTCTTAGGGACAGACGCATAAATACCCGACCTCAACTGGTTTATCGTTTTTATCAGTGGTGACCCGACATTACTAGGGTAGCCCTAAGCCTACAAGTCGGCGCAGGAGCGTATAAAAATTAAACCACTTGTTTTAGCTATCGTCCAATAGCGCTGTTTCTTTAGCCCCCTGAAGCGCGGCGCAGCAGGGAATCGGCGTAATCTTGTAGCTGAACCAGCAGCTGCTGTTGCTCAGCAGTTAATGCCTCTTGTGCTAACAAAGCGCTCATCCTTTGATCGAAGTCGGCTTTCACCAACCCCGCACCCGCTGCCGGATCTGTGAGCCGTGCATGACAAAAGTCGCGCCACCGCTGGCGCTCTTCAGCGCTGAGAGTCTCGGGGAAATTGCGCGCCCGATAGCGCCACAACAGCTCGGGCAAGCGCGGGTCGTGGAAATCCAGCGGGTCCGCCGCCAACTCTGGCCCACCGCTGCGCCGCACGATGGCGAGCAAACGTTTGTCGTGATCATCCAAAAAGCCGTCGTACAACATTTGTTCGGGGTCAGTGCGCGGGGCAAATTGACTGCTCTGGTAGAGCTTAGCTAACTTGGCGCGCAGAGCGGTAGACTCCACTAAGGTCATGTCGGAAAAGCGCCGCCAATGGGTTTCGGCCTGCGCGCGGTCGACGCCAAGGCGCTCTGCGGCGGCATTATCCAGCATCGCCGGGGGAAGCAGCATGGGGGATTTATTCAGGTGGATTTCTTTCAGTGCCAGCCGCTCCACCCCTTCGGGCAACTCATCGCTGCGCACAAATAAGCGCTCGGCCAAGGCCTCGGCTTCAAGATTAAACAAATCGTCCGGTGCAGCGCTCAAATTATAGGCAATAACGCTGTTTTTATTCTGTGGGTGGAACGCCAACGGCAGCACCAGTGCGCAATTGCCCTGGCTTGAAGGGAACATCGACGATATATGCAGCAACGGCTTAAAACTATCGATATCGATCATGCCGCCGGCAAAGCGCTTGTTGCGCAACCGGTAGGCGTAATCAAACAATTTGGGCTGGCGTCGTTTAACCAGTTTAGCCAAGGCGATGGTGGCGTAAACATCACTTAAGGCATCGTGGGCCAAGCCGTGTTCAAGGTTGTTGGCCTGAGTAAGCGCCTCCAGCTTAAAGCACGGCGTGCCATCATCATAATTGGGCCACTCAATACCCTCGGGCCGCAGCGCACGCGTCATACGCACCATATCGATAATATCCCAGCGGGAGTTACCGTTTTTCCACTCGCGCTCGTAGGGGTCGTAAAAGTTACGGTACAAGCCGTAACGGGTTACCTCATCATCAAAACGAATCGAGTTATAGCCCACTCCACAGGTGCCTGCCACCGCAAATTCGGCGGCAATTTTGGCCATAAATTCGGCTTCAGGTAAACCGTGAGCCTCGGCGTGCTGAGGGGCAATGCCGGTCACTAAGCACGCCTCTGGCTTAGGTAACAAATCCTCTGGCGGCTTACAGTAGATCATTAAAGGCTCGCCGATCACATTTAAATCGGTATCCGTGCGCACCCCGGCAAACTGTGAGGGCCGATCACTGGCCGGCACCTCTCCCCACGTTTCGTAATCGTGCCAATAAAAGGTGTTGTGTCCCGTGTTGTTGGCCGCCACCGCCCCTCCTTAAATACAAAAAAACCACAAAAGTGGCTTTACTGTAACACTTTGGCGGCGCATTGAAATATAATGCTCACGCTTAAAAACTTAAGGGGACCCCAATGAACAAGCTGGAAGAACTCTTTGCCAACAACGCCCGCTGGGCGGAAAAAATCAAAGCTGAAGACCCTGATTTTTTTTCTAAACTATCGCAACAGCAATCACCCGAATACCTTTGGATAGGCTGCTCCGACAGCCGCGTACCGGCCAATCAGATCGTCGACCTTATGCCGGGCGACCTTTTTGTACACCGCAACGTTGCCAATCTCGTGGTCCACACCGACCTAAACTGCATGTCAGTGATGCAGTTTGCGGTGGATGTATTAAAAGTTAAGCACATTATGGTTACCGGCCACTATGGTTGCGGCGGGGTTAAATCCTCTATGCAAAACCAACAGTTTGGTATCGTTGACTACTGGATTCGCAACATTCGCGATGTGTACTTTGCCCACCAAGAAGAGCTGGAAGCGATTGGCGACGAAGACGACCGCATCGACCGCTTGTGCGAACTCAATGTGATGCAACAAGTGGCCAACGTGGCCCACACCAATATTGTGCAAAACGCCTGGAAGCGCGGCCAGGAGCTGACCGTACACGGCTGGTGCTACAGTATTAAAGACGGCATCATTCGAGATCTGATGGACCCGATCGTGGGACCCGACGATATTAGCGAGCGCTACCGCATCGTATAGCACCACTAACACACCAATGTAGCCCGAGGGCTGCCCAAGGATTTGACGTGGCCCGCCTCTTTGCCGAGCTAGACAGCCAGCCCACCGACATAGGTGAAATCTCCCTGCGCCGACGGATGATCCCGGCGCTGGGCGATGATTACATTTACGAGGTAAAGCTGGGCGACGAGTTTTTAATGTCGAGCTTATTTGTCGACGCAGAAGTGGCGCTGGCCGACCTTGGACTTGCCGCCACCGCCGGTGAGCAACTTAAGGTTGTGGTGGGCGGTTTAGGGCTTGGCTACACCGCCAGGGCAGCGCTTAAAGATCCACGTATCGATGAGCTATTAGTGGTAGAGTTTTTAGAGCCAGTTATTAACTGGCACAAAAACGAACTGGTACCAGTGGGTGAGACGTTAAATAACGATAAACGGTGCCGCTATGTACTGGGCAGTTTTTTTGAACTAGCCCAGCCCAACGTAGGCTTTGACCCGGACGCACCCGAGTGTCTGTTTGATGCCATTTTGCTGGACATCGATCACTCGCCCAGCGAGTTTCTCAACAGCAGTAACGCTGGCTTTTACACGCAAGCCAACCTAAGCGCCATGGCACAGCAACTTAAACCCGGTGGCGTATTTGCCATGTGGAGCCAAAACCCGCCAGACCCATCATTTATCGAGTTACTAGAAAGTGTCTTCGCCACAGTGAGCAGCGAGCTTGTGAGTTTTTACAACGCGCTTGCGCAGGTTGAGGCGAGCAACTCGGTGTACATTGCCCGCACTCAGACCGACTAGCCTCGCATCCTATCAATGAGCCGCCTTAACGGCTGCGATACTTTCCACAGACGAGCATTCTCAATCGCGCTTAACTGTTGTCGCAATGCTTGTTCACGCGAGCTTGCCAATGCCAGTTGCGCCGCAATGTCGGCCTCTGTGTTAGCGGCCATCGGCGGCGGTGCTTGATTCGATGCGTCGTCAGAAGCCGGCAACGTTTGTGGCGGCGCTGCGACTTGTTCGCGCTGCAGTGCCTCAAACTTAACTTCAAATTGCTGCAAGTGTTGGATGTATTCCCGCGCGTCCTGTAACTGCCCCATAAGGTCGGTAATATTGTTATACAGGCGCCCCAAATGGTGATCTCTGGTCATCACATGATCACGAATCGTCTGGCTGTCAGTGGCACTTAAGGTATGCCCCGGCGCGGTAATCTCTGGGTCTACGTGTTCCTCGACATAAATGGTCGAGTGCGGTCGAACCTTTTGCTCTCGATCGTCGGTATAGTAATAAAGCGCAAATGACTTACGGCTCCGATCACTTTCCTCGTCAGGCAGCCGCACTTTTTTAAAGCCGTGCCACGAGCTGTTGTGCGTTTCAAACAACACCGCGCGATTAAATACCGGCGGCACAGTCACTACCTCGTCTTGCTCTGGCGGCAAACGCGGGTTTTTATGCAGCTCGATGTTACCGCCCCACGCTGGATCCCAATCGTGATTAAGGTAAATAATTAAATTTAGACGGCGGTGCCAGTTAGTCACCGGGTGGTGGGTAAAGTCGACGTGAACGTCGAGCCCTTGTCCCGATAAATTCTCGTGGCTGCCACCACCAAAATAGTAAGGATCATAAAGCAAGTTATCCAAACCCGTGATTTGACCGACGAAGGCCCGAAACTCATCGGAGCTCGCGAGCTTATCGAGCTCTTGATAAGCACTGCCCAGGCTTGCCACTTTCTCGTTTACCGCTTTGCGACCAACGTGACCATTCTCGTTCATGGCAAGTCGCTCATCAAAGCTGGGAAACTGCTGCAATACCGTTTCACACAGCTCTGGCTGCAAAAAGTTGTCAATCACCACATGACCAAACGGCTTAGCAGAGGCAAACTTTTCTCGCAACAAAGAAGCCTGCGCTACCACATCAGGGTTAATAATTTTCAAACCTTATTCTCCTAGTACTGTACGCCGAGCGCACAGTAGGCACATGTACTACCTACACGCCGCTGCACTCAGCGAAAATCCATGCGGCCTAATCGCCTAATTTGCTGGTTTTTGCGGCCATAATAAAATCGTTTTTATGTAACCCTTTGATCTTATGGGTCCACCAATCCACCGTCACCTTGCCATACTCGGTTACAATTTTGGGGTGGTGCTGAACCTCTTCGGCCAAATCACCAACCTGATTGGTAAAGGTTAAAGCCTCGGCAAAGTTTTTAAACTCAAACTCCCGCGTCAACACCGGAATACCTTCGACAGACTTTACCGTCCACCCGGGTACATCAGTGGCGTGTTTGTCGATTTCCGTTTTCGTCAGCTTTGCTGCATCGGCGCTGCACGCCTCGCAGGTTTGCTCGTGTAATGCAGACATAATCAATCTCCTATCATTTGGATTCACTAGTTGCGACACCCCGATAAACGGTACGTTCCTGCTACGCCCAAAGGCGTGGCAGCCGCGATATTAGCTAACCTTCACCACACCCTCTTCTATCTTGGCACGCCATACCTGTGGACCGGTTTTGTGAACCGACTCACCTTTGCTATCAACCGCGACTGTGACGGGCATATCTTTAACATCAAACTCGTAGATTGCCTCCATCCCCAACTCCGGAAAGCCCAACACTTTTGCTGACTTAATTGCTTGTGCCACCAAATATGCGGCGCCGCCAACGGCCATCAGATAAACCGATTCATTGTCGCGAATAGCCTCAATTGCAATAGGACCGCGCTCGGCTTTACCGATCATGCCCAGCAAACCAGTTTCTTCCAGCATAGTGCGAGTAAACTTGTCCATGCGTGTTGCCGTGGTCGGCCCCGCAGGCCCTACCACCTCGTCGCGCACCGGGTCGACCGGCCCTACGTAGTAGATAAAGCGCCCGGTCATATCCACGGGTAATGTCTCACCTTTGGCGAGCATATCGGTCATTTTTTTATGCGCGGCGTCGCGGCCGGTGAGCATTTTTCCCGACAGCAAAATAGTATCGCCCGGTTGCCACTGTTTAACGTCTTCGGCCGTAACCGTATCCAGATTTACGCGACGCACGGTATCGGACACTTCCCAGCTGATCTCTGGCCAATCATCCAGCGAAGGCGGGGTCTGCAGCGCCGGCCCATCCCCCTCAAGGGTAAAGTGAGCGTGTCGGGTGGCGGCGCAGTTGGGGATAATCGCGACCGCTTTGTTGGCCGCGTGGGTGGGATAATCTTTAACCTTAACGTCCAGTACGGTGGTCAGGCCGCCCAAGCCTTGCGCACCAATCCCTAAACGGTTTACTTTGTCGTATAACTCTAAGCGCAGCTCTTCACTGCGATTATCCGCGCCACGCGCTTGCAGCTCCTGAATATCAACCGGATCCAGCAGTGCTTCTTTGGCCAACAGCATGGCTTTTTCGGCGGTGCCGCCAATACCAATGCCCAACATACCTGGTGGACACCAGCCCGCGCCCATTTTTGGCACCATATCCAGCACCCAATCAACCACCGAATCAGAGGGGTTAAGCATGGCGAACTTCGTTTTTGCCTCACTGCCCCCGCCTTTGGCGGCCACGTGCACATCGACTGTGTTGCCGGGCACGATATTGTAATGAATCACCGCCGGGGTATTATCACCGGTATTTTTACGCGCACCATCCGGATCTTCCAAAATAGAAGCGCGCAATACGTTATCGGGGTTATTGTAGGCGCGGCGCACGCCCTCGTTGACCATATCGGTCACGCCTTGGCTAGCATCCCACTGTACATCCATGCCCACCTCTACAAAGACGGTAACAATGCCAGTATCCTGGCAAATGGGGCGATGTCCCATGGCACACATGCGCGAATTGATTAAAATTTGTGCCATGGCGTCTTTCGCGGCGGGGTTAGCTTCACGCTCGTAAGCTTGGTGGACAGCCTGGATAAAATCGACGGGGTGGTAATAAGAAATAAACTGCAGGGCGTCGGCGACGCTCTCGATAAAATCGGCTTCTTTAATCACGGTAGTCATAGCAAAATCTCTGGGGTATGGATCTTTGCCGGCAATTTTACACCAATCTCCAAAGTAACACTAAGCCGCACCACCTACGATACGCACTGAACTTTAATGAGCTGGCTACACAGATTAATGCCGACGACTCGCTCCCCGTAACTTGCTTAGAGATCCTTGCCCAGAGACAAAACTACACGAGCCATTTAGCGGGAGGGTGCATAACGTCAACGTATCTTACGCACTATGCGCCTAGATAAGGCTGCGATCAGGACACGCCCCTCAGTAGATAACCAAGGAGGCGCCCGACGCTGTACGCATTATGTACATGGCACGAGCGCCACGAAAAACAATCAACTTAATGCGTTACGGCGCCGTTACCGACCCGCCAGAGGCATTACTGATTTGCCGTTTGAGCTGCAAGATATCGTTGTTGGTGTTGCGGCGGTAGGCATCGATGGCGGCGACTGCCTCTTCGTTGGTCTTAACCCTAGTTGCCAAATCCCTTAGCCCGGGTAACTGCTGGGATACGCGTTGCACGTCAATGCTCAAGCTTGCGATTTGATCGGCGCTGGATTTCAGCTTGGCAACCGCCTCGTTTGCCTGAGTCAGCTGGGCCGTCAATTTGTCGAGCTGGGCTTGCAACTCGCGCTTAACACCGTTGGCGCTGGCACTGGCACTCGCGGCGCTTTTCTCGACCGCGCTTAACTGCCGCTTCACTGAGGCCAAGGCATCCTCGTTAGCAACGATTCTCTTGCGGTTGGTGTCTTGCGATACCCCCCAAAGTTTACGGATCTCGGAGTCCGCCCACTGCAATTTGTCCTGGATTTCATCCACAGTTTGGCTGGACTGATCCGAATTTAAATTAAGCCGGGTTTCTAGGCCGGCAATACGATGCTCAGCATCGGCCAGCTCTTTTTGGGATTCGGTTAATTGCCACATTAGATAACCACTACCACCTACGCCAGCAATAGCAACCAACAACGCCAACACAGCAACGGCACCTGGCCCTTGCCGCTCATCGGATGGCGGTGGTGGTGGCGGTGGACGATGCGCAGCCGATGCACGATTGGCACCTGCGCGCGGTACGGGTTGATCGTCATGCTCGTCACGGTCGGGGATCACTCCCCCCAGAGTGGGCTCTTTGCGTTCCATAAGGGTCCTATACTGCAAATCTAATAGTCACAACAACGCATGAAATCATCATGCCAATGAATATGGTAGTGGTTATAACAGTTATGGCAGTAAAAAAGAAGGGATGTTCCTGCGATACAAAAAACGCCGGCATTGCCGGCGTTTTTTGTGACAAGGGCTGGTTTACAGCACATAAACACAGCACTTGCTCGTACAATAAAACAACAACTTAGGCAAAGTTGGCGTTAACAAATTCCCAGTTAACCAGTGCCCAGAACGCGTCCATGTACTTCGGACGAGCGTTGCGATAATCAATGTAGTACGCGTGCTCCCACACATCAACGGTCAGCAACGGGGTTACTGAATCGTCAGTCAGCGGGGTTTCAGCGTTCGAGGTGTTAACAATGGCCACAGAACCGTCGGCTTTTTTAACCAGCCAAGTCCAGCCCGAACCAAAATTACCCACAGCTTGCGCGGTAAACTCTTCTTTGAACTTGTCAAAAGAGCCAAACGCTGCATCGATTGCGCTGGCCACCGAACCGCTAGCGGCGCCGCCACCGTTGGGGCTCAGGCAGTGCCAGTAAAAGGTGTGGTTCCAAATTTGTGCCGCGTTGTTAAACACACCACCTTTAGAAGTTTTAACCACCTCTTCCAGAGTTTTGCCTTCAAACTCAGTGCCTGGTACCGCAGCGTTGAGCTTATCAACGTAGGTTTTGTGGTGTTTGCCGTAATGGAATTCTAAGGTCTCTTCAGAGATGTGTGGAGCCAAAGCATCTTTTGCGTAGGGCAGTTCCGGTAATTCAAAAGCCATAACGTTCTCCTTAAGTACACGGGTAAAAAGCTACACGGTTAAAATTTTGCACGATAAAAGGTACACCGTGAAAAAACTACACCAGTCTCAGCCGGTATTTGTAAGATTTGTCATCGATGGGGCTTGCGATCGATGCTTATACAGATAAAGCAATTGTGAGGCCATAACTATCGCCTCTTAAAAAAATAAAGGCACCTACCAAGTAGGTGCCTTTAGTGGGGCTGGGCTTACATCATGCCGCCCATGCCACCCATACCGCCCATGCCGCCCATATCAGGCGCGCCACCGGCACCGCCTTCGTCAGGCTTGTCGGCAACCATGGCTTCGGTGGTAATCATCAAGCCGGCCACCGAACCTGCCGCTTGCAGTGCGGTACGGGTTACTTTCGCCGGATCAAGGATACCCATTTCCAGCATATCGCCGTATTCACCAGTAGCGGCGTTAAAGCCGAAGTTACCTTCACCTTTACGAACCACATCGGCCACCACAGAGGCTTCTTCACCGGCGTTGGTGACGATTTGACGCAGAGGCGCTTCCATCGCACGACGAGCGATCGCGATACCGGCATCTTGCTCTTCGTTGTCACCTTTCAGATCCATAATAGCGGCCACAGCGCGTAACAAGGCGGTACCACCACCAGGCACAACGCCCTCTTCTACCGCAGCGCGAGTCGCGTGCAGGGCATCTTCAACGCGCGCTTTCTTCTCTTTCATTTCCATCTCAGTGGCTGCACCAACTTTGATCACAGCAACACCGCCGGCCAACTTGGCCACGCGCTCTTGCAGTTTTTCGCGATCATAATCAGATGAAGTCTCTTCGATCTGAGTGCGGAGTTGACCAACACGCGACTCAATTTCTTGAGCGTTACCGGCGCCATCGACAATGGTGGTGTTCTCTTTGCTCATGGTCACTCGCTTAGCGGTACCCAAGTGCTCGAGCGTCACGTTCTCTAGGTCCAAGCCAACTTCTTCGCTGATTACAGTGCCGCCAGTCAGTACGGCGATGTCTTGCAGCATGGCTTTACGGCGATCACCAAAGCCCGGCGCTTTACACGCTGATACTTTAACAATACCGCGCATGTTGTTTACCACCAAGGTGGCCAGCGCTTCGCCTTCTACGTCTTCGGCAACAATCACTAACGGCTTGCCAGACTTAGCAACCGCTTCTAGGGTTGGCAACAGCTCGCGGATGTTGGAGATTTTTTTATCGACCAGCAACACGTAAGGCGCGTCTTGCTCAACCATCATGTTGTCTTGGTTGGTGATAAAGTAAGGGGATAAGTAACCGCGATCAAACTGCATACCTTCAACGACGTCTAGCTCGTTCTCAAGGCTGGTGCCCTCTTCAACGGTGATCACACCTTCTTTGCCCACTTTGGCCATCGCTTCGGCAATAATATCGCCGATGTGCGAATCGCTATTGGCCGAGATAGTACCCACCTGAGCAATCGCTTTAGGGGTATCGCAAGGTTGCGCAATAGACTGAATGTGAGCAACCGCCGCGATCACGGCTTTGTCGATGCCGCGCTTCAGATCCATCGGGTTCATGCCCGCAGCCACTGATTTTAAACCTTCATTAACAATGGATTGCGCCAATACCGTCGCGGTAGTGGTACCGTCACCGGCATCGTCAGACGCTTTAGAGGCAACCTCTTTCACCATCTGCGCGCCCATGTTCTCAAACTTGTCTTCCAGGCTGATTTCTTTAGCCACAGAAACACCATCTTTGGTGACAGTCGGTGCACCAAAAGATTTCTCTAACACCACGTTGCGGCCCTTGGGCCCCAAGGTTGCTTTTACGGCATCAGCCAGAATGTTAACGCCTTTTGCCATACGCTGACGGGCGCTATCACCAAATTTCACTTCTTTAGCAGACATAATTCAATTCCTTGCAATAAATCGTTCAACAACACGTTAAGGGGGGTATCTTAAGCAAGTACGGCTTTGATATCGCCTTCGCTCAAAATCACCAACTCTTCACCTTCAACTTCGATGGTGTCGCTGCCGGCGTATTTGCCGAATACAACGGTGTCACCCACTTTCACGTCTACCGGACGAACCTCACCGTTATCCAGCACGCGGCCATTACCTACTGCCACAACTTCACCTTGATTGGGCTTTTCTTTGGCAGAGCCTGGCAAAACAATACCACCAGCGGTCGTTTGCTCTTCTTCCTTGCGGCGAACCACAACGCGATCATGTAACGGACGAATATTCATGGACTTCTATCTCCAACTAACAGATGTAGTAACAAAAGGTAGTAACAACAATGTCAAACCCGGGTTACCCCGGACCTTTGCCGAACCGGCAAAAATTCGGATATTGCGCGCAGCCATCGCCACACACTTGCGAACTTGCTCAAAAGGTGGGGTTGGCCACTGAGTATTTCAATGGCTCAAACAGGAAAAAAGCAAAAAAAGCAGAGGTTTTGCAAGGATTTAGTCTAGACCACACCAAGGCGATCACTTTTTAGGCAGTGAGGGGTCGTTTTTTACGTCGTCAGTACGGCTAAACTCGCCATCGTAAACATCACCATCGGCCGGGTGAGTAGGCCCGGCCCGGCCGGGGTTCATGCTTGCACCCCCTACTACAATGCGCTTACCCAGAGCGTTAAACAAGGCGTGCCGACAAGCGGGTATCAACAAAACAAAACCTAGGGTATCGGTAAAAAAGCCCGGGGTTAACAGCATCGCACCGGCAAAAGCCAGCATAATACCCTCTACCATCTCCCTTGCAGGCATTTGCCCCTGCTGCATGCGACTGCGGGCGCGCATCAGTGTCGCCAGCCCTTGCCAGCGCAGCAGCAACACGCCAAAAACGGCGGTCAATACCACCAGCGCCACCGTGGGCATCGCCCCAATCCGGCTACCCACCTGAATAAACAGGCCAATCTCCAACAGTGGAACAACAATAAAAAGAATAAAGAATATCGGCATCTGGGCTCTCCGGTGTGCTCGGTTTAATAGCGTTGAAGCGCTACCACTCGTAACTTACCCCCACCATCAGGCGGGTGTCTTCGCGTTCTTTGTCTTGCTGCGGTTGGTTGTCGATGTTGTAATCGACCTTGACCTCAGAGTACAAACTGCCCGCCAGCAAGGTGCTCAGCCCGGTCCCTGAGGTCAGGCGCCAATCACTGCTGTCTTCGAGTGATCGGGTGATTTCATTTTCATGGAAAAACGATACGCCAAAAGGCAGCAGATAGCGGAAGTTAGTTCCCAGGCGTAAAGCAAACCGTTCATTCACTTCACTAAAGTCATCTTCTGGCTCATCGGGTATCTCGTACTTTTCGTTCAAGTACGTGAGCCCGGCAGTAAGCGCTAGGGCGGTATCTGAGTTTTCCCAAAACTGATAACCGGTACCACTACCTAACGTGTAGTACTGTTCAACACCGCGGGACTCATCGGCGCCAACGGAGACATCATTGGTCCAGAACCAGCGCTCGCGAAAAAACCAATCCAGCGTGTAGCGCCCCAGCCACAGCTCATCGGGCGCTTCGCGATCAGAAGAGTAGCTGGCGTATTCAATATTGGCGTTGTGACGAAACTCACTGCGGCGATACTCGATATGGGTCTTCATCTTTATATCGCTGCGAATGTCGTTGCCCTCGGCAAAAAAGCCCGACAGGCCAAACTTACCCCGATAAATATACTCGCCTTCGATATGACTCTCGAACGGCAGCATGATCTCGAGCGACGCCAAGGGCACACTGCGTTGATCCGGGTCACCCCCACAGGAGTAAAACAAGTACTCCTGTTTCATACCGTCGATCAAGCACGGTGTCGCACTGCCACTTAATTTCATTGGCATAGTCGTGCTGATGTTTTTGATTTTAGAACGGGCTATTTTCACATCGCCAAAATTACTACTGCCCCACACCAGTGACTCGCCATCGAGCTTAACAAAGTCCCCCTCCAGACGGTCGCCATTAAACAACTCGACGAACCCCGCCTGCGCCGCACTCGCGTTAAGCAATAAAAGTACAATGAGTCCCAGTTTTTTCACACTCGCAACCACTCTCGCATTACACTAATTCAAACGAGCTAACGCATCCCACATTAGCTTTATTCAAGGAATTCTTATGCGATCCATGCAGACGCCTCAACTTACTGACAAGCCGCCCGATCCGTTTTACACGGCACTTTACACTGTACTGGCCCGGGTACCCGCAGGGCGAGTTATCACCTACGGCCAGTTGGCCGCACTGGCGGGCCGCCCTGGCGCGGCCCGCTGGGCCGGCAGGCTATTGCGCGCCCTGCCAAACGACACCCTATTGCCTTGGCACCGGGTCGTGGCGGCTAGCGGCAAGCTGTCACTGCCAGCCGGCTCCGACGCGGCCAATCGTCAACGCACACGGCTTGAGGCCGAAGGCGTCGTGTTTCGGGGCGAGCGTATTCGGCTTGCGCATTATCGCTGGCTTGCCGAGTAACCGCCCCGTCAACGGGCTGAGGGTTCACGATCTGGCTGAGGGCGCTCTACCCGGTCGCGCTGATGGCTCTCGCGATCAGGTTTAAGCTGGCGTCCAATCACCAGCAACAATATTAGCCCCGGCATCACCATCACCGCCGTCAACACAAAAAATAACGCCCAGTTACCGCCCAGCCAATCGACCAAGGTACCACTGCCAGAGGCCAAAGTGGTTCTGCCTAAGTTGCCAAGCGACGCCAGCAGCGCGTATTGCGCGCCCGAAAACGCGCGGCCGGTAAGCCAGGTAAGCAACGAGACAAACGCCACCGTCGAAAAAGCCGCACAAAAGTTATCGACGACAATCGCCGCCATAAATAGTCTTTCATCGGGGCCGGTTACGGCAATCCAGGCAAACATTAAGTTGCTAGCGGCCATGGCCACACCGCCAATAAACAAGCCGCGTACAATACCGTAACGAATATTGATGGTGCTGCCCAGTAAAGTAAAACCGACCGTTAACCCCCAGCCGATCAACTTTGAATAGTGGGCAATATCTTCATTGGAGAAGCCGATCTCGCGGTAAAACACAATCGACATACGCCCTAAAAATGCCTCGCCAATCTTAAACAAAAAGACAAACAGCAGTATCGACACCGCCAGGCGCCATCCGTTGCGCCGAAAGAAATCAGCAAACGGCTCAATCACCGTCACGCTCAGCCACACCAAGATACGATCAATACGCCCACTGCCCGCCTTTAGCGCGCCGGCATAGCGCAACTGCGCGGCCGCTTGCAGCTGTTCGCGGTCCGTCACCGGCTCGCGTACGAGCAAGGTAAACACCATCAATAACGCCATCACCAGCGCCATCCACAAATACACGCCCGACCAACCGACCACATCGGCATTGGCAAAAGCCAAATAGCCCGGCAGAGAATAGCCCGTCCACCAACCGATAATACTCACCGCCGAGGCTGCCGGAACCCGGCCGGCATCACTGCCGATAATTTCAATACGGTAAGCATCTATCGCGATATCGTGAGTGGCAGAGCAAATGGCAATACCCAAGGCTAAAATACCCGTCCACAGCAAACTGACGGCGGGCTGAGTACCAACCACCCCCACAATCAGCAGTAGCATCAAACCTTGCAGGCAAAAAATCCAGCTGCGACGCAGCCCTAAACGGCGAGTAAAAAACGGCAATTGCACCCTATCGAGCAGCGGCGCCCACAAAAAATTGATAGCGTAAACGACGAACACAGCGCCGATCAGCCCTACCTCGGCGCGCGAGATGCCGGCGTCGGTTAACCAGCCGGTTAAATTAGAACCAATTAAAACGAAGGGGAAACCAGACGAACAGCCCAGTAAAAATACATACAGCAGGCGAATATCGCGGTATTGCTTAAATGCCGCAAGCCAAGGATGGGCTGCAGCGGTACTGGTTTTTTGCATAGCCCGGGCCGGTTGCTCAAATGCGCAACGTTAGCAGAAATCGGCCCAGGGCGCAGCATTGCTACTCAACCGTTAGCGCCGCACCTGCAAAGTTTCGTAAAAAGCCGCCAATGACACCAGCAGCCCACCGACTATTGTCGCAACGGTAGGCACACTGCCAAGTAGTAACAACGCATAAAGTACGCCGTAAACCGGTTGCATGCACGAGACCAGGCCGACAGTTTTGGGCCGTAAAAAACGCAAAGAATAGCCCAGTAACGTATGGGCAACCGCTGTAAACACGACCCCGAGCAACAGCACCAGGCCGATGTCCGCCACTTGCGGCAACTCTCCCACCAACAACAATGCCGGGGCAATCATCACGGCGGTAATGGCGGTTTGATACGCGAGTGAGCGAGCCGCGCTTACATCGCTAAACCAGTGCCCCAGCAAGATATTGCGCAAGGCAAACAACAGCGCCGAGAGCAACCCCCACAGCACACCCTGAGTTCCGTTATTGGCTAAATCAAACTCGGGCACAAGCAAGTAAATACCCAGCAGCACTAACAGACCACTGACTAAGTCGCGCCAATTAAGCCGAATACGGGTAAAGAAGGGTTCGAGAAAGACGGTCATCACCGGGTAGGCAAACAATGCAATCATACCGATGGCAACGCTGGATACCTGCATGGCCTGAAAGTAGGTAATCCAGTGTAGGCCAAGTAATAAGCCCAACACCAGCATGCGACCATAAGCGCGGGCGCTGCTAAGACGAATAGTACCCTCGCGCCACTGCACCCACGCAAACAACACCAGCGCGGCAATCGCGGTTCGGTAACCGGTAATCTCCCACGCGGGCAAATCGATAATCCGCGCAAAGATGCCGGTCGCGCCCATGAGCACGACCGTCAGGTGCAAGGTAAACATTGCCGAACGAGCGCTATACATAAATTTGGGGACGAGCCCGGCCCGCCATCACAAAGACATTATACGATCAGCGCGAAGAGCGATGACCACCTCGCGGACCACGGCTATTACCCCGGCTCGGGCCGCGCTTATGACCGCCCCCGCCACTGCGCGACGAGCGATCACTACTACTGCGGCGCGGCGCTGGCGCCATCGGCGGCATCTCGGCCAACAGCGCCTCGGGCGGCTGCTCACAGGGCAATGGTTTGCCTAGCAACTGCTGAATCGGCTCCAACAAAAAGGCGTCGTCTTCACAGGCAAAACTAATAGACGTGCCGCTATTGCCCGCGCGGCCAGTGCGGCCAATCCGGTGAACGTAATCTTCGGGCTCTTCCGGCAAGGTAAAGTTCACCACATGACTGATACCATCGATATGAATCCCGCGGCCGGCAACATCGGTTGCAACCAGCACCTTAATGGCGCCATCTTTAAAGGCGTTAAGGGTGGACACGCGTTTATTCTGGGCGATCTCGCCAGACAGCAAGCCGACTTTAATACCGTGGCGCTTGAGCTTATCTTCTAGCCGGCGGCATTCGTCGCGGCGGTTGGCGAATACAATCATGCTCTCGACCGACTCATCTTGGATCAAATTGTAGAGCAAGGTGTATTTTTCATCGGTGCTGGCCAGATACACATATTGGGTTACTGTATCGGTGGCCACGCTTTCCGGCTCGATCACAATGGTCTCGGGATTATTGGTCCACTGATCTACCAAGCGGTGCACTTCATCGGTAAAGGTGGCCGAGAAGAACAAGGTTTGACGCTCTTCGCGGCGCGGTGTTTGCCGCACAATTTGCCGCACCTGCGGAATAAAACCCATATCCAACATGCGGTCGGCTTCATCGATCACCATGATCTCGAGCTGATCCAAATGCACATCTTTATTGCGACAAAAGTCCAACAAACGCCCCGGTGTCGCCACCAGAATATCCACCAAACTATCGTTGAGACGCCGTTGCTGTTTGCCGTAATCCATACCACCCACCAAGGTATGCACTTGCAGGTCAGTGTATTTACACAGCAGCTCGGCGTCTTCCGCGATTTGCATCACCAGCTCACGGGTCGGTGCAATCACCAGCGCTCGCGCCTCACCGGCGTAGCGCTGCTCCTCTAAGGGGTGCTTCAATAAATCTTCAATAATCGCCGTTAAAAAGGCGGCGGTTTTCCCTGTCCCGGTCTGGGCCTTACCCACCACATCGCGCCCTTTTAGGGCGAAGGGCAACGACTGCCCCTGAATCGGCGAACAGTACTCAAAGCCTAAGTCAGCAATGGCATGCATCAGATCGTTATCTAAGTGGAAGTCATGGAAACGCACTTTGCCTGCCACTTCCGGGACCGGAAACTGAGAGATATCCCAAGGCTGCTTGGGCGGGCGCTTAGCGCTTTTGCCCGAACGCTCCCGGCTGGAGCTAGTATTCTTAGGCGCGCGCGTATCGGCGCTATCTTTGCTGGAGGCCTTACCATCACGCTTATTGCGGTTATTTGCCCCACCTTTGCTACCGCCCGATTTAGGCTTGGCGTTGGTTTTATCGCCCGGCTTATTTTTAGGGCCGCGCGCGGTCTTGGGCGCGTCGGCGTCTTGATTGGGTTTTGCCGTTTGCTTCGGCGAGCTGTCGCCACCGACAATCTTTTTGAACAGCTTTGCGATCAAAATAGAACACCTGTTGATTAAAATGTGGGCGGAGTATACACGATTACGCCGCTATTAGCCCTTTACGGGCGCTAAAGCCTCGCATAGTGACGTGCCCCGTGCGCCCCAGTGAGACTGTGCTAAGCCCTTTAAAGCGGCTATGATTACGCTCTGAAACTAGGGAGCTTTTTAACATGCGTATTAGTGTATTACAGCACGTGCCGTTTGAGGGCATCGGCAGCATGGCCGATGAGTTTGCCGCGCGGGGGTATTGCATTACTACCCACCACCTGTACCGCAACGAGCCATTGCCAGAACAAGATGAGTTTGATTGGCTGGTGGTTATGGGCGGCCCCATGAATGTCGACGATACCGCGCAGTATCCGTGGCTCACCGCCGAGAAGCATCTTATTGCCACGGCGATAAGCAGTGGTAAGCGGGTATTAGGGATATGCCTCGGGGCACAGTTGATTGCGCGCGCGCTGGGTGCGCCGGTAACGCCCGGCCGCCACCGAGAGATCGGTTGGCACCCGATACAAGGGGTGCCCACGCGCTCGATTTACGGTCCTTTATTCGCCAGCAATCCAACAGTGTTTCACTGGCACGGGGACACCTTCGCCCTCCCCCAAGGAGCACTGCCGCTAGCCGCCAGCGAGGCCTGCGAACAGCAAGCCTTTGCCTTTGGCACACGGGTTCTTGCCCTGCAATTTCACCTAGAGACAACAACCGACTCGGCCCAGGCGTTACTTAAACACTGTGGCGATGAACTGGACGGCAGCCGCTATGTGCAATCGGCGGACGCCATTACCGGCTCCGCTAAGCAATTTGCGGCTATCCGGGTATTAATGGCGCACGCCATAGAGATCATGGCTAATGCCGATATTGAGTGAACCACCGGCGCCGTCATCGCTCGCGAGCGGCGCCTATGACACTTTATGACGCGGTCTGAGCTTGGTAGTCCATGGTATAGCGCGTTTTTTGCGCCGCGCGCACCAATAACCGACTATTACTTGCCGAGTCCGGGTAGTTACTGTACCCCAACGACCACTGACCGTAAGACGGCGCGTATTTGATTTGGCCAACTGTGCGCTTTAGCTGGGCAAACGTATTCGCCAAGGTATTATTGCTAAGCTCGGGCACAAGAGCGATAAACCCAGAACTACTGTAACGCGCCAACTCACTGGCATCACCCAGCCCGCTGCGGACAGCCCCGGCAAACTCCTGAGCCATTTGCTGCGCCGCCTGCTCGCCCAGGGCATTGTTTAAATCACGATAACCATTCATTTCAATATAAAGCAAACTAAAACGGCTATGTTGCGTTGCCATCTTTTGCATTAACAGCTGCTCAAAGCGAGTGCGATTGGCAAGCCCAGTGGCTTGATCGACAAACGCATTTTCAATGACTTTATCGTGAGCCTGGGCGGCGCTACGGCGCTCACTCTCGGCTTGTTTAAAATCGCGATACGCGACAATCAGTGCCAACAACAACACAATACTGGCGACGATCGCCGTGGGAATACCCATCCACTGCCCTTGCAATGTATTGCTCTGTGCGGCCATGGAGTTCATTGGATAACTTGCCGCCGCCATACCGGTATAATGCATACCGCAAATAGCCGCTCCCATCACTAAAGCGGCCACACCCTTTACCGCCATGGCGTATTTGGCAGGCACCACTCGCACTTGGCGACAGATAACCAACGCCGCCCCCGAGGCCACCACAGCAATCACCGCCGAGATAGCCACGATAAGCGCGTCATATTGAATTTGCGGGTCCATACGCATGGCGTACATACCGCCGTAGTGCATCGCGCAAATACCCGCCCCCATAATCACCGCACTGGCGACAATACTCAGGGCGCTGACATTAGGTCGGGTAATCACATACAGCGCCAGTGCCGACGCCAATACCGCGGGAATCCACGACAAAACCGTCAAGGGCGCGCTAAAGCTCATAGTCATGCCCGCGGGCATCGTATAGGCACTCATACCCACAAAGTGCATCGACCAAATGCCCGAACCCAAGCAGACAGCCCCCATACCCAGCCAAAATTTGCGGCCGGCACCGTCGTGCATACTAAAAATTCGCGTGCCAAAATAAATCGCGGTGTAAGCGGCGATAACAGCCACACAATACGAGGCAAAAACCAGCGTTAGGTTATAACTACCTGACATAATAGGGTTCCAATAGCGGTACAAAATTTAAAGGCTGGCGATTTTACGCGCCAAAGTGAACAAAAGATCACCGCAAAATGTAAACTTATGTAAATCAGCGCAACCGCAACCTAACCGCACCCGACAACTATTCACCACTCTCCTTGGGGCAAAAAAAAGGGGAGCAAAGCTCCCCAAACCTCAAACAAGAAATCTTACCCTTTCGGAATCAATGGCTGATCATCCACGGCCGAGCCGACGGAAAGATCTTACTGCCATCAGGCGTGTAAAGCACTTGCGACTTACGCACCGATCGATCGCTGCAACCACACCCTTTACCATGTTTGTGCTCGCGCCGCGCTTTGTCCTCGAGACGGGACTCAGGGTTAGAGAAGCGTGGCGCCTCGCGCGCTTTTTCATTGCGCGCGTGGGCGTCACGATTACCGGGCGCCATATCCAACATCGTTGGCGACACCATAATCACCCGACCGGCCATTGTGCCGCACTGGGGGCACGGAGCCGGCTCAGCACTTTGAGCGATAGTGGCTAGCTGGTTAAACACACCGTGTTCAGTGCAACGGTAATCGTAGACAGGCATGACTTACTCCTTATCTTTCGACAGTGGAATATCGATGGTGCCATCGACCATTTTCTTTGGCCCTTCTGCCGTCGGATTAATATCAAAATCAAAGATTTCGGTTGGCAGCCACAAAGTAGCGCAGGCATTTGGCACATCCACCACCCCACTGATATGGCCTTGTACCGGCGCACAACCCAAGAGCGCGTAGCCCTGCGCCTTGCTATACCCAAACTTAGTCAAAAACTCGATGGCGTTTAAACAGGCCTGACGGTAGGCGACATTCACATCCAAGAAGTGCTGACCGCCATCTTCATCGACCGAGATACCTTCAAAAATCACGTAATCATCGTATACCGGCTTGATCGGGCTCGGCTTGAAGATTGGGTTTTTAACACCGTACATCTCCATACCGTTTTTAACCAGGTTAACCCGCATATGAATCCAGCCGGCCATTTCGATCGCACCACAGAAGGTGATCTCACCGTCGCCCTGGCTAAAGTGCAAATCACCCACGCTCAAGCCACCGCCTTTTACGTAAACGGGGAAGTACACCTTAGAGCCGCGCGACAGATCTTTAATATCGCAGTTACCGCCGTGCTCACGTGGCGGTACGGTACGGGCCCCTTCAGCCGCCGCTACTTTTGCTTCATCGGGCTTCATACGCCCCATATGGGCGGTATCGGCGTACGGCAAGTTTGCCAACGTGGGCACCCGATCCGGGTTGGTGTCATAGAGCTCTTTCTCACGCTCATTCCAGGTATCCAAAAGGTCTTTGGATGGCAAGCAGCCAATCAACCCCGGGTGAATCAGGCCCGCAAACTCAACGCCCGGAATGTGGCGAGACTTGGTAAACATACCGTTAAAATCCCAGATCGACTTCTGCGCATCGGGGAAGTGCTCGGTTAAAAAGCCACCGCCGTTTTGCTTAGAGAAGAAACCGTTAAACCCCCACTGGCTCTCTTGAAATGCACCAATATCAAGAATATCAACCACCAGCAAGTCGCCCGGCTCCGCACCTTCAACACCGACCGGCCCGGACAGAAAATGCACCTGAGTAAGATCGACATCGCGCACGTCGTCGGCGTTATCGTTGTTCTCGATCTGGCCACCGGTCCAGTCGTAGCACTCCATAATAAAATCGTCGCCGGGCTTAACCGTTGCCACCATCGGAATGTCCGGATGCCAACGGTTGTGAATCATGTCGTTCTCATAGGCCGACTTGGATAAATCGATTTTGACGATCGTTTCTGTCATGACTTAGGCTCCTGAATAGCTCAGCAATAATGCAGTAAGGACGCGATTGCGGCTGACTGCGAATGTGGGCTCAGTATCGAATTCGGGAGCAAAATCGGCAATACGACAAATAGCCCGCGAACTACGTCATTTGACGCATTGCTTAAATGGGGACGAAAAACGGATGACGGGTGACGGGTGACGGGTGACGGGTGACGGGTGACGGAACATAGCATAAGCGCGGCGCCAGCCGGATTGCCAGCGCCGTGCTTATAGCAACTAATATTAACGTGCGATAAAAATAAGCTGGCCCGATTGCCAGTGCCCTTCGGCCAGGCACAACTCAGGAGAAGTAGACTCAGCGCCCGCCTGCAATAAAAAGCTCGCCAGCGGCGCTTCAACAGCATCGCGCACTAGCCGTCTTACTGAGCGGGCGCCGTAACGGTTGTCCAGAGCGTTCTTACCGAGCCCCTCATAAGCCTCAGCCGTCAGCGTTAGGCGCCAACCTTTTTTGTTGAGCCGCCGATTTAATCGATCTAGCTCCAACTCTAAAAGACTGTGGGTATGGGTGTCTCCCAGGGGGCGATAAATAAGCACCCGATCCAACCGGTTAATAAACTCTGGGGCAAAAAATGCTTCTATTTGCTCGTGCACTTGCCGCTGAACACGACGGGGCAAATCGGCACCACCTCTCCCTGGCCACCAGCTTGAGCGTTTAAGCCAGGCGCTTAACTGACGCCCGCCCAGGTTACTGGTCATTAGTAGCAGGGTGTTGCGAAAATCGAGACTTTTTTCACCGGCGCTTAAGCGCAGGTGGCCGTCTTCCAATACGTTTAGCAAGGCCCGCAATACTTCTGGGCTTGCTTTCTCAACCTCGTCAAACAATACAATGCCGGGCGTAGAATAATCACCGGCGATCTGCGCCGCATCAAATAATGTGTGCCCTTCTTTACTGCCAACATACCCCGGTGGGGCGCCAGATAGCGCTGCACTGTAATGAGCCTGCGACAAGGTGTTCATATCGATACGACAAAAATTATCCGCTCTACCCGTTAGTACTTCAGCGAGCGCTTTTACCGTTGCTGTTTTGCCTACGCCAGTAGGCCCCGCCAGTAGTGCCGACCACAAGGGTCGATCGGGGTCGGCTATATCAGCCTTGATCACATCTAACGCATCATCAAGTGCCGCCATCGCCTCGGGCTGCCCGACAATGCGCTCGCGCAATCGCTCTTTGGCTTTAGGCAAGTCAAAACGAAACCGGGTTTGCCCTAATCGAGTAGCCGCTGGGCGGGTATTTACAGCCGGCGCTGGTGTACCTTGTGCTTGCTCGGCTAACATATCATTAATAAAAGGCACAACTACCTCAAGACATTAAAAAACGCCGTAACAGGTTAGCCTGTTACGGCGAGCGAAACGGTTAATCCGCCGACTTCTCTTTTCCGTCCACCGGCAAATTCCCTACCGGGCAATCCGCCACACCAATGGTCGATCGTGTTAGAGCTTCCACATCGGCCTGAGTTTTTTCGGCATCAAGCACCCAGCTACGATAGAAATCAAACGGGCACTCGGCGATGCCTTTATCGCCATCACCAGAGTTATGTACACCGCTATAACCGCGATGGAGTAATTTAAACAGGTGATTTTGTGATTGATCGTTTTTACGTGCATCGCGAATTTGCGAGACAGACAACTGAGCGTACTGTACGCCCATATCTTCTTCACCGCATTCACCCAAGGTGCGACCATCAAACCCAATAATGGCCGAGTGCCCGAAGTAGGAATAAACCCCGTCAAAACCCGAGGCATTCGCAACAGCCACATAGCAGTTGTTTGCCCAGGCCATTGATTTCGCCATCATCACTTGCTGCTCTTTGGCTGGATACATATAGCCCTGACAGCGAACGATCAGTTCAGCGCCCTTCATGGCGCAGTCGCGCCAAATTTCGGGGTAATTGCCGTCGTCACAAATAATCAGGCTGATCTTCATACCTTTAGGCCCTTCGGTGACATAGGTTTTGTCACCCGGATACCAGCCCTCAATCGGACACCAGGGAATACATTTACGGTATTTTTGTACAATTTCACCCTGGTTGTTAATCAACACTAAGGTGTTATAAGGCGCTTTATTCGGGTGATCTTCGTGTTGCTCACCGGTCAGTGAGAAAACACCCCACGTATCCGCCTGCCGACAGGCTTCGGAAAAGATAGCGGTCTCATCGCCCGGGATAGTGGCAGCGGTAGCCATCATCTCGTCGTTATCGTACATGATGCCCATGGTGCTGTACTCGGGGAAGACCACCAGATCCATCCCCGGCAAGCCTTTTTTCATGCCGAGAATCATATCGGCAATCTTACGGGCATTGTCCATCACTTCGGCCTTAGTATGTAACCGAGGCATTTTGTAGTTGACCACCGCAACACCGACCGTATCAGGGCTGCTGGAAATATCACCGTGACGCATGATTTACTCCTATAAAACCGGTGCAACAACCGTGAGGCTGTTACACCAAAACGAATCTTAGAAAATTACACCGAGAGGTACGAGGCGACTTTCGCCTCGTCCACGCTCGATCTGAGCTCTTCGTGGACAATCTCGCCTTTTTCAATCACCAGTATGCGGTCGGCAATATCCAAGGCAAAACTCAACACCTGCTCTGACACCACAATCGACAGGCCGCGCTGATCGCGAATCTCTTTAAGCGTGCGCGCCATATCGCGAATAATAGAAGGCTGAATACCTTCGGTGGGCTCATCCAACAACAACATCTTAGGATTACTGGCAAGTGCTCGGGCAATAGCCAGCTGCTGTTGCTGGCCACCCGACAAGTTACCGCCTCGACGATTGCGCATCTCCAGTAACACCGGAAACATATCGTAAAGATCGCGCGGTACGTTGCGCGATTTTGTGGTAGTCAGTCCCGTCTCGATATTTTCTTTAACGGTCATGCTGGAAAAAATCATGCGCCCCTGGGGCACAAAACCAAAACCGGCTTCTACCCGCTGGTAGCTTTTCATCTTAGATACCTCGGTATCCTCCAGCTTGACGCTACCACTCTCGGATGGAATAACACCCATCAAGGATTTCATCAGGGTGGTTTTACCCATCCCGTTACGCCCCATAACCGCCACAATTTCGTTGGGCGCTACCGAGAAGTTCATACCACTAATAATATTACTCTGGCCATAACTGACTCGATAATCAGATACATTCAGCATGGTTGTCTCCTCAATGACCCAAATACACTTCGATGACTTTAGGATCTTGCTTTACGTGCTCGGCCGAACCTTCGGCTAGGATCTTACCCTGGTGCAAAACAGTAACCTTGTCGGCAATCTCGGCGACAAACTGCATATCATGCTCGATCACAATCACCGAACGATCTTTGGTGATGGTGCGCAACAGCTCTGCTGTTTTGCGTCGCTCGGATACCGACATGCCTGCCACCGGCTCATCCAGCATCAAAAGCTCTGGGTCTTGAATCAGCAACATACCAATTTCCAACCATTGCTTTTGACCGTGACTGAGTAGGTCACCGCGGGTGTGCAGCAGCTCATCCAAAAAGATCATGCCGGCTACTTCGTTGACACGCTGAAGAACCTCCGCATCTCGTTTAAACGCCAGCGCACCCAATACAGATCGGCCGCGAGGAAACGAGATCTCCAGGTTCTCAAACACCGTTAAGTCACCGTAGATTGACGGAGTTTGAAACTTTCGCCCCACCCCCGCGCGCACAATCTGGTGCTCTTTCATTTTGGTGAGTTCTTTGTTGCGAAACTTAATCGAGCCCTCTGTGGCTTTGGTTCGTCCACACACCAAATCCAGCACCGTGGTTTTACCCGCTCCATTCGGCCCCACAATTACCCGTATTTCATTTTTATCAACGTAAAAACTCAAATCGTTAACCGCTTTAAAACCATCGAATGAAACCGTTAGCCCTTCAACCGCCAGCACGAAATCTGTGTTACTCGAATTCATGGGTTACCCCCTTCGGTTTTCATCTGAGGAGCCAGCTCCGCTGACGTATCGTTTGACTTACCCGTAAAGCGCTCAATCAACTGATTGACCTTAGGCTCACAGTATTTGGTGTACAGCCCTGCCAAACCATTGGGGAACGCCATAACCACACCGATAAACAGCGCGCCCATGGCAAACAACCACAACTCAGGAAAGCTCTCGGAGAAAGTCGTTTTAGCCCAGTTAACCACCAGCGCACCATATACCGCGCCAAAGATTGACAGGCGGCCACCCACGGCACAAAAGATCACCATTTCAATCGAAGGAACAATACCCACAAAGGTAGGTGACATAAAACCAACCTGAAGGGTAAACATGGCGCCACCGATTGCGGCAAAGGCCGAACCCAGACAAAACACAAAGATCTTAAAGTTGGCTACGTCGTAGCCTGAAAAACGCACACGGTCTTCCATTTCTCGCATGGCAACCAACAAACGGCCCAACTTACTTTTGCGTACAAACTGCGCAACACCCAGGCACAAAAACAGCATAAACACACATAAAAAGTAAAATACATACTTGGCTTCGTTGGTACGGATATCCCAACCAAACAATGTGCGCAAGTCTGTAATACCATTCACGCCGCCGGTATAGCCCTGCTGACCGATGATTAGAATCGTCAAGATTGCCGCCACTGCCTGGGTAATAATGGCAAAGTACACCCCGCCCACCCGGCGCTTAAACATGGCAACACCGATGATGTAAGCAAAGATCGACGGGATAACAATAATGGCGATCACGGTAAAGGTCAGGCTATGGAACGGCTGCCAAAACCAGGGCAATTCCGTCAACTGGTTCCAATCCATAAAGTCCGGAATCCCAGGTGTTGACTGAATTGCGGTGTTTTCCGGTGACGATGCCTCAAGCTTTAAAAACATCGCCATGGCATAACCGCCCAAACCAAAAAACACCCCTTGACCTAGACTTAAAATACCGCCATAGCCCCAGCACAAGACCAAACCAAGCGCGACAAACGCGTACGTAAGGTATTTACCCACCAGATTAAGCCGGAAAATATCAAGGCTTAAAGGTAAGACCACCACCAAAATTAACGCGAGTACCGCAAAATTAATGAGATCATTTTTAGGCAATAGAGATCGTAAACCTGCATAAGACATACGCTAACCCTCCTAGCGACGCACTTTCAGTGAGAAAAGACCTTGTGGTCTTAACATCAGAATGAAGACAACAAACAACAGCGTCAGTACTTTGGCCATTGACCCGCTCAGGAAGAACTCCATAGTGGATTGCGCCTGCGAAATAGTAAAAGCTGAAGCGATGGTACCCAGCAAACTTGCCGCGCCACCAAACACCACAACCAGGAAGGTATCAACAATGTACAACTGCCCCGACGTGGGCCCGGTTGAGCCAATCATGGTGAATGCGCTACCGGCAACACCGGCAATACCACAGCCTAAACCGAAGGTCAGTCTATCTACGCGTGCGGTATTAATGCCCACCGCGCCCGCCATAGGGCGGTTTTGCACCACTGAGCGCACCTGTATGCCCCAGCGTGATTTGTACATAAGCGCTGCAATCGCTACCGAGATACCCACCGCCAGCGTCATTACAAAGATACCGTTAATCGGCACCTCGATAATGTCCGTTAACTGAAATGACCCCATCAGCCAATCGGGTAAGGTTACACCCACTTCACGGGCGCCAAAGATGGTGCGGTAGCACTGCTGCAAAATTAGACTTAAGCCCCAGGTCGCCAACAGGGTATCCAATGGACGGTGGTACAAATGACGAATCATTGCCCACTCCACTAGCATGCCCAGCGCGCCCGCGGCGATAAACGCCAGTATCATGGCGATAAAAAAGTAGGCCCCAAACAAATTGGGCATATAGTCGGCAAACACATTAGAGGTTAAATAGGTAATGTACGCACCGAGGATCATAAACTCGCCATGCGCCATATTGATAACGCCCATCTGGCCAAAAATAATAGCCAGCCCCAACGCCATAAGGACAAAAACAGAAAATAAAATTAATCCTGCAAAGCCCTGCATAGCAAATATCGACATTAACTCAGAGGTCGTGTAATCGGCGAACATCGCTCAATCCTCGTGCAGAAAACTCAAAAGAAACTTCATCTTGCGAAAGGGACGAACCCACCGCCTGTGGCAGTGGGTTCTGGTGGCCGCTCGCGCGGCCGGTAATGCGGCTTATTGGTAACCTTCTGGGAACGGATCTGGCTCGATCAGCTCGTCAGTTTCGTACACGATTTCATACTGACCATCGGTTTTGGCGTTACCAATGCGGGTTTTAGACCACAGGTGGTGATTCGGGTGAACCTTCACATAGCCTTCTGGCGCAGTGGTTAACTCGATACCAGGCGATGCTTCACGTACTTTGTCCACATCAAATGATCCGGCTTTTTCGACCGCTGCTTTCCATAACCAAGGTCCGAGATAAGCGGCCTGAGTTACGTCACCGATAACAATGTCATCGCCCCAACGCTCTTTAAAGGCTTTAACAAAAGCCTGGTTGTTGTCGTTGGTTAAGCTCTGGAAGTACTTCATTGAAGCGTAAGCGCCTTCAATGTTTTCACCACCGATGCCCAAGATTTCGTCTTCGGTCACAGAGATGGTCAGCACCAGCGGCTTCTCTTTGGTCATATCGATACCAGCGGCTTTAAGCTGCTTATAAAAGGCAACGTTAGAACCACCCACCACTGAGGCGAAGATGACATCAGGCTTTTTCAGCTTGAACTTGTTGATGATCGAGTTGAACTGAGTGTGACCCAGTGGGTAGTAATCCTCACCCACAACTTTCAGGCCCAGCTTCTCGATGTGCTTGCGCGCAATCTTGTTAGAGGTACGTGGCCAGATATAATCCGAACCAAGCAAGTAAAAGGTTTTAGCGCCTTTCTCTTTGGTTACCCAGTCAATACCCGCCAAAATTTGCTGAGTGGCTTCCTGACCGGTGTAAATTACGTTAGGTGATTGCTCCAAACCCTCGTAAAACGTGGGGTAGTACAGCATGCCGTTATACTGTTCAAACACGGGCAATACCGCTTTACGTGAAGCCGAGGTCCAGCAACCAAACACGGTGGCCACTTTATCTTGCAGCAACAGCTTACGAGATTTTTCGGCGAAGGTTGGCCAATCGCTGGCACCATCTTCTTGTACGTATTCGATTTGACGGCCTAGCACACCACCCATGGCATTGATCTGCTCAATGGCCAGCTTCTCTGCCTGAACCGAGCCAGTCTCACTGATGGCCATGGTCCCGGTTACCGAGTGTAAGATACCGACAGTGACTGTATCGTCGGTCACCGCAAGATCCGTGGTGTTGACCTCGGAAGTCGCGGGTGCCGCGTTAACCGCTGCAGACAACACCATTGTCGCCCCAGCGACGGCAGAGGCGATGCCCTTCATTAAGCTTGGCAGTCGACCCCCAAGGCCGGCCTGTGCATTTTTTAAAGTTCCCATGTTCTTTCCTCGTTGGTTATCCCAGAAGTGGGTTAGCCCAGCAACAGACACGCTGTGCCTACGGTGTTTATTCTCAGGAAACTCGCGCTTAGGCACTATTCGCCAAACGCACCATGGAGCTACGTCATTTGACGCATAGGGTTTACCGCACCTGCGGCGTAAGGTCGTGCGCACTCAATATAAAGCGTTTAACTTGATCAATTGGTATGGCTTTTGACTGTTGTTTGGCTGTACACCATCGCGCGCCAATGGCAGCAACCATTAGACGCAAGTCTCAGTAAGACAAACGCACCACAAAGGAAACCATGCACAGCGAGGTGCACCCAATAGAGGCAGCACCTTGTATCAAACTCGTAAAAATTCACAGCGATCTCGTCCCGGTAGTCGCGCCCTATGACCGCCAAACAGCATATCTTTCGGGTGCGCCGCAATTACAACCAATGGGTGGCCAACCAAACACTAGAAGATTACGCGCTGCGCTTCACCGCTAAAAGCGCGCGCCGCTGGAGTGCCACCAGAGTCGCCATTACCGCCCTCGGCGCCATTTCATTTCTTGCCCTTGAAGCCATAGGCGGCACAGTTACGCTGCACTATGGCTTCACCAATGCCATAGCCGCTATCTTTGCCGTCAGTATTATTATTTTAATCACCGGTACACCTATTAGTTACTACGCCGCCAAGTACGGTGTCGATATCGACTTACTCACTCGTGGCGCTGGATTCGGCTATATCGGATCGACCATTACCTCACTGATCTATGCCTCGTTCACATTTATATTCTTTGCCCTAGAAGCGGCCATTATGGCGATGGCCTTAAAACTGCTGTTTGGCCTACCGCTGGCAATTGGCTATTTAGTCAGCGCCGTACTGGTGATTCCTTTAGTGGTTTACGGCATTACTTTTATTAGTCGCTTTCAGGTATGGAGTCAGCCCATTTGGCTCACACTTCAGCTACTGCCTTTTGCATTTATTATCTATGCCGATGCCAGTGCCGTTAACGACTGGACGCAGTACACCACTAGCGCGGACCCCACCGGCCAGTTCGACCTGATGCTTTTTGGCGCAGCTTGCGCGGTGATGTTTGCCCTGATTGCGCAAATTGGCGAGCAGGTCGATTTTTTGCGTTTTATGCCCGAACCCACGCCAAGTACACGCAAACGCTGGTGGGTTTGCGCTATGGCCGCCGGTCCCGGCTGGATTATTGTCGGTGCCATAAAAATGTTGGCGGGTTCATTTTTAGCGGTATTAGCACTTAGCTACGGCGTCAGCACTCAGGAGGCGGCCGACCCAACCCGCATGTACATGATCGCTTTTGGCTACATTTCCAACACCCCAGAGGTTGCCTTGGCGGTCGCCGGTATTTTTGTGGTGTTATGTCAGCTAAAAATCAACGTCACCAACGCTTATGCGGGCTCTATTGCCTGGTCCAACTTTTTCTCACGTCTCACTCACTCACACCCTGGGCGCGTGGTTTGGTTGGTGTTTAACGTAGCCATTGCGTTGCTGTTAATGGAGCTAGGGGTTTATCAAGCCCTGGAACAAACCTTGGGCTTCTACGCCATTGTTGCCGTCGCGTGGGTCGGCTGTTTAGTCGCCGATTTAATAATCAACAAACCCCTGGGGTTATCGCCCAAGCACATCGAGTTTAAACGCGCCCACCTATACGACATTAACCCGGTCGGTTGCGGCGCGATGATTTTAGCCACCCTATTTGGCATGATTAGCTACAGCGGTGTTATGGGCGATGCAATGCAGGCGCTAGCACACTTTATGACTCTGGCGGTGGCCCTACTGTTAGTGCCATTTATCGCTTGGCTTACTAAAGGTCGCTATTATTTAGCCCGCGAGCTGATCGCCAGTGATATAGAGTTCGATACACCAGATCAAGCTACGGCCATCTGCTGCATTTGCGAGCACCGTTTCGAGCGCGAAGATATCAGCCACTGTCCCGCGTACGCTGGCAACATTTGCTCACTGTGCTGCTCACTGGACGCGCGTTGCGGCGATTACTGTAAACCCGGCGCGGGTTACAGTGAACAAATTCGCTCGCTGTTTACACGTTTTTTACCCGCCCGATTTATCCCCAACATCAACTCTCGAATCGGTCACTTTTTAGGCCTACTGGTTATCATCAACGGGTTCTCTGGCCTGCTGTTATCGCTGATTTACTTTCAAAGCCCCACGCCCAATACCGCCTCAACGCTTTGGAAGGTGTTTTTTTTACTGGTTATTATCACCGGAATTATTAGCTGGCTGTTTGTTTTAGCCCATGAAAGCCGCGTCGTTGCACAAGAGGAAACTCAGCGCCAAACTCGATTATTAACCGAAGAGATCGTTGCCCATGAGCAAACCGACCGCGAGTTGCAGCGCGCCAAAGAAAGTGCCGAGGCGGCTAACCAAGCCAAAAGCCGTTATCTAACGGGGATAAGCCACGAGCTGCGGTCACCGCTAAACGCCGTTTTGGGCTACGCCCAATTACTGGAAAAAGACCCGACGATTCCCGATGTAAAGCGCGATGCTATCGGAGTTATTCGCCGCAGTGGGGAACATTTAGGTGATTTGGTAGAAGGGTTGCTGGATATCTCTAAAATTGAAGCCGGTAAACTCGATTTACACACCGAGCAAGTGCGCTTGCCGCAACTACTAGAGCAGTTGGTGTACATGTTTCGGCCCGAAGCCGAAGCCAAAGGCCTAATATTTGACTATGTGTGTGCCAGCCATCTTCCCGAATTTGTTAAAACCGACGAGAAGCGCCTGCGGCAGATACTCATTAACCTTCTCTCTAATGCCATTAAATACACAGCGCAGGGTAAGGTGTCATTTCAGGTGCGCTATCGTAGCCAAGTGGCCGAGTTTATTATCACGGATACCGGCGAAGGTATCGCCCGGGAAAATGCCGAGCGTATTTTTCGCCCTTTCGAACGAGTAAAACGCCCCGGCAGCAACATCGCTGGCACTGGGCTCGGGCTCACGATCACGAGGCTGCTAACGGATATTATGGGCGGCGACATCAGCCTAACCAGCACAGTAGGTCAAGGCAGTGAATTTAAAGTCGCCTTAATGTTATCCAGCATTCACCCCTCACAAGCCGAGCGCAGTGACGATAGCGTAAAAGACATTACCGGGTATAAAGGGCCACGAAAAAAACTCTTAGTCGTGGATGACGAAGCCAGCCACAGAGAACTGATAAAAGCCATCTTAACGCCACTTGAGTTTGACTTAGTGTTTGTCGACAACGCTTTGAGCGCACAACAAATCGCCGAGCAACAAGCACCCGACTTAATTATGCTCGACGTCAACATGCCGGCTCTATCGGGATGGCAACTAGCACACCAGCTACGGGACGCCCGCCACAGCGCGCCCATCATTATGGTATCGGCCGATGCCCGAGAAAACCGCCCCGTCGACACTGGCGCTGCTCCCCACGATGCCTATTTAGTTAAACCGATTAATGTCAACGCCATGCTGGATAAAATTGGCGTCCTGCTGAATTTACAATGGCGACACGATACCAACCAAACCAGGCTCGCAAACCCGGCCGTACAAGTGCAGCGCAGCGGCAATAGCATTGCGTTACCCACCGAAGCCGACTGCCAAAAGTTGCAGGCGCTCGCGCAAATTGGCCACAAAACAGGCATCACGCATTATTTAAATAACTTAATGGCAAACGGTCAGTGCCAGCGCGCGTTTTTTAACGCCGCCACCGACTACGCCAATCACTTTCAATTCGAACAGCTGATCGAGCTTTTGCAAGGAACACCTAATGAACACGGCTAACAGTGGTAAAACCGTCGCCCTCGTGGTCGATGATGCCATCGACAGTATTCGCATGCTAAACGATGTCTTAGAAGCCGCCGATATGACGGTCCTGGTTGCGCTAGAGGGCGCGCAAGCCATTACCATCACCCGTAACATTACCCCTGATATTATTTTACTTGATGCCATTATGCCCAACATGGACGGCTTTGAAACCTGCCGGGCACTCAAAGAAAACCCCAGGCTTATGGATGTGCCCATCATATTTATGACCGGTCTAAGCGATACCGAACATGTCGTGATGGGCTTAAAGTCCGGCGGTGTCGACTATATTACCAAGCCTATTAATGCCGACGAATTAGTCGCCCGCATGCAGGTGCATCTCGCCAATGCCCGTATGACTCGCAGTGCTCGGGCGGCGCTAGACTTAGCGGGGCAAAACCTATTTGCCACCGACGCGCGCGGGCAATCACTCTGGGCAACCCCAGCGGTACACGCACAGCTGGCAAGCGCGCTAAACGATCAAGATGCCCGCCAGGCACAGTTTACCGAGGCCCTCAGCCGCTGGTTTAGCCACAGCCCAGAGCCCGGACATAAGCTCAACCTCGACTTTCTAGGCTCATCGCTTACCGTTGAGTTTCTCGCGCTGGTCGATCAGCGCGAGTACTTGCTTAGGCTGATTGATACCCCGAGTAACGAAACCAACACCGATGTTCTACGTCGTAAGTTTACTGTTACCCAACGCGAAGCGGACGTTCTTTTGTGGATCGCCAATGGCAAAACCAACCGGGAGATCGGCCAAATTTTAGACATGAGCCCGCGCACAGTGAACAAGCATTTAGAGCAAATATTTAAAAAGCTCGGGGTAGAAAACCGCACCTCGGCCGCCGCGCTGGCGATTCGTGCGCTGGCCGAGTTGGCTTAAGTGTTAATGCTCAAAATCGATCTCGGCATTAACCCAAGCCATAAAGTCTACGACTAAACGCTCTAATTTTTGTGCGGTGGCCGCATCGGTTAGTTGGCCATCCGAAAAACACTCATGGGCGCTGGCTACGGCAAACTCCGGGCAGGGAAACACCGGGGTTAACGTGCCGGCCAACACCTGCTTGAGCTGGCCTTGGGCGCGCACACCACCGATCGGACTCATAGACGCGCTCATAATTAATGTAGGAATATGGGCAAGCACTGAACGATACGCTGGGCGCGAAACCCAGTCGATGGCATTTTTTAGGGGGCCGGGAATACCATAGTTATACTCGGGAGTGGCGATTACCAGCGCGTCGGCACCGGCAATTTGATCGAGCAACAACGCAACTGCGTCAGGCTTGGTGTCACCATCGAGATCTTGGTTATACAAGGGTATAGCGGCAATATCGGCTTCGATCCACTCCACCTCGGGCGACTCTCCCGCGGCAAAAAAGTACTCTCGCGCAGCGGACAAAAGAGCTGAGTTAAACGAATCTTGGCGCAAGCTGCCACTAACGGCTACAACCTTCATATTAACCTCCTGAGGTAGGGTTGGAATAAACACTCCCCACCCTACCTCAGAGCGCTGGTAGCGTCACTGAAAACTTAATTAATTACGCGTTTAGCGGTGCTGATGGCTAGCATGCGGCTCACGATACGGTACAAACCAGCGCCCTACACGACGCTTCATATGCCCCATATCGTTCATCACCAAATACAAACACGGTACTAAAATTAGGGTCACAAAGGTTGCGCACAACACCCCGTAGCCAAGCGAGATCGCCATCGGGATCACAAATTTCGCCTGCAGCGAGCTTTCAAACATAATGGGCAGTAAGCCGATAAAGGTAGTCAGCGAGGTTAAAATAATCGCCCTAAAGCGGCGCTGCCCGCCGTTCATTACCGCATCAAACAACGTCTCGCCACGCTCGCGTGCTTTATTGACGTAATCCACCATTACCAGTGAGTCGTTAACCACCACACCCACGGCGGCAAAGATACCAAACAGCGACAAACCGCTCAGGTCATAGCCCATAATAACGTGGCCCCAAATAGCGCCAATAACACCAAAGGGGATAACCGACATAATCATTAGCGGTTGCGTGTACGAGCGCAAAGGCAAAGCCAATAAAATATAAATGGGCAGCAGAATCTTCATAAAGTTAATAATAAAGTCCGTCACGCTGTCGCGCTCTTCTTTTAGGTTGCCCGCCTCTTCAATCTCGATATTAGGGTAGCGATCACCCACTTCGGAAAATACGCCATCACGCAACTCATTGGCGACCTGCAAAGGTTGTACTTTGGCAAAATCGAGCGATGCCCACATTGTAATGGTACGCCGGCCATCCTCGCGATACACCTGATTAACCCCTTCGACCAACTCAATGTCAGCCACCTCCATTAACGGTACCTTGCTACCGTCCGGGGTGGTGATCAGTAAGTCGTTTACCGCACCCAACACATTGCGCTCAGACTCGGGGTAACGCACCATCACTTTGATTTCTTCGCTGTTGCGCACAATGCGCTGCGCCTCAATGCCGTACAAACTGTAACTGGCCTGTGCCGCCACATCGGCGGTAGTAAGCCCCATACTGGCCGCCAAAGGCTTGAGCTTAAAGCGCGCCTCTTGGGCGCCCACTTGCTCTGAGTCATTGATCTCGTAAACGCCATCGATAGTGCCCATAGCCTCACGCACTTGACTGGCCACTTGGCGCATCGAGGTAATGTCGTTACCGATAATCCGGAAACTCACATCACCATCGTTGGTGCCGCCTCCCATAACGGTATCCGCGATCTCAAGGCTCTTTAAACCACTGATCTCAGGCATTTGTTCACGCCACTTGGCCGACAACGCAAAAGTACCGATCGGGCGATCTTCTGGATCGACTAATTTAACTTCAATGCGCGCCTCGGTACGCCCCTCCATCGAGACAAAAAGGTTGTCGATCATCGGCTGATCGAATTCAGCGATCGTCTCAGACTCGATTCGTTGAATCATCGACTCAACATCAAGCATCGCCTGCATAGTCTCTTGCTCGGCGACGCTGGCATTCATCTCTAAGGTGACACGGACAAAATCGTTAGGAATTTTGGGTTGATTAACAAACTTGACCAAACCACCGGCAAACAGTGCGGCGGTAATAAACACAACGCCGGTAAAAATAGCCATTACCGCGTAGCGATACGCCAAACACCACTGCAACAATGGACGGTAGACGTTGCTGATAAAACGTTGCAAGTGTCGATCAATAAGGCTCTGCAAGCGGTAAACCGGATTGTTGGGATTGGGCTTAAGAGGCTTCATATGCGCCAAGTGTGCGGGCAAAATCAATTTCGACTCCACCAGCGAGAACAGCAGACAAAACACCACCACAAAACCAATCGAGCGCGGGAATGCCGATTGCGGTCCGGTTTCCAGTAGCATTGGGAAAAACGCCGCACAGGTCGTTAACACCCCAAACGTGGCCGGCATAGCGACTTTTTGCGCACCGCGAATAACATTATCGATACTCTGGCCTTTTTCTTCGACCTCAGTGTGGACACTTTCGCCAATCACAATGGCGTCGTCCACCACCACCCCCAGCACCATAATAAAGGCAAATAAACTGCCGATATTAATGGTGACATCAACCCAGCTCATGGGCAGCAACATGATGGCACCTAAAAAGCTTACCGGCAGCCCCATCATGACCCACATGGCGAGCTTAATACGCAAGAACAAGGCGAGAATAATAAAGACCAACAAACCACCCCAGAACATATTGCTCAGCATCATGTTCAAGCGGCCATCTAGGTAATAAGTTAAATCAACCCAGGGCTCCAGCGTAACGCCATCGGGTAAACTCTTAGCGCGCTCGGCAATATACTCATCGACAATATCGGCCACATCGCCAATGCTTTGATCGCGGGTAGCACCGACAAAAAAGGTCACGGTATTGTGGCCGTTCATTTTGGTGTAGTTGATGCCCTCTTCAAAGCCGTCGTTAACCGTTGCCACATCGCCCAGCAAAATCTTGGTGCCGTCGGCGCGGGTGCGCAGCGGTAAGCGCTCAAACTCTTCACCCACATAAGCTTGGTCTTCTACCCGCACCGAAATAAAACCTTCCTTAGCGCGTATCTGCCCGGCGGAGCGATTCGTCGACCAGTTGCGCACGGCGGCCGCAATCTCTTCAAACGACAGGCCGTACTCGTAGAGCTTATCGCGACTAACTTCAATGGCAATTTCGTAGTTGGCGCCACTGTAGTAGTCGACAATGCTCACGTCATCCAGCGCGCGCAGCTCATCGTGAATACGCTCGCCCAAATGTTTTAAATCGTGGTTGTTTAAATCGCCGTAAAGGCTAACGTACATGACTTCTTGCCGGTACTTGGCGCGACTAATACGTGGCCGCTCCATGCCGTCGGGAAAGCTCGATATAGAGTCCACCGCCGTTTTAACTTCGTCCAGCACCTCTTGCGCATCGTATTCTTCCATCACCTCGATACTGGCCGAGGCGTTGCCGCGATTGGAGCGGGTAATCACGCGCTTTAGTCCCTGGATACTGGCGAGTGACTCTTCTAGCTTAACCGTAATCGCCTCTTCCACATCTTGTGGCGCGGCACCTGGGTAGGCAATATTAATATTGAGCCAGTTGATCTCGATTTGAGGGAACATTTGTTTGCGGATGGTCATGGCCGTTGCCACCCCCAACAGCAAAATAAAAATCATCAACAAGTTGGCGGCAACACTGTTGCGGGTAAACCACGCAATAATGCCTTTGCGAGTATCGTCAGCGTGTTCCATTACCCCTCTCCCTGCTCGCCACGCGCAACCGCTGCCACGTCAGGCTTGGGCGTATCAGCTGGCTCAGCAGCCTCTTCCGCCTGATCGTCAAACCGCTTAAGCGCCATGCCCACGACCGGGTATTCCAGCGAGGTAGTCACCAATAAATCACCATTGCCGACGCCGTCTGTCACCACACTTTCACCGCCGATATGACGCAGTACCGTCACAGGTTTAAGCTGCAGCTTACCCTCGTGATACACCGGCAGAGTGCCATTTTTAATCAGGTTTCGGGGGATACGTACCGCGTTTTCCAGCTCGCGGCCGACAATATTGGCCACCACAAAGCTGCCAAACGCTAAGTCTGTCTGCGCTCCGGGTTGCTCGCTTTTTACGCTCTTGGTGTTTAAATGGTAGGGGTCGCTCACCCGCGCCACTAAGTAGCTCATCCGGGTATCGTCGTCGATCACCCCTTCGGTACGCACAATTTTGGCGGGCCAGCGGTAGTTGCTACCCATGGAGTCGCCGGTTAATTCGACCTGACTTCCCACGCCATTGCCCACAAGGTACTGCAGCTCGCTGTTGGCAACAGGCAAACGTATTTCGGCGCTGCTCACATCCAGCACTTCGCCCATCATCGAGCCTACGTTAACAAAAGTCCCTAAGCTCACCCGACGCTCGGCAATCAAGGCGTCGTATGGGGCGATAATCTTGGTACGTTCCAGATCTTTTTGCGCTTGTTTTACGCTGGCCTGAGACGCCGCAACTTGCGCTTGGGCCTGCTTTAGCTGGGGTTTGCGTAGCCCCAACGCCGGGGCCGGATGGTCACTAATGCCCTCCCACTCTACCCGGGCCACCTCTCCTTGAGCTTGCTCGAGCTCCAGCGCCGCCGTCGCGCTGGCAAGCCCGGCGCGGGCCTCTTCTAATTGGACTTCGTAATTAGTCGGATCAATCTGCGCCAGCACTTCACCTTTTTTTATAATGCCGCCACGGACAAAAGCCTCGTCGAGGGCGACGATCTCGCCACTGACCTGAGCCACTAACTCGGTGGAATATCTAGGCTGCACTAATCCACGGGATAACACCTGCAACTGAATAGCCTGCGTTTGCAGGGGCTGTACATTGACCAGAGCCACGCCCTCTTTTGCCTCTTTGTGCGGCGGGGGCTTACGCATGGAGGCCAGCGCAATAGCGATAACGATCGCGGCCAGTAGAATAACGACCGGTAAAATCCAACGCTTGTTTCTGGTGTAAAACCCTGGGTTAGACATGTACAACCTGCTCCTTTGTCTCGATCAAGTCACGATCAGTATCGTTGTTAGTGTTATTCAGTGCGCTCTGTTAGCGGCGGCTCAGCCCCAAAAGGTTGCGCTATCATACAGCGTTATAAGGGACTCGGCACCATTAAGGCCTTGCCAGGCATTTTAGTAAGACTCGGCATTTGCCCGCTCAGCATCGCCCTAAATGACCCAATAAAATGCGCGCCCCGCCAGCGTGCCCCGATTTTGCTCAGATAGCGCCCTCAGCGCCCTTTACCGCTTGAGCAGATAGACGCCACCACGACGCAAAAAGTTGCGCCAGGTCGCATTTTCTTTTGCGTTTGCTGAAGCTCACCGGGATCAGCACGCCAATAGAACCCGTAGCGGCTCCCCCTAAACTTAGTTGGCATAGCTGTTGCTATGCAGTAATTATAAATGCCGATTAACACCCCAAAAACTCAAATATTCATCTGTGAGCCGATTTATGCACCACTTCCAACCATGTTTTAGCGAGCCTCGGTTGTTTATTGATCAGGGACGCTCAACGGGATGACAGGCTAGCACTATGAACGGGCAAAACAGCGCGCACACTGCACCACAACTCAGCACCAGCTCGGCGGCGTTTGCCGAGTACTATCAATTTTATCGCCGCCGGCAAGATGCCTTAAACCTTATTAGGCAACTTAACCGCGCCATCAAGGCCGCACAGCGCCATCGCGGTATGAGTATGGGCCTGCTGGGGGGCAACGAGCTTTTTAAAGAAGAGTTCTACCAACTCGAGCACCAACTGGAGCGGCGTATTCTGGCGCTGCAAGCGCTGGCACAAGCCAGCAAGGGGTTGCTCAGCGAACGCGACCAACAAAACCTGCGCAGTGCGTGGGTCACTATTAGTCGCGACTGGCAAGAAGACAGTGTGATTGACAACTACGAACTGCACTGCCATTTGATCGAACAATCGCTGGCAATGCTCGCCGGCCTGTCGCGACAAATGGAACAACCGTGCGCCGAGGCGATGGGCGACACCACCGTTACCCATGAGTCCACCAGCTACCCGAGCCGCTTTAAGCACTTAGAGGTACTGCATTTTACCACCCGGCTCTTGCCAGCTGTGGTGGAGCAAATAGGTCGTATCCGAGCGCTGGGCACCTACTCGGCCGCGGCCGGGTATGTCGATGCTCACCACGACAGCAAATTGCGTTATGTCATCCAGTGCACGCGGGTTAACAACGAAAAGCTGCGCCACCAAATTAAGCGCTTAGAAGGTATTTTAGAGCAAGATATTGGCCTGCTTAGCCAATTAAAAAGTTACGAGTTAAAACTGATGTTTTTACTGAACATGGTTGAGACTGACATCCTTCATGAAGGGGCGCAAAACGCCGACAGCAACCGCATTTATAACCTCGCCACGGATATTATCGACGTCTACCTAACCATCGTCGATAACGGTGTCGACCTTATCAGCCAGTGGCACGATGCCGATATGGATCAGTGGCTCATCGGCCAGGCGGCAACGCCATAAGGCACTCGCACACTAGCACCCGGCGCGCGGGATGAGGCACAATAATGGCTCGATAAATAGTGTGCGGGCGGTTAAGCATGGTTTTACAAAAGCACTTTTGGGTGGCGAGCTTTGCCCTCGTCGCAAGCGGCGGCGCCATGGGTGCAGCGCCGGACGCCCAAGCGAACAAAACGCTTATGCCGCGCTACCAGAGCATGGAAGCGTGCTTAAAAGAAAACGTTTTGCGCGCAGCACCCGATATGACCATCGCCCAACTGCGCCAATCCTGCCAGGCCCTATTGGTTGATACCACCACTAACACCTTGCACGAGCAGGATATTGGGGTGCTGGATACCAGGCTGCGAGTCGAGAGTATCAGTAGCGCTAACCGTTTTGTGCTCACGCCACACAATCGCAATTATATTCTACCGGCCAGCTACACCCGTCACCCCAACGCGGCCCCCTTCGAAGAGGCTCAGGGCAAACCCATCGATTTGCAAAATACCGAAATTGATTTTCAGATCAGTTTAAAAGTACTGATCGCGCAGGATTTATTGCACGACAATGGCAACCTGTATATCGCCTATACCAACCACTCCTTTTGGCAGGCGTACAACGCCGATATATCGCGCCCTTTTCGCGAGACTAATCACGAGCCTGAGCTGCTCTTTTCCGCCACAAGCGATTGGGAGTTTTTGGGCTTTCGTAACGTTGTAAACCAAATTGGCCTGGTACACCAATCCAACGGCCAGTCAGGCACCTTGTCCCGCAGCTGGAATCGAATTCGTGCGCGTTCGATCTTTGAGCGCGGCAATTTAGCGCTGGCTTTCTCGCCCTGGTACCGCCTACCGGAGGACGCCGAGGACGATGACAACCCGGACATTGAAGAGTACCTGGGCCATTATGAACTCGGCGGCGCCTACTCTTATAAAAATCATATCTTTGATGTAATAACTCGCCGCCCCTTTAGCAACAAGGGCTCCGTCGAGCTGGGCTGGAGCTTTCCCATCCGCCCCACGGTACGCGGCTATTTAAAGTACTTTAATGGCTACGGAGCAAGTTTAATCGACTACAACGTCGAGACTGAATCCCTGGGGCTGGGCGTCGTTTTTAGCGATCTGTTTTAGCCGTTAGTGCGTATTATCTGTTGTCGCCCCAACAGACAGGAGATACCCATGCGTGCACACACTTGGCTTGCCCCCGCACTAATCACTTTTTTGCTGGCACTAACGGGCTGCGCCGGCCCTTCAGTGGATCAATACCAAGGCAACCAGCCGGGGTTTGCGCCGCAAGAGTTTTTTCAGGGCGATTTAACCGCCCACGGCGTCTTAAAAAATCGCTCGGGCGATGTCACTCGCTACTTCAACGCCACGATCAAGGCCAACTGGAAAAACGGTATCGGCACGTTAGAAGAGCGCTTTGAGTTTGATGATGGCGAAATTCAATACCGTACCTGGACCCTCACCCCCACCTCAGACACCACTTTTGATGCTACCGCCGGAGATGTAATTGGCACGGGTACAGGGGCCACCGCCGGCAACGCCCTTAACCTTAAGTACGTATTAGAAGTCGACTACAACGACAGCAAACTGGCGTTGGCCGTAGACGATTGGATGTGGCGGGTAGACCAACGCACCGTGATCAATCAGTCGACCCTCAGTAAATGGGGCTTTACCGTCGGCACCATCCAGCTGGTGATCAGCAAAACCCCATAACGGCACCGCCGCTTAGCGCGTCTAGGGCTGGTACTTAACGGCGACTTTGTGTATAAAGTTGTCGTGGATCAGCCGATTAGCGATAAAACGCGCGAGCGCTGTTTGCGGCTCGCAGACACTTAATTGGCGATCCCCCATGCACACTAAAGCCGATTTGAGTCATACATAATCTGTGCGAGTTTATGGCAGTACACCAATATAATCGACAAGCATGCTCAACCCTGTGGGGGCCCGATTCTGCCGGAGCTTCTGCGCATATGCATAGCCGTCAGGGCAGACGCTACCAACCCTACTACTTAGATCCTCCTGCGTGTCTACCCCACACTGTCATCTAATTATTATTTAATACGGGTGCCGCAACCGCGCGCGCCAAGCAACTGGGGTGTTCTCACACCATGACATTGTTAATCATTATTCTGCTGCCCATGATTGGCGCCGCCGTGCCCTTTATGACCGAGCGTATGGGGCGCACCTTTTGCGCCTACTCTGCCGCGCTCGGCCCCCTAATTGCTTTAGGGCTACTGATCGGCAGCGCCCCCACCATTTTTAACGGCGAGGTGCTTTACAGTCAGATAAGCTGGCTCCCCTCGCTGGGGCTCAACCTTAACCTGCGCCTTGATGGCTTAAGCTTAATGTTTGGCCTGCTGATCGTAGGCATCGGCCTATTGGTCACGCTCTACGCCCGCTACTACCTGGCCCAGCGCGACTCACTGGCCAAACTCTACGCCTTGCTGCAACTGTTTATGATGGCGATGCTGGGCATCGTCATGTCCGACAACCTAATGCTGCTGATTGTGTTTTGGGAGATCACCAGCCTCGTCTCCTTTTTGCTCATCGGCTACTGGTCGAGCCAATCCGACGCGCGCAAAGGTGCCCGCATGGCTCTGGCGGTCACCGGCGCCGGTGGCCTGTGCTTGATCGCCGGCGCGCTGTTAATCGAGCGCATTGTCGGCAGTTTTGAGTTGGGGGCTATTTTTGCCGCCGGCGATGAGATTCGCGCTCACTCCAGCTATCCCGTTATCTTAATTTTGGTGCTATTGGGCGCGTTTACCAAATCGGCCCAGTTTCCGTTTCAGTTTTGGCTGCCCCACGCCATGAGCGCCCCCACCCCGGTGTCCGCGTATTTGCACTCGGCCACCATGGTCAAAGCCGGGGTCTTTTTGTTAGCGCGAATGTATCCCGCCCTAGCCGGTACCGACTGGTGGTTTTACATCGTTACCTTTACCGGCATGGCGACCATGCTATTTGGCGCCTACAACGCGCTCTTTAAACACGATTTAAAAGGTCTGCTGGCCTATTCCACCATCAGCCATCTAGGGCTGATCACCATGCTGTTTGGCTTTGGGACGCCCCTCGCGGTAGCGGCGGGTATTTTTCACATCATCAACCACGCCACCTTTAAAGCCTCGCTGTTTATGGCCGCCGGTATTATCGACCACGAAACCGGCACCCGGGATATGCGCAAAATTAACGGTATGTGGAAGTACATGCCGCACACCGCGCTACTGGCGATGGTTGCGGCACTGGCCATGGCCGGCGTACCGCTGCTCAATGGCTTTTTAAGTAAAGAGATGTTCTTTTCCGAGGCGCTGCACCTAGAGTCCATGGGCATGTTCAGCTGGATTTTCCCGCTGCTGGCGACGCTTGCCGGGATTTTCTCGGTGGCCTATTCGGTGCGCTTTATTCACGACGTGTTCTTCAACGGCGAGCCCATCGACTTACCCAAATTTCCGCCCCACGAGCCACCGCGCTATATGATCGTACCGGTGGAGGTTCTGGTGGGCCTATGTTTATTGGTTGGTATTGTTCCCAATCTAACCGTGGCACCCTTTTTAGAGGCCGCTAGCCTCGCGGTGCTGGGCGAACAGATGCCCGAGTACCACATTGCTATTTGGCACGGTATTAACCTGCCGCTGGTCATGAGCTTTGTCGCCATGGCCGGTGGTATTATTATGTACAGTCAGCGCACGGGCTTATTTGCCTTTTACGAGCGCAAATACCGCCACGATGAGAAAGCCGTGTTTGAGTCACGGGTGCAGTTTTCGGTGCGGGTCGCTCAGCGCTTTACCGATTTTATCCAGAACAACTCGCTGCAACGCTACATGGCATTGCTGATCACCACCGCAGTAGCGGCGATCGGTTACGCCCTGTGGGGTATGCCGCAACTGCTGGGACCTATCGCGATCAGCGACATCGAGCCGGTTAGCTTGCTCTGTGCGGTCATCTTAATTATCGGCGCCTTCGGTACGGTACTGCTACACCACAACCGCATCGCCGCTTTGCTGCTATTAAGTGTGGTGGGGCTCATTGTCTCGCTTATTTTTGTTCGCTACTCAGCCCCCGATTTGGCGTTAACCCAGTTATCGGTCGAAGTTGTCACCATCGTCTTGCTGATGCTGGCACTGTACTTTTTGCCCCAGCTTACGCCCAACGAGTCGGGCGGCAAGCGCGTTAGCCGCGATGTACTACTAGCTGGCGCGGCGGGACTCGGCATGGGCTTAATTACCCTCGCCATGCTTACCCAACCGTTTACATCCATCGCCGACTACTACCTCGCCAACAGTGTCAGTGGCGGGGGCGGCGCCAATGTTGTCAACGTTATTCTGGTTGACTTCCGGGGCTTTGATACGCTGGGCGAAATCACCGTATTGGCCATTGCCGCCGTCGGTATTTACGCCATGTTAAACGGTTTGCACCTGCCCCTACCGCAAGCCGACGGTGAAGGCCGGCGCTGGGATAAAGAGCCTCACCCGCCTATTTTGGCCGTGATGGCGCGTATTCTGTTACCGCTGGCGCTGTTAGTTTCCGTGTTTATCTTTTTGCGCGGTCACAATGCGCCGGGGGGCGGATTTATCGCGGGGCTGGTCACCAGTGTCGCGCTAATTTTGCAATACGTCGCCTCTGGCACCGGCTGGATGCAGGAGCGCTTGCGCTGGCGTTACCGCCGCGTAGCGGTATCTGGTGTGCTAATCGCGGCACTTACCGGTATCGGCAGTTGGTTTTTCGGCTACCCGTTTTTAACCTCCGCTTTTGGTCACTTTGCGATTCCGTTCATCGGCGAGGTCGAAATTGCCTCGGCCATGGCCTTTGATATTGGCGTGTACACCACAGTGGTAGGTGCCACCATGCTCATTCTTGCGCATCTGGGTAAGTTAGCCCAAAGCAGCCACTCGCCGCGCCCTGCTACCAGCAAGCCCTACAGCAGCAAAGATCTGATCAAAGGAGAGGACTAGTGGAAATTTTAATCGCCGCCGTCATTGCGGTGCTCACCAGCTGCGGGGTTTATCTGTTGCTACGCGGGCGCACCTTTCCGATTATTCTCGGCTTAACGCTGCTGACCTACGGCGTCAATTTGTTTATTTTTGTCTCGGGCCGACTTAACCCCGACAGCAGTACCATTATTGGTATTGGCGAGCAGTACGCCGACCCGCTTCCCCAAGCACTGGTATTAACCGCCATTGTCATTAGCTTTGCCATGACCGCGTTTGTCTTGGTTCTGGCCCTGCGCGCGCGCGCCGAGCTTGGCAACGACCACGTTGACGGCCGCATCAGTGTGGAGGATGTAAACTCGTGAATCATTTGGCCATTGCCCCCGTTTTAATACCGCTGCTTACCGGCATTTTATTGCTGCTTGGCACCGGCCGACCGCTAGTGATTCAGCGCAGTATTAGCTTTTTAAGTATTGTCGCGCAGCTCGCCGTTGCCACCGCACTGATCCTCGGCACCGTAGGCGGCGACATCACCGTCTACGCGCTAGGCAATTGGGCACCGCCGTTTGGTATTGTGTTGGTGGTCGATAGGCTCAGCGCTTTAATGGTATTTACCGCCGCCGTGCTGGCATTTTTTAGCCTTTGGTACGCCGTGCGCGATAACGACAAGCCCGCCGATAGTCTTCACAGTGTGGTGCATTTTTTATTAATGGGCGTCAACGGAGCATTTTTAACCGGCGATTTATTTAACTTGTTTGTGTTTTTTGAAGTGCTGCTCATCGCCTCTTATACGCTGCTCTTGCACGGCGGCGGCGCCGCGCGGATTAAATCGGGGCTGCACTATGTGCTGCTTAACTTAGCCGGCTCCAGTTTGTTTTTGTTGGCCGCCGCGATTTTGTACAGCGTGACCGGTACGCTCAACATGGCCGACATGGCCGTTAAAGTTGCCAATGCCACACCGGCACAAGCGCCATTATTAACCGCCGGGGCGTTATTACTGCTCGTCGTGTTTGGCCTTAAAGCGGCCATGGTGCCCATGTATTTTTGGCTGCCGCGCGCCTACGCTTCAGCATCAGCGCCTGTGGCGGCGATGTTTTGCATCATGACCAAAATTGGTCTGTACGCCATCATCCGGGTCTATACGCTTATCTTTGGTGCCGAGGCCGGGGCGCTGGCCAATATTGCCCAGCCGTTTCTCTGGCCGCTGGCGTTGGTGACCTTGGCGCTGGGCGCCACCGGCGCGCTCGCCGCCCGCGAGTTGCGGCTGCAAATTGCCTACTTAGTGATCGTCTCGGTGGGTACTCTGCTAGCGGGTATTGCCCTTAATAACACCGCAGCGCTAAGCGCGACTCTGTATTATCTGGTGCATTCCACATGGATTTGCGGGGCGCTGTTTTTGCTTGCCGATCTCATCGTACGCCAGCGTGGCGCCACCGCCGACCGCATTATTACCGGCCCTGCGGTACGCCAAGCGGTAAAACTTGGCGGTTTATTTTTTATTGCCTCGGCGGCCATTATCGGCATGCCGCCACTTTCGGGTTTTATTGGTAAGTTAATGATGTTGAGCGCCGCCGAAAGCGAGCAGCAAACATTTTGGCTGTGGGCAATATTACTACTGGCAAGCTTTGTCATGATTACCGCGCTGAGCCGCAGTGGCAGCACTATTTTCTGGCGTACCGAAAACCGCGTAGCCAAAGCTGACAAAGCCGATCGCGGCGCCCTGCTTGCCGTAATTTGCATGCTGAGCTTAGCGTTATTCTTAAGCTTGGCCGGTGATCCGGTGGTACGTTTCACCCAAGCACTGGCGAAGCAAACCATGACCCCGGCATTGTACATTGATGCAGTGCTAAGCCATGAACCTGTAAGCCGTGCCCATGCACCGGGAGCTCAGCATGACTGATACCGCTCATAAAAAAGCGCTGTTTCCCCACAAACTGCTCAGCGTGTTTATGCTGGTGCTCTGGCTGCTTATGGCCAACAGCATCAGCCCGGGCCAATGGTTATTGGGCGCGCTGCTGGCCTGGGGCATTCCGTTTTTAACCCAATCGTTTTGGCCACAATCGATGGTGTTATCGTCACCGCTGCTCGCCATGCGTTTTATTTTTCTGGTGCTGTGGGACATTATTATCGCCAATATGCAAGTGGCCGTACTGATCCTTAGCTCGCGCGAAAAGTTGCAGCCAGCGTTTATGAAAATCCCGCTTGAGCTAAAGCAAGACTTCACCATTACCTTGCTAGCCAATACCATCTCGCTCACGCCGGGTACGGTAACAGTCGACCTGCAAATGGAAGAAGGTTATTTGCTGGTACACAGCCTGCACGTCACTGACGTAGATGCCGCCATCGCCGAGATCAAGCGCCGCTACGAAGCACCCCTGAAGGAGATCTTTGAATGCTCGACTCCGTAATTCAAATCACACTGTTTATGGTGGCCTTGGCGCTGGCGCTCAACCTTTGGCGCCTGTGCCTCGGGCCATCATTGCCCGATCGCATTTTAGCGCTCGACACGATGTATATTAACTCTATCGCCCTGCTGGTATTGTTTGGTATGTACGAGCGCAACAACCTCTACTTTGAGGCGGCCTTATTGGTGGCGGTTATGGGTTTTGTCGGCACAGTCGCGCTGTCAAAATATTTATTGCGCGGCGATATCATTGAATAAGGCTGAGAAGGAATAGACTATGAGTATGGCATTGGAAATTCTAATCAGTGTATTACTGTTTGCCGGCGCCGGATTTGCGCTAGTAGGTTCGATTGGTTTGGCGCGTTTGCAAGATTTTTTCTTGCGCTTGCACGGCCCCACCAAAGCCACGACCCTTGGCGTGGGTGGAATGATCATTGGCTCGATTATTTTTTTCTCAAATCAGGGCGATGGGCTCAGCCTACACGAACTGCTCATTGCACTGTTTTTATTTATTACCGCCCCAGTAAGTGCGCATATTGTAGGCAAAGCCGCGCTGCATATGCAGCTGCCTTGTGAAGAGCGCACCAAAAATACTCCCTGGCCGGTTGATGACACTAGCGATCAGTAATCGGTCATTCGCCGGGAGCTTGTCTTTTACGGAGACGCCACCACTGCGGCAGGTACTCGACAATTGCCTCACCGGCGTACATCTGCGGTTCTGAGTGGGTAAACTCCTCTTCGCTCTCCCACTGGGTAATTAACTCGCGCGCTCGCGTGTAGGCAGACTCAAAGCTGTCCGCTGTGGGTAGCGCTTGTTCAAAATACGCCCGCCCAAAATAAGTCATGGTATCACTGTCGCCACAACCAAAGCTGGTGCGGTCGTCCCGCGCGGCGGTAATCACCAAATGCTCTGGCGCTTTAAGCGATTCGATAAAGCCGCCGGAATAACACGCCGAGATAATAATTACCTTCCACTTTACCGCTAAATCGTTAATGGTGTTGGCTAGATCCTCGGCTGCCAGCCCCAAGAAATCGTGCCCCGGTGCGGCCAGATAAAACTCATGATCACTCGACCCATGACTGCTCAGGTATAACAATAAAATATCCTGCTGAGGATCCAGCTTTTGACTTACCGACTGCAACGCTAGAGGCAACGATAGATTTGTCGCCAATGGCGCTGCGCCGAAAGTATCGGGATGATTCCCCATTAGCAGCGAACGCCCTTGGCTAGCAAACTCCGTATCCAATAATGTTTGCACTGTTTTTGCCTCCAGAGTAAACACATCTTGGGTGCCATCGCCGGCGACAATTACCGGGTACAGATCAATCGACTCTGGGTTTTGCAGCGCGAGCGCATCCAACGCTTTTTGCAACACCGCAGGCTGATCAAACAGGGCTTTCTCGACCTTTAGCTGACGTGCGCGACGCTCATCCGCCGACTCCGACTCCCCCGTAAAACGACCATATTCCCACTGGCCAGACTCCAATACCTCGTTGTTATTTACATCGACCCGCTCGCCAAAACCGTCAAAGTAGCCCGCCGCAAACTCACCGGTATAGCGCCATTTGTCGTTTTCCCATACGCCATAGCCCTCGTACACGTTATCGACAAATTCACCCGCGTATTGGCTGCCGTCTGCACCGGTAAAAGTGCCCATTCCAGTTAGCAGACCAGAGCTAAAATCGCCGCGATAAATATCACCCTCAGGGGTGGTCAGTTCGCCTTCACCGGTAAACTCGTAATTGCTAAAATCACCATGGTAAAGAGTACCATCGCTACCGATATAATCACCTACCCCGGTAAATTCGCCTCGGCTAAACTCGCCGCTATAAACATCACCGGTGTTAAGCGTCATGGTACCAGTGCCATGCAGTAAACCTTGCAGAAACTCCCCCTCGTAGACATCGCCGTTAGGCCACTCTAAGCGACCTTCGCCGCTAAGCAAGCCATCATTCATAGCGCCGCTATAACGTGAGCCGTCCGGTAGCGTCAGCGGTTGTTCGCCGGTGTCGGCCGATGTGCAGCCGGCACTTAACGCAACCCACAACAACAATAAAGGCAAGGCAATGCTTTGGTTCATGCGTCGGGTACTCCGGTTAACAGACTAAGGGATTTTAACGCCTCTTGAGCGAGCTCGCGGCCAGGTAAGCTGTGGCTAATGGTTTTGCAGCCACCACTGCGCAACTCGGCTTTTATTTTGTAGTAAGTGGTGTGCTGGTTGCCCGTGCGGGATGAGTAGCTTTCATCGATAAACAATTTAGTGATCTCGCTGCGAGGGGTGTGCTTATTACCCAGCCCCACCCCCAGAAGACGGCGACGGGTAACCAGCTCGGTGCGGTCGATGCGCACATCTAAGCTCGACAGTAATGCATAGAGGCCCCCAAAAAACATAGGCAGGCCAATAACGGCAAAAATCCACGCGGGAAATCCATCGGCATCAACCAGCAGCCCTACCCCCGAAAATATCGCGCCCATAACGATCAAAACCATTTTACTACTAGGGCTACTAAAAGCTGGGTAGTGCAACACCACACCGCCCGGCACTTGGCGAATATCAAACAAACTCTCCAGTAATTGCTCGCGCTTTTGCGCCACCTCGGGGTGTTGATTGCTCGCACTTACCTGCGCCAATTGTCGAGACTTCTCGCCCGTGGCAAAGACCGGAATCTCATAGTTGCGATCAAAATCTGCGCCCGCCAGCTCACACTTAATATTCACCCGCCACAGGTGATAACGTTTGCCCGGCGGCTCCGATACCGGCAGCCCGTCTTCTACCTCAAACAACCACTGTACTCGCGTGCCATAGGCAGTGCGCGCGGTTTGGGCAAGCCCCTCACTCTGCCACACCATCGACTCGTGTCGCTCGCGATTTTTGCCCGAGCCCGAATAGTAACTGTGCAAGCACTGCAAGGTCACGGCAAAGCGGTTGTCGGCTTGATAGGGCAAAGTCACCTCCAACGTGCCGCCCACCTGACCGCCAATAGCGCCGGGGTATGGTTCTAAGGTGAGCGGCGCGGGGCCAAAGCGGCGCCACTTGGCCGTCTCTTTAATCGCCCAATACAGCAGCCCTGCCCCCACCAGCGGAAAAAGCAGCCCGATCAGCGCCAGTTTGTTGCCCTTGATAAACTCGTAAATACAGTTAATGCCCGTTGGTATCGCAATGACATTCCAAAAGCCGGCAAAACACCAGGCAAATATCATCGTGAGTTTACCGTTGCTCTTGATAGTAGAGCTTGCCCAGCTGCGCCGGGTTAGCCAAGGCTTGTCGCTCTCGACAACCTCCTCTATCTCATCCAGAGGGGCGAGTAAAAGGTAGGCGATTATGCCAACACCCACCCCGCCAAACAGCACCACAAAAACCATTTTAAAACCGATCATCTCCAGCCGAAGGTCGCGGTTTAGCACCGCCTCTGCTGGGTTATTTGGGTTAACATAGGCGGTTACTGCGGTGCTATTTTCAGCGGCGCGCTCCAACCGGCGGCCAAGGTCGTAATTAAAATCACCGACGTTATCGTACGAGTCGTGAATAGCCACTCGCCAGCCGCTATAGCGTGCCCCCTGAAACTGATAGTGATAACGCGCCGTCGCCTTGTAGCTGGTTGATTCATCGCCGTGGCTGACTTTTAACTCGGCCTGAGTCACTTGCGCCGGCACCGCTTGCCAGTGCTTCATGTGCTGCCAATCCATAAACTGTGGCATCACTCCAAACAGCAACATTCCAATACCCACACCCGCGAAGGGCAATCCAAACAGCAGCCCTACCCAGCGTTTTTTAAAACGAGTCCACATTCCGGTTGAGGCTCTAGTGCCCGCTTGAATGTAGGTTTCCCCGTGAGCCATATCCGCTTCCTTTTTTGTATTCTATTATCTTTTTAAGATACCATCTTTGATCAATATTCTTTAATACTGAGAAACCTATGGCCCGTACTATCGCCATTGTAGAAGACGAACAGGCCATCGCCGACAACTACCGCGACGCTCTAACCCGGCTTGGCTATCGGGTTAACCACTACTTAGATCGCCCCAGTGCCACCGCCGCCTTTAGCCAGGTACTACCTAACTTGGCCATTATCGATGTCGGCCTAGGCGACGACGTAGAAGGCGGCTTTGAACTGTGCCGGGAGTTGCGCAGCCGCGCGCCCGAGCTGCCCATCGTTTTTTTAACCGCTCGCAGTGATGAGTTTGATGTGATTTCTGGGCTGCGCCTCGGCGCCGATGATTACCTCACCAAAGATATTGGCCAAGCCCATATGCTCGCGCGTATTAACGCCCTGTTTAGACGAGTCGATGCTCTGCGCCAACCGGCCCGCGCCGACGACACCTTAACCCGTGGCGAGCTGCGCATTAACACCTCACGCATGAGCGTGCACTGGCGAGAGCAACCCGTGGATTTAACCGTAACCGAATTTTGGATCTTACACTCGCTGGCACAGCACCCGGGCCACGTTAAAAACCGCCAACAATTAATGGATGCCGCCAACGTGGTGCTGGATGACAACACCATCACCTCACATATTAAGCGCATCCGGCGCAAGTTTAGCCAATACGACAGCGACTTTGACCGCATCCAAACCGCCTACGGCATGGGATACCGCTGGCGTGAAGCGCCATAGACATGAAACTACGCCGCCAGCTGGCACTGGTTAGCCTAATTGCCCTGGTACTGCCTTGGGCGCTAGGGCAATACCTGCAAGTGTTTGACCGCCTATTGCGCGAGGGGCAAATTCGCGCCCTGAACGCCACAGCTCTGGCCGTAGCGGCAAGGCTTGGCGCCGATACGACACTGCTCGATACCGCCCGACTCAGCAACCGCGCCACCCTCGATGCCGAGCACGAGATTTACGCCCACTCGCTTGCATCACCGCCCATGGTGGATGGCTACGCCGAGGACTGGCGTGCTTACAAACACACTCCTCGGCTGTTTTCCGGCGCAAGCGAACGCGCCCCCCAAGGGCAATCCGACCCTGCGCTTACTCTTACTACCGGCATCCATAATGACAACCTGTTTTTACTCGCCCAGGTTAAAGACCCTGAACGCCACTATCACCAACCTGGCAGCGACAATCTCGCCAGCGGGGATCACCTTATTCTTGCCAACCAACAAACCGGTAGAGGCAGCCGCTACTACGCCATTCGGGCCAATGCGCCCGGGCGCATACAGGCGGTGTACCGAGACGCCCACGGTCACATTAGGCCGGACTATCGTATTCGCGGCTTTTGGCGTGAAACCACCGGCGGTTACCAAATAGAGCTGCGCATGCCGCTCGATATGGCAGAACCCCACTTTGCCATATCGGCCATCAGCAAAAGCGGCACCAGTATTAGCGCCGCAGGAAGCGCCGGGCACTGGGCCGAGCTTGCCGGTGGCCCCGATGCCGGGGTGCTACCCGGCACAGAAGGCCGGCTTATTCAACAAAGCGCGCCGCTGGGCAACGCTTTAAAGGTATTTGCCCGCCCCGGAGTGCGCTTACAAGTCGCCGACCGGCAAGGCTGGAAAATGGCTCAGGCCGGTCAACTAGAGTCCCTAAGCCCACAGCGAAACCGGGTATTACAATGGCTGCTGGACTTTGCAGGCAATCGCCAAACGCTAAAGCCATGGCAGCCGAGCCACAATGGCCGGCGAACGCAGCCGCCCGCGAGCCTGGCGATAGCCGGTCACAGCGATAGCCGCTGGTACCGCGCCGAGGACGACGACATTGCCAGCGTCGCCGTCCCCCTGTACCTCGGGTGGCCCAGCGCGGGCGCGGTAGAGTCGCAATTGGCGGGTGCTGTCATCATCGAGCAGCGCTTGCAACCCTGGCAAGGGCTAGGCCGCACCACACTCGGCCGCCTGGCGTGGGTTAGCGCGGTCAGTGGTGCGCTGCTAATGCTGGTGCTAATTGGTTACGCCAGCTGGCTTTCGGCGCGTATTCGCACGCTTTCGCGCGCGGCCAACAGCGCGCAAGGCCAACCACTCGATGACGTTTTAGAGCGCTGGCCACGCTATCGGCTAAACGACGAGCTGGCCGACTTGGCCGGTCAGTATCGCGAGCTGCTCACCCAAGTACACGGTCATACCAATTACCTAAAAAGTCTGACCGGCAAGCTCTCGCACGAGTTGCGCACGCCGCTGGCCATTGTTCGTTCATCGCTGGATAACATCAGCAACACCACGGGCGCCGATGAGCCCCTAGCGATTTACCTACAGCGGGCCAGGCTGGGCAGCGAGCGCCTAAGCGCCATCATCACCGCTATGAGCGAAGCCGACCGGGTAGAGGCCAGCATTCAAGCCAGTGAGCCGGAGGCTATTGATCTGGCGCAACTGGTTATTGACATGACCGAGGCTTATCGCAGTGCCTACCCCTCCCACCAATTTAACAGCACTATTGCCCAAACCAGTGCCGATGCCTATCGCACCATAGCGGCACCTGAACTATTGGTGCAGCTGCTCGATAAACTGGTCGATAACGCCACAGATTTTAGCCCGCCGGACGCAGTCATCGAATTACGCCTTGAACTGTGTCAGGATGACGAGCTGGAGGCCAGTTACCGCCTCAGCGTGAGCAATACTGGGCCGGCATTACCGCCCGCTCTTGAGGGCCAGCTGTTTAATTCACTAACATCTTGGCGCAGTGGCACAACGGGCAACAAAGACACCGAACACCGAGTACATTTGGGCTTAGGGCTGTATATTGTCGAGCTAATCGCGCGCAGCCACCAGGGCCGCGCTCAGGCAGAAAACATCGCCAACGGGGTTTGTTTTTCGGTGGAGTTCCCCGCACAAAATCCGGGAATGTTTGCCAAACGGCCAGAGACTCTCGGCTAGCCCATCATAGCTATTGACATGCGGTCGAAAATAGGTAAAATGCCGCGTCTTTCAGATTCGTAATCATTTCAGATACACAGTAATTATAGGAGCAACACGGTGGCAAATTCACCCCAAGCCAAAAAACGTGCACGCCAGAACGAAAAAGCTCGCAAGCACAACGCCGGCCTGCGCTCCATGGCGCGCACCTACTTGAAAAAAGTAGACGCAGCCATCGAAGCAGGTGACGCAGAACAAGCTAAAGCGGCTTTCGCAGCAGCGGTACCCGTTCTGGATCGCATTGCTGATAAAGGCATTATTCACAAGAATAAAGCCGCTCGTCACAAGAGCCGCCTGAACAGCAAAATCAAAGCCTTGGCCGCCTAAGCTAGTTAGCGCTCAAGCATAAAAAGCCGGCTTTATGCCGGCTTTTTTGTGCCTGCCGCTCCACACTGCAACAGCCATCCCGCCCCGCTGTCACAAATCTTTCAAAAAACTGGCACACAACCATCAAAAAGCTAACGTATAACTCTGTGCAGGTAAACAACACAGGATTAACGCCATGCTGCCAAGAGAACATTACCTTAAGCAACCGTTTCAGGGGCACCGTGACTTGCAAAACCCCGAGGCACTGACCAGCGCTCAGTCGCGCCTGATTAAAAAGCACGGCTCTCTTATTACGGCGCTGCTTAACGATGACGTGCTTAACCCGAGCCTAAGCGATATGCGCACGGTTAAAATCATCACCCAAAAAAGCACCCCCACTAACCCGGTAGAGCAAGCCTGGCTCAAGTACGAGGCGCTGCTGGCCGAGCAAAAACCCAACCGCCGCCTCAAGCGCAGCGCTTAAGCCCTCCCCCCTCCAATTCAACCGTTTGCCTGACACCGGTTTGCGTCAGGCAAACACCCCGCAACACTGACCACCTAACGCTTCTTTGCGCACCACCGGTAGATTTTTGTCGCAAATCACAATATGATAGCGCTACCATCTGATTGCTACGCCACAAACCACTCCCTTAAAGGGTTGGCCTGTGCGTCAAATTCGCGCCGGGCTGAACGATAAAAAGGCCGGGCATAGCAGCAAGCCTACAAATAATAATTGCGAGGGCAGACAGTGTTACAGCAAACACCCAACGATAGATTGGCAAAATTAAGCTGGCGCGAGCGGATTGGCTACGGCTTGGGCGACGCTGGCTTTAACTTTTACTGGGCTATTATTGGGTCCTACTTAATCTTTTTTTATACCGATATATTTGGCATATCGGCGGCGGCGGCCGCCACCATGGTGACTGTCACCAAAATTGTCGACGCCTTTACCGACCCAGCAATGGGCGCTATTGCGGACAAAACCAACACACGCTGGGGCAAATTCCGGCCCTACCTACTGTTTGGCACCTTACCCATGATGGGCGCCGGTCTGCTTACCATGACCACGCCCGACTTAGATGAAAGCGGCAAACTTATATGGGCGTATGCCACCTATATGATTTTGATGCTGACCTACACCGTCCTCAACATGCCCTATAACTCCCTCTCTGCCGTTTTAACGGCCGATCCGCAGGAGCGCAACACCCTTAACAGCACTCGTTTTTTCTTTGCTTACTTCACCGGTATTATTGTCGGCGCCGCGACCCCCGATTTAGCCGAGTATTTTGGCGGTGGCGATCGTTACAGCCCCATTGGCTGGCAAATTACCATGAGCATTTATGCCGTCATAGCCTCTATTTTATTTGTGATTACGTTTGCTACCACCAAAGAGCGTATTACGCCGCCGCCCGAACAAAAGTCCAAGCCGCTAGAGGATCTAAAAAACCTGCTGGTCTGCAAACCATGGATCATTATTTTTATACTCGCCATGGTAATTATGACCACCTTTACCCTGCGCGGTAGCTCCGCCACCTATTACTTTAAATACTTTGTCGAGCGCCCCGATTTGCTCGGTGCGTTTATCGGCTTACAAGTGTTAGGGCTTATGATTGGTGCCATGTCAGCATCGACCCTGACGCGCTATGTTGAAAAAGTAAAACTCCTAATGATACTGATGGCGATTGTCAGTGTACTGTGCTTTGCGTTCTCCTTTGTACCCAAGCCAGATGCGTTGGGCGTGGTCGACGTTAATGACGCCGAACGCACTAGCCTTAAAGCCCAGGATTTATTAGGCGAAGCTCATCAACCCGGCGATACTTATGCCTGGACTCGCTACCAAAAGGTCTTTTGGATTATTAAAGATCGGGTTGCCCTCGACGATAACTCTGCAACTTTAGAGCTTGCAGGGCTGCAGAACGAAACCATCAGTGTCATAAAAACCCGCGCGGATGGTTCAGTCTTAGACAGCGCAGAAATCCCCGGTGAAATCCTATTAATGTTTGCGCTCAGCATTTTAATTAGCTTGGCGCTAGGGCCCAAAGCCCCAATAACCTGGGCAATGTATGCCGACGTGGCCGATTACAATGAATGGAAAACCGGCCGCCGTGCTACGGGCATGACATTCTCTGCCACCACTTTTTCACAAAAACTAGGCAGCGCAGCGGGCTCCGCAATTATGCTTTCAGTACTAGCGATGCTGGGCTACGAGGCCAATCAGGTGCAAAGCGACGCATCCCTAGAGGGAATCGTGTATATGCAAACGTTAGCCCCAGGCGCCTTTGCGTTTATCGCCATTATCGCGCTACTTTTTTATGATTTGACCGGTGACAAACTGGCCAAGATTCAAAAGGAGCTGAGTGAGCGAAAGTACACCACCGAGTAGCCATCAAGTTTCCATAAATCTCTTACGCTTGAGCGCCGCAGTTAATGGGCGCTCTTTTTTCACGAGGTCCCTATGCTTTTTCCTGCCACTGACGGTTCGTCCTACCATCTGACCAGCCCCGTTTTAATGCCTCGCGCCGCCGGTTTTTTGTGGAACCGACAAATGATGATCCAGATGAACTGTCGCGGTTTTGCCGTCGCGCAGTTTATGCAACCGGAGCCGGCTAAATACGCCTACGCTCCCAATCTGGAAGCAAAGACCTTTATGCAACCAGAGCAGCCATACTACGCCCATCACCCCGGTCGTTTTTTTTACGTAAAAGACGAGAACACCGGCGAAATCTTTTCTGCCCCCTACGAGCCGGTGCGCCACCGCGACAGCGAGTTCTGCTTCTCCCCCGGCAAAAGTGATATCCGTTGGACGGTAAAATGCAGCGATTTAGAAATCAATCTGCGCCTTTCCCTGCCAGTAGACGATGTGGTGGAGCTGTGGGAAGTCTCCGTTAAAAACCTTAGCGGACGATCACGCAACATTAGCCTCTACCCCTATTTTACGCCTGGCTATATGAGCTGGATGAACCAAAGCGCAGAATACCGCAAAGAGTTAGGGGCCATTGTCGCAAGCTGTGTCACCCCGTATCAAAAATACCCCGACTATTTTAAAAACCAGCACTTTAAAGATAAGACCTATTTTTTGCACGAGCGCGACCCGGCTGCCTGGCAGGTTCAACGCGAAGCCTTTGAAGGCGAAGGCGGGCTGCACAACCCTGACGCACTGCAACACGAGCAACTCGCCTGCGATGACGCCCGCTATGAAACGCCACTGGCAGCACTGCAGTATCGCCTTAACATAGCCTGCGATGCACAAGAGACTTTTCGGTTTGCCTTTGGGCCAGCGTTAGACGATGCCGAAATAAAACACATTCGCGAGCGCTATCTATCTGAGCAAGGCTTTGCCAGAGCGCGCGAAGAATATGCCGACTACATAGCCTCGGGCAGCGGCGTGCTGCAAATTGAAACACCCGACGACGGGCTGAATAATTTTGTTAACCACTGGCTTGCCCGCCAAGTGTTTTACCACGGCGATGTCAACCGCCTAAGTACCGATCCGCAAACCCGCAACTACCTGCAAGACAACATGGGTATGAGCTATATTAAGCCGGCCGTTGCCCGCCACGCGTTTGTACATGCCCTAAGCCAGCAGGAAGCCTCCGGCGCCATGCCCGACGGGATACTGCTGCACGAAGACGCAGAGCTTAAATACATTAACCAGGTGCCGCACACCGACCACTGCGTGTGGCTGCCCGTATGCCTAAAGGCCTACTTAGATGAGACCGGCGACTTTGCCCTGCTTAGAGAAACTGTGAGCGGCTCAGACGGCAAAAACCTGACCGTTGCCGAGCGTATCAGCGCCGCCATGAGCTGGCTGCTAAACTCGCGCGATGAACGTGGCTTGTCCTACATCGCTCAGGGCGACTGGTGTGACCCAATGAACATGGTGGGCTACAAAGGCAAAGGGGTGTCCGGCTGGTTAAGCGTTGCCACCGCTTACGCCCTTAACCTGTGGGCGGATATCTACGAGCAAAACGCCATTAACACCCCACAAGATTTTCGCGCGGGGGCCGATGAGATCAACGCGTCGGTAAACAAACACCTGTGGGACGGCGATTGGTATGGCCGCGGCATCACCGATGACAATGTCACGTTCGGCATCAGCAAAGACAAAGAGGGGCGTATATTCCTCAACCCGCAAAGCTGGGCCATACTCGCTGGCACCTGCACAGATGAGCAGCGCGCAAAAATGATCAAAGCCGTGGAGGCACAACTGGAAACCCCCTACGGCGTCGCTATGCTCGCCCCCGCCTTCACCGCCATGCGCGAAGACGTGGGCCGGGTAACACAAAAACACCCCGGCTCGGCCGAAAATGGCTCGGTCTACAATCACGCCGCTATTTTCTATATTTACAGCCTCTACACCATTGGCGAGGCCGACCGCGCCTACAAACTGCTGCGCCAGATGATTCCGGGCCCAGACATGCAAGACTTTGAGCAGCGCGGGCAAATGCCCATTTACATTCCCAACTACTATCGCGGCGCCTACCACCAGTACCCTCGCACCGCAGGACGCTCAAGCCAGCTGTTTAATACCGGCACGGTGAGCTGGGTATACCGTTCACTGGCGGAAGGATTATTTGGCTTAAAGGGCGATGGCAATGGTTTACGAATCGAGCCACAGCTTCCTGCCGACTGGCCAAGTGCTCACGTAACCCGCCGGTTTCGTGGTGCACAATTGCACGTCAATTATCGTCGCACCAATGATGTTGCCGGCCTACAGGTTTGGCTCGATGGTGTTCAGCAAACGAGTAATCGTATTGAGGGGTTAGAAGCAGGTAAAGATTATAAGCTTGAGGTAGTGATCGGCGACGAGCGCTAAGCGCTCGCCATCCGGGTTGATTGGCGCATCCGTATCTCAAAGCCGATGTCCACCTGCGTCTCTTTATTAGGTACGCCTTTAAGCACATTCAAAATCATCTGCGCCGCCTGTACCCCCATCTCATAGCGCGGCACATGGACGCTCGACAGTGACGGGTTTACAAAGGCCGAGGTTTCAAAGTCGTTAAAGCCGCACAGGGCTATATCTTTCGGGACGCTCAGGTGCATGCGCTGACTTTCAAACAACGCCCCCAACGCCAAGTCATCATTACAGCAAAACACTGCGTCCAGCTTACCACCAGAGGTGCTAAGCAAGCCGCGCAGCAGCTCGCCACCGAGGGCAATTGATGACGGTGACGGCGTGGTGGTAAAAAGCTCGCTGTGATACAAATCTTGAGTTTGCAGCGCCTCTTTAAAACCCGCCATCCGCTGCTGCACCCGGGTGTCCATGCGCGCGCCGATAAAACCAATGCGTTGATAACCGCAGGCCATCAGTTTTTGTGCAACCTCAAAACCGGCCTGAAAATGCGAGAAGCCTATATTCATGTCCAACGGCTCCTCTAAAACTTCCATCATCTGCACCACCGGGATCGCCGCCGAGCTGAGCATGCGCTGGCAGGCACGGGTCTGATCGCCACCGGTGACAATCATTGCCTCGGGCGACTGACTGAGCAGTGTGCGAATCATGTTCTCTTCTTCGATGGGCGAGTAGTGGGTATCGACCAACAACACTTTATAACCACCAGCCCCGGCGACATCATAGATACCGCGTAAAACATCGTTAAACACGACGTTGGACAGCGACGGGATTGCCACTCCAATCACTTGCGAGCGAGCTGACGCCAGCGAGCTGGCCGACTGATTAGGTATATAGCCAAGAGTGTCAATCGCCTCGCGCACGCGGTGACATAAATCATCCGACACTTTATCGGGGTGATTTAACACGCGCGAGACGGTAATCGCACTAACACCAGCAAGCTTCGCCACATCGGCCAAAGTCGCCCGTTTTGATTTGGTATTGCGCGTGCGGCCTACCATAACACTGTCCTAATAAAAATTTACATTCGCTCGATCGCGCATGGTAGCACAGTGGTAGATGTTTGCGCTATCATAAGCATTGTTAAGCCAACCCCATATTCGCCGCCTAAAACCGAGCTAAGTGAGAACGCTAATGCCATACACGGAGCAACCCGTTTTAGTCATCGTTATGGGGGTCTCCGGTACCGGTAAATCCTGTGTCGCCAAAGCGCTCGCGCAACATTACGGGTACCGCTATCTCGATGCTGATGACTTTCACAGCGATGAGGCTAAAGCATTAATGGCCAAAGGAACGCCCCTTACTGACGCATTACGCGCCCCCTGGGTGCACAACATTGGTGCCTATTTACGTGAATGCGCCGCCGCCAAGGTAAGTTGCACGCTGGCGTTTTCAGGTTTGCGTAGTGATCATCGCCAGCAATTACGCCAACTGCCCTTTCGCCGAGTGTTTATCTACCTTGCGGGCAAAAAATCCACCATTGCCGAGCGTATGAATCGTCGGCAAGACCATTTTATGCCCTCCAGCCTACTCGATAGCCAACTAGCCAGTATGCAATCACCCACGGCCGAGCCCGAGGTCAGCAAAATCTCTATCGAGCCGCCGCTCGAGGAGGTCATCGCCAACTGCATCGAGAAAATCGACGACCGAATAGCTCAGAGGCCTCAACCACTGGACGCTCACTGACAGCGGCATATTACTTGCGTTACATTAGGCCTGCTCACACTGCAAAAGGCCCGCAGCAATGACAACCGATTTTCTCTCCCTTGATGAACTGCACTGCAAAGTACACGCACTGCTCGAAACCCTCTACCCCAACCGGGATACCGACGAGCTTACCAAAGCTTGTCTGGACGCTATTGGTCCGCGACAAAATAAAGACGTGGTGGCCCCCGAGCGGCTCTGGTCCGAAAAAGACAGCCTTTTGATTACCTATGGCAACTCGGTTCGTGAAGCGGGCCATAAACCGCTCGACACCCTGCAAAACTTTTTACACGACAACCTCCAGAATGTGTTTAGCGCCGTACATGTACTGCCGTTCTTTCCGCACTCGTCGGACGATGGCTTTGCCGTTATCGACTACACCCAGGTCGACCCGGAGCTGGGTGACTGGGACGATATCAATGCACTGTCCCACGACTTTAAACTGATGGCCGATTTGGTGATTAATCACGTTTCCAGCCAGAGCCTGTGGTTTCGCAATTATCAGTACGGTAAAGACCCAGGCCGGGGCTACTTTGTCGAGGCCGACCCCAACTACGACTTAAGCAACGTAGTACGCCCACGTACCAGTCCGCTGCTGCGCAAAACAGAAACCGCCGAAGGCATTAAACATGTGTGGTGTACTTTTAGTCACGACCAAGTCGATGTGGACTTTCGCAACGAGCAAGTGCTACTGGAGTATCTACGTATTATCGGCCGCTATTTAGACGAGGGGGCGCAGTGGATTCGGCTGGATGCCGTTGCTTTTTTATGGAAGGAGCTGGGCACCAACTGTATTCACTTGCCGCAAACCCACGATGTCGTAAAACTGGTACGCCTGCTTACCGAGTACAAAAACGCGCACGCGCTGCTCATTAGCGAAACCAACGTACCCAATCGGGAAAACCTCACCTACTTTGGCAACAGCAACGAAGCCCACATCATTTATAATTTTAGTTTGCCGCCACTGGTTATTCACGCGCTGCTCGCGGGCGATTGCAGCTACTTAAAAAGCTGGATGATGAGTATGCCCCCCTCACCCGTGGGCTGCACTTATTTAAACTTTACCGCCAGCCACGACGGTATCGGCCTGCGACCCGCCGAGGGGTTACTCAGTGATGGTGAGCTGCAACAAATGCTAGGCACGCTAGAATCGTTTGGCGGTCGCATATCAACCCGAACCGACGCCGAGGGCAACGAGAAACCCTACGAGGCCAACATCGCCCTGTTTGATGCCTTTAAAGGCACGTATAACGGCACTGACAAATGGCAAGTCGAACGGCTTATTTGCTCGCAAACTATCATGCTTGCCGTTGAAGGGATTCCCGCGTTTTATATTCATACGCTATTTGCCACTCCCAATGACGAAGACAAACTCGAAGCCACCGGCCACAACCGTTCAATCAATCGACGCAACTGGAGTTTAAGCGATTTACAGGCGCGTATTGATGAACCCGGCGGCCCAGGCCAACGAGTCTTTGATGAGCTGCGACGGCTTATCCGGCTGCGTTCACATCAACCGGCATTTCATCCCAATGCCACACAATTTACGCTGCACATACGCCCTGAGATTTTTGCCTTTTGGCGGCAGAGCATACGCCGCACGCAAAGCATTTTTTGCATCTACAACCTCAGTGACCAACCACAAGAGATTAGCCTATCGGACTTAAACCTAATCAGCACCGAGACCTGGTTCGATTTAATCAGTGATCAACCGATCACTGACCTATACGGAAAAATCACGCTCAGCCCTTATCAAGCACTGTGGCTGACCAACTACAACGAGCCCTTATAGACTACCCATCAATACTCACCCCAACCCGAGCTTAAACCATAACCGTCGTGGATTGAGCTCGGCACCTCTTTACTTGCATTTTAACGTCAGCTTGGTAAAAATACATCCAATAGCAGTCTCTGCTAGTTTAGATGATAATAACGAAACAAGGATGATGTATGCCCATACACTCAAGAGCCCTGTCGCTCCTGTTTATTAGCACGATTGCCGCACTGTCATTCACGTTAAGCGCTTACAGTGCAGCCGCCAGCCTTAGCGTTGAGAATTTCGCGCAATTACCTGATGCCGATGGGTTAACGCTAACACCTGATGGCCAGAAGGTTGCCGCTTTAGTCCGCGTAGATGCAAAAGATCAAAAAGGCATTGCGGTTCAGGTAACCAACCTCAACACTCAAAAGAAGAAATTTCACCTCTTTACGGATAACAGCAAATATTTTATTTCCAGAGTCCAATGGAAAGACAGTAATACTCTATTAGTGCACACCTTCTACCCCTCCCGCCGAGATACCTGGACCGGCTGGGGGCAAGTGCGTGGCGACACCCGGGAAACACGACTGCTTATTATTAATACCGAGAGCGGCGACGTCACCCGTCCGTTTAAGCACACATTCCTCGACGACTTTCGGGTTTTACCCGTATCTCAAGACCAGATCGTCGACCTCTTACCCGATGACCCGGATCACCTATTGATGGCAATGCCCGGTTTTTCTGGCGGCCCCTATAACGTGGTTTATAAAGTCAACATCCGCAATCAACGCGTCACCGCCGTACAAAACTCAGAGCCTAGTATTATGGGCTGGGGGACCGACCTGCAACACCGAGTGCGTGTTGGCCTACGCTTTAACGACGGCGTTGTTAGCAGCCAAATTTACGACTTAAACACCAAACAATGGCGTGAACTTTGGCCGTACACGCCCTTCTCTAAAGCACAAACCTCTGTTATCGGCTTTGCTAAAAACCCTGATATTGTTTACCTACGCGCCGCTTACAAAGACCGCCTTGCGATTTTTAAAACCAACTTAACAGACCCAAAACTTGAAAAAACGCTGGTTTACGCAGACCCTACCTACGATGTCATGGGCTCGCTGATTTACGACCCGAACACCGCCGATGTTATTGGTGTTAACTCCGCCTCTCATCAGGGCTCTGTGTACTTCTCAGATAAACTGAGTGCATTGCAAAACAGCATCAATAAGCTAATGCCCGACACACAGAACTTTATTTACGATCTGACAGACGACAAAAACCGCTACTTGCTCTATACCACCGGCGCCAAAGAATCAGGCACTTACTATTTAGGTCAGCGCAACCCGGCTAAACTAACGGCGCTAGAATACCGTTACCGCAGCTTACCGCCAGAAGTATTGAGCAGCACGAGAGATTACCACTACAGTGCCCGCGACGGCTTGAGCATTGAAGCCTGGCTGACTCTACCCAAGGGCAAAAAAGCCAAAAAACTCCCAACCATCCTATTTCCCCATGGCGGGCCGCAGGCTAGGGACAGTGCCGCATTCGATTACTGGGCGCAATTTTTTGCCAATCAAGGCTACGCTGTTTTACAAATGAACTTTCGTGGCTCCGTTGGCGAAGGTTTTAGCCACCGCAATGCAGGGTTAAAAAAGTGGGGCCAAGAGATGCAAGACGACATCCAGGACGGCGCCTTACAATTGATTAAAGATGGCATTACCGACCCCGATAAAATTTGCCTCGCAGGTGCCAGCTATGGCGGCTACGCGGCGTTAATGGGCACGGTTAAGACACCGGATTTTTACCAATGCGCGATCAGCTTTGCCGGGGTCAGCGATGTTTTTGAGTGGGTTCGGGGTAACCGCGACTTTCGCTCAGCGCACAACATTGTCGATGAACAGATCGGTGAGCTTGGCGAGCAGTTAAAAGATGTATCACCCGTTAATCACGCCGAGAAAATCAAAGTCCCGATACTGTTAATACACGGCGACTCCGATAGACAAGTGCCCCCAGAACACAGCGAACGCATGTACGATGCTCTGCAGGCATTAGACAAACCGGTAGACTACATCGTATTAGAGAATGAAGGTCACTTTCTTGCAAATGAAGACAGCCGGGTAACAACCTTTAACACCATAAGTCGCTTTCTCAACAAACACCTGCCCATCAACGCGCAATGACACGTAAGGAGAGTGACGAGTTCACTCTCCTTACGTAGTTAAAAAGTGCACCTTAAAAGCCTCAGTTTTCATTATCGCCGGCATTACGCCCATTAGACATGGCTCTAAAACCCACCAGCCCCCAATCTAGCTCAAAGCGATTACACCTAAATCTGACTAGTACAGCATCACGCCTTAAATGTCATCTTCATCGGCCTCTACAGCACTCAGTAACCGTTGATATACATCCGGCACCGCACTTAACACCCGCGACCAATTCGCCATAAAAGGTTTTTCGGTCGGGTCATTCAAAAACTGTTCACCGGCGCGCATGATGCACTGGGTAAACTGCTCTACGGTTTCCTCTTCTTTGTTGCGATCGAGCGTCATGCCGTTAATCACGGCGTCGTTATGGTAGCGATCAATCAAGTCTAACGCTAAGCGATAATAGCTTGCTTTAAGTGTGCGAAACACTTCGGGCGTAAACACCTCACCTTTAATAGCAAGTTTTCGGAAAAACGACTTGGAAATATCGGTACTCATTTTTGACAGGCCAGCATCTAAATCATCCGCCGACAAATCCTGATGCTTATGGTCGTATGCATCGGCGATATCTACCTGACACACCCGCTCATCGGAGTAGCGGCGGTTTACCTCAGACAATACGCCAATCTCTAGCCCCCAATCGCTGGGGATACGAATCGAGCTAACCACATCCATGCTCATCGAGAACTCACCGGCCAGGGCGTAGCGAAAGCTGTCGATAAAATCTAAGTAATCGTTGTGACCACACACTTTTTGCAGCGCGCGCACTAACGGCGATACCAGCAAACGACTCACCCGACCATTTAACTTTCCGCCGGCGGCGCGGTAGTAATAGCCTTTACAGAACATGTAATTAAAGGTGGGGTGGGCAATGGGGTAAAAAAGTTTGGCGACGATATCGCGTTTGTAAGTGACGATATCGCAATCGTGCAGAGCAACAGCGCGGGCTCGGCCTTTGGCTAGGGCATAACCTAAGCAGTACCAGACGTTACGGCCTTTACCCAGTTGTTGCGGCGCGAGCCCGACTTCATCCAACACTTTGTCGACGGCTTTTAAACGCGGGCCATCGTTCCACAAAATTGAGTGTTTTTGTGGCAAGCGGGCAAAGAATTTTTTGGCTTTTTTGTACTGCTCTTCATCGGCGCGATCGAGGCCGATAATAATTTCATCTAAAAATGGCACTTTGGAAAGCTCGTCGACGATGTTTTCCATCGCAGGGCCTTCTAGCTCAGAGTACAAGCAAGGCAACACCAAGCACATGGGTTTTTGCTTACTCCACTCCAGCAACTCGGCCTCTAACTCTTCAATGGGGCGGTCACCTAAATTGTGCAGTGTTCCGATACGGCCATTCTGAAAAAAATCGCTCATTACGCTTCCTCGCCATTGCGCAGCGCTTGCAACGCTGCTTCAACACCGGCGCGCCAACCTCTCGCGCCCTCTTGTGGTGCACGAATCTCATTTAAGAGCTCATCATCGTGCATATAGGTTCCATCTTTGTGCGGCATTACCACTGCCTGATCCACCTCTTTGAGCATTATCAGGTCATTAGGGCTATCACCCAAGGCAATGCTCTTTACTTTCGCCCCATAATGGGACTCATAGGTGTTCAGCAAATAGCGTACCGCATCGGATTTATCGCAATGAGCCATTACGTGATAAAAACGACCACCTTTAACCACCCGTAAATTGTGCTTGCTCAGTTGTTGGGCAAACTCAATTAACGCCGACTCTTTGTCGTGCCACAGCAAAGGCTCTGTCGCTAAACGCTGCATCGCTTGGGCGGCGGCCGCCTCGCTTAAGCCGGTACAGTCGACGACGTTAGCCACGCTCATATCGGCAAAGCCGGTAAAGTCATAATGTCGCTTTAACTCAGCTAACAACATCAGTATTTGTGGCCGCTTGGCGCCTTGCACAAACTGCCATGCGCCATCGCTAAAGGTAAACGAATCAGTCGCGATGCCAAAAGACTTTACCCATGCCTCGGGCATAACAATAAGACTGCCGTTTTCACACACGTAGGGATCGGTAATTACAAGCTCAGCGCACAATTGCGCCATCTCAGCACGGGTTTTACTGGACACTAAAATAAGCGGCGTACCATTTGCGCGAAGTTCGTCAATGGCCGGCATGGCTGCTTTATAGGAGTAATCATCGTGATTTAGTAAGGTGCCATCTAGGTCGGTAAAAACAACCGTATGATAAGCGCGGGAATGGCTATCGGTTGATATCAAGGTAATCTCCCATAGTACAAAATAGCGAGCAATATAGATCAGCCAGTCAGGTGGCAGTCGATCTTGGCGATACTGTGATCACGCTCGAGTTGTAATAATATATCCGAGCGCGCAGGCATTTCTTGCAACATCCAACGAGTTAAACGCTCGTAATGCGCGATAAAACGCTCGATCTGACCGCTGCTCATCACTCGCGAATGTGACAGCTCTTCTGGCGTTAGCGTATCCCGTAACTTTTGCTCTTGCAGTTGACGCCATTGCAATACCTGATCAAACGATGGTGCTTTTAGCATCACCAGAAGGTTAAGCTTATCGAACAACTGCTGATACTCACGCAAACGCTGATTGACGAATTCTCGCCAATGCCCGTCGGCATCCTCATTAACTTCTAGCGAGTTCACAGGCTGCGTTAAATCACTGGCGCGCTGCGCGCGAGCCCCCACACACCATCCCTCAAAAATAATCACTTGCGGTCGCCCGATCACAATATCCCACTGTTCCGGTGGGCGGCGATCGTCCGTCGCTTTGTTAAAGCGCGGGATCATCGTTTGGGTGCCCGGCTGGGCGCCAGCGAGTTGCGCAAACACATCTAACGCTAAGGGTAAATCATGGGTGCCGGGTACGCCGCGCGTGGCCAATAGCGGGTGCACTTGTTCAGCCAACTGCTGGCGACTGGCGAGGGGTAAATATAAATCGTCAATCGAGATTTGGCAGACGGTTAAATCGAATTGCTGCTGTAGCAAGTGTTGCAGTATGTAAGCGGCGGTCGATTTGCCCGTCCCTTGCGCGCCGTTAATGCCGACAATAACCGGCGCGTAAGGGCTGGCCTCGACTTTGCTCGCACAATAGCCAGCCAGCGGTGTATAAGTACGCGTTAGCTGCTCGGCCACGGCCTTTGACAAGCGCAGCTCGCGCTCCAGCAAACCCGCAACCGGGTCGTGACCGCGGGGAGCCCGGCCTAGCTCGGTAAAATAATCGGGCCACAGTGAATCTGGACTAACGGACATGGCAGTCCCCTTTTATGTTGTCGTCACCACCCTTAGTACAAAGCACAAAGCTTGCCAAATAACCTAGACAAAAGTTATGACGCAAAAATGACGAACAACAAGGAGAGCTAACACCAAAGACAAAACGTTTGCATAGAGCGTTAGCTCACCGACAAATGCGCCGTGTACCAGTGTCCCCAGATACGACAACGGGTGTCGCCGTGTAAACCTGTTCGGTGCCGAACTTGCCATGGCGCAGGCACAACAGGGCTCGCAAAATGCGCTTGCGGATACAAGCGGCGCAATGCCGCCCCCCAATAATAAATGCGTCGACGAGCCCCCGGGGATAAATAATCGTACACAATATCGCAGCGAGCGTTATTAGGTGTTTGACTACACAGGGCTAAAAGCATTTGCCACTGATCGGCCGAGAGCCAAGCAGCCGGACTTTCGGCCATTATAAGCACCGCCCCCTGCCATTGCTGCAGCGCTTTTTGCACATCACTGGTGAGCTGCTCGGCACTGACCCCGCGACAACGGTAATGGTCGGTTAACGGCAAATAGGCCTGCTGCGCCTTTACAAGCTCAGGGGAGCCCAGCTCAAGCCAATGGAACCTGGGCCAGTCCAACTGCTGACTCAAACGATGAAACCGCGTGTTCAAGCCAGCACCGATATTAATGACCAAGGCGTTTGGCTCCTCTTGTAAAAACGTCAGACAACGTGCATCAAGCGCGCGGCTGCGCACCACGGCTAACGGCTCCGCACGCGAGACTGACGTGCGATCACCGCCCGAGACGATGCTCATCAGTTGGGCGGCCGCGCTATCGACCAAGCCGAGCTCTGGCCAGCGCTGCGCGGCTATAGCATGACTGTACAAACGGTCCAGCTGAGCTCTGGCCAACCACTCACTCACGGCACCAGCACCGGCGCAGCTGCAGATACCGTGGCTAAAGGCGGCTCCGCATCGCACTTTAGAGCTAGCGACAGCGCATAACCCACGGCGTATAAATAGGGATTACCCACCGTTTCCAGTATCGGGCTGCCGCTAAGTCGCCGAAGCGTTTCGCGCGTTGCCCATCGTGCCAACCGGACACTTCCAAAGCGTTGTAAAAGATAATCCTGAAGCTCTCCCTGCATATGCGTTAACTCGGCCGACTCGCGCACTTAACCTCCTCCTAACAAAGCACAAAAAGATAATGATTCTCATTGTCTACAAATACCTAGAAATTGCAAGCGGATAAACCGATAGGTGCGGAGTACACCTCAAAAGGTCGACGGCAGGATTAAGAAACAAAAATGCTCAAAGGGCACGAAAAAACACAACAGATCAGGTCAGCGCGACCCGATCTTTAATGGGGGAATCAATCAATATACACAGAAAGGCATACGGCGGTTTTAGGGGTTACTTACAGAATGTTCCAGCTTTTTAACTCAACACCATGTTGTCGCGGTGAATGAGCTCTTCATCACTTTGGTAACCCAGCAACACGGTAATTTGGCTGCTTGGTTGCCCAATAATTTTGCGGGTATCATCAATAGAATAGTTCACCAACCCCCGTGCAACCTCGCGACCGCTACTGTCAGTGCACACCACCATATCGCCGCGACGAAAGGTGCCCTGCACGGCTTTAACCCCTACCGGTAACAGACTTTTGCCTTGGCCTGACAACACCGCCACCGCGCCGTCGTCTAGCACTAAGGTGCCGCGGGTTTGCAAGTGCCCGGCCAACCAGCGCTTGCGAGCCGCTTGTGGCTCTTGATCAGCCCATAGGTAGGTACCAATATTGTCGCCCGAGGCTAATCGCTTTAACGCATTATCTTGTCTTCCACCGAGAATAATAGTGTCGGCACCCGAGCGCGCAGCGACACGCGCAGCCCGCACCTTGGTAATCATACCGCCACGCCCAAGGCTACCGCCGTCACCGGCCATCGCATCGAGGGAGGGGTCGGCCGCCGCCACTTCAGATATCAGCTTTGCGGCGCGATTGCTGCGCGGGTCGGCGTCAAACATACCGTCCTGATCGGTCAGTATCACCAATAGGTCGGCATCAATCAGGTTGGCCACCAAGGCACCTAAGGTGTCGTTATCGCCAAAACGAATTTCGTCGGTTACCACGGTATCGTTTTCATTCACCACGGATACGACACCTAGCTCCAGCAAGGTAATCAGTGTTGAACGTGCATTAAGGTAGCGCTCACGGGATGATAAATCATCGTGATCAAGCAGTACCTGGGCGGTGTGCAGACCAAACCGGGCAAACTCAGCCTCGTAGTTTTGAATCAGCCCCATTTGACCGACGGCCGCTGCCGCCTGCAACCGGTGCAGCTCGGTGGGCCGCTCGCTCCAACCAAGCCGAGTCATGCCCGCCGCGACCGCGCCCGATGACACCAGCACCAACTCTATACCCTGCTTTTTTAGTTCGGCCATTTGTTCGGCCCAGTGGGCAATGCCGGCGTAGTTTAGGCCTTTACCGTCATTGGTCAGTAGCGCACTGCCAATTTTTATCACCCAACGGCGGGCGGTCTTTATTTGATCGCGTCGACTCATGAACCTTTACACTCAGCCTTTACACTTTAGCCATTAGGGAACGTAGACCACTTCAACATCGTCATCATCATCGTCGTAAAAGTCGTCGTCATCGTGACTTTCACCCTCTTTGGCAGCCTTACGTGCCGCTCGGTGCTCCTCGCGCAAAGTATCAATACGCTCGCGAACTTCGGCTTGCATTTTATCTTGAAAATCGTACTCGACTTGCTTGAGCTCAGGGTCTTCGCGCTCGGCCTGCCAGCGCGCCTCAAGACTCTTCATCAAGGCCGAGGCCAGCGCCTCCGTGCCCAGACCGCTAGCGGCGGCTATGTGATACACCGGCCCTTCCCAGCCCAGCGCATCGACAATTTCTTGGCAGCGCTGCTCGCGTTCATCATCGGGCAGCAAGTCAATTTTATTCAGCACCAGCCAGCGCTCACGCTCGGCCAGTGACGGACTAAAGGTGGTAATCTCGCGGGAGATCGCTTGCACATTTGCCACTGGGTCAGAGCCATCGGGTGGCATTACATCCACCAAGTGCAATAAAACACGACAGCGGGTTAAGTGCTTTAAAAAGCGTATCCCTAAGCCTGCGCCATCGGCCGCACCTTCAATCACACCGGGGATATCGGCCACCACAAAACTGCGGTGTTCCTGCACTTTTACCACGCCCAAGTTGGGTATTAATGTGGTAAACGGGTAGTCAGCCACCTTCGGCTTGGCCGAGCTAACCGAGCGAATAAAGGTACTCTTACCCGCATTAGGCAAGCCCAGCAGGCCAACGTCGGCCAGCACTTTCATCTCAAGCTTAATTTCGCGTACTTCGCCTTCACTGCCATTTGATGTCTGGCGTGGCGCACGGTTGGTACTGGATTTAAAGCGGGCATTACCCAACCCGTGAAAGCCGCCCTGAGCGACCTTAAGCACCTGGTCAATCTCCGTTAAATCACCCAGCGTCTCGCCGGTATCAACGTCAATCACGGTGGTGCCGACCGGTACCGGCAGGATTAAATCTTCGCCGCCCTTACCACGACAATCTTTACCGCGACCGCCCTCGCCGCTCTGGGCGCGAAAACGCCGCGTGTAACGGTAATCGATCAGCGTATTTAGGTTTTCGTCAGCTTTTAAAAAGATACTGCCGCCATCGCCGCCGTCACCACCATCGGGGCCACCTTTAGCGATGTATTTTTCACGGCGAAAACTCAAGCAGCCATTACCGCCCTTACCCGCCTCGACAACAATGGGTGCCTCATCGACAAATTTCACAGCAACTCCCGCGCTATTGGCTTATACGCCCCGTGGCGTAAAACATTATTCTAACAAATAAAGAGGTCTAACAAACAAAAAGAGCCCCATCGCGTACGACGGGGCTCTTTTCAGTTCGGCGCAGGGGCAAAACCCCTCAGCCGAGCAACAGGTGCAGACGTTTTAAGCGCTTACAACGCTAACAAAACGACGGTTGTGCTCACCTTTTACGTCAAATTTAATTTGACCGTCTGCCTTGGCAAACAAAGTGTGATCTTTACCGATACCTACGTTGGCGCCAGCGTGGAACTTAGTGCCGCGCTGACGAACAATGATGCTACCTGCAGAAACTGTTTGGCCGCCGAAACATTTAACGCCAAGGCGTTTACTTTCCGAATCGCGACCGTTACGAGTACTACCGCCTGCTTTTTTATGAGCCATGAGTCAACTCCTAGATTAACCTGTGATACCGGTGATTTTTACTTCAGTAAACCACTGACGGTGGCCCTGACGCTTCATAGAGTGCTTACGGCGACGGAATTTGATGATTTTCACCTTATCCGCACGACCGTGGCTGACTACCTCGGCAGTCACTTTGGCACCAGCGACAACCGGACCGCCAATTTTGACGTCGTCACCGTTGGCAACCAGGTAAACTTTATCGAATTCGATTTTCTCGCCAGTGGCGACTTCGATTTTTTCGAGCTTCAGGGTTTCACCTTCCACTACACGGTGTTGCTTACCACCGCTTTCAAAAATTGCGTACATAAATGCTCCAATCGTCTTGGACGGCACGAAGTTACGCAGCTTTGCCGCGTATTCAACTGACTTGCGCCGTATCATCAGCTTTAGGGGCGGCGATTTTAGGCGAAACCGCCGGCTATAGCAAGGCCCAAAAGAAATTATTTGACAGGCCACTGGCAACCGCACGCCCCTTGGTGTTATGGCCTGTGAGGCCCTATAATGCCGGGTCTTTTATAATCGTATTACTATCATCAACTCATAACCGCAGGGAATTTTGGCCCCAATGCAAGAGCAATATCATCCGTCCGAGGTAGAATCTAGCGCCCAGCAACACTGGGAAGAACATCAAAGCTTTGCCGTGCGCGAAGACACCAGCCGCGAGAAGTTCTACTGCCTGGCCATGTTCCCCTACCCCAGCGGCAAACTGCACATGGGGCACGTGCGCAACTATACCATCTCGGACGTGATCGCCCGCTTCCAGCGTATGCAGGGCAAAAACGTTTTGCACCCCATGGGTTGGGATGCCTTTGGCCTGCCGGCCGAAAACGCCGCTATCAAAAACAACACCGCACCGGCTAAGTGGACTTACTCTAACGTCGACTATATGAAAGGTCAGCTCAAGCAGCTGGGCTTTGGTTTTGACTGGTCCCGCGAGCTGGCCACCTGCCAGAGCGATTATTACCGCTGGGAGCAGTGGTTTTTTACCCGCCTGTACGAGAAAGGCTTGGTGTATAAAAAGAACTCTGCCGTTAACTGGTGCCCCACGGACCAAACCGTGCTGGCCAACGAGCAAGTAGAAGACGGCTGCTGCTGGCGCTGCGGCACCACCGTACAGCGCCGCGAGCTGGCCCAGTGGTTTATTAAAATCACCGCCTACGCCGACGAGCTATTAAAAGACCTCGACAAGCTACCCCACTGGCCCGAGCAAGTAAAAACCATGCAGCGCAACTGGATCGGTAAAAGCCGCGGTATTGATATGCGCTTTGATCTGGCCCAACCCGTGGGTGAGCACGCAGGCTTTGACGTTTACACGACGCGCCCCGACACCATTATGGGGGTAACCTACGTCAGCCTCGCCGCCGAGCACCCAATTGCCGCCGAGCTTGCCAGCAACAACCCGGATCTGGCTGCTTTTATAGCCGACTGCAAAGAGCAATCGGTCGCTGAGGCCGACATGGCCGCCATGGACAAAAAAGGCATGGATACCGGCCTAAAAGCACTGCACCCTATAACCGGTGATGAAGTCTCGGTATGGGTCGCCAATTACGTACTGATGGATTACGGCTCGGGTGCGGTGATGGCCGTGCCCGCCCACGACCAGCGCGACTTTGAATTTGCCAAGAAATACGACTTGCCGATTCATCAGGTCATTGCCCCCAAAGACGGCGCCGAGATCGATTTAACCCAAGAGGCTTTTGTCGATAAAGGCGTGCTGGTTAACTCCGGCGAGTACGACGGCCTCGATTTTAAAGCCGCCTTCGATGCCATTGCCCAAACCCTTAAAACCGCGCAAAAAGGCAAGGTGCAAACCAACTACCGCTTGCGCGATTGGGGCGTTTCACGCCAGCGTTACTGGGGCACGCCCATCCCAATGCTAAACTTGCCCAATGGCGGTGAGATAGCCGTCCCCGCCAGCAAGTTGCCCGTGCTATTGCCAGAAGATGTGGTTATGGACGGTGTCCAATCGCCCATCAAAGCCGACCCCGAGTGGCGCAAAACCGAGATCGACGGCCAAGCCGCCGAGCGCGAAACCGATACCTTCGACACTTTTATGGAGTCGTCTTGGTACTACGCGCGCTACACCTGCCCCAACTACGCCGACGGCATGCTCGACTCTGATGCCGCCAATTACTGGCTGCCAGTGGACCAATACGTGGGCGGTATTGAGCACGCCATCTTGCATCTTTTATACGCGCGCTTTTTTCACAAGCTAATGCGCGACGAAGGCCTAGTTGAATGCGACGAACCCTTCGAGCGCTTACTGTGCCAGGGCATGGTGCTGAAAGACGGCACCAAAATGAGCAAATCCAAGGGCAACACTGTCGACCCGGCCGAGCTGATCGAGCAATACGGCGCCGACACCGTGCGGTTATTCTCAATGTTTGCCGCACCGCCCGAACAGAGCATGGAGTGGAGCGACTCAGGCGTTGAGGGCGCGCACCGCTTTTTGCGCCGCCTATGGAAAAACGTCCACGCCCATTTGGCGGCTGGCACACCGGACAAGCTCGACACCGAAAGCCTCAACGATGCTCAGCGCGACTTGCGCCGCAAAACCCACGAGACCATTCATAAGGTCAGTGACGATTACGGCCGCCGCCAGACCTTTAACACCGCTATCGCTGCGGTTATGGAGCTTATGAACGAGGTGGCCAAGCTGGCCGACCGCGCCACCGGCCAGGGCCTTGCGGTTGAGCGTGAAGCCTTAAACGCGGCCACATTGTTGCTGGCCCCGATCGTGCCGCATATTAGCCAGTCGCTATGGCAGGCACTGGGACACAATGACATCCCCTTGGATGCTCCGTGGCCCAGCGTGGATGAGTCAGCCCTAAAGCGCAGCAGCATCGAAATTGTGGTTCAGGTCAACGGCAAAGTGCGCGATAAAGTGCAAGCCCCGGTGGATGCCGAGCGCGATGATGTCGAGGCGTTAGCGCTGGCGCAAGAGAACGTGCAACGCTTTATCGACGGCGCCACTGTGCGTAAAGTCATCGTCGTTCCCAACAAACTCGTCAACATCGTTGCCAATTAAAAGGAACCGCTCATGAAGGCGCTGATTCTTAGCCTGTCGCTGCTACTACTGACCAGTGCCTGCGGTTGGCACCTGCGCGGCAGCCTAAACCCGCCGCTGGAGTTTGAGCGTATCCGGGTGGTCAGCTCTGAAGAGCATACCGAACTGCTGCGCGAGCTCACCCGCTCGCTGGCAAGCCAAGATATTGAGATTGTCGCCGCCGACGAAAACCCCGAGTACATTTTAGCACTGGGTGACGAAACCACCCGCCGCCGTACCGTGGGCATCGGCGCCGACACTTTGGCGAGCGCTTACTCGATTACCTTAATGGTGCGCTACCAAATTTTAACCCCCGACAATGTTCCCGTGGGCGCGCAAGAGCAGGCGCGCGTTACCCGCAGTTACGACGCGTCCGACTCCACTGGCATTGAGCGTGAAGAAGAAATCCTAATGAGCGAAATGCGCGTTGACCTTGTGCAACAAATGATGCGCCGCGCTTACATTTTACTTCAGGACGACAACGGCGCCGATGGCAAAACTGCGCAGTGATCAACTCAGCCGCGCGCTGAGTGGCGCGCTGGCACCGATCTACCTTGTCAGTGGCGACGAGCCCTTATTGGTGCAAGAGGCCAGCGATGCCATTCGCAACGCTGCCCGCGAGCAAGAGTACAGCGAACGCGAGCTGCATCATATCGACCCCGGATTTGACTGGGGCGTACTGCACGCCAGCGCCAACAGCTTGTCATTGTTTGCCAGCAAAAAAATCATTGAGCTGCGCATCCCCAACGGCAAACCCGGCGACAAAGGTTCGCGCGCACTTACCGAGTACGCCAGCGCCCCGCCGGAGGACACGATTTTACTGATCGTCACCGGCAAGCTCGACGGCACCGCGCAGCGCAGTAAGTGGTACAAAGCACTTGAGGGCGCCGGCGCGCACGTAACCATTTGGCCGGTAGACGCAGCGCAACTGCCGCGCTGGATTGGCGCGCGCCTGCAAAGCGCGGGGTTAACCGCTGACAGTAGCGCTATCGACTTATTAGTCTCGCGGGTCGAGGGCAACTTACTGGCTGCCGTACAAGAAATCGAAAAATTAAAACTACTCACTGACGACGGCGTTATCACCAGCCAGCTTATGGCCTCGGTGGTGGCCGACAGCGCCCGCTACGATATTTTTACCTTGGCCGATAAAGCACTTGCCGGAGACGCTCGCGGCGCCGTTAAAAGTCTGCACGGACTGCGCTCCGAGGGCACCGAGGCACCCGCCGTGCTGTGGGCACTAACTCGCGACATCCGCCAACTGTTGCAGTGCGCGCAATTGATTCAGCAAGGGCGCCATAAAGATTGGGCGATGAAACAGGCTGGCGTCTGGGCCAAGCGCCAGGCCATTATGGGCACCGCGTTAAATCGCCTAAGCGGAGGCCAACTGCAACTGCTGTTGCGCCAAGCCAACGGTGTCGATCGCGCCATCAAAGGTATGCGCAACGCCAGCCCGTGGGATGAGCTGCTCGATCTAGTGCTCAGCTTTTCCGGTGTGGTAAGCTTAAAACCCGCCAACGTACGGCTTGGCTTAAAACTCTAACCCTCAACAAGACCTCTCCGCCATGAAGACACGTATAAACGCCCTACTCATCAGCTTTCTGCTCGCCTTTGTAACCGGTTACCCAGTATTTGCTAGCGGCCTACCCTCCACCGACCCAGTACCACGCACCAAGCAGTTTGAGTGGATGAGCCTCTCAACTTGGTATCAAAAACACGCCGACGACGTAAAAATCGCCGAAGCGGGTAAAGCGCGCGTGGTATTTTTAGGCGACTCCATCACCGACAACTGGAACAAAGCCCAAGCCACCTGGGACGCCACCTTTGGTCCCTATCATCCGGCCAACTTTGGTATTGGCGGCGACTTAACGCAAAATCTGCTGTGGCGCCTGGATCACGGCGCCATTGAAAAGCTTGACCCGGAAGTTGTGGTGATTTTAATCGGCGTTAACAACTTTTTGCACAACGACACCAACGCCCAAGACACTTTCACCGGTGTGAGCGAAGTGGTTAAACGCGCATTAAACGGCTACCCCAACGCCCATATCGTGCTGCAAGGTATCTTCCCCTACGGCGAAATGCCGGGCACCCCGGAGCGCCAGCGAGTAAGTGCGACAAACCAGCTAATCAAACGCTTAGCCGACAACGACCGCATCGACTATTACGACTTTGGCCCACTGTTTTTAGAGGCCGATGGCCGCATTAGCGCCGAGATTATGGAAGACCGCCTACACCCCTCCGTGCGCGGCTACCAAATATGGGCCGAAGCGTTGCAACCGATTTTGTCAGCGCTACTGGATGCCAAGGGGTCGTAAACCATGCGAATCGCTTTACTTATAAGCCTTGGCCTCATCGCTCTAGGGGGCTGCGCCGAGCAACAAACCAAAGCCCAACTCCAGACCATAGCGGCACAGGATCACCAGATCCGCTGGAGTGGTCGCACCCAAGCGCTCCCGGACGGCGCGATGCGTTTTGGCTACCCAAGCGTAAGCGCCAACCTTAACATTAGCGGTGGCGAGCTCTCAGTGCTCGCCTCCAGCAGCAAAGCGCAAAGCTACCTAGCGGTAACGGTGGACGATCAGCCACCCCGCCGGTTTGAGTTATCGACCCAGCCCCAACTGTACACGCTGGTCAAAAACGACGGCGAGGCTCACCGCATCAGATTGAGCCACTTATCCGAGACTTGGCGCGGCGTGATTACGCTGGAGCACTTTGAACTTACCGGCGGTAAGCTGCTCGCACCACCACCGGCACCTAAACGCAAACTTCTGGTGATTGGCGACTCGGTTACCTGCGGTGAGGGCGTACACCGGCCGGCAGACCACAGCTGCGCCGAGAACGCGAGCTGGCCCGATCCCGATCATTCTTACGGCATGCTACTCGGGCAAAAGCTCAACGCCGAGACTCAGCTTGTGTGCTACGGCGGCCGGGGCTTAACCCGCAGCTGGGACGGCAACACCCGCGACCCCCAAGCGCCGCAATTTTTTAACCAAGCCGTGGCCAACAACGAGGCGCCACCGGCCGACTTAACCGCGTTTGTGCCCGATGTGATCTTAATCTCACTCGGCACCAACGATTTCAGCCTGGGGATCGGCCAACTGCCCGAGCGCGAGCACTTTGTGTCCACCTACGTAGACTTTACCCAGCGCCTGCTCACGCTCTATCCCAGCACCGAGATTGCTGTAACAGAGGGCGCCATCGTCAACGATAACGCCGACCCCAGTCGCCCCCAAAAGACCGTGCTGCGCGACTACATTGCCGCCACAGTCGCGCAGGTCAACAACCCCCGTTTACGCCAGATTTTGTCGCAATACCACCCCGGCGATCAATGCGACGCCCATCCTACCGGTCAGCAGCACCGTGCCATGGCCCGAGAGCTACTGCCCGAGATTCAGCCGCTGTTCTAAACGCGACTCCTACCTTGCCCCGGGCCGCAAGCGGCCCGGAAATAAAATGCGCCAAAAAATCGAACCATCACATTAATTCACCTTCTAATGCTTGTAATAGTGGCTCGCGTAACGCAAAGTTAACCAAGCCTCTTAGTTTTCGTCACAACCGCGCAAATCGTAACCGTAACGAAGACTTTACAACCATGGTGCAACATTAGGTGGAAAATATGAGTGAGAGCAAAGCGTCCAATAACACAGTAGTTTTAGTGATTGCGGTTATCGTTATCGTGCTGCTGGGAGGCTTTATATACTGGTATAAAACATCCGCTCCAGAGCCCGAGCTGGCGCCGCCACCGCCAGTCGCTACTCCGGCACCCGTAGCACCTATGCCGCAGCCCAAGCCTGCCCCAGAGCCAGAACCCGAGCCCGAGCCCGAAGTAGAACCAGAACCCGCACCGCCTGCGGCCGAGGTAGAGCCGCCAGAGCCCAAGGTTGAGCTGCCACCACTGGACAGCAGCGATGCGTTTGTCGGCGAGCAACTAAAACCCGAAATCGACGCCCCACTATTGGGCTTAATTGTGCCCGAAGAAGTCGTGCGCAAAACGGTACGCGCCGTTATTGGTGTATCCGACAACCGCCTGGTTAATCAATACCGCCCTGTCATGTCGCCACTGCCCACCATGAAAGTCGTAGAAACCACCAGTGGCCCCGACGCCGAGTACCGCTTAACCGACGATAACTTTAAACGCTATGAGCGCCACCTAAAGCTAATGGAGTCTATCGAGCCCGCAACACTCGCCGGCATGTACCAAGAAATGGCGCCGATTTTTAACGAAGCCTACGCTGAGCAAGGCCTTGAAGGCGACTTTAAAGAAGTTGCCCTGAATGCGATCAATAACATGCTCGCCACCCCAGAGGTAAACAAACCGCTAACGCTGCAGCGCCCCGCGGTCATGTACACCTTCGCCGACCCCAAGCTCGAAGCCCTACCCGACCCGCAAAAACTTATGCTGCGTATTGGGCCCGAGAATCGCAAACGAGTTAAGGCGTATTTGGAAGAGCTGAAAGTGGAGCTGGAGAAGATTGATTAACGGGAGACGGAGAATGGTTAACGGGTAACGAAAGGGCCAGATCAGGGTTTTGATCTGGCATCCTAAAGCTCGCAATAGCGGAAAATTAGGAGCGTATCGAGTAAATTTTCCGACTGCTTGCGCTTGTTATACGTTACCTGCATCAACTTCTTTATATCCAAATCCGGCCAAAAGCGGACATTAGTGGTAAATTACTGCACCTTGACTAATCTACTAACTGGTTAGATTCAATGTGTAAGAACCTTCTGGGTAGTAGGGGCCAACACAGTAAGGAGTATCATTGAGGTCTTCTGCAATCATAGATGTTGTGAAGATTAACTGATAATCGGCCGCCACACCTTTGCATGCATCGATTATTAGATGCTGGAAGTTTTGGCTACGCTTAGCAACCATTCCTTTATCCTCAATGTTATCCATTATTAGAAAATTAGGAATTCTAGATTCATCGTCTTGGAGAGCCTGCAGGAAGAATGAGAAGCGCAGACTATTCTTCAGTATAACCATCGAGCTTGCAGAGAATTTGCTTCGACCGTTGAGGGTGTTCAAAACTCTGTGTCAGCCAACTAGCTTCATAGGCTAATGTGTTTTT